>NZ_JBVHQF010000004.1:549031-585381 GCF_055567555.1 Streptomyces sp. NPDC026522
CACGTACGGCGCCCCGGACGCGGCGCGGGCGGGCTCGCCCGGCCAGAACACCCCCCGCGCGGGGGCGGCCAGCCGCTACGACGACCCCGGCCCGGACACCGTCGGCTCTCCGGAGGCGGCCCGGGGAGCCTCGGGTGGTCAGAGCGGCCCCCACGCGGAGGCGACCGGCCGCTACGACGAACCCGGCGCGGGCGGTTACGGCACTCCGGGCGCGGCCGACGCGGGGGCGTACGGGTGGGCGGGACGGGGTGGCCCGCAGGGGCAGATCCCCCACCCCGCCCCTTCCCGAAACGGGGGCTCCGCCCCCGACCCCGCTCAGGGGCTCCGCCGCGGCACCCCGTCCGCCGGCTCCCCCGGCGGAGCGTGGCCGCACTCCGGCGCCTCCGGCACGGCATGGCCCGCCGGCCAGGGCGCCGAAGGCGCGGCCCAGGCCGCCCCCGGGGGGCCGGGCACCTCCGGCGCACCGCGCGCTTCCGCCGACGGCCACCCCGGCGCCCCCGTTGCGGGCCGGCCCGCCCACGGTCCCAACGAGCCGGGCACCCCCGGCGCACCGCGCGCTTCCGCGGGAAGGCACGCCCCGGAGGGGCCGGGAAGCCGGCCCGGCGGGGCCCACGGTGCCCCGACGCCGTACCCCGCGCACAGCCGGGACGGCGCAACCGCCCACCCCGCCCCGGACCGGCCCGGAACCCAGTCGGGCGGCACCCCGCGACACGACGCCCACGGCACCCCCGGTACCGGCTCAGGCGACCCCGAAACCCGGGGCCAAGGCGGCGCAACCGCCTACCCGGCATCGGGCGGCGCCGGGCGGCATGACGCCCACGGCACCCCCGGTACCGCCTCGTCGGCCCACGCCCCGCAGGGGCCGGGAAGCCGCCCCGCCGGGGCCCACGGCGGCCCGGCGCCGCACCCCGCGCACAGCCGCGACGGCGCAACCCCCCACCCCGCCCCGGACCGGCCCGGAACCCAGTCGGGCGGCACCCCGCGACACGACGCCCACGCCACCCCCGGTACCGGCTCGGGCAGGCCCGGAGCCCAGGGTCAAGCCGGCCCTACCCCCTACCCCGCCCCGGACCGGCCGGGAACCCAGTACGGCGGCGCCCCGCGCCACGACGCCCACGCCACCCCCGGTACCGGCTGGTCGGCCCACGCCCCGGAGGGGCCGGGAAGCCGGCCCGCCGGGGCCCACGGCGGCCCGGCGGCGAACCCCGCGCACAGCCGGGACGGCGCAGCGGCCCACCCGGCGCCGGACCGGCCCGGAACCCAGTACGGCGGCGCAGCCGCCCACGCTGCACCCGACGGCCCGGGGATGGTCGGGGGGGCGCCGAGGGTGGGGGCGCCGGCCGCCGTGTGGCCCACCGCCGGGGGGTCCGTCGTGCCCGCCGGAGCGGGGCGGCGGCGCTCGATCGGGGCCTGGGCGCGCAAGTGGGTGCGCGGCGAGGACATCGCCGAGCCCGCCGTCGAGGCGGAGGCCGAGGCCCCGGCCGCCGTGCCGCCCGCCGCCGACGACCCCGCCGCGCTGCTGCTCGCCGCCCTCGGCCCGACCGGCCGGCTCTGGTCCCGCCCGCCCGGCGCCCTCGACGTCGGCCTCGGCGCCGGCAGCCGCGTCGACCTGCGCGAAGCCGGCGCGCTCGGCATCGCCGGCCCGCGCGCCCGCCGCACCGGCGTCGCCCGGTCCGTGATCACCCAGCTCGCCGCCCTGCACTCCCCCGCCCGGCTGGAGATCGTGCTGCTCGCGATGGACGGCACCACGGACTGGACCTGGCTCGGCTGGCTCCCGCACGTCCGCCCCGCCCACGGCCAGCACTGCCGTCTCCTGCTCGCCCACGACCGCGAACAGGCCGCCGCCCGCACCGGCGAGCTGACCCGGCGCCTCGACGACAGCCCCCTCGGCACCGGCTGGGCCACCGCCCAGCCCGACGCCGTCCGCCGGGCCGCGGCCGCGTACGAGGGCCCGTACACCCTCGTCGTCCTCGACGGCGATCCCGGCACCGGCCACCTGCGCGAGGTCACGGCCCGGCTGGCCTCGCACGGGCCCGCCGCCGGCATCCACCTCCTCGCGCTCGCCGAGGCCCCGGCCGCCACGCCCGCCAGCCCTCTCGCCGAGACGTACGAGGCCGCCTGCGCGAGCACCCCCGCCTTCCGGGCCTGCGGCGCGGTCGCCGTGCTCAGCGGCGAGGTCGCCACCGCCGTACGGACCTTCCCGGTCAGCGGCGGCCAGCCGGTCCGCCCCGGCGAGACCGCCGTCGCCGACGCCGTCTCCGCCGCCTGGGCGGAGCGGTTCGCCCGCGCGCTGGCCCCGCTGCGCGCCGAGCCGGTAGCCGCGGGCGGCTACCGGCCGGCCGCCGCCAGCCTGCCCCAGACCTCCCGGCTGCTCGACGAGCTCGGCCTGGCCCGGGCCACCCCGGCCTCCCTGATGGCCCGCTGGGCGGCCGGTACCGGGCCGGGGCAGACCGTCGGCGGGCTCGCCGAGGTGGTGCTCGGCGCCGGCCGGCGCGGCCCCGTCGGCGTGGAGCTGGTCCACGACGGCCCGCACCTGCTCATCGAGGGCCCGCCGGGCAGCGGCCGGACGGAGCTGCTGCGGTCCGTCGCCGCCTCCCTGTGCGCCGCGGCCCGCCCCGACCGGCTCGGCCTGCTGCTGATCGACGGGGCCGGCGGCGAACGCGGCGAGGGGCTGCTGCCCTGCACCGAGCTGCCGCACGTCTCGGCGCACCTGGTCGCCTCCGACCCGCTGCGCATGCGGGAGTTCGCCCAGGCCCTGGGCGCCGAACTCAAGCGCCGGCACGAGCTGCTGGACGGGGTGACGTTCGCCGACTGGCACGCCCGGCGCGAGGTGTCGGACCTGATGGTCTCGCCCCGCCGGCCCGCCCCGGAAGAGGGCCGGAGCGCCGCCCGGGCCGCGGGGGCGATCGACGGCGAGGACTCCCAGCGCACCGGGACCCTGCGGCTGCGCGCCTCCGCCCCCCGTACCGCGGCCTCCGCCGGGCCCGGCCCGCTGCCGCGCCTGGTGGTCCTCGTGGACGACTTCGACGCGCTGGTCGCACCCGGCCTGGGCAGTACGGGCCGGCCGGCGGCCGGTTCCGTGGTGCGGATCCTGGAGGGCCTGGCCCGCGAGGGCGGCCGGCTCGGAGTGCACCTGGTGGCCACCAGCGCCCGTCCCGACCGCACCGCCGGGACGGAACCGGCCCGGCTGGCCTCCCTGCGGGTCGAACTGGACGCTCCCGACCAGCCCGGTCCCGGCCGCGGCCTGCTGCACCACGCCGACGGCCGGACGGTCCCCTTCCAGGGCGGCCGGGTCACCGGCCGGATCCCCCGGACCGCCACGTCGCGGCCGACCGTGGTCCCGGTGGAGTGGGAGCGGATGGGTGATCCACCGGCCCGCCGACCCGTCCGCGAGCTGGGCAACGGCCCGACGGACCTGGCGCTGCTGGCCAGCGCCCTGGACCGGGCCGCACACCTGGTCTCCGCGATACCTGTCCGGTTCCCGGCGGCCCCCTGAGTACGCCCCGCCCCGGACGTCACACCCCCACCCGGCCCCCTCAACCCCGTGACGCGGTATTGCGGGGGTGCGCCGCTCGGCGTAGACCTTGTGGCACGGAACACACCACGAGCACACCGGCATCGGGGGCAGAGCCATGCGCAGGGAGCACGGAACCGGCCACACGGAAGCCCGCAGGGGGCGCGAGGGGGGCCGCCGCAGGAGGGCGCACGCCTGGGCGGCCCTGCTGGCGACGGGCACGCTCGCACTCACCGCGTGCGGCGGCGGCGACAAGGCGGACCCCCCGGCGGGCGCCGGGCCCTCCACCAGCCCGCGGGTGGCGTTACCGCAGCTGACCGGCGAGAAGCTGGAGGTCGCGGCGGTCTGGACGGGCCCGGAGCAGGCCAACTTCACGAAGGTCCTCAAGGAGTTCGAGAAGCGCACGGGCGCCACCGTCACCTTCGTGCCCGCCCAGGACCCGATCGTCACCTTCCTGGGTACGAAGATCGCGGGCGGCCAGCCGCCGGACGTGGCGCTGCTCCCGCAGGTCGGGGCGCTGGTCTCGGCGGTGCAGAACAAGTGGGCGCAGCCGGTGGGTCCGGAGGCCAAGGCCGAGCTGGAGAAGAACTACTCGCAGGGCTGGAAGACCCTGGGCGCGGTCGACGGCACCCAGTACGGCGTGTACTACAAGGCGGCCAACAAGTCGCTGGTCTGGTACAACGCGAAGGCCTTCGAGGCGGCGGGCGTGCAGCCGCCGAAGACCTGGAAGGACCTGATCGCGGCGGCGGACACGCTCTCCGCGTCCGGCACCCCGGCGGTGTCGGTGGCCGGTGCGGACGGCTGGACGCTGACGGACTGGTTCGAGAACGTCTACCTGTCCCAGGCGGGGCCGGAGAAGTACGACAAGCTGGCGAAGCACGAGATCAAGTGGACGGACGACAGCGTCAAGCAGGCGCTGACGACGCTCGCCGAGCTGTTCGGCCGCAAGGACTACCTGGCGGGCGGGCAGAGCGGCGCCCTGGCGACGGAGTTCCCGAAGTCGGTGACGCAGACGTTCACCGGTGGTGACCGGCCGGCGGCCGCGATGGTCTTCGAGGGTGACTTCGTGGCGGTGAACATCGCCCAGACGCAGGCGAAGGTCGGCGAGGACGCGCTCGTCTTCCCGTTCCCGGCGGTCGGCGGCGGCAAGGCCCCCGTGGTCTCCGGCGGTGACGTGGCGGTCGCCCTCAAGCCGTCCAAGGGCGCGCAGGCGCTGCTGACCTTCCTGGCTTCGGCGGACGCGGCGGAGATCCAGGCCCGCGAGGGCGGTTTCATCTCGCCGAACAAGTCGGTGGACCCGGCCGCGTACCCGAACGACATCCAGCGCGGCATCGCGAAGGCGCTGATCGCGGCGGGCGACGACTTCCGCTTCGACATGTCGGACCAGGCTCCGGCGGCCTTCGGCGGTACGCCGGGCGCCGGTGAGTGGAAGGACCTCCAGGACTTCCTGGCGAACCCGTCGGACGTGACGGGCACCCAGGCGAAACTGGAGGCGGACGCGGCCAAGGCGTTCGGGAACTGACCCGGTGGCGGCCCCCGACGTCTCACGGGCGGGGGAGGTCAGGCGCCGCCGCCTCATAGCGGCGGCGTTCCTGCTCCCCGCGCTGGTCCTGCTGGGTGCGCTCGTGGTGCACCCCATCGGCTATTCGCTGTACCGCAGCTTCTTCGACCGCTCGGGCGACACGTTCGCGGGCGGCGACAACTACGTGGAGATCCTGCGGGACGACACCATCCGTACCGCGCTGAGGAACACGGCGCTCTGGGTGGTGCTGGCCCCGACCACCGCCACCGCGCTCGGGCTGATCTTCGCGGTGCTCACCGAACGGGTGCGCTGGGGGACGGCGTTCAAGCTGCTGGTGTTCATGCCGATGGCGATCTCGATGCTGGCGGCGGGCATCATCTTCCGGCTCGTCTACGACCAGGACCCCCACCGCGGCGTCGCGAACGCCGTGGCGGTCGGGGTGCACGACACCTTCGCCCCGTCCTCGGCGTTCCCGAAGGCGCGCCCGGGCCGGGACTCCCCGCTGGAGGCGGCCGCGGGCGGCGCGTTCGAGACCCGTGATCCGGTACGGGCGGGCGCGCCCGTGCTGGTGCCGCTGGTCGGCGTGGCCCCGGGCGCGCTGCCCAAGGGGTCCCGTACGGCCAAGGCCCCCGCCGCCGAGCCCGGCAAGGTCACCGGCACGGTCTGGCAGGACTTCACCCGGGGCGGCGGCGGCCGGACGAACACGGTCGACCCCACGGAGCCGGCCCTGGCGGGGATGCGGATCGAGGCGGTCAAGGACGGCCGGGTGGTGGAGACGGCGGCGGCCCGCTCCGACGGCACCTTCACCTTGTCCGCGAAGGCCGACGGGGCGCGGCTGCGGCTGCCCGCGTCGAACTTCCGCGAGCCGTACGCGGGCGTGGCGTGGCTCGGTCCGACGCTGGTGACCCCTGCGGTGATCGGGGCGTACGTGTGGATGTGGGCCGGGTTCGCGATGGTGCTGATCGGGGCGGGGCTGGCCGCCGTACCGCGCGAGCTGCTGGAGGCGGCGCGGGTGGACGGGGCGAACGAGTGGCAGGTGTTCCGCCGGATCACCGTGCCGCTGCTGGCGCCCGTGCTGGCGGTCGTCCTGGTCACCCTCGTCATCAACGTGATGAAGATCTTCGACCTGGTGTTCGTGATCGCGCCGGGCGCGGTGCAGGACGACGCGAACGTGCTCGCGCTCCAGCTGTACCGCACGTCCTTCGGTACGGACGCCGACCAGGGGCTGGGCAGCGCGATCGCCGTGCTGCTGCTGGTACTGGTGGTGCCGGTCATGCTGTACAACATCCGCCGGATGCGCCGGGAGGCCCGCCGATGAGCGCCGCACCGTGGTCCCGGTCGTCCAAGGGCGTGGCGGCCCGGGTGGCCGGCGGAGCCCTCCGGGTCTTCCTGGTCCTCGCGGGCCTGTTCTGGCTGCTGCCGACGCTGGGCCTGCTGATCTCGTCGTTCCTCTCGTCCACCGACCTGAACGACGGCGGCTGGTGGCAGGTGCTGAGCGCGCCGTCCCGGCTGACCGCCGACAACTACGCGCACCTGCTGTCCAACGAGACGATCACCGGATCGCTGCTGAGCACGGTCGCGATCACCGTCCCGGCGACCGTGCTCGTCGTCACGCTGGGCGCGCTGGCCGGGTACGCGTTCGCCTGGCTGGAGTTCCCCGGCCGGGACTGGCTGTTCCTGATCGTCGTGGGGCTGCTGGTGGTCCCCGTGCAGGTGGCGCTGATCCCGGTGTCGAAACTGTTCGGCGCCATCGGGCTGTTCGAGACGACGGCCGGGGTGGTGCTGTTCCACACCGCCTTCGGGCTGCCGTTCGCGGTGTTCCTGCTGCGGAACTTCTTCGCGGAGATCCCGCGCGAGCTGCTGGAGGCGGCCCGGCTGGACGGTGCGGGCGAACTGCGGCTGTTCGCCCGGGTGGTGCTGCCGCTGGGCGGTCCGGCGATCGCCTCGCTGGCCATCTTCCAGTTCCTGTGGGTGTGGAACGACATGCTGGTGGCGCTGGTGTTCGCGGACTCCACGCATCCGCCGATCACCGTCGCGCTCCAGCAGCAGGTACGGCAGTTCGGCAACAACATCGACGTGCTCGCGCCGGGCGCGTTCCTTTCGATGGTGGTGCCGCTGGTCGTCTTCTTCGCCTTCCAGCGGCAGTTCGTGTCGGGGGTGACGGCCGGAGCGATCAAGTAGCCCGCCGCCGAAGACCGTGATCATGTGGTTGACGTGCACCGTTGACGCTGGGTAACTCGAATGCGCACAGGTGCGTAACCCGGTCGGCACACCGGGGGTTGCTGGGCCATATGCCCGGCGCCGACCCCTGGATGTGCCGTGCCCCGGTTCAGCGTCATCGTGCCCGCGACCACCTGACGTACGCGGGTGCGGGCCCCGAGCCCGACGGCCACCCGCGGCTGGTGGACGTCAGCGGCCATCCGTCCGTGGAGGAGCTCTGCCTCGCCTCGGACGCGTTGGTGACGGACTACTCGTCGCTGATGTTCGACTACGCGGTCCTGGACCGGCCGATCGTGATCCACGCGGCGGACTGGGAGGCCTACCAGGCGGCCCGCGGCCCGTACTTCGACGTGCGCGACGCTCCGCCGGGCGCGCTCGCCCGGACCGAGGACGAGCTGGTGGACATCTTCGCCACCGGGCACTGGCAGGGCTCGCGCTCGGCGCAGCTGCGCGCCGCGTTCCGCTCCCGCTTCTGTACGTTCGACGACGGCCACGCGGCCGAGCGGGTCGTGCGCCGGGTCTTCCTGGGGCAGTCCGCCCCGCTGCCGGCCGTGGTGCCGCCGGCGGACCGCCGGCCCGCGGCCGCGGCCGCTTCGTCGCCGTCGCCGTCCCCGCAGCTCACCCTGAGCCCGGCCCTCTGGCCGTAGCTGATCAACCTGAGGCCGGCCCTCTGGCCGTACCCCCTCAGCCCGCGGCGGCCTTCAGGCCCGCCACCACCGACCGGGCCAGTTCGTCCAGGTACCCGGCCGGGACCTCGTCGCGGACCACGACCTGGCGCCAGTACAGCGGGCCGATCGCCAGGTCCAGCGCCCGGCCCGGGTCCGTGCCCGGCGCCAGCTCGCCGCGGGCGACGGCCTCGGAGACGATCCCCTCCGCCATGCCCCGCTCGCCCGCGAGCAGCGCGCCGCGCACCGCGTCGGCGATCTCGGGCTGGCGCGCCGCCTCCACGAGCAGGTCGGGGATGACCGCCGACGCCACGGGGTGGCGCAGCACGTGGGACATGACCTCCAGCAGGGCCCGGACGTCCCCGTACAGCGAGCCCGTCGCCGGTACCGGGAGCCCGTCGGCCGCGAAGGCGCCGACCAGGTCCAGTACGAGGTGCAGCTTCGACTTCCAGCGCCGGTAGACGGCCGTCTTGCCGACGCCCGCCCGCCGCGCGATGCCCTCGATCGACATCCGGGCGAAACCGACCGTCGCGAGCTCCTCCAGGACCGCCGCCCGGATCGCCCGGGTCACGTCCTCGCGCAGGACGGCGGCGCCGGCGGGGGCGCGGCGGGCGGGCGACGGTTCGACGGCGGGCTCGGAGACGGGGGCGGCGGGCTCGGAGGTCATGGCACAGAGCATAACGGCGCAGGGCGACACCGGGCCGTCACGACGATACGGTTGCGTCTCAACGCCAGGGGACCTACCCTCAGCGTCACGACGATACGTAACCGTTCCGTCCGACGTCCGACGTGTCTCCCCGTCGAAAGCGACCCCGTGACCGTGACCGTGCCCCCCGTGACCGCACCGCCGCCCCAGACAACGGCAGGCGGGACCGCGGAACCGATGACACCGCAAGAGCTGGCGGCCGCCCACGGCCTGACCCTCAGCGGCGCCCGCCCCAGCCTCCCCCGCTACGTGGCACAGCTCTGGGAGCGCCGCCACTTCGTGACGGCGTACGCCACCGCCCGCATGCAGGCCACGTACAGCACGGCCCGCCTCGGCCAGGTGTGGCACCTGGCCACCCCGCTGCTGAACGCGGCCGTCTACTACTTCATCTTCGGCGTGATCATGAACGCCGGACACCAGGTCGCGGACTACATCCCCTTCCTCATCACCGGCGTGTTCGTGTGGGACTTCATCGGAAGCTCCATCAACACCGGCACCCGCGCCGTCCACAGCAACCTCGGCCTGGTCCGCGCCCTGCACTTCCCGCGCGCGGCGCTGCCCCTGTCCACGGTCATCCAGCTGTTCCAGCAGCTGCTCGTGACCATGGGCGCCCTGGTCATCCTGCTGCTGGCCCTGGGGCAGACACCGGGCCCGTCCTGGCTCCTCGCGGCCCCGGCACTGCTGCTGTGCGCCGTGTTCTGCGCCGGCTGCGCCCTGGTCATGGCGCGCATCGGCAGCAAGAACCCGGACGTCAGCCAGCTGATGCCGTTCATCCTGCGCACCTGGATGTACTCCTCGGGCGTGATGTGGTCCATCGAGCAGACGCTCAAGTCGGACCACCTGCCGCACTGGGTGACGACGGCCCTCCAGCTCAACCCGGCGGCCGTCTACATCGACCTGATGCGCTTCGCACTGATCGACAGCTTCAAGGCGGGCTCGCTCCCGCCCCACGTGTGGCCGATCGCCATCGGCTGGGCCCTGATCGCGGGCCTCGGCGGCTTCGTCTTCTTCTGGAAGGCAGAAGAGGAGTACGGACGTGGCTGACACCGCCATCCCCACCGTCATCGCGGACGACGTCCACGTCATCTACAAGGTGTACGGCACCGGCACCCGCAAGGGCGGCGCGACCGCCGCACTGAGCCGGATCATCTCCCGCAAGCCCGCCCCCGGCGTCCGCGAGGTGCACGCCGTCAAGGGCGTCAGCTTCACCGCGTACAAGGGCGAGGCCATCGGTCTCATCGGCTCCAACGGCTCGGGCAAGTCCACCCTGCTCGCGGCGATCGCCGGCCTCCAGCCCGTGGCCCGCGGCCGCGTCTACTCGCACGGCCAGCCGTCGCTCCTCGGCGTCAACGCCGCCCTGATGAACGACTTGACGGGCGAGCGCAACGTCATACTCGGCGGCCTCGCGATGGGCATGTCCAAGCAGCAGATCCACGAGCGCTACCAGGACATCGTCGACTTCTCCGGCATCAACGAGAAGGGCGACTTCATCTCCCTGCCCATGCGCACCTACTCCTCCGGCATGGGCGCCCGGCTGCGCTTCTCCATCGCCGCGGCCAAGGACCACGACGTCCTGATGATCGACGAGGCCCTGGCCACCGGCGACGCCGCGTTCCAGCGGCGCAGCCAGGACCGCATCGCGGAACTGCGCAAGAGCGCCGGCACCGTCTTCCTCGTCAGCCACTCCATCGGCACCGTCCGCGAGACCTGCGACCGGGCGATCTGGCTGGAGTCGGGGGTGCTGCGCATGGACGGCCCCGCCGAAGAGGTCTGCGACGCCTACGAGGCCTTCACCCGCTCCGGCTGAGACCCCGGAACAGCGGGCGGCCCCGGGACCTTCCGGTCCCGGGGCCGCCCGCTTCACCGTTCGGCGAAGCGCACCGCTCAGCCGTGTCAGCCGTGCGAGCGCAGCAGCGAACGCATCGTCCGCATCGCGACGGACAGGTTCGCCAGGTCGAAGTCGTCCGACCCGCGGATCTCGTCCAGGGTCGTCCGCGCCCGGCCGATGATCGCGCCGTTCCGCTCCTCCCACGCCTTGAAGCGCTCCTCGGGAGTCGCGTCCGCCTCCCCGGCCGCCAGCACGTCGGCGGTCAGCGCCGCGTGCGCCGCGAACAGGTCCTCGCGGATGGAGGCGCGGGCCATGGACTGCCAGCGGTCGGCCCGCGGCAGCTCGATGATCCGGTCCATCAGCTGGGTGATGTCGAGGCGGTCGGCGAGGTCGTAGTAGACCTCGGCGACGTCCAGCGGGCCCAGGCCCGTGCGGTCGGCGATCGCGACGATGTCCAGCGTCGGGAACGCGGACGAGAAGCCGGCCACCTTGGCCGCCAGCTCCTGCGGCACGCCCTCGCCGGTCAGCTCGTCCATGATCGACTGGTACCACTCCAGGTCGGCGCCGCGCACCAGCTTGGGCAGCTCGGCCCAGACCAGGCCCACCCGGTCCGCGAAGAGCTCGATGGTCCCGGTGATCTCCAGCGGCTGCGGCCGGTTGTTGAGCAGCCACCGGGTACCGCGCTCGACCAGCCGGCGCGAGTGCAGCCGCACCCGGGTCTGGACACTGGCCGCGACCTCGTTGTCCAGCGCCTCGACCTCGTCCCAGACCTCGGCCAGGCCGAAGATCTCGCGGGCCGCGAGCTGCGCCCGGACGATCTCCTCCGTGGAGGCCCCGGTCTCCTCGCGCAGGCGGTGCAGGAACGTCGAACCGCCGGTGTTGACGGTGTCGTTGACCAGGAGGGTGGTGATGATCTCCCGGCGCAGCGCGTGCGCGTCGATCTGCTCGCCGAACTTCTCGCGCAGCGGGGCCGGGAAGTAGGCGTGCAGCAGGCGGCGCAGGTACGGGTCGTCCGGCAGCGCGGTGTGGATCAGCTCGTCCGCCACCGTGATCTTGGTGTAGGCGAACAGGACGGCCAGCTCCGGCTGGGTCAGGCCCTTGCCGTTGTTGAGCAGCTCGCGGATCTGCCGGTCGTTGGGCAGGAACTCCAGCGCGCGGTCCAGCAGCCCGTCCCGGCCCAGGCGGCGCATGAAGCGCTGCTGGGCGTGGAGCAGGCTGGGCGCCTGGGCGACGGCGTTGGCCAGGGCCACGTTCTGCGCGTAGTTGTTGCGCAGCACCAGCCCGCCGACCTCGTCGGTCATCTCGGCGAGCAGCGCGTTGCGCTGCTTGACGGTCATGTCGCCGTCCGCGACCACCGAGTTGAGCAGGATCTTGATGTTCACCTCGTGGTCGGAGGTGTCCACGCCGGCGCTGTTGTCGATGGCGTCGGTGTTGACCTTGCCGCCCTCGCCGCCGGCCCCGACCCGGGCGAACTCGATGCGGCCGAGCTGGGTCAGGCCCAGGTTGCCGCCCTCGCCGATGACCTTGGCGCGCACGTCGGCGCCGCTGACGCGGATGGCGTCGTTGGCCTTGTCGCCGACGTCGGCGTGCGTCTCGGCCGTCGCCTTGACGTACGTACCGATGCCGCCGTTCCACAGCAGGTCCACGGGGGCCTTGAGGATGGCCTGCATCAGCTCGGCCGGCGTCAGCTTCGAGACGCCCGCCTCGATGCCGAGGGCCTCGCGCATGTGCGCGTTGACCGGGATGGCCTTCGCCGTACGCGGGTGCACCCCGCCGCCCGCCGAGAGCAGCGCGGTGTCGTAGTCGGCCCACGAGGAACGCGGCAGCTCGAACAGGCGCCGGCGTTCGGCGTACGAGGTCGCCGCGTCCGGGTGCGGGTCGATGAAGATGTGCCGGTGGTCGAAGGCCGCGACCAGGCGGATGTGCTCGGAGAGCAGCATGCCGTTGCCGAAGACGTCACCCGACATGTCGCCGACGCCGACGACCGTGAAGTCCTCGGTCTGGGTGTCGTGGCCCAGCTCGCGGAAGTGCCGCTTCACCGACTCCCAGGCGCCGCGGGCGGTGATGCCCATGCCCTTGTGGTCGTAGCCCGCGCTGCCGCCCGAGGCGAAGGCGTCGCCCAGCCAGAAGCCGTAGGACTCCGCGACGCCGTTGGCGATGTCGGAGAAGGTCGCGGTGCCCTTGTCGGCGGCGACGACGAGGTAGGTGTCGTCCTCGTCGTGACGGACCACGCCCTTCGGCGGCACGACCTCACCGGCGACCATGTTGTCGGTGATGTCGAGCAGCGCCGAGATGAAGACCTTGTACGAGGCGATGCCCTCGGCGAGCCAGGCGTCGCGGTCCACCGACGGGTCCGGCAGGTTCTTCGCGACGAAGCCGCCCTTCGCGCCGACCGGCACGATCACGGTGTTCTTGACCATCTGCGCCTTGACCAGGCCGAGGACCTCCGTACGGAAGTCCTCACGCCGGTCGGACCAGCGCAGGCCGCCCCGGGCGACCTTGCCGAAGCGCAGGTGGACACCCTCGACGCGCGGGGAGTACACCCAGATCTCGAAGGCCGGGCGCGGCGCCGGCAGGTCCGGGATGGCCTGCGGGTCGAACTTCATCGACACGTACGCGTGCGGCTCGCCCGCGTCGTTCATCTGGAAGAAGTTGGTGCGCAGCGTCGCCTTGATGAGCGTCAGGAACGAGCGCAGGATGCGGTCCTCGTCCAGGGAGGCGACCTGGTCCAGCGCCCCGTCCAGCTCCTCCAGCATCGCGTCGACGAGCTCGGTGCCGGCGGTCTGCCGGGCCGGGGACATCCGCGCCTCGAAGAGCGAGACCAGCAGCCGGGTGGTGTGGACGTTGTTGCGGAGGGTGTCCTCCATGTAGTCCTGGCTGAAGGTGGAACCGGCCTGGCGCAGGTACTTGGCGTACGCGCGCAGCACCACGGCCTGCCGCCAGGTGAGCCCGGCGCTCAGCACCAGGGTGTTGAAGTTGTCGTTCTCCGCCTCCCCCTGCCAGACCGCCGCGAAGGCGTCCTGGAAGCGCTCGCGGGCGTCGTCGCCGAGGTGGCTTTCGCCGTTGCCCGACGACAGCGGCATCCGCAGGCCGAAGTCGTAGATCCACGCGTGGGTGCGGTCGCTGCACCGCAGCTCGTACGGCCGCTCGTCGGTGACCTCCACGCCCAGGCGCTGGAGCACCGGCAGCACGGCGGACAGGGACACCTGCTCGCCCTGCCGGTAGATCTTGAAGCGGCGCTCGCCGGGGCCCGCGCCGACCGGCTCGTACAGGGAGAGGTCGAACTCCCGGCCGCTCTCGGACAGCCGCTCCAGGCGGACCAGGTCGGCCACGGCGGCGCGCGGCGAGTGGTCGGCCTTGTAGCCCTCGGGGAAGGAGTTGCCGTAGCGGCGCAGCAGTTCGGCGGCGCGCTCCTCACCGGTCTCCGCGATCAGCGCCTCGCCGAAGCCGTCGGCCCAGGAGCGGGCGGCCTCCACCAGCCGGGCCTCGATGCGCTCGACGTCGGCGTCGGTCAGCGCGGGCAGCTCGGTGCCCTGCGGGACGCGGACGACGAAGTGGATGCGGGAGAGGATCGACTCGGTGTTCCAGGCGGTGAAGTCGACGCTGCTGCCGTTCAGCTCCTCCTGGAGGATCGAGATCAGGCGCAGCCGGACCCCGGTGGTGTACCGGTCGCGCGGCAGGTACACCAGCGCGGAGTAGTAGCGCCCGTACTCGTCCTGGCGCAGGTACAGCCGCAGCCGGCGGCGTTCCTGGAGGTACAGGACGGAGGTGACGATCTCGCGGAGCTTGTCGACCGGGGTCTGGAACAGCTCGTCGCGCGGGTAGGTCTCCAGGATCTGCAGCAGGTCGCGGCCGTCGTGGCTGTTGGGCGAGAACCCGGCGCCTTCGAGCACCTCGGCGACCTTGCGGCGGATCACCGGCACCCGGCGCACCGACTCGGTGTACGCGGCGGAGGAGAACAGCCCGAGGAAGCGGCGCTCGCCGACGACGTTGCCCTCGGCGTCGAACTTCTTGACGCCGACGTAGTCCAGGTACGAGGGGCGGTGCACGGTGGCGCGGCTGTTGGCCTTGGTCAGTACCAGCAGCCGGTGCTCGCGGGCCTTGGCGCGCGCGTCGGCCGGCAGCCGGTTGAAGGACGGCGAGACGGGGTGCGCGTCCTCCTGGCCGTGGTGCAGCGGGTCGGAGCGCAGGATGCCCAGGCCGGTGCCGGGCACGGCGGTCAGCGCGTCGTCGTCGACCAGGTTGTACTCGCGGAAGCCGAGGAAGGTGAAGTGGTCGTCGGCGAGCCAGCGCAGCAGCTCGCGGGCCTCTTCCTGCTCGTACTCGCGCAGGTCGGGCGCCGTCGGCTCGCCGGGCAGCTCGTCCGCGATGCGCAGCGCCGCGTCGCGCATCTTCTCCCAGTCCTCGACGGCCTCACGGACGTCGGACAGGACGCGCTGGAGGTCGACGGTGATCTGCTTGAGGTCGCCGCGGTCGGTCTCGCGGTCGATCTCGACGTGGATCCAGGACTCGACCAGGGAGTCGTGGGGGCGCGCGGTCCGGGGGCCGTGGGCGTCGCAGTCCGGGCCGAGGATCTCGATGAGCTTGCCGGTCAGGTCGCGGCGGACGACGACCTGCGGGTGGATCACCACGTGGATCCCGCGGCCCTGGCGCGACAGCTCGTTGGTGACGCTGTCCACGAGGAACGGCATGTCGTCGGTGACGACCTCGACGACCGAGTGGCTGGAGGTCCAGCCGTTCTCCTCGACCGTGGGGGTGTGCACGCGCACGTTCGCCTTGCCCTGCGGGCGCTGCTCGGCCAGCCGGTAGTGGGAGAGCGCGGCCCCGAACACGTCGACCGGATCCCGGTCCAACAGGTCCTCGGGGGCGGTGTGCAGGTAGTAGCGCTGGAGGTAGGCGAGCGTCGCACCCGGGTCGGGGCGCTCCCCTTGTTCGGACCCAGTCGGAAGTAGCCCCCCGGCCGGGCTGTTCTCAGCTACCCGTGCCGCCCGCGCGAGCAGCTCGGCCTTTGCTTCGTCCAGCTTGGTCTGCATGTCCTCTGGCTCCTGTCGCGCGCCATTGCGTGACGTAGGTGAAGGAAGGAATGACATAGCACCGCGAGGCGGGGTTTCCGTTCGGGATCGACGCTATGTCGTCGAGAGAGGCGACCGGGAGGGAATCGGCCATGATCGGCGGCACGTCCCGGCAGCGGGGATCAGCGAAGGCCCGGGCACTGTCGTGCGCCGGGCGCGTGCCGGGGGCGTCAGGACCCCCGAGGGTTATCGCGCTGATCACGGGTACCAGGCTATCCCCCTTGACCCCCGACTCGTCACGAGCGGCTTCTGTACAAATCAGGGGGTGCATTTTTGCCGCTCTGGACAGCGACGGACGGCGGCGTACGTGCAGGACCCCCGCCCCCGCCCGGAACAAGGCGTTATCCGGCCAGTTCCCGGGCCGTGGCCACGGCCTCCGCCAGAGTGTCGACCACGGGCACACCGGCCGATTCCAGACTGCGGCGGCTGTGCGAACCACCCGTGTACAGGACCGCCCGCGCGCCCACATGGGCGGCGGCGAGCGCGTCGTCCAGGGCGTCACCTATCAGCACGCAGCGGGAGGCGGTCACCCCGGACGTCTCCAGGGCGGCCAGGTGGCGGACGAGGTGACCCGCCTTGGTGGTGTGCGAGGGACCGGTGCGCCCGTCGACGCGCAGGAAGTGCCGCTCTATGCCGAGGGTGCGCACCAGCGGCACCAGCTTCTCGTGGGGCGCGAGCGACAGCAGGGACTGGGTGGCCCCCGCGCCCTCCCAGTCCCGGAGCAGCTCCAGAGCGCCCGCGGCCAGCCCGACCGCGTCCGCGGCGGACCAGTAGTGCCGGTGGAAGGTCTCGTCCATGACGAGCCACTCCGCGTCCGTCGGCATCCGGCCCATCAGCCGCTCGTAGAACTTCGGCACCGGTACGACGTACAGCTCGCGGTACGTCTCCAGGGTGATCGGCGCGAACCCGAACTCGGCGAAGGAGGCGTTGGTGGCTGCCAGGACGGCGTCGACGTCGTGGAGCAGGGTCCCGTTCCAGTCCCAGACCAGGTGCGGATGAGGACGCGGGCTCACGGGAGCAGCCCCGGGATCTCCTGCACGCCGAACCACAGCAGCTCGTGGTCCTCGGCGCCGTCCACGACGAAGCGGGCGTCGTCGTCCCCGCGGTCGGCGGCCGCCACGGCGCCGGCAGCGGCCTCGACGTCGGCCAGTGCGTCATCGGCGTCGACGTGCACGGCGGCGGCCACGGTCAGCCGTACGGCGCCGGCCAGGCTGACCTGCCCGAGGGTGGCCTCGTCGACACCGGGGACGGCGGAGGCGGCCTTGTCCTCGACGTCGACCGCGACGACGACGCGCTTGCGCGGGGCGGCCGGGTCGGCGGCGAGCAGCCGCAGCGAGGCCTCGGCGGCCCGGCTGAGGGCGGCGTACTCCAGCTCCTCGATGTCGTCCGAGACGTACCATTCCCGCAGCCCGGGCGTGACCGCGTACGCATGCAGCGGCGCCGGGCCCAGCTCGCCGGCCTTGTACACCTCGGCGAGCCCGGGGAGGGTCAGGGGGACGTACACGCGCATGGCCGGCCGCTTTCGTTAGTCGGAAAACCCCCTCAGGATACGGCGGCCCTCGCCGTCCGCGTCCGACCGGGGGACGACTCCTGTCCCCCTTCGGGCGCGATCGGCCGACAGCGCCGCGTCCACCGGGCGCCGCCCCGCGCGGACCGCGCGGCCCCGGTCGGCGCGGGGCGGCACCCTGATAGGTGAACCGTCCGCACGGTCACGAACCGAAGCCACCTCGTTGCGGAGCGTGAGGAGGGGGCCGTACAAGTTGGCCCGTACCTAGTGACCGCCCGGTATCCACCCTGGACCCGGGCCCGGCCTTCCCGGGGACGACCGCCATGACCAGGACCAGGACCACCACCCGCCCACCGGGCCGCCGCGACCAGCAGGCCCCCGGCGCCCGGCGCCGCCCGCGCGGCCCGCACGACTGGTTCGCCGAACGCCTGCTGGCCGTCCTCAGCGGCCGCCGCCCGGTCCACTCGCTGCTGGGCCACACCGTGGGCCCCGCGTACGAGCAACTGGTCACCCTGGCCCCCGCGGACCCCCTCCGCGACCGCCTCACCCCGGTCCTGCGCCACTGCGGCCGCTTCCACCCGGGCCCCGGCGTCATCGAAGCCTTCGCCCGCATCGCGACGGGCGACCGCGTCTCGGCGATGGCCTTCCGCCTCGAACAGGGCCCCGACCTCCGCTGGCGCTGCGCGGCAGTAGAAATCCACGGCCCGCGCCTTTGATGCCGGCCAACCTTCGGCCCCGCCGGCGTGTGAGGCGCGGGGCGCGGGGCCGAGCCCCGCAAAGCCCCGGCGCAGCCGGGTCCACCCCGGCAACCGCCCCACGCAAAACGCCGCCGGGGCCGGACACCCGTACAGCGGTGTCCGGCCCCGGCGGCGAGCAACGGCAGCGGCGGCGGCTACTTCTTCCGGCGCCGCCCGCCGGAGGCCTTCTGCGCCTTGCGCCGCTCCGCCCGCGTCATCCCGACCCCGGCCTCCTCGCCGTCCCCGTCGGCATCGGCGTCGAAGTCGCCCTCGACGACCCCGCCCTCACCGTCGACCGTCGGCGCCGAGAAGTGCAGCCGGTCCGGCCGCTGCGGAGCGTCCAGCCCCTTCGCCCGGATCTCCGGCTTCGCCGGAGCCGGCACGGTGTCCTGCACCGGAAGCTCCTCGACCTGCTGCTCGACCTGGACCTCCAGGTTGAACAGGTAGCCGACGGACTCCTCCTTGATGCCCTCCTGCATGGCGTTGAACATGTCGAAGCCCTCGCGCTGGTACTCGACCAGCGGGTCCTTCTGGGCCATCGCCCGCAGGCCGATGCCCTCCTGCAGGTAGTCCATCTCGTACAGGTGCTCACGCCACTTGCGGTCCAGCACCGACAGCACCACGCGCCGCTCCAGCTCGCGCATGATGTCGGAGCCGAGCGCCTTCTCGCGCTCCGCGTACTGCTCGTGGATGTCGTCCTTGACCGACTCCGCGATGAACTCGGCCGTGATGCCCGCCCGGTCCCCCGCGGCCTCCTCCAGCTCCTCCACGGTGACCTTCACCGGGTACAGCTGCCGGAAGGCGCCCCACAGCCGGTCCAGGTCCCACTCCTCCGCGAAGCCCTCCACCGTCTCCGCCGCGATGTACGCGTCGATGGTGTCGTCCATCATGTGGCGGACCTGCTCCTGGAGGTCCTCGCCCTCCAGGACGCGCCGGCGCTCGCGGTAGATGACCTCACGCTGGTTGTTGAGGACCTCGTCGTACTTGAGGACGTTCTTGCGCGTCTCGAAGTTCTGGGTCTCGACCTGCGACTGGGCCGACGCGATCGCGCGCGTCACCATCTTGTTCTCGATCGGCACGTCGTCCGGCACGTTCGCCATCGCCATGACCCGCTCGACCATCTGCGCCTTGAACAGGCGCATCAGGTCGTCGCCCAGCGAGAGGTAGAACCGGGACTCGCCCGGGTCGCCCTGTCGGCCGGAGCGGCCGCGCAGCTGGTTGTCGATGCGGCGCGACTCGTGCCGCTCGGTGCCCAGCACGTACAGCCCGCCGAGCTCCTTGACCTCTTCGAACTCCGCCTTGACCGCCGTCTCGGCCCGCTTGAGCGCCTCGGGCAGGGCGTGCGCCCACTCCTCGATGTGCTCCTCCGGGTCCAGGCCGCGCTGGCGCAGCTCCGCCTCGGCCAGGTCGTCCGGGTTGCCGCCGAGCTTGATGTCGGTACCGCGACCGGCCATGTTCGTGGCGACGGTGACCGCGCCTCGGCGGCCGGCCTGCGCGACGATCGAAGCCTCGCGCTCGTGCTGCTTCGCGTTCAGCACCTCGTGCGGGATGCCGCGCTTGGAGAGCTGCTGGGAGAGGTACTCGGACTTCTCGACCGACGTCGTACCGACGAGGATCGGCTGGCCCTTCTCGTGCTTCTCCGCGATGTCGTCGACGACGGCGGCGAACTTCGCGACCTCGGTCCGGTAGATCAGGTCGGGCTGGTCCTTGCGGACCATCGCGCGGTTCGTCGGGATCGGGACGACACCGAGCTTGTAGATCTGGTGGAACTCGGCGGCCTCGGTCATGGCCGTACCGGTCATGCCCGACAGCTTGCTGTAGAGGCGGAAGAAGTTCTGGAGGGTGATCGTGGCGAGCGTCTGGTTCTCGTCCTTGATGTCCACCCCTTCCTTCGCCTCGATCGCCTGGTGCATGCCCTCGTTGTAGCGGCGGCCGGCGAGGATACGGCCGGTGTGCTCGTCAACGATCATGACTTCGCCGTCGATGACGACGTAGTCCTTGTCGACCTTGAAGAGTTCCTTCGCCTTGATGGCGTTGTTCAGGTAACCGACGAGCGGGGTGTTCACCGACTCGTACAGGTTGTCGATGCCGAGCCAGTCCTCGACCTTCGCCACGCCCGCCTCGTGGATGGCGACGGTGCGCTTCTTCTCGTCGACCTCGTAGTCGCCGGTCTCCTCGATGCCCTTGAGCGGGTTGCCCGGCTCGCCCTTGGTCAGCCGGGTCACGAGCTTGGCGAAGTCGGCGTACCACTTCGTCGCCTGGTCGGCCGGGCCGGAGATGATCAGCGGCGTACGCGCCTCGTCGACCAGGATCGAGTCGACCTCGTCGACCACGGCGAAGTTGTGGCCGCGCTGCACCAGCTCGTCCTTCGACCACGCCATGTTGTCGCGCAGGTAGTCGAAGCCGAACTCGTTGTTCGTTCCGTACGTGATGTCGCAGTTGTACTGCTCGCGGCGCTGGGCCGGCGACATGTTCGCCAGGATGCAGCCGACTTCGAGGCCGAGGAACTTGTGCACCCGGCCCATCAGCTCCGAGTCGCGCTCGGCGAGGTAGTCGTTCACCGTGATCAGGTGGACGCCCTTGCCGGACAGCGCGTTCAGGTACGCGGGCAGCGTGCCGACGAGGGTCTTGCCCTCACCGGTCTTCATCTCGGCGACGTAGCCGAGGTGCAGCGCCGCGCCGCCCATGATCTGGACGTCGTAGTGCCGCTGGCCGAGGACCCGCTTCGCGGCCTCGCGAACGGTCGCGAAGGCCTCGGGCAGCAGGTCGTCCAGGCTCTCGCCGTCCTGGTACCGCTGCTTGTACTCGTCCGTGAGCGCCCGCAACTCGGCGTCGGAGAGGTTGACGAAGTCCTCTTCGATGGAGTTGACCTGGTCCGCGATGCGGTGCAGTTTGCGCAGGATCTTGCCTTCGCCTGCACGCATGAGCTTGTTGAAGACGGACACCGAGGTTTGTCTCCTTGCCGGTCGGGCCTGGCACTGGTTCGTACACGGGCACGGAGGGTGGGCCCCACCGCAACGGCCATCGTAAGCGAGGACGCGGTCGCGTCGGGAGGTCCGCACTATCCGCAGGGCACGGGCGCCCGGAATGAGAACGTACGGGGGGCACGGAAGGTGCCGGTGTGAGCGAAAACTGTTCGCCCGCCGGGCGCGCCCGCAGCAGAATCCGGGCATGGACCCCATCACCCTGAGCACGGAGCGCCTGAGCTTGCGGCCCTTCGCCCCCGCCGACGAGGACGAGGTCTACGCCGCCGCGCAGGACCCGGACATCCAGCGCTGGACCATGGTCCCCTCCCCGTACGAGCGCGCCCACGCCCGCGGCTTCGTCCGCGAGAGCGTCCCGGCCGGCTGGCGCGACGACACGGGCTACAGCTTCGCCGTCCGGCTCGGCACCGGGGGGCCGCTGGTCGCGGCCGTCGGCGTGCACGTCCGGGGACCGGACGCGTACGAGATCGGCTACTGGGCCACCAAGGAGCACCGCGGCCACGGCTACATGACCGAGGCCGTGCGCGCCGTCGCCCGCTGGGCCTTCACGGGCCTCGGCGCCGTCCGGCTCGAATGGCGCGCCGAGGCCGGCAACCACGGCTCGCGGGCCGTCGCGGAAAAGGCCGGCTTCCGCTTCGAGGGCGTCCTGCGGGCCGCCCTCCTGCGCAACGGCACCGCCCGGGACTGCTGGGTCGGCGCCCTGCTCCCCACTGATCTGGGCCTGCCCTCCGCGCTCCCCTACCTGCCCGCTGTCAGTGCCGCCCCCTAAGGTGCGGCCATGACGAGCACACCGCCGCCGACCGTGTCCCTGTCCGCAGACGAGGCGCGCCGGATCGCCCTGCGCGCGCAGGGCTTCCTCGGGGCGCCCGACCGCCGGGGTGGGGTGCGCGGGGTGCTGCGCCACCTGGGCGCCGTACAGCTGGACACGATCTCGGTCCTGGCCCGCTCGCACGAACTGATCCCGTACGCGCGCCTGGGCGCGGTGGGCCGCGACACCGTCGAGCGGGCCTACTGGTCCGACCGGCACGCCTTCGAGTACTGGTCCCACGCGGCCTGCATCCTGCCCATCGAGGAGTGGCCGCACTTCGCCTTCCGCCGCCGGGCCCGCCGGGCGCGCGGCCACCGCTGGCACGTCCTGCAGGACAAGGAACGCTCGACCCGGGCCGTCCTGGACCGCCTCAGGGCCGACGGTCCGCTGACCTCGACCGAGCTGGGCGGCGCCAAGAACGGCGGCGAATGGTTCGAGTGGTCCGAGACGAAGATCGCGGTGGAGTGGCTGCTGGACACCGGTGAGGTGGTCTGTTCCGAGCGGCGCGGCTGGAAGCGGGTCTACGACCTGCCCGAGCGGGCCGTCCCGGACGCACTGCTCCACGACGACCTGGACGACCGCGAGTGCCTGCGCCGGCTCGTCGCGCTGGCCGGGCAGAGCCTGGGCGTCGGCACCCGCGCCGACCTCGCCGACTACCACCGCCTCAAGGGCGAGCAGGTGGACGCGGTGATCGCCGACTCGGGGCTGGTCCCCGTGACGGTCGGGGGCTGGCCCCGCGGCGGCGCCGCCTGGGCCGATCCGGCCGCGCTCGCGACCGTCCCGCGCGGCCGCCACCGTACGACGCTGCTGTCCCCGTTCGACTCGCTGGTGTGGGACCGCGCGCGGACGGAGCGGATCTTCGGCTTCGCGCACCGGCTGGAGGCGTACGTCCCCAAGCCCCGGCGGGTACACGGCTACTTCGCGATGCCGCTGCTGGCCGGCGGCCGGCTCCAGGGCCGGGTCGACCCGGCCCGCGAAGGCTCCGCGCTGGTGGCCCGGCAGCTCTCCCTGACCAGCCCGAAGGCCGCCCGGCCCATGGCCGAAGCCCTGCTGGAGGCGGCGTCCTGGGTCGGCTGCGACTCCGTCCGGGTGGAGCGCGCCACGAGCCCCGCGGAAGCCGCCGCGGTCACGGCGGAACTGGCCGCGCTGAGCTGATGCCGCCCGCGCCGCCCCCGGCCGCGCCGCCCCCGGTCATCTGATTTCGAGGATCTTCTCGCGCATCGCGTACACCACGGCTTCCATCCTGGAGTGCAGCTGGAGCTTCTCCAGGATGTTGCGCACGTGGTTCTTCACGGTGTTCTCGGAGATGAACAACTCCTTGGCGATGTCCCGGTTGTTCATGCCCGTGGCCACCAGCTTGAGGACCTCCAGCTCCCGGTCCGTGAGCCGGGGCGCCGGCACCAGCCTGCGCTCGTCCGTCCGCTGGATCATCGACTTGAACTCGGTCAGCAGCTTCGACGCCATCGACGGGCTGATCTGCGACTGGCCGTCAGCCACCGCCCGGATCGCCGTCGCGACCTCGTCCGTGGAGATCTCCTTCAGCAGGTATCCGGTCGCGCCGGCCTTGATCGCGTCGTAGAGGTCGGCCTCCTCGTCGCTGATCGTCAGCATGATGATCTTCGCGGAGGGCGCCACCTCCTTGATCGAGGTGCACGCCTCGATGCCGCCGCGCCGGGGCATCCGTACGTCCATGAGGACGATGTCCGGCAGCAGATCGGCGGCCTTGTCCACCGCCTCGGCCCCGTCCCCCGCCTCACCGACGACCTGGATGTCCTCCTCCTGGGCGAGGACGATCTCCAGTCCGCGCCGGAAGAGGGCGTGATCGTCCACGACGAGGACCCGGATCGGCTCCCCGGCGGAGCCGCCGGCCGGGGCGTCCGCGTGGCCGCCCGCCGCCCGCCCCGCCTCACGACAGCCCGCTCCGTCGTCGCCGCGTACCGGCCCGAAGCTGTCCGCCATCGTTCCTCCCCCTGCCTGTGCCGAGCTGCTGACCTGCTCATCCGCTGACCGCTCGGGCCGCCTGTTGGGCCAACCGGGCGGGCTGGGCCGCCGCTTGACTGTCCGCCATGATTCCATGCCCGGGCCGCGGGGAGGGGCTCCGTCGGGGGGCCGACTGGCTCATACGCGTCATACAAGTGCCCCCGCGGAGGCCGGGGCGGCACTCCACGGGGGCAAGGTTCGAACACTCAGCCGCCGAGCGATCCGCCGGCGCCGCCGCGCGGCTCCTCCGTGCTGGAGGCCCCGTCGGGGTTCACGTGGATGACGCCGTAGTCGTAGGCGTGACGCCGGTAGACGACGCTGGGCAGCTTGCTGTCGGCATCGACGAACAGATAGAAATCGTGGCCGACCAGCTCCATCTCGTACAGAGCCTGGTCCAGCGACATGGGTGCGGCGGAGTGGGTCTTCTCGCGGACGACGAGGGGGCCTTCGCCCTGCACCTCAAGGGACCCGATCCGGGTGGTCGGGACCCCGTCCGTCTTCTCCTCGGAGACCGGCTCGCCGTTGCTGTTGAGCTGCGCGACGCCCGGCACGACGTCGGCGACCTCGGCCGCCGAGATCCGGCCGTTGCCGCGGCGGGTGTACCGCTTGTCGTGCTGCTTGCGCAGCCGGGCCTCCAGCTTGTCCTGAGCCAGGTCCAGCGCCGCGTACGGGTCTGCTGCCGCGGCCTCGGCCCGGATCACCGGGCCCCGCGAGTGCAGGGTGATCTCCACGCGGTCGGAACGGTCGGCCTGGCGCGGGTTGTGTTCCTTGGACACCTCGACGTCCAAGCTGATCACCTTGGCGTCGAGCTTCTGGATCCGCTCGGGATTCAGCTTCTCGGCCACGTGCTTGCGGAACCGCTCGGGCACCTCGGTCTTGCGGCCCTTGACGACGATGTCCACGCAGAACTCCGTTCCCGGATAGCTCCGCCTCTTGGGGCGAAGCGTCTCCCTTTTCGCACCAGACTCCGGTGAACACCAGAGCCTCGGACTTGGCGACTTTCACCTCCTCCTCCCCCATCGGCAAGATCCACATCCCACCGACTTCGGAGCAGAGAGACACCCTCTGACACGAAGATTCCAAAAACGGGCGGGTCGGTGCTCCGATGACGTGGGGCCCAAGGATCGCCAGTCCTCACAACCGAACATATCTCTCATAGCCGGTTGTCGGCACCCGCTACCGGAACATACCTCCGTTCAGTTCCGTTCAGCTGGCTTTTTCTTCTTGTGCACTTCTCGGACGTCTCTAATCACCAGTAACGAGCCGCCTTCCCCGGCGGTTCCTCATCCATGCGACCCCCGCGCCGGTTTTCCCCGCCCGCAGCGGATCCGACCGGCCGGACCGGCCCGATCGAGCCCGCCGGCGCCGCCACGACCGCCGCCCCTGCCACCCGCTGCCCGGCTGCCCGCAGCGCCCGCGCCGCCTCCGCCAGGGTGGCACCGGTCGTCATCACGTCGTCCACCACCACGATCCGCGTCCCGCCCGTCGGCCGCACCCCAGCCGGACGCGCCTCCAGGGCCCCGGCCAGGTTCTGCCACCGCTCCCGGGCAGCGAGCCCCGCCTGGTCCGCGACCCGCCGCCGCAACCGCAGTACGGGAGCCACCCGCGCGGGCACCCCGGCCCGGCGCAGCCGCGCCGAGCAGGCCAGCGCGATCCTGCGCGCGGGGTCATGGCCGCGGGCCCGGGTCTGGCGCCGGGCCGAGGGCACCGGGACCAGGACCAGCTCCCCGCCCGCCCCGCCCCACCCGCCCGACAGCACCGCGGCCGCCAGGGCCGCGCCGAGGGGGCCGGCCAGCGGGAGCGCGCCGCGCTCCTTGTGGGCCAGCACGACGGCCCGTACCGCGTCCCCGTAGGCCGCGCCCGCGTGCACCACGGGCAGGGCGGCCGGAGCGGCCGTGGGCCGGGCCCGCCCGGCACCGCCGCCGCCCAGGGCGGCCCGGCACCGCGCGCACAGCACCGCCCCCGGCACCCCGCACCCGGCGCAGTCGGCCGGCAGCACCAGCCCGGCCAGTTCCTGCCACAACCCGCGCACCCGATGGACTGTGCCGCCCGCCCGCACCCGTCCGCCACCCCTGTGGAAAACCCGGCTGTGGAAGACCCGGCGCGGCGGCCCGGCGCGGCGGCCCCGGCTCAGCCCGGGTAGACCGGTGCGCGCCCACCCGCCGCCACCGTGCGCCACTGCGCCCCCGGCGGCAGCCACACGATGCCGTCCTCGTCGGAGAACGCCACCACCGGCTTCTCCTCGTCCTCGGTCGTCGCGACCCCCGCCAGCCCGGACGCCCCGGGCAGGCTCGCGGCCGCCGTCGACCCGTCGGACAGCATGTACCGGGCCTGTACGACCCCGCCGCTCTCCCGGCCCACCACGAGCAGCCGGCCCCGCGGCCCCCAGCTCATCGCCATCACGTCCGCCATCTGCGGAGCCGCCGGCCGCAGCTCGCGCACCGCCACCGGCGAGGCGTCCGCCTTGCCGTCGGGCCGCTCGATCCGCCCCGTGTAGAGGTTCTTGCGGCCGCCGTCCTTCTCCACGAGCAGCGCGATGCGCACCCCGTCGGGGGAGGCCTTGAGCGCGGTGATCCGGCCGCCGTCCAGCCCGGCCACGTCCACCTTCTGCGGTGCCCCGGTGCCGCCGGGCACCCGCCACAGCCCCTGGTTCTGCGGGTCGAGGTCCGCGATCCACAGGTCGCCACGGGTGTCCCAGCTGGGCGCGGTCAGCTTGCCGGTCCGGCCCGCCGGCAGGGGCAGCGGCTGCGGCATCGGTCCGGCCGTCGTCAGCGTCACCACGTACAGCCCGTGCCCGTCGTCGGAGACGACCGCGGCCCGCTTCTCGTCGTAGCTGACGGCTGCCGAGCCCACCTTGAACCCGGTCGCGGTGGCCAGCGGTCCGGGCGCGAGCTCCGGCTTGTCCTGCTGCTGGTCCTCGGCGTTGACGTTGAGGGACATCCGGACGAGCCGGGAGTCCTTGTCGACGTAGTACTGGTGCTCCGGGCTCGGCGCCGGGTTGGCGAGCGCCGCCGCGGCCGCGCGGGTGACCCAGCACAGCGACGTCCTGCCGTCGGGGCGCAGCAGTTCGACGCGGTCCAGCCGGGAGGCCGTCAGGTCCTTGACGGTGTACAGGAGCTGGGTGGCCATCTTCTGGCACTGCGGCTGCGCGACGTTCTTCGCCTTGTCGTTCAGCGGCACGCGCAGCGTGTTCTGGCCGTCCGCCGAAAGGGACTTGGTGCCCGCGCGCAGTTCCGTCCCGGTGGGGAAACTGGAGGTGACGACCGGGGCCAGCCATTTGGAGGGCCCGGCGAGCAGTGACTGCACGGTCTGGGTGGTGGGGTCCATCCGCGACGCGGGGTCGCTGCGCTGGCGCACGTACACGGGGTCGGCGACGAGCGTGCCGCCCGCGAAGTAGTACTTGTTGACGGGCTTGTAGATGCGCTGGAAGTCGGACTCACTGAGGACGAGGCTGCTCGGCGGGGTCGCGATCCGCCACTGGTCCTTCTCCCGCACCAGCTGGAGGTACTCCTCGTAGCGCACCCCGCCGGTCTCCGGCTGGTAGGCGCTGCGCTCGTCGACCGTCGCGAGCTTCTTGCCGGTGACCTTCCACCGCGTGTCCTCGGGCTCCTTGGAGCCCTGCACGGGGAAGCGGTCGAGGCCCGACGAGAGCACGGTGACGGCCGTGCCGGGCTTCCAGTCCTTCGCGGCTTCCTCGGTGAGGTACTTGCGGGCCGTCTCCAGCTGCGGGTCGTCGCTGGTCATGGCCTCCAGGAAGCCGTCGACGATGTCAGCCGCACTGGCCTTGTCGGCCGGCGGCACGCCGAACACCCGTACCTGGGAGTCGACCCCCTGCGAGGCCTGGACCTGCCGGATCTCCCCGCTGTCGGGCATGGAGGCGCACCCGGCGAGCAGCAGCCCGACCACGGCGAGTACGGCGTGCACCCGTACGGTCGCGGGCCGCGGCCCGCGCGCCCGCCGGGCCTGTACGGGTGCCAGCCCGCGCTCAGCGTCCACCGGGTCCGTCCTCCTGTGCTGCCTGATCGGTGGGGCGCGCCACGACCCGGGCCCCGTTGCCGGGCAGCGCCGTCGGGTCGGCCGGGACCGGCAGCGCGGTGGTCACCGCCGGGCGCGGCGGTATCGGGGAGCGGTCGGCCGGGCGGGGCCGGTCGCCGCCGGATCCGCCCGGTCCGCTGCCGGCGCCGGCCCGGGCCGCGGCCTCGGCGGTGGCCCGGGCCCGGTTGGCGCGCGAGTCCTCGGGCTCCAGCGGGATCGGGGAGCCGCGCAGCGGTTCGTCGGCGGTGCGCGGCAGGGTCAGCCGGAACTGGGAGCCGCCGCCGGGCTCGCCCCACGCCTGGAGCCAGCCGCCGTGCAGCCGCGCGTCCTCGACGGCGATGGACAGGCCGAGGCCGGTCCCGCCGGTGGTCCGCGCCCGGGCCGGGTCGGCGCGCCAGAACCGGTTGAAGACACGGGTGGCCTCGCCGGGCTTGAGGCCGACCCCGTAGTCCCGTACGGCGACCGCGACGGCCCCGCCCGCGGACGCGAGCCGGACCACCACGTCGCGGCCCTCCCCGTGTTCCACGGCGTTGACGACGAGGTTGCGCAGCACCCGCTCGACGCGCCGGGAGTCGGCCTCGGCGATGACGGGCTGGGTGTCGCCGAGGACCCGGATCCGGGTGCCCTTGTGCTCGGCCAGCGGTTCGGCGCCGTCGATGACGCGGCGCACGACGTCCCGCAGGTCGATCGGCTCGGCCTCCAGGGCGGCGGCGCCCGCGTCGAACCGGCTGATCTCCAGCAGGTCGGCGAGGAGCGACTCGAAGCGGTCGAGCTGTCCGGCGAGCAGTTCGGCGGAGCGGGCGGTGACGGGGTCGAAGTCGACGCGGGCGTCGTGGATGACGTCGGCGGCCATGCGGACGGTGGTCAGCGGGGTCCGCAGCTCGTGCGAGACGTCGGAGACGAACCGGCGCTGCATCCGCGACAGGTCCTCCAGCTGCTGGATCTTGAGCTGGAGGTTCTGGGCCATCTTGTTGAAGGCCTCGCCGAGGCGGGCGATGTCGTCTTCGCCGGTGACCTTCATCCGCTCCTGGAGCCGCCCGGCGGAGAGCCGCTCGGCGATCCCGGCGGCCATCCGGACGGGCGTGACGACCTGGCGCACGACGAGCCAGGCGATGGCGCCGAGCAGCACGACGACGAACAGGCCGGCGGTGGCGATGGTGGCCTTGATGAGGTTGAGGGACTCCTCTTCCTGGGTCAGCGGGAAGAGGTAGTACAGGTCGTAGGGGTCGCCGTTGATGTCGGTGAGCCGTTTGCCGATGACCAGCGCGGGCGCGGGCGCCTTCTCCCCGGAGCCGGCGGTGTAGCGGATCTCGGAGAAGGTCTTGAAGGTGCCGGTGGCGTGGTTGACGGCCCGGCGCAGGGTCATCGGGACACTGGCGGTCGGATCGACGTTGCCGGAGGCGCGGGCGCCCTTGACGCCCTGGGCGCCGGGCGCGGCCGGCTCGCCCGCCCCGGCGCCGAGCGCGGCGACCTCGAAGGCGGTCTGGCCACCGCTGGCCAGCTGCTTGACGAGGGAGTTCATCCAGGTGCTGGCGTCCCGGCCGACCTTGTTGTCGGTGACGTCGGACCCGTCGGCGGCGAAGGGGGTGTTGGCCTTCTCCTGTGCGACCGCGAACCCGCCCGCGGCCTGGCTCTGCGCGGCCTCCTCCTTGGCGTCGAGGAGGCCCTTGCTGACCTGGGCGATGACGACGAAGCCCAGGGCGAGGACCACGGTGAGCGAGAGCAGCAGGGTGGCCGCGACGACCCGCAGCTGGATGTTGCGCCGCCAGAGCCGGACAGCCGGGAGCAGCGGCCGGCGTACGAGGCGTACGCACAGCCGCAGCACGGGGCTGCCGGCCACTCGCTCCCTGAGCAGCCGGCCGGCCCGCAGGGCTC
Source organism: Streptomyces sp. NPDC026522 (assembly GCF_055567555.1). Classification (NCBI taxonomy): domain Bacteria; kingdom Bacillati; phylum Actinomycetota; class Actinomycetes; order Kitasatosporales; family Streptomycetaceae; genus Streptomyces; species Streptomyces sp. NPDC026522. The sequence goes on from NZ_JBVHQF010000004.1 coordinate 578,485, forward strand.
CGCCACGGGAGCCGCCCCGGGTCTTGCCGGGCTGCACGTCAGCTCGGTCCGGCCTTGTAGCCGACACCGCGGACCGTCACGACGATCTCGGGGCGCTCCGGGTCCTTCTCGACCTTGGAGCGCAGCCGCTGCACGTGCACGTTGACCAGGCGGGTGTCCGCCGCGTGCCGGTACCCCCAGACCTGCTCCAGCAGCACCTCACGGGTGAACACCTGCCAGGGCTTGCGCGCGAGGGCGACCAGCAGGTCGAACTCGAGCGGGGTCAGGGCGATGGAGGCACCGTCGCGCTTGACGGAGTGCCCGGCCACGTCGATGACCAGGTCACCGATGGCCAGCTGCTCGGGCGCCGGCTCCTCCGAACGGCGCAGGCGGGCCCGGATCCGGGCCACCAGCTCCTTCGGCTTGAACGGCTTGACGATGTAGTCGTCGGCCCCCGACTCCAGGCCCACGACCACGTCGACCGTGTCGCTCTTCGCCGTGAGCATCACGATCGGCACGCCCGACTCGGCCCGGATCAGCCTGCACACTTCTATGCCGTCCCGTCCGGGCAGCATGAGGTCGAGCAGTACCAGGTCCGGCTTCGCCTCCCGGAAGGCAGCCAGTGCCTTGTCACCGTCCGCTACGAACGACGGCTCAAAACCTTCTCCACGCAGCACAATGCCGAGCATCTCGGCCAGCGCGGTGTCGTCGTCAACGACAAGGACTCGTCCCTTCATGCTTGACATCATCCCATTAGCTAATCGTTACCTGGCGGTGAGCTGTCCCACAGCCAAAAGGGCTGGAAATCGCCCCTCGGACCTGCGTGGCGATCAGGCCGACCAGTCTGCCCCGGATCCGGGCGGCAATTGAAGGCGGGAGCGGACCGGATCTTGGGGGAACACCCGGCCCGCTCTGCGTCGCCGCGTGGCACGATGGCAGCCGACCAGCGCCCCGCCGCAGCGGACGCACGTGTAAGGAGCGAGATGAACGACTCTCCGGGCTGGGCTTCGCCCGGGTCCTCCCCGTCGGAAGGCGAAGGCGGCCAAGCCGGTCAGAGCGGCCCGGGCGGCCCGGGCACGCCGGAGGGCATACAGCCCCCCGCGCAGCCCGCCGCCGACTCCAAGTGGTCCGCCGCCCAGCCGCCGGCCGGCCAGTGGTCCAGCCCCGGCGCCCAGGCCCCCGCACCCACCGAGGCCCCGCAGCAGCCGCAGCAGAGCGCCGGCTGGGGATCGTACGGACCCCCGTCCGGGCAGCCCGGACCGTACGGGTCCCCCTACGGCGGCCAGTACGGCCACCCCGGCGGCCCCTGGGGACCGCCCCCGGCCGCCAAGCCCGGCGTGATCCCGCTGCGCCCCCTCGGGCTGGGCGAGATCCTCGACGGCGCGGTCTCCACCATGCGCCTCCACTGGCGCTCGGTGCTCTCCGTCAGCCTCGTCGTCGGCGTCCTCATCGAGGTCGGCAACCTGCTGATCAACAAGTTCGCGCTGGCGGACCTCACCACCGCCTCCGCCACCGGCGAGGACCCGGACCGGGTGCTGCGCAGCATGAGCGACGCCGTCGTCCCGGTCCTCGTCAACGGACTCGTCCAGCTCGTCCTCGGCATCCTCGCCAGCGCGCTGCTCACCGTCATCTACAGCCGCGCCGTGATCGGCCGGCCGTCCTCGGTCGGCGAGGCCTGGCGCGAGGCGCGGCCCCGCCTGCTGCCGCTCATCGGACTGACCCTGCTCCTCGCCGTCGGGGCGGTCCTCCTGCTCGGCGTGCTGATCCTGCCGGGGCTGCTGATGAAGAGCGTCGGCGTCGCCCTGCTCGGCGTGCTCGTCTCCGTGCCGCTCTTCGTCTGGCTCTGGTTCCGCTTCCTGCTGGCCTCACCGGCCCTGATGCTGGAGCGGGCCGGGATCCTCACGGCGCTCAAGCGGTCCGCCAAGCTCGTCAAGGGCTCCTGGTGGCGCATCTTCGGCATCACCGCGCTGACCGGGCTGATCACCGGCATCGTCTCGTTCATGATCGCCGTGCCGTTCAGCATCCTCGCGCTGCTCACCGGCGTGGGCGACCTCAGCAGCTTCACCGACGGCTCCTTCGCCGTGTCCTGGTCGTTCCTGCTCATCAACGGCATCGGCTCGGTCATCGGCTTCACGGTCATCCTGCCGATCACCGCGGGCGTCACCGTGCTGCTGTACATCGACCAGCGCATCCGCCGCGAGGCCCTCGACCTGGAACTCGCCCGGGCGGCCGGCCTGCAGGACTACGGAAGCACCGGCGCCGGGTACGGAGGCTGACACACCGATGAGCACGGGGGGACTCATCACCGCCGCCGCAACCGCCACCGCCACACCACCCGTGACGACTTCGCGCGACGCCGCCCGCGAGGCGGCCGAGCGCGAACTGGCCAAGCGGATCTACCACCAGAACGACCCGAGCCCGCTCCAGCGCGCCCTGGACCGGCTCTGGGAATGGCTCGGCGACTTCTTCGACCGTGCGGCCGGAGCCACCCCCGGCGGCACGGCCGGCCTCGTCGTCGTCGTGCTCCTGGCCGCCCTGGCCGTCGGCGCCCTGTGGTGGCGGCTCGGCACCCCCCGCCGTACCGTCACCGGCACCGGCACCCTCTTCGACGCGGGCCCGCGCACCGCCGCCGACCACCGGGCCACCGCCGACGCGCACGCCGCCGCCGGCCGCTGGACCGAAGCCGTCCAAGAACGCATGCGTGCCGTCGTCCGGTCCCTGGAGGAGCGCACCCTGCTCGACCCCCGCCCCGGCCGCACCGCCGACGAGGCGGCCGCCGAAGCCGCCGCCCGCCTCCCGCAGCACGCCCAGGACCTCCGGACGGCGGCCCGCGCCTTCGACGACGTCACGTACGGCGGCCGCACCGGCGACCCCGAAACCTACGGCCGCCTGCGCACCCTCGACCTCACCCTGGAACGCGCCACCCCGCTCCTGACGGGACCCACGGCATGACCGGCCCCACGTCCACCGCCACCACCGCCCCGCGCCCGGCCACAGCGGCGCCTGCCGCGCCCGCTGCGGGGCCCCGGACCACTACCCTCTGGGCCCGCTCCCGGGGCTTCCTGGCCGCCCTCGGCGTCCTCCTGGCGGCCGGTGTCACGCTGGCCGCCCTCCAGTCCGACGGGCACCACGGCTACCTCGACCCCCGCTCCGCCGACCCCTACGGCAGCCGCGCCGCCGCCGAGCTGCTCAAGGCCCGGGGCGTCACCAGCCGCGTCGTCACCACCGCCGAGGAAGCGGCCGCCGCCACCGGCCCCCGCACCACCCTGCTGGTCACCGACCCCGACGCCCTCGACCAGATTCGGCGGCGCACCCTGCGCTCCGCCGCCGACACCTCCGGCGGCCGCACCGTACTGCTCGCGCCCACCAGCACCGCCCTGCCCGACCTGGCCCCCGGCGCCGGCACCCGCGGCTACTCCGACCGCAGCGCCCTCGACCCCGGCTGCGCGCTGCCCGCCGCCCGCACCGCCGGCCGCGCCACCACCGGGGGCGGCCCCCGCTACGGCACCGACCTCGCCGGAGCCACCGCCTGCTACCCCGACGGCGGCCACCCCACCCTCGTCGTACTGCCCGCCACCGCCAAGGGCGGCGACACCGTCCTCCTCGGCTCCGAGAGCATCCTGCTCAACCGGACCCTGGCCAAGGAGGGCAACGCCTCCCTCGCCCTCCAGCTCCTCGGCACCCGCCCCGAACTCGTCTGGTACCTGCCCGGCCCGGCGGACCTGAGCGGCCCCGACACCCCCGGACAGCGGACCCTCCTCGACCTCATACCCGCCGGCTGGACCTGGGCCCTGCTCCAGCTGTTCGTGGCCGCCGCCCTCGCCGCCTTCTGGCGCGCCCGCCGCCTCGGCCCGCTCGTCACCGAGAACCTCCCCGTCGCCGTCCGCGCCTCCGAGACCACGGAGGGCCGCGCCCGTCTCTACCGCAAGGCCGGCGCCCGCGACCGCGCCGCCACCGTGCTGCGCACCGCCACCCGCGAACGCCTCGCCGCCCTCGTCGGCGTACCCGCCGGCCGGGCCCACGAGCCCGCCGCCCTGCTCCCCGCCGTGTCCGCCCGGCTCACCGCCGCGCACGCCACGGACCTCACCACCCTGCTCTTCGGCACCGCCCCCTCCGACGACGCGGCGCTCGTCGCGCTCGCCGACCACCTCGACGCCCTCGAAAGAGAGGTCCGCACCTCATGACGGCCACCACGGACAGCGCCCGTTCCTCCCTGGAAGCGCTCCGCACCGAGATCGCGAAGGCCGTGGTCGGCCAGGACTCCGCCGTCACCGGTCTCGTCGTCGCCCTGCTGTGCCGGGGCCACGTCCTGCTCGAAGGCGTCCCCGGAGTCGCCAAGACCCTCCTCGTCCGGGCCCTCGCCGCGTCCCTCGAACTCGACACCAAGCGCGTCCAGTTCACCCCCGACCTGATGCCCGGCGACGTCACCGGCTCCCTCGTCTACGACGCCCGCACCGCCGAATTCTCCTTCCAGAACGGCCCGGTCTTCACCAACCTCCTCCTCGCCGACGAGATCAACCGGACGCCCCCCAAGACCCAGTCCTCCCTCCTGGAGGCGATGGAGGAGCGTCAGGTCACCGTCGACGGCGTCCCCCGCAAGCTCCCCGAGCCGTTCCTCGTCGCCGCCACCATGAACCCGGTCGAGTACGAGGGCACGTACCCCCTCCCCGAAGCCCAGCTGGACCGCTTCCTGCTCAAACTGACCGTCCCCCTGCCGTCCCGCGAGGACGAGATCGGCGTCCTGACCCGGCACGCCGCCGGCTTCAACCCCCGCGACCTGCACGCCGCGGGCCTCCGCCCGGTCGCCGGACCCGCCGAACTCGAAGCGGCCCGCAAGGCCGTCGAGAACACCACCGTCTCCCCCGAGATCGCCGCGTACGTCGTCGACATCTGCCGCGCCACCCGCGAATCGCCGTCCCTGACCCTCGGCGTCTCCCCGCGCGGCGCGACCGCCCTGCTCGCGACCGCCCGCGCCTGGGCCTGGCTCACCGGCCGCGACTACGTCACCCCCGACGACGTGAAGGCCCTCGCGCTGCCGACCCTGCGCCACCGCGTGCAACTGCGCCCGGAAGCCGAGATGGAGGGCGTCTCCGCCGACGCGGTCATCTCCGCGATCCTCTCCCACGTCCCCGTCCCCCGCTGATGGCCCCCACCGGACGCGCCGCCCTGCTGGCGGCCCTCGGCAGCCTCCCCGTCGGCATCCTGGCGCCGAGCTGGACGGGCATCCTCGCCGTCAACGGCGCCCTCGGCCTGGCCTGCGCGGTCGACTACGCCCTGGCGGCGCCGGTACGCACCCTGCGGCTGGCCCGCTCCGGCGACACCTCCGTCCGCCTGGGCGAGCCCGCCGACGTCCACCTCACCGTCACCAACCCCGGCGGCCGCACGCTCCGGGCCCGCGTCCGCGACGCCTGGCCCCCGAGCAGCTGGCTCCCCGGCACCGAGCCCGCCGCGTCCCGCCACGACCTGCTCGTCCCCGCTGGCGAACGCCGCCGCCTCACCACCCGCCTGAGGCCCACCCGCCGCGGCGACCGCCGGGCCGACCGCGTCACGATCCGCTCCTACGGCCCCCTCGGGCTCTTCGCCCGCCAGGGCACCCACACCGCGCCCTGGACGGTCCGGGTCCTGCCCCCCTTCAATAGCCGCAAGCACCTCCCGTCGCGGCTGGCCCGGCTCCGCGAACTCGACGGCCGCACCAGCCTCCTGACGCGCGGTGAGGGCACCGAGTTCGACAGCCTGCGCGATTACCTCCCCGGCGACGACACCCGCTCCATCGACTGGCGCGCCACCGCTCGGGGCCGGAAGGTCGCCGTCCGCACCTGGCGCCCCGAACGCGACCGCCACATCCTCATCTGCCTCGACACCGGCCGCACTTCGGCCGGCCGCGTCAAGGACGCACCCCGCCTGGACTCCGCCATGGACGCGGCCCTGCTCCTCACCGCGCTGGCCACCCGCGCCGGCGACCGCGTGGACCTCCTGGCCCACGACCGCCGCCCCCGCGCCCACGTCCAGGGCCGCTCGGCGGCCGACACCCTCCCCGCCTTCGTCAACGCCATGGCCACCCTGGAACCGGAGCTCGTCGAGACCGACTCCCGCGCCCTCGTCTCCACCATCCTGCGCACCGCCCCGCGCCGCTCCCTCGTCGTCCTCCTGACGAGCCTGGACGCCGCCCCCGTGGAAGAGGGCCTCCTCCCGGTCCTGCCGCGCCTCATCCAGCGCCACACGGTCGTGTTCGCCTCGGTCGCGGACCCGCACATCCAGGACATGGCCCGGTCCCGCGGCTCACTCGACTCCGTCTACGACGCCGCGGCCGCCACCCAGTCACAGTCCCAGCGCCGCCGCACCGCGGACCACCTCACCCGCCTCGGCGTCCACGTGGTCGACGCCACCCCCGACACCCTGGCCCCAGCCCTGGCCGACGCCTACCTCGCCCTCAAGGCGGCCGGCCGCCTGTAGCCTCCCGGGAGGCACCGCGCCAGGTGGACATGCCGGTCGGCGCACCCCCCAGGAGGACACCGTGGCCGACTTCACCCCCGAACAGCTGCACCGCATGCACGCGTTCGCGGAGCAGCTCGCGGAGTTGGCCGAGCACCACGAAGACCGGTGGAAGGTGCAGACCACGGACGGTCAGATCTTCCTGACGATGATGACCGCACGGCTCCCCACGGACTGAACGTGGTACGGCTGCGTCTACCAGAAGAAGGCCCCCCACACCATCGGTGACACCGTCGCCGCCGGCCGATGGACGCTCGACACGAGCAGCCTCAAAAGCTATCCCGCCGACTGGTGAAGCGGGGGTGTGTACGGGCCGAGTGGCTTCGGCCGGTGAACGCAGAAAAGCCCCGCACCATGCCCGTGAAGGGCTGGTGCGGGGCTTTCCCACAATGATTGTTCGGCGGCGTCCTACTCTCCCACAGGGTC
>NZ_JBVHQF010000005.1:0-252535 GCF_055567555.1 Streptomyces sp. NPDC026522
GGTCGGTCGGTCAAGGGTGGCCGAAGGCCATCGCGTAGCGACGCGACGACGAGGAACGAGGAGGAGCGCCCTTGAGGGGCCGGGCCGCCCCGGAGAGACGATGGGACTGACGGGAAACCCCCATACCCTCCCCGATCCGGCCCGGCTCGTATCCCGCCCCCCGAAGCCCCCGCCCCACAGGGCGCGCGCCCACCGGCGGGTTCAGGCCCTTTCCGGGGACGTCAGGTCGATCAGGCGGCAGACCGTTTCGATGTCGATCTTCACCTGGGCGATCGAGGCCCGGCCCGACAGCCAGGTGATCAGTGCCGAGTGCCAGGTGTGCTCGATCACCCGGACCGCCGAGAGCTGCTCCGCCGTCGGCGCGGACTCCAGGCCCATCGCGTCCAGGATGATCGCCGTCGTCAGCCGCGAGACCGTGTCCACCTCCGGACTCACGCTGCGGTCCGCGAAGGTCAGGGCGCGGACCATCGCGTCCGCCAGGTGCGGTTCCCGCTGGAGCGCCCGGAACGCCCGCATCAGGGTCTCCGCGACGCGCGCCGCCGGGTCCTCGGCCGCGGGGGGCCGCTTGCGCAGCGTCGTGTGCATGTGCTGGAGCTGGTCCTGCATGGTGGCGACCAGCAGGTGGACCTTGGACGGGAAGTACCGGTACAGGGTGCCCAGCGCCACGCCCGCCGCCTCCGCGACCTCGCGCATCTGCACCGCGTCGAAGCCGCCCCGGCTGGCCAGCTGCGCGCTGGCGTGCAGTATCCGCCGGCGGCGTGCCTCCTGGCGTTCCGTCAGGGGCGGGGACGCCGGTGTGGTCACGGCCTTCGCTTCCACTGTCATCTGTCCTGTTCCAAGGCGTTCCGTGTCGTTGGCGGGGGCTGCTCGCGTCGGTCTCGCCGTCAGCATGTCAGCCGTCGGAGCCCCCTCGGAGCCGTGGCGTGAATCACCTGCTCCGCCTCTTACGGTGTGGTTTCCGGCCGGTAGATTCAATGCTCTTCGACGGATCAAGTCTGAAACTTGTTCTACATTATGCGAGCGGTTACGCTCCGGCGAAAGTGCAGGGAGAAGGGGGCCGAGAGTGACCGCAGAGGCCATGGTGACGAGCCCTTTCGCGGGTTCCGTCGCCGACGGCGACCGCCCGTTGCGCATCGCACTCCTCACCTATAAGGGGAACCCGTTCTGCGGCGGCCAGGGCGTCTACGTCCGGCACCTCTCGCGCGAGCTCGTCCGGCTGGGCCATTCGGTCGAAGTGATCGGCGCGCAGCCCTACCCGGTGCTCGACACCGGCGCCACCCTCACCGAGCTGCCGAGCCTGGACCTCTACCGCAGTCCCGATCCGTTCCGTACGCCGGGGCGTGACGAGTACCGGGACTGGATCGACGCGCTGGAGGTCGCCACCATGTGGACCGGCGGCTTCCCCGAGCCGCTGACGTTCTCCCTGCGCGCCCGCCGCCACCTCGCCGCCCGCGCCGGTGACTTCGACGTCATCCACGACAACCAGACCCTCGGCTACGGCCTGTTGGGCGAGCTGGGCGCGCCTCTCGTCACCACGATCCACCACCCGATCACCGTCGACCGGAAGCTGGACCTGGCCGCCGCCAAGGACCGCAAGAAGCGGCTCTCCGTCCGCCGCTGGTACGCCTTCACCCGCATGCAGGGCCGCGTCGCCCGCCGCCTGCCGTCCGTGCTCACCGTCTCCGGCTCCTCCCGGCAGGAGATCGCCGAGCACCTCGGCGTGCGCGACGAACGCATCCACGTCGTGCACATCGGCGCCGACACCGACCTGTGGTCGCCCGACGCCTCCGTGGCGGAGGTCCCCGGCCGGATCGTGACGACCTCCAGCGCCGACGTGCCGCTCAAGGGGCTCGTCCACCTCGTCGAGGCGCTCGCCAAGCTGCGCACCGAGCGGCCCGACGCGCACCTGGTCGTGGTCGGCAAGCGCGCCGAGAAGGGGCCGGTCGCCCGCGCGATCGAGACGTACGGGCTCCAGGACGCGGTGCGGTTCGTGAAGGGCATCACCGACGCCGAGCTCGTTGACCTGGTGCGCAGCGCCCAGGTCGCCTGCGTGCCCTCCCTCTACGAGGGCTTCTCGCTGCCCGCCGCGGAGGCCATGGCCACCGGCACCCCGCTCGTCGCCACGACTGGCGGGGCGATCCCCGAGGTCGCCGGACCCGACGGGGAGACCTGCCTGGCCGTGCCGCCCGGCGACGCGGGGGCGCTGGCCGCCGCGCTGGGCCAGCTGCTGGGCGACGAGCGGCTGCGCGCCCGGCTCGGCGCCGCCGGACGCGAGAGAGTCCTGGCCCGGTTCACCTGGGCGAAGGCCGCTGAGGGGACCGTGGTCCACTACCGGGCCGCCATCGAGCAGGCCCGCACCCGCAGCTCGCGCTGACACCGTTCCATCCACCGCCCCGTACCCCCCCGCGACCCGCGAAGGCAGGACCCCGTGCTGACCGTCGATTTCTCCCGGTTCCCGCTCGCCGCCGGCGACCGTGTGCTCGACCTGGGCTGCGGCGCAGGCCGGCACGCCTTCGAGTGCTACCGGCGCGGCGCCCAGGTGGTCGCCGTGGACCGCAACGGCGAGGAGATCCGCGAGGTCGCCAAGTGGTTCGCCGCCATGAAGGAGGCCGGCGAGGCCCCCGCGGGCGCCACCGCCACCGCCATGGAGGGCGACGCGCTGGCCCTGCCCTTCCCCGACGAGTCCTTCGACGTCGTCATCATCTCCGAGGTGATGGAGCACATCCCCGACGACAAGGGCGTGCTCGCCGAGATGGTGCGCGTGCTCAAGCCCGGCGGCCGCATCGCGATCACCGTGCCGCGCTACGGCCCGGAGAAGATCTGCTGGGCGCTCTCCGACGCCTACCACGAGGTCGAGGGCGGCCACATCCGCATCTACAAGGCCGACGAGCTGCTCGGGAAGATGGAGGCCGCGGGCCTCAAGCCGTACGGCACGCACCACGCGCACGGCCTGCACTCCCCGTACTGGTGGCTCAAGTGCGCGTTCGGCGTCGACAACGACAAGGCGCTGCCGGTGAAGGCGTACCACAAGCTCCTGGTCTGGGACATCATGAAGAAGCCGCTGGCGACCCGGCTCGCCGAGCAGGCCCTCAACCCGGTCATCGGCAAGAGCTTCGTGGCGTACGCGACCAAGCCGCACCTGCCCCTCGGCGCGGCGCAGTGAGTACGCCCGGACGCACCGAACACCTGGTCCTGGACGGCGTACTGACCGCGGAGCAGGCGGCCGGCACGGTCGCCGGGATCCTCGCGGCGCAGCGCGCCGACGGGGCGATCCCCTGGTTCCGCGGCCACCACCTGGACCCGTGGGACCACACCGAGGCCGCGATGGCACTGGACGCGGCGGGGGAGCACCGGGCCGCGGAACGGGCCTACGAGTGGCTGGCGCGGCACCAGAACGAGGACGGTTCCTGGTACGCGGCCTACGCCGACCGGCCGGACGGGGTGGACACCGCCGCGCCGCAGGACGCGAGCCGGGAGACCAACTTCGTCGCGTACATAGCGGTCGGGGTGTGGCACCACTACCTCGCCACGGGCGACGACCCGTTCCTGGACCGCATGTGGCCGGCGGTGTACGCGGCCGTGGAGTTCGTGCTCGCGCTCCAGCAGCCGGGCGGCGAGATCGGCTGGAAGCGGGAGGCGGACGGCACGCCCGTCGCCGACGCGCTGCTGACCGGCTCCTCCTCCATCCACCAGGCGCTGCGCTGCGCGCTGGCGATCGCCGACCACCGCGGGGACCCGCAGCCGGACTGGGAGCTGGCGGCGGGCGCGCTGGGGCACGCGATACGGCGGCACCCGGAGCGGTTCCTGGACAAGTCGCGGTACTCGATGGACTGGTACTACCCGGTGCTGGGCGGCGCGGTCACCGGCGCCGAGGCGCGGGCGCGCATCGCGCAGCGGTGGGACGAGTTCGTGGTCCCGGGGCTGGGCGTGCGGTGCGTGCTGCCGAACCCGTGGGTCACGGGCGGGGAGTCCTGCGAGCTGGCGCTCGCGCTGTGGGCGATCGGGGAGTCGGACCGGGCGCTGGAGGTCCTGCGCTCGATCGGGCACCTGCGGGCCGAGAACGGCATGTACTGGACGGGCTACGTGTTCCAGGACAAGGCGGTCTGGCCGGTGGAGCAGACGACCTGGACGGCCGGCTCGCTGCTGCTGGCCGTGGCCGCGCTCGGCGGCGACGAGGCCACGGGCGAGGTCTTCGGCGGCCTCTCCCTCCCGCCGGGCCTCGAACCGGACTGCTGCGGGTAGACGCGCGCCGGCGCCCGGCCGCGCGCCTGCGCCCGGCCGCGCGCCGGACGCTTCGTACCCGCTCGCTCCGGTCCCCGTACGCCGGCGGCCGCCGCGGCGCGGGCGGCGGCCGGCGTACGGGTCCGGGCTCAGCGCCGGTAGAGCCAGCCCGAGACGACGTGGCCGATGAAGAGGTAGACCACGGCCGCCAGGCCGTAGCCGACCACCACCTGGACCCACTCGCGGTCGAAGGTGAACAGGTCGTACGACCAGCCGGCGAGCCACGTCGCGGCGTCGTGGACGAAGTCGACGAGCGCGTTCCCCCGGTTGGCGTCCAGCAGGTAGAGCAGGATCCACAGGCCGATCACGAAAGCCAGCACGTCCGCCAGGACGGCGACGGCCCGGCCCAGGCCGCTACCTCGGGCAGGTGCTCTGGTGTATGTCCGCATGTCCCGCGTCTTGCCGCCGCACGGCGGAACAAACCCCGAACGGGTCCCCCAAGTAGCGGAGTCACGCGGCCCGGGACAGGCTGCGGAGGACACCTCAGTCCCCGGAGGCAACCGTGTCCCACCCCATCACGACCATACGAATCCGCCGCGCGCTGACGGCGGCCCTGCTGTCCTGCGCGCTCCTGGCCGGTGCGACCGCCTGTGGTTCCGGCGGCGGCTCCGGCGCTGGTTCCCGAAGCCGGAACGACGACGTCTCGGTCGCCGTGGCCGCCTTCGCCGAAGCCGAGGGGGCCGCCTCCGCCGCGGACGCCCGGGCCGCCGCGGCGGAGCCGACGCCCAGCACCTCCGCCGAGCGGCAGAAGTTCGCCAAGACCCGCTTCGTCGCCAACGCCGGTCTCGCGGCCGGGGCGACGTACCAGTGGATCATCAAGCCGTACCGGGCCGGCACCTTCAAGAAGGGCGCGAAGGGCCGTACGTTCGCGCTCGTCAAGGCCGGTCTGGCCGGTGCCTTCGCCTACAACCGGCTCAAGGCGGCGCTGAACAACGCCAAGGGCGACCCACTGCTGTCGAAGGCGGTGGCCCCGCTGACCGCGGGCATCGAGTCCCTCAAGGGCCTCGGCTCCAAGCTCCGCAAGGGCGACGCGAGCGACGCCGACGTCAGCTCCTTCCAGAACGTCATCGAAGGCGTGAAGAACGCCGGTCAGAGCGCCGGCGCCCCCGTGCAGGACAAGGTCCCGAGCCTGTCCCAACTGCGCGGTTAGCAGCGGCCGGCGGGGCGGGCCGGAGGGCGGGTGCACCCGCCCTCCGGCCCGTGATTTGTGCGGTGCACGGCCGCGACCCAAGATGAGCGGATGTTCGGATTCCTCTTCCTCGCCGTCGTGGCCGCGGTGACCGGCTGGCTGCTCCGGCGGGTACAGCGCCGCCGGGCGGCGGCCGGGCCGCCCGCCGGCCTCCCCTGCATGGCCCGCCACCCCGCTGGCCGGGGGCGCTGGCGGCCCGGCCGGGTGTACGTCGACCAGGGCGCGGCCCGCTGGCTCCCCCGGCGGGGCCCGGCCGTCGAGCTGGCCGGGGCCCGCGCCACCGCCGTCCGGCCGCCCTCGGTACGGGAGGGGCTCGCCATCAACCCCGGCTCCCGCATCGTCGGCTGCGCGCTCGCGGCCGGCCCGGACATCGAGATCGCGGTGATGCCGCAGGACCTGGCGGAACTGCTGGCGGCGGTGCCGCAGGCGGGGGCGGAAGACGTCCGCTAGCTGTTGAGCTCCGCGAGGACGCGCAGGGTGTGCGGGTCGGGGGCGGTGAGGAGCAGGTCGGTGACCGGGCCCCTGCGCCAGAGGTCGAACCGCTCCGCGATCCGCTCGCGCGGCCCGATCAGGGAGATCTCGTCCGCGAACGCGTCGGGGACCGCCAGCACCGCCTCCTCCTTGCGGCCGGCCAGGAAGAGGTCCTGGATGCGGCGGGCCTCCTCCTCGTAGCCCATCCGGGCCATCAGGTCGGCGTGGAAGTTGCGGGCCGCGTGGCCCATGCCGCCGATGTAGAACCCCAGCATCGCCTTCACCGGCAGCAGTCCTTCCGCGACGTCGTCGCAGACCTTGGCCCGGGCCATCGGGGCGATCATGAAGTTCTCGGGGAGCGCGGTGAGGGCGGCCCGGTAGACGTCGGTGCGGGTCGGCGACCAGTACAGGGGGAGCCAGCCGTCCGCGATCCGGGTGGTCTGGGCGATGTTCTTGGGGCCCTCGGCGCCGAGCAGCAGGGGCAGGTCCGGGCGCAGCGGGTGGGTGATGGGCTTGAGGGCCTTGCCGAGGCCGGTGCCGTCGGCGCCGCGGTACGGGTGGCTGTGGAAGCGGCCGTCGACGGCGACGGGGCCCTCGCGGCGCAGCACTTGGCGGATGACGTCGACGTACTCCCGGGTCGCGGTGAGCGGACTCGCGGGGAACGGGCGCCCGTACCAGCCCTCCACCACCTGCGGCCCCGACAGGCCGAGGCCCAGCATCATCCGGCCGCCCGAGAGGTGGTCCAGGGTCAGGGCGTGCATGGCGGTGGCGGTGGGGCTGCGGGCCGCCATCTGCGCGATGGCGGTGCCGAGCCGGATGCGGGAGGTGTGCGCGGCGATCCAGGTCAGCGGGGTGAAGGCGTCGGACCCCCAGGCCTCGGCGGTCCACACCGAGTCGTACCCGAGCCGCTCGGCCTCCTTCGCGAGGGCGAGGTGGTCCGGTCCGGGCCCGCGGCCCCAGTAGCCGAGTGCGAGTCCCAGGCGCATGTCGGTCCCCCTGTGCGTGTCCACGAGCCCCGGCGGCTCCAGCTCAGCTGACGGTGTGTCAGGGGACTGTAGGGCAACGGCCCCCCGCCCGGAAGGGCGAGGGGCCGTGGGGGACGCCCGGGGGGTCAGCCGCGCTGGATGCCCGAGGTGTCGTTCAGCACGCCGCGGCGGCCGTCCTGGGTCTGGGCGATCAGGGTGGACTCGCCGCGCTGCTCGACGGCCAGGTACCAGGTGCCGGGGGCGAGTTCCGCGATCGGGGTGGGCGAGCCGTCCTCCGGGAAGAGCGGCCGGGCCACCGGGACGGCGAACCAGAACGGGGAGAAGTCCGCCGCCGGCGCGGGGGCCGCGTCCTGCGGGCCGGGAGCGGGCGTCGGGGTGCCGCCGTACGGCGGGACCGGCTGCGGAGTGGACCCGTACGGCTGCTGCTGGGCGCCCGGGTAGCCGTACCCGGCGCCGGGCTGGCCCCCGTACGGCGGGACGGCCGTCGGCCGCTGCTCCGGGACGAGCTGACCGGCCAGCGCCGGGATCTTCGGCCCGGCGACGGCCACCCCGGCCAGCGCGAGGACGGCGAGGAAGGACAGGATGCAGCCCGCGCCGAGGTCCACCCTGGGCGGGCAGACGATCAGGGCCCAGAGCGCGTTCCACGCGGCCGCGACCGCGAGCACCGTGCCCCAGGTGGCGAGGGGCAGGCCGAGGACCTTGCGGGACTCCGGCTGGAAGCGCGCGCCGATCAGCAGCCCCGCCGCGATGAAGCCGAGCAGGAAGACGGCGGGCAGGGCCAGGCCGCTGTAGTCGGTGTTCCACACGCTCGGCATGTCAGCGCCGGTGACGGTGTAGAAATCGAGGAACGAGGCGATGAACAGCAGCACCGCTGCTCCGATCACCACGCCGTCGCCTCGAGTGAGGGAGCGGATGTTCACGTCTTAGGTGTCCTTCTCGGTCTCGGTCGTCTCGTGGTGCCGCGGTCGCAGATCAGAGCTGGAGCGGGGCGGGCGGCACCATGGTACGGAGGTTTTCCGTGGCCGAGAGGGCCGGGGCGGCGGGCGGCCCCGGTGGGGACCTACCCGCCCAGGAAGCCGACGATGCCGTCCGCGATGCCCTGCGCGGCCTTCTGGCGCCACTGCGGATTCTTCAGCTGTGCCGCGTCCTTGCTGTCACGCATGTTGCCGCATTCGATGAACACCTTGGGGCGGGTTGAGAGGTTCAGTCCGCCCAGATCGTCACGGATGACCAAACCGGTGCCGCCGCCGAGGTAGTTGGCCGGGCTGGAACCCGTGGTACGGGCGAAGTTGCTCGCGATGCGTTCGCCGAGCAGCCGGGAGGGCTCCACGATCTTCGCGGTGTCCGCCTTCCCCCTCTTGACCTCGGCCGGGAGGATCACGTGGTAGCCGCGGCTGCCTTCGGAGACGCCGTCCGCGTGGACGGAGACGACGGCATCGGCCTTGGCCTCGTTGCCGATGCGGGCCCGCTCGTCGATGCAGGGGCCCCAGGCGCGGTCCGTCTCGTGGGTGAACACCACTTTGAGGCCCTTGGCCGCCAGGAGGGTGCGCAGCCGCCGGGAGACGTCCATGGTGAACTCGGCTTCCATGTAACCCGAGTTCGTGGTGGTGCCGGTGGTGTCGCACTCCTTGAGGTTGGTGCCGATGTCCACCTGGCGGTCGATCTCGGCGGTGTGGTCGAAGTTGCCGGTGTTGTGGCCGGGGTCGATGACCACGGTCCGGCCGGTCAGCGGGCCCTTGGCGGGCGACTGCGCGGAGGGGGTGAGGGAGCCGGCGGCCGAGGCGCCGGCCGCCGGGTTCGGCTTGCCGTCCAGGCCGGTGGCGTGGGAGGCGGGCAGCGGAACGGCCCGGGGCGGCTGCCGGTCCGCGTCGGACCCGGTCAGCGCCTGGGTCAGCACCCAGGCCGCCAGCGCGGCCGGGACGAGGGACGCGACCGCGATGGTGAGTGCGGAGCGGCGCATGAACCAGCGCCGGTCCGGGCTGATCGAAGAGGCGGACTCCGGAGGCGGGGGACTGTCGTCGTAGCGCACGTCGCGATGCTAGACCGCCCCCGCCCCGGGAGGCCGGGGCTGGGCCATCCGAGGGCGTGGTCGGCTTATATGCCCGAAGCCGGCGTGCGTGTGGGGGTGCCGGCGGGGGGTGCCTGTGGAGCGTCAGATGCCTGCGCCGGTGCGCCGCAGGACGCGCAGCGAGTCGGTCACCGAGACCTCCTCGAAGGCGCCGGAGGCGAGCGCGCGCAGGTAGATCCGGTACGGGGCCTGACCGCCGTCGGCCGGGTCCGGGAAGACGTCGTGGATCACCAGGGTGCCGCCCACCGCGAGGTGCGGGGCCCAGCCCTCGTAGTCGGCGTTCGCGTGCTCGTCGGTGTGGCCGCCGTCGATGAAGACGAAGCCGAGCGGACCGCCCCACGCGGCCGCCACCTGCGGGGACCGGCCGACGATCGCGATCACGTGCTCCTCCAGGCCGGCCCGGTGCAGGGTGCGGCGGAACGCCGGCAGCGTGTCCATCAGCCCGATCTCGGGGTCCACCACCGTCGGGTCGTGGTACTCCCAGCCGGGCTGCTGCTCCTCGCTGCCCCGGTGGTGGTCGACGGTGAGGGCGGCCACGCCCGCCTCGCGGGCGGCGTCGGCCAGCAGGATGGTGGAGCGGCCGCAGTACGTGCCGACCTCCAGCAGCGGCAGGCCGAGCGCGGCCGCCCCGGCCGCGGCGGCGTACAGGGCGAGCCCCTCGCCCACGGGCATGAACCCCTTGGCGGCCTCGAAGGCGGCGAGGGTCTCCGGCTTGGGGCTGGCCATGGTGGTTCCTCCTGCTGAGCGGGGTGCGCGTGGGCGGCCCATGCTGCCCTACCGCCCGGTAGGGCACCACGGCCGGGGGTCCGGCCCGACCGGAGCGGGCGGGGAGCGCGGGGCGATAACCGCTCCTGCGGGTGAAGTTGCGGCATTCCGGCCCGGCGGACGCGATGGCGTGATTACGCTCGGCGACAGACCGACTACGTACGCCGCAGGGCGTGTACTTGGGGGTGACCGCTCCATGGCCAGCAGTCGCGAACTCGATCCCAGCGCCTCGCCGCTGGACTACTACGGCGCCGAACTGCGCCGCTTCCGGGAAAACGCCGGACTGAAACAAGCGCAGCTCGGGAGCAGCGTCTTCTGCACCGGATCGCTGATCGGCATGATCGAAAAAGCCCGCAGGGTGCCGACCCGGGACTTCTCCGAGCGGGTGGACGCGGTGCTCGACACGGGCGGCTTCTTCTCCCGGCTAGTGGGGCTGGTGCTGCGGAGCCAGCTGCCGACGTGGTTCCAGGCGTACGCGGAGATGGAGGCGCGGGCCGGGTACATCTCCACCTTCCAGGCGCAGCTCGTCTACGGGCTGTTGCAGACCCCCGCGTACGCGCGGGCGGTGCTGGGGGCGCGGGGCGACGGCGACCTCGACGGCAAGGTGGCCGCGCGGCTGGACCGGCAGCGGATCCTGGACCGCGAGGAACCGCCGCTGATGTGGGTGGTGATGAGCGAAGCCGCCCTGCACCAGGAGATCGGCGGCCGGGAGGTCATGCGGGAGCAACTGGCCCACTTGCTGGAGCAGCGGCGACGGGAGTGGGTGAACGTGCAGATCCTGCCCTTCGAGGCCGGCGCGCACGTTGGGCTGCTGGGGGAGTTCAGCCTGCTGCGGCTCGACGACGGACACAACCTCGTCTACACCGAGGACTTCGTCCAGGGTCATATCACGGCCAATCCGAAAGCACTTAGGGAGGGTTCGCTCCGTTACGATCTTTTGCAGGCCGCCGCCCTCTCCGTGGAGGACTCGGCGGCACGGATCGCCCGCGTAATGGAGGAGCGTTATGGACACCATCCAGCACATGACGGGCACGTCGTGGCGTAAGTCCTCGTACAGCGGGACCACCGGCGGTGACTGTGTCGAGTGCGCCCCCCTCGGCGGCGCCGCCTGGCGCAAGTCCTCGTACAGCGGCGACACCGGCGGTAACTGCGTCGAGGTTGCCGCTCAGCCTTGCGCCGTCGCCGTCCGGGACTCCAAGAATCCGGACGGGCCCGCCTTCACCGTGAGCCCCGACGCCTTCACGGAGTTCGTGCGCGGTCTCTGACACGGGTTCCGGGCCCGGTTCCGGCGTGAGGACGACCCCTCGCGCCGGAACCGGGCCTTCGTCGTGTCCGGCGCCGGACCGCGAGTCCGGCCGGAACCCGGAGCGATCTGACCTTCCGTCAGAATGGAACGTGTTCTAGCCTGCCGCGCATGGGCATCGGAATCACGCAAGAGCAACGGGAGTTGGCCGACGCCGTGCGCGGCTGGATCGCGCGGGCCGCGCCAGCCGAGGAAGTGCGCAAGCTGCTCGACACCCCGCCGCAGACCGGGGTGCGGCCCGGGTACTGGGACGCCCTGGCCGGCTCCGGGCTGCTGTTCCCGCACCTGGAGGGCGGGACCCTGCTCGACCTCGCCGTCGTCGTGGAGGAGGCCGCCCGGGCGGCGCTGCCCGGGGCGTACCTGCCGAGCGCGCTGGCCTCCGTACTCCTGGCGCGGGCCGGGGCGCCGCCGCTCGGCGGGCGGGTGGGGGCCGTGGCGCTCGGGCCCGGGACCGTGACCGCCGTCGCCGCCGAAGGGGGCGGCCACCTGCTGGACGGCCTCGCCCCGCCCGTGCTCGGCGCCGGGGAGGCGGAGCTCGTGCTGCTCGCCGCCGGGACCGCGCACGGGACGCGCTGGTTCGCCGTCGACTCCGCCGCCCTGGAGGTCCGCACCCACGACAGCGCCGACCCGACCCGGCCCACCGCCGAGGTGCGGGCGCGTGCGGTCGCCGTACCGGCCGGGCGGCTGCTGGAGCTGGACGCCGACCTCGTGCGGGACACGGCCTGCGCGCTGTTCGCCGCCGACGCCTGCGGGACCGCCGCCCGGGCGGTGCACACCGCCGCCGAGTACGCGAAGGTGCGCGAGCAGTTCGGCCGGCCCATCGGGCGGTTCCAGGGCGTCAAGCACCTGTGCGCCGACATGCTGGTACGGCTGGAGCAGGCCCGGGCGCTGGCCTGGGACGCCGCCCAGGTGCTGGACGAACCCGGCGGCGTGCGCTCGCTCGTGACGGCGCTCGCGGCCGCGACCGCCCTGGACGCCGCCTACTCCTGCGCCAAGGACTGCATCCAGGTGCTCGGCGGGATCGGTTTCACCTGGGAGCACGACGCGCACGTCTTCCTGCGCCGGGCGATCGTGGCCCGCCAGCTGCTCGGCCCCGGCGACGCGCACCGCGTACGGGCCGTCGGGCACGCGGCGGCCGGCGCGCGGCGGGAGCTGCGCCTGGAACTCCCGGCGGAGGCGGAGGCGTACCGCACCCGGGCCCGCGGCGTGATCGGGCAGGCGCGGGGCCTCGATCCGGCGGCTGCCCGCAGGATGCTGGCGCCGACCGGCTACGCCGCCCCGTACCTGCCGCCGCCGTACGGGCTGGGCGCCGGGCCCGTCGAACAGCTGGTGGTGCAGCAGGAGCTGGTGGCGGCCGGGGTCAGGCTCGCCGACCTCGGGATCGCCACCTGGGTCGTGCCCTCGCTGCTCGCCTACGGGAGCGCGCGCCAGCAGGAGACGTACCTGATGCCGACCCTGCGCGGGGACGTCACCTGGTGCCAGCTCTTCTCGGAGCCCGGCGCGGGCTCCGACCTGGCCTCGCTGCGGACCAAGGCGGAGCCGGCGGAGGGGGGCGGCTGGACCGTCAACGGGCAGAAGGTGTGGACGAGTTCCGCGCAGAGCGCCGACTTCGGGATCCTCCTCGCCCGCACCGACCCGCAGGCGCCCAAGCACAAGGGGCTCGGCTACTTCGTGGTCGACATGCGCACGCCCGGCATCGACATCCGGCCGCTGAAGGAGATCACCGGGGAGGCCTTGTTCAACGAGGTCTACTTCGACGACGTCGCGCTGCCCGCCGACGCGCTGGTCGGGGCGGCCGACGAGGGCTGGAAGGTGGCCCGCAACACCCTCGGCAACGAGCGCGTGCACATGGCCGACCAGATGACCTTCGACACGGGGCTGGAGGCGCTGATCGCCGCCTGCGCGGCCGGACCGGACGACTCCTACCGGCTGCGGATCGGCGCGCTGGCCGCCGAGGCGCACGCGCTGGCCTGCATCGGCCTGCGGACCACGCTGCGGCAGGTGTCGGGGCTGGAGCCGGGCGCGGGCGCGTCCGTACGCAAACTCGTCCAGACCCCGCACCAGCAGCGGCTGGCCGAACTGGCGCTGGAACTGCTGGGGCCGGCGGGCGCGGTGTGCGAGGGGGCGGGGGAGCGGGCGGTGCACGGGCTGCTCATGTCCCGCTGTCTGACCATCGCCGGGGGCACCACGCAGGTCCAGTTGAACGTCGTCGCCGAGCGGATCCTCGGCCTTCCCAGGGACTGACGGAGGAGTGGCAGGGATGAAGTCGTACATCGTGGGCGTGGGCATGACGAAGTTCGAGAAGCCGGAGTCGCGGGACTGGCAGTACTGGGACATGGCGAAGGAGGCGGGGAGCGCGGCGCTGGCGGACGCGGGGATCGGGTACGAGCTGGTGGAGCAGGTGCCGGTGGGGTACTGCTTCCAGGCGTCCACGGCCGGGCAGCGGGCGGTGTACGAGCTGGGGCTGAGCGGGGTGCCCGTCTACAACGTGAACAACAACTGCGCGACCGGCTCGACGGCGCTGATGATGGCGCGGCAGTTCGTGGAGGGCGGCCTGAGCGACTGCGTGCTGGCGCTGGGCTTCGAGAAGATGAAGAAGGGCGCGCTGGGCGGGGGCGCCGACGGCGGCGACTTCAAGGTCTCGCCGGTCGCGCGCCACTACGGGATCATGGCCGCCGGGCACGGCTTCGAGATGTCGCCGCCGACCGCGCAGATCTTCGGGAACGCGGCGCGGGAGCACATGGAGCGGTACGGGACGACGGCCGCCCAGCTGGCGGCGGTGGCGGCGAAGAACCACCGGCACTCGGCGGACAACCCCAACGCGCAGTTCCGGGACGTGTACGAGGTGGCGGACATCCTCGCGGCGAAGACCATCCACGAGCCGCTGACGAAGCTCCAGTGCTCGCCGACCTCGGACGGGGCGGCGGCGGCGGTGGTGGTGTCGGAGCGGTTCGTGGTCGCGCACGGGCTGCACGACAAGGCGGTGGAGATCGTGGCGCAGGCGATGACGACGGACACGGAGGCGTCCTTCGCGTCGGGCTCGTGCATCGACGTGGTCGGCAAGCCGATGTCGGCGGCGGCCGGGCGGGCGGTGTTCGAGGCGTCGGGGTTGGGCGTCGAGGACGTGGACGTGATCGAGCTGCACGACTGCTTCTCGATCAACGAGTTGCTGACCTACGAGGCGCTGGGGATGTGCGCGGAGGGCGGGGCCGGGGAGCTGGTGCAGAGCGGGGCGACGACGTACGGGGGCCGGTGGGTGGTGAACCCGTCCGGGGGCCTGATCTCGAAGGGCCACCCGCTGGGGGCGACGGGGCTGGCGCAGGCGGCGGAGCTGGTGTGGCAACTGCGCGGCGAGGCCGGCGGGCGGCAGGTCCCGGGGGCGGGCGTGGGGCTCGCGCACAACATCGGCCTGGGCGGGGCGGCGGTGGTGACGCTGCTGCGGCGGTAGCCGGGGTTACGGGACGTCCAGGGCGGGGTCGGTCGTCGGTTCGCCGCGGGAGGCGCGGTGGAGGGAGCGGGCCAGGTCCGAGACCGGTCCGTCCCGGAGGACCAGGCCGGTCGCGCCCGCCGCCAGGGCGGCTTCCCGCAGGCCCGCGCGGGCGGAGCCCACCGCCAGCAGGACCGCGCACTCCGGTGCGGCCTCGCGTACCTCCCGTACCCCGGCCACCGACTCCACCAGCGCCACCGCCGGCCGGCCCAGCGGCGAGGCCACCACCTCGATGTCCCGCTCCATGCCCAGCCGCAGCGCCAGCGCCGGGTTCGCGGGCCACAGCAGCACCCGCAGGGACCGACCGGTTTCGTCCATCCCGCCAGGGTAGGGTCCCGGCCCCGGCGCGCCCGGAAAACATGCCGGAAACCGATGATCTGACGTTGAGTCAGCGGTCTTCCCAACTGTTGGGGGGTGCGTTATACATGGCCTCACCGGCCGCCTAGAACGCGTTCTACCCGGGCGGCGGCCCCCGCAGACGACCTCGGCGCGGCCGACGGTGCGGACGACCGCGCCGAGGTCTTCCACTCACGGAGCACCCGCTCAGCAAGGAGCAGCGTCCGAATGCCGATCGATGCCGCGAAGGCCCTGGCCGCCGAACCCCGCCGGGGGGACATCGCCTGGGACCACAAGGACATCCAGCTCTACCACCTCGGCGTCGGCGCCGGCCGGCCCGCCACCGACCCCGACGAGCTGCGCTACACCCTGGAGTCCAAGCTCCACGTACTGCCCAGCTTCGCGACCGTCGCCGGCGCCGGGATGGCCATGCTGGGCGGCCTCGCCGCCCCCGGCATCGACGTCAACCTCGCCGCCGTCCTGCACGGCGGCCACAGCGTCGAGCTGCACCGCCCGATCCCCGTCAAGGGCCGGGCCACCTCCAGCTCCAAGGTCGCCGCCGTCTACGACAAGGGCAAGGCGGCGGTCATCGTGCTGCGCTCCGAGGTCGAGGACGCCGACGGGCCGCTGTGGACCAGCGACGCGCAGCTCTTCGTACGCGGCGAGGGCGGGTTCGGCGGCGAGCGCGGGCCCTCCGCCCGCGAGGACGCGCCCGACCGGGACCCCGACCGCACCGTCGAGCGGCACATCCGGGAGGACCAGGCGCTGCTCTACCGGCTCTCCGGCGACTGGAACCCGCTGCACGCCGACCCGGAGTTCGCCAAGCTCGCCGGTTTCGACCGGCCGATCCTGCACGGCCTGTGCTCGTACGGGATCACCCTCAAGGCCGTCGTCGACACCGTCCTGGCCGGGGACGTGTCCCGGGTCCGCGCCTACCGCACGCGCTTCGCCGGGATCGTCTTCCCGGGCGAGACCCTGCGCATCCGGATGTGGGAGGAGCCCGGCCGGGTGCGGGTGGCGGTGGCCGCCGTCGAACGCGACGACGCGCCCGTGCTCGCCGACACCGTCGTGGAACACGCGTAACCACAGGCCCGCCCACGTTCACGAACGAACCGAAGGAGCCGCACCGTGCGCGCAGCGCTGCAGAGCGAGATCGGCCAGGACAAGCTGGAGGTCGTCGAGGACATGGAGGCCGCGGGTTTCGGCCCCGGCAAGGTCAGGATCCGGATCAAGGCCACCGGCCTGTGCCACTCGGACCTGTCCGCGATGAGCGGCGTACTTCCGCAGCCCGCCCCCTTCGTCCCGGGCCACGAGGGCTCGGGCGAGATCACCGACGTCGGGGACGGCGTCACCCAGCTCAAGACCGGCGACCGGGTGCTGGTGTGCTGGCTGCCGCCGTGCGGCCACTGCCCCTCCTGCAAGCGCGGCCAGGGCCACCTGTGCCTGGAGGCCTTCGGGAACGTCGCCACCCCCAACTTCCGCCGCGCGGGCGGCGAGGTCTTCGGCTTCGCCGGTACCGGCACCTTCGCCGAGGAGGTCGTCGTCCCGGCCGGGTGCGCCGTGCCGATCCCCGACGACCTGCCGTACGACATCGCCGCCCTGATCGGCTGCGGCGTGACCACCGGGCTCGGCGCGGCGATCAACACCGCGAAGGTGGAGGCCGGCTCCTCGGTCGCGGTCATCGGCTGCGGCGGCGTCGGCATATCCGTCATCCAGGGCGCGAAGGTGCAGGGCGCGGCGCAGATCATCGCCGTCGACCCGGTCGCCTCGCGCCGCGAGGCGGCGCTGCGGTTCGGAGCGACGGAGGCGGTCGCGCCGGACGCCTTCGGCGACGCCAAGAACCGGATCACGGCCGGGGAGGGCTTCGACTACGTCTTCGAGGTGGTCGGCAAGTCCGCGACGACGCGGACCGCGTACGACATGACCCGGCGCGGCGGCTCCGTCGTGGTGGTCGGCGCGGGAGCGCTGGACGACGACTACTCCGTCAACATGTTCTCGCTGTTCTTCGACGAGAAGAAGATCCTGCCCTCGATGTACGGGGGCGGTGACGTGCTCCGCTCCTACGAGCGCACCATCGCGCTGTGGCGGGCCGGCCGGGTGGACCTGGCGGGCCTGATCACGCACCGGGTGCGGCTCGGGGAGATCAACGACGCCCTCGACCAGATGCGTACGGGCGTGGCCCTGCGCACCTGCATCGAACTCTGAGCGCGACGAGAGGAATGCGGTAGATGTCACTGCCACTTGAGGGGCTCAGCGCCATCGTGACCGGCGCGGGCCGCGGGCTCGGCCGGGCCGAGGCGATCGAGCTGGCGCGGCTCGGGGCGAGCGTGGTCGTCAACGACTTCGGGCAGCCCGGGCGCGACGGCTCCGGCGAGGCGTCGGCGGCCCCGGCGCAGGAGGTGGCCGACGAGATCCGGGCCGCGGGCGGGCAGGCGGTGGCGCACCTCGGTGACGTGGCCGACTTCGGGCAGGCGCGCGAGCTTGTCGAGCTGGCGGTCGAGAGCTTCGGCAAGCTCGACGTCCTGGTCAACAACGCGGGCATCCTGCGCGACCGGATGATCTTCTCCATGTCGGAGGAGGAGTGGGACTCGGTGATACGCGTCCACCTCAAGGGCCACTTCAACACCACCCACTTCGCCTCCGCGCACTGGCGGGAGCGGTCCAAGGCGGCGGGCGGCCCGGTCTACGGCCGGATCGTCAACACCTCCTCCGAGGCCTTCCTCGGCGGCAGCGCCGGCCAGCCGAACTACGCGGCGGCCAAGGGCGGCATCGTGGGCCTGACCACCTCGACCGCCCTGGCCATGGCCAAGTACGGGGTCACCGCCAACGCCATCTGCCCGCGCGCCCGTACCCGGATGACCGAGGACGTGTTCGCGGGCTTCCAGGAGCCGGAGGAGGGCAAGCTGGACGCCCTCGCCCCCGAGCACGTCGCACCGCTGGTCGGCTACCTGGCCTCACCGGCCGCCGCCAAGGCCAACGGGCAGCTGTTCGTGGTGCACGGCGGGATCGTGGTGGTGATGGAACGCCCCAAGGTGGCGGCGAAGTTCGACACCGCCAAGGAGGCGTTCGGCTTCGAGGAGCTCGACGCGCTCCTCACGTCCTACTACGACACGCGCCCGCCGAACGAGACCTTCGCGGCGGCAGAGGTCCTGGGCCTCAAGCACGACTGAGGGCTGTCCCGTAATCCGCGGCGGGTCAGCCGGGGATTACCGGACAGCCCTTGGGGCGTCCGGAGGGGCGCCGCGCGGCGCGGCCGGGGTGCGGATCCGCCGGACACCCCGGCCGCTGCGGCTCAGTTCAGCGGGGCCTGCTGGAGCGGAACCGGGCGCGGCGCCGTGGGCGGGGCGATCCGGACCGGCGGCGGCGGCGCCACCGGCTGGGCCAGGGTGACGATCCCGCACGGCACCTCCGGGGTGGCGTACGGAAGGCGGAGCACCCCCTGGGGCGTCCACAGCCCGGTGCCCAGCCAGCCCGCCGGGGCGGAGAGCCGGAACACGTGCCGGTCGGCCGGGCGCCACAGCGCGATGCCCTCCGGCACCCGTAGTGCCACCCCGCAGCTCTCCGGCATCAGCACCTGCCCCGGCTGCACCGCGAACGGCACCGCGTCCGCCGCCCGCAGGCACTCCGGGAACCGGACCGGGCGCTCGCTGCCGAGCACCCCCCAGCCCAGCCTGGGCTCGCCCGGCGCGTCCGAGCGGATCAGCAGCAGCCCGCTGTCCGGCTCGGCCAGCAGCAGTCGGTCGTCGCTGCCGTCCGCGATCTGGAGCAGCGGGGTGACCTGCCCGTCCCGGGCCAGGTCCACGGCCACCGCCTTGGTGCGGCCCGCCAGCTCGCGGTCCAGCGCCAGCAGCCGGCCCGCCCGGTCGAGCCAGACGCCGCCGGAGCAGCGGCCCGGGACGACGGCGGCCCGCCGGGGCCCGCCGGGGGCGCCGGCCACCTGCCAGAGCACCGTTTCCTCGGCGCCCACCGCCAGGGCGAAGGCGCCGTGCCCGTCCGGGGACGGCGGCAGCAGGAAGACCCGTACGTCCTGCGCCTCCCGCTCGATCGCGCCCAGCGGCAGCTCCCCGGTGCGCGGCCCGGCCCCGGCGCCGCCCGTCGGGTACAGCAGCGAGAAGGAGTGCCGGTCCGCGACCCGGCGGTGGATCAGCACCCGCCCGTCGGCCAGCGGCAGCACCTCGCTGTCCGCCTCCTCCGGCTGCGCGAGCGGCAGCGGCACCGCGTACGGCTCGGGCCCGTCAAGGGTCCAGCGCTCCGGGTACCGGGCCTGGCCGGCGCCGGCCAGCCGTGCGGCGTACGCCCCGTCCGCCGCGATCGTGAACGCGGCAGCCGTCGTCATCTCGATGGCACAGACAGTCATCCGTGCGTCACCTCCGGTGAGGAAGCTAGTTTTCGCACTTCCTGCCGAACAACACGACCTACCCGGCTTCACACATACGGGTGGCGGCGCGGCGGTTCAGGTGTGGCGCGGGGGGTGGTTGTGCTGTGCGGTGCCGTAGTCCCCCGGCACCGCGACCGGGGGCCGCCACGGACGGTAGCCTTGGCCCGTGCCCCGTCTCTCCGAAGTCATCGCCGCCCTCGACGCTCTCTGGCCCCCCGCGCGGGCCGAGCAGTGGGATGCCGTCGGCACCGTCTGTGGTGACCCCGACGCCGAAGTCACCCGGGTCCTGTTCGCCGTCGACCCCGTACGGGAGATCGTCGACGAAGCCGTCACGCTCGGCGCCGATCTGGTCGTCACCCACCACCCCCTCTACTTGCGCGGCACCACCACCGTCGAGGCGGGCACCTTCAAGGGCCGCGTCGTGCACACGCTGATCAAGAACGACATCGCGCTGCACGTCGCCCACACCAACGCCGACACCGCCGACCCCGGGGTCTCCGACGCCCTCGCCGGCGCCCTGGACCTGCGCGTCACCGGCCCCCTCGTGCCCGATCCCACCGACCCCGCGGGCCGCCGCGGCCTCGGCCGGATCTGCGAACTCGACCACCCCCAGACCCTGAGCGACTTCGCCGCCCGGGCCGCCGCCCGGCTGCCGCACACCGCGCAGGGCATCCGCGTCGCCGGCGACCCGGACGCGCTGATCCGCACCGTCGCGGTCAGCGGCGGCTCCGGCGACAGCCTGTTCGCGCAGGTCCGCGCGGCGGGCGTGGACGCCTTCCTCACCGCCGACCTGCGCCACCACCCCGCGTCCGAGGCCCGCGGGCAGAGCCCGCTCGCGCTCCTCGACGCCGCCCACTGGGCCACCGAGTGGCCCTGGTGCGAGCAGGCCGCCGCGCAGCTCGACGCGATCTCCGAGCGCCACGGCTGGGGTCTGCGTACCCACGTCTCGCGCACGGTCACCGACCCGTGGACGGCGCACGCGCCGTCCGTCACCTCACCCACCAACCCTGGAGCCCCCAACTGAACGCCGAGCCCGCCGACCAGATCCGACTTCTCGACGTCCAGGCCCTGGACGTCCGGCTGTCTCAGCTCGCCCACAAGCGCAAGTCGCTGCCCGAGCACGCCGAGGTCGACTCCCTGACCAAGGACCTCACCCAGCAGCGGGACCTGCTCGTCGCCGCCCAGACGCAGGCCAGCGACGCCGCCCGGGAGCAGACCAAGGCGGAGCAGGACGTCGACCAGGTCCGCCAGCGCGCGGCCCGCGACCAGGCGCGACTGGACTCCGGCGCGGGCATCTCGGCCCGGGACCTGGCGAACCTGCAGAGCGAGGTCGTCTCCCTCGCCAAGCGGCAGGGCGACCTGGAGGACGTGGTCCTGGAGGTCATGGAACGCCTGGAGGCCGCGCAGGCGCGCGTCACCGAACTGACCGAGCGGGTCTCCGGCCTGGAGGCGAAGCTCGCGGACGCCACCGCGCGCCGCGACGCCGCCACCGCCGAACTCGACGCCGAGGCCGCGGGCATCGCCAAGGACCGCGAGGTCATCGTCGCCTCGATGCCGGACGCGCTGATGGCCCTGTACGAGAAGATCCGCGTCAAGCAGGGCGGCGTCGGCGCCGCGCGCCTGTACCAGCGCCGCTGCGAGGGCTGCCGCCTGGAGCTCGACATGGCCGAGGTCAACGAGATCAAGGCCGCCGCCCGCGACCAGGTCGTACGCCACGACAACTGCGGCCGCATCCTGGTCCGTACGGCGGACTCGGGCATCTGATGTCGAGGCTGGTCCGGTTCGTCGTGGAGGCGGACGGCGGGTCCCGGGGCAACCCGGGGCCGGCCGGCTACGGCGCGGTGGTCCTCGACCCGGCCACGGGCGAGACGCTGGCCGAGCGCGCCGAGTACATCGGCGTCGCGACGAACAACGTGGCCGAGTACAAGGGGCTGATCGCCGGGCTGAAGGCCGCCCGCGAGCTGGCGCCGGACGCGGTGGTCCTCGTACGGATGGACTCCAAGCTCGTCGTCGAGCAGATGTCGGGCCGCTGGAAGATCAAGCACCCGGACATGAAGCCGCTGGCCGCCGAGGCGGCCACGATCCTGCCGCGCGCGCAGGTGACGTACGAGTGGATCCCGCGCGAGCGCAACAAGCACGCGGACCGGCTCGCGAACGAGGCGATGGACGCGGGCAAGCACGGTCGGCAGTGGGAGCCGTCGGCCTCCTCCGCCGCCCTGGACACCTCGGTGGCCCGCGCCCTGGCGACCCCGCCGCCCGCGGGGCCGCCCGGCGACGCCACGGCCGGAGCGGCCGCGGTCCGCGCGGCCCTCGCCGCCTCTTCCGGTACGCCGGCCCCCGCGGCGGGGGCCGAGCAGGCGGCGGACACCCTGGTCGCGGAGCCCGGCCCGGCCCCGGCGGTGCCGTCGGCCGGCTGGGGTCCCGACCTGGGTACCCCGGCCACCTTCGTGCTGCTGCGCCACGGCGAGACCGCGCTGACCCCGCAGAAGCGCTTCTCCGGCAGCGGCGGCACCGACCCCGAGCTGTCCCCGGCCGGCCGCCGCCAGGCCGCCGCGGTGGCCGGGGCGCTCGCCGCGCGGGGCACCGTCGAGGCCGTCGTCAGCTCCCCGCTGCGCCGCTGCCGGGAGACCGCGCAGGCCGTCGCGGACCGGCTCGGGCTGCCGGTCGTGGTCGAAGAGGGCCTGCGCGAAACGGACTTCGGCGCCTGGGAGGGGCTGACCTTCGCCGAGGTGCGGGAGCAGTTCCCGGACGACCTCCAGGCGTGGCTGGACTCCCCGAAGGCGGCCCCCTCGGGCGGCGGCGAGAGCTTCACCGCCGTCACCCGCCGGGTCACCGCCGCCCGCGACCGCCTGCTGACCGCGTACGCGGGCCGCACGGTCCTGCTGGTCACGCACGTCACCCCGGTCAAGACGCTGGTCCGGCTCGCGCTCGGCGCGCCCCCGGAGTCCCTGTTCAAGATGGAACTGTCGGCCGCCTCCCTCTCGGCGGTGGCCTACTACGCCGACGGCAACGCCTCGGTCCGGCTCCTGAACGACACCTCGCACCTGCGCTGAACCCCCGCAACGCCGGAGCCCCCGCCACAGATGTGGCGGGGGCTCCGGCTTACGTACGGCGAGGACAGACGAGCCGGCCTGTACGCCGGGTTCTGTCGCCCGGAGACCTCGCGGTCGCCGGGGAGACGGCCATCCATCTAGGACCGGCGTTGCCACCGGCCTCGTGCGGTCTACCCGCGAACTCGGGCGGGCAGCCCTCGGACGTTCGCGCAGGGCCGTCCGAGAACGACCCCTCTTGACCTTGCTCCGGGTGGGGTTTACCGAGCCGCCTGAGTCACCTCAGGCGCTGGTGGTCTCTTACACCACCGTTTCACCCTTACCGGGGACCGAAGCCCCCGGCGGTCTGTTTTCTGTGGCACTGTCCCGCGGGTCACCCCGGGTGGGCGTTACCCACCACCCTGCCCTGTGGAGCCCGGACGTTCCTCGGCGGGATCCGAAGACCCCGACGCGGCCGCCCGGCCGACTCGTCTGTCGTGCCGCCCATGGTACCGGCTGCGCCGTGCCGGCTTGACCTTGCCGCAGCGGCAGGCGGTACGGCACTAGCACCACATCGGCCTGCTCCCGGAACCGGCGCGGCGCGCCAACGGCTACCGCGTGCACACCGTGCGGGACGCCGTCCTGCTGGCCCGCGTACGCCGGCTCGGCGAACTCGGGCCCGGCTTGGACGAGGTCCGGGACGCCCTCGCCGACGACGCGGGGCGCGAGCTCGCCGAGATCCTGGCGGAGCTCGACGCGGACCTGGCCCGGCCGCAGGCCGAACTGGCCGAGCGCCGGCGCCGGCTCGCGGAACTGTCGGCCGGGGCCGCCCGGCCCGCGCTCGCCGGGCCGCTCGGCGCGGCGCCGCCGACGGACTCGCCCAGCGCCGCGCTCGACCGGGACCACCTGACGCTGCTTGACGCGACGGGCGCCGGGGGCGAGGCGCAGTACGCCGCACTCGGCCCGTTGGCCGCCGACCCGGCCGTGTCTAGGCCGGAGCGAAGAGGATTTTCGCGGTGCCGGGGTCGGCCCGGGTCAGCCGGACCCGGATGCGTTCGCCCAGCGGCAGCCGCGCCGTCGGGGACTCGACGCGGCCGATCACGGCCGGGTCCGCCAGGCAGACGGTGCCGACCAGCGGTTCGTGTTCCTTGACGTCGATCACCGTCGCCTCGAAGGTCTCGCCGACCCGGTCCTTGAGCAGGGCGGCCTCCACCAGGTCCACGCACTCGCGCTCGGCGGTGTTGGCCAGCCGGGTGCCCTCCGCCATCTCGTGCGGCAGCGCCTCCAGCGCGGCGACGGCCCACTCCGGCGGCTCGGCCCCGGCGGATGCCGCCGCGCACAGCTCCCCGGCGTACCGGTCGACGAGCCGGCGCAGCGGGGCGGTGCAGTGCGCGTACGGGGCGGCCACGGCGGCGTGCAGCAGCGGGTCGGGGGTCACGCCGGGGGTGAAGGGCGTGTACCCGGCGCCGCGCAGCAGGGTCGTGCACTCTTGGAGGAAGGCGGCGTGGGCGGGCCGGTTCGGGTCGAGGGAGCGGACGAGTTCCGCGTACGGAACGTGGTGGGGCCAGTCGATCCGCAGGGCCTTCGCGGCGCGCCGCAGCCGGCCGACCGCGCCGTCGGGGGCGCTCGGCAGGGTGCGCAGGATCCCGGTTCCGGCGGCGAGCATCAGGTCGGCGGCGGCCATGCCCGTCATCAGGGAGATCTGGGCGTTCCAGCCGTCCGCCGGGAGCGGGGCCCGGTAGGCGAGGGAGTACGAGCCGTCCTGCGCGACGACCTCCTGTTCGGGCACGGCCAGCGAGATGCCGCCGCGTTCCACCTCCAGGGCCTCGCGGAGGGTCCCGATGACCTTGAGCAGCGCCAGGGACTCGTCCGCCGTGCCGGAGTCGACGGCCCGCTGGACGGTGGCGTAGTCGAGCCTCGCCCGGCTGCGCACCAGTGCCCGGCGCACCTCGGCGCCCTCCACCCGGCCGTCGGCGTCCAGGTCGAGCCGCCACACCAGCGCCGGGCGGGTCCGGTCGGGCAGCAGGCTGGCCGCGCCCTCCGAGAGCACGGCCGGGTGCAGCGGGACCTTCCCGTCGGGGAAGTAGAGGGTGGTGACCCGGCGGTGGGCTTCGGCGTCGAGTGCGCCGCCGGGGGTGACGAAGGCGGCGACGTCGGCGATGGCGTAGTGCACGCGGTAGCCGCCGGAGGGACGGTTCGCCAGGTGCATGGCCTGGTCGAGGTCTACCGAGCCGGGCGGGTCGACGGTGAAGAAGGGGATGTCGGTCGCGTCGGCCGGCGGGAGCCGGGGGTGGGCGGCGGCCTGTTCCGCCTCGGCGAGCACGGCGGCGGGGAACCGCTCCGGCACGTTCAGCCCCGTCCGCAGTGCGCGCAGCGCGGCCCGCAGGGCAGCCCCGTCTGCGCCGGTCATGTGCAGGTGACGGCGTGGCATGGACCGAGCCTATGGGGGACGGGCCCGGGCTGCCCGTCGAGCCGCCGCGCGGGCGTTCGCAGCGGCCCGGCGGCGAGGTGCTCCGGCGGGCGGCCCGCGCCGCGCCGTCTACCCTGGGGCGCCGGGGGCCGCACCCCCCGCGCCGTGTCGTACCGAAGGAGAACCACCGTGCTCGTGCTGCTGCCGCCCTCCGAGGGAAAGGCCGCCGGGGGCTCCGGCGCACCGCTGGACCCGGGGGCGCTGTCCTTGCCGGGCCTGGCCGGGGCGCGGGCGGCCGTACTCGAAGAGCTGGTCGAGCTGTGCGCGGGCGACGAGACGAAGGCGCGCGAGGTGCTCGGCCTGAGCGAGGGGCTGCGGGGCGAGGTCGCCAAGAACGCGCAGCTGCGGTCGGCGGCCGCGCGGCCCGCCGGGGAGATCTACACCGGGGTGCTGTACGACGCCCTCGGCCTGGCCGGCCTTCCCGCCGGGGCGCGGGCGCTGGCCGAGCGGTCGCTGCTGGTGTTCTCCGGGCTGTGGGGCGCGGTGCGGATGACGGACCGGATCCCCTCCTACCGCTGCTCGATGGGCGTCAAGCTGCCCGGGCTCGGAGCGCTGGGGGCGTACTGGCGGGCGCCGATGGCGGAGGTCATGCCCGAGGCGGCGGGCGACGGCCTCGTCCTGGACCTGCGCTCTTCCGCGTACGCGTCCGCCTGGAAGCCGAAGGGGGAGCTCGCCGGGCGCACCGCGACCGTGCGGGTGCTGCACTCCCAGCTGGTCGACGGGGTGGAGAAGCGGTCGGTGGTGAGCCACTTCAACAAGGCGACGAAGGGCCGGCTGGTCCGGGACCTGCTGCTGGCGGGCGCGGTCCCGGGCAGCCCCGCCGAGCTGGTGGAGGCGCTGCGGGCGCTGGGGTACGTGGTGGAGGCGCAGGAGCCGGGCAAGCCCGCGAAGGCCTGGGCGCTGGACGTCGTGGTGACCCAGATCCACTGAGCCCGGATCCACTGGGCTTGAGCCGGATCCGCCGAGCCCGGATCCACTGGGCCGGATCCACGGGAGGTCCCGCGCTACCACAAGCGGTCGGTCAGCCCCGGATACAGCGGTACCCGCGCGCCGGTGAACACCGCGCGGGCGGCCGCCGGGTCCGGGCTGAAGAAGGCCGCCAGCACGGACTTGTCGAAACCGGGCCGGTCGCTCGGCAGCGGATCGGCCGGGGTGCCGCCCAGCAGGACCGTGCCGGGGAGGGGCTCGAAGCCGGCCGCCTCGTAGAACGGGGTCAGCTCCCGGTCACAGCTGAACAGGGCCAGGTCCACGCCCGGGTCGGCGGCCAGCACCTCGCGGGCCGCCGCGACCAGGCGGCTCCCGAGGCCCCGCCCGCGCAGGTCCGGCCGGGTCACCACCGCGCTGAGCCCGGCCGCGCGGTAGCTGCCGCCACCGAGCCGGATCTCCTTGTGCAGCAGCGTCAGACAGGCGGCCACCGCACCGGCCCCGCCCCCCTCCCGCAGCAGGACGGTGCGCGGGGCCAGCGCCGGGTCGTGGCCCGCCCGCGCGCCCGGCCAGGCCGCCGCCTCCAGAGCCCCGACCTGCGCGGCGAGCCCGGCCGGGAGCGCTCCGTACACGCCGATCACGCCACTGGGCCCGTCACGCGATGGCCACCGCCGTGCCGCCCACCCGTACCCGGGGGTCGCCGGGGCGCAGTTCCACCGTCAGGACGCCGGGGCGGCCCATGTCCTCGCCCTGCCGCAGGGTCAGCGTCGCGTCGTCCGGGACCAGCCCGAGTTCGCGCGCGTACGCCCCGAACGCGGCGGCCGCCGCCCCGGTGGCCGCGTCCTCGACGACGCCGCCGACCGGGAACGGGTCCCGTACGTGGAACAGCGCCGGCCCCTCCCGGTGCACCAGCTGGACCGTGGTGAGGTCCAGGCGGCGCATCAGCGCCTCCAGCCGGGCGAAGTCGTAGTCCAGGGCGGCGAGCCGGGCGCGGGTGGCGGCGCCGAGCACGAGGTGGCGGGCCCCGGCGTAGGCGATGCGCGGCGGGAAGGCCGGGTCGAGGTCGCCGGCCGGCCAGTCCAGCGCGGCCAGCGCCTCCGCGAGGTCCTCCGGCGATACGGCCTCGGTGTGCGGTTCGACGCTGGTCAGGACGGCCCGCAGGCCCCCGTCGGCCTCGGTCACCGAGACCGGCACGGTACCCGCCGGGGTCGCGAAGACGAGTTCGCCGGGTCCGATCCGCTCGCCCAGTGCCACGGCGGTGGCGACGGTGGCGTGGCCGCAGAAGGAGACCTCCGCCTTCGGGCTGAAGAACCGCAGCGTGAAGCCCCGTCCGGGCGCGGCGCCCAGGTCCTGCGGCGGGGCCGTCAGGAAGGCGGTCTCGCTGTAGCCCAGCTCCGCCGCGATCGCGAGCATCCGCGCGTCGTCCAGTGCGCTCGCGTCGAGCACGACCCCGGCGGGGTTGCCGCCCGCGGGGTCGGTGGCGAAGGCGGTGTAGCGCAGTACCGTCGGCTGTCCTGTCGTATCAGTCATGATCAGCCCAACTCCCGGGACTGCGGCGGGCATTCCCGCCGGCCCGGCAGCGCCCTCAGCCGCGCCCTCAGCCGCGCCCGATGTACGGCATGGCCGTCGCCATCACCGTCGCGAACTGCACGTTCGCCTCCAGCGGCAGCTCCGCCATGTGCACCACCGTGCGCGCCACGTCGGCCGCGTCCATCACCGGTTCGACGGCCAGCTGCCCGTTGGCCTGGAGGATGCCGTTCTGCATCCGCTCGGTCATCTCGGTCGCCGCGTTGCCGATGTCGATCTGCCCGCACGCGATCCGGTACGGGCGCCCGTCCAGCGACAGCGCCTTCGTCAGGCCCGTCATCGCGTGCTTGGTCGCGGTGTAGGCGATGGAGTGCGGGCGCGGCACGTGCGCCGAGATGGAGCCGTTGTTGATGATCCGGCCGCCCTGCGGGTCCTGCTGCTTCATGAGCCGGAACGCGGCCTGCGCGCAGAGGAAGGAGCCGGTCAGGTTGACGTCCACGACCGCGCGCCAGGCCTCGTACGTGATGTCCTCCAGCGGCACCCCGCCCGGGCCGAAGGTACCGGCGTTGTTGAAGAGCAGGTCGAGCCGCCCGTACCGGGCGCGGACGGTCTCGAAGAGGGCGTGCACCGCGTCCGGGTCGCTCACGTCGGCCGGTACGCACAGCACGTCGGCGCCGGACCCGGCCGCCTCGGCGGTCTCCGCCAGCGGCTGCGGGCGGCGTCCGGCCACGGCCACCGACCAGCCCGCGGTCGCCAGGGCGAGGGCGACGGAGCGGCCGATGCCGGAGCCGGCCCCGGTCACCACAGCGATCTTCTTCCCAGGTGCGTTCATGGGGCCGCAGGGTACGTCACACCGGACATGCGAACACGGACGTTCCGACAGCTGAGAGCATGGGCCGGTCAGGGGTGCGAAAACAGACGACGAGAGTGGAGTTCCGCATGCCGGAGAGAGCCCCCGGGACGGCCCGTGACCGCAAGCCGTCGTCCCCCGCGCACAGCTCCTCTCCCACGGCGCGCCGCACCGGCCTGCTGGTCACCTTCATACTCGGCGGGCTGACGGCGCTGCCACCGCTGTCCATGGACATGTACCTGCCCGCGCTGCCGCAGGTTACCTCCGCCCTGCACAGCCCGGCCGCCACGGTCCAGCTGACCCTCACCTCCTGCCTCGCCGGCATGGCGCTGGGCCAGCTCGTCATCGGCCCGATGAGCGACAAGTGGGGCCGCCGGCGGCCGCTGCTGACCGGCATGATCGTCTACGTGCTGGCCACCGCCGTCTGCGCGCTCGCCCCCAGCACCGAACTGCTCGTCGGCTTCCGGCTGGCCCAGGGCCTGGCGGGCGCGGCGGCGATCGTCATCGCCCGCGCCGTCGTGCGCGACCTCTACGACGGGGTCGAGATGGCCCGGTTCTTCTCCACCCTGATGCTCATCTCCGGCGCCGCCCCGATCATCGCCCCGCTCATCGGGGGCCAGGTGCTGCGCTTCGCCGACTGGCGCGGGGTCTTCGTCGTCCTCACCGTCGTCGGCACGGCCCTGACCCTGGTGGTGTGGCGCAGCCTGGGCGAGACGCTGCCGCCCGAGCGGCGCCACACCGGGGGCGTGGGCGCCGCCCTGCGGACGATGCGCGGGCTGCTCGGCGACCGGGTCTTCGCCGGGTACACGCTGGCCGGCGGCTTCGCGTTCGCGGTGCTGTTCTCGTACATCTCCGCCTCGCCGTTCGTGGTGCAGGAGATCTACGGGGCTTCGCCGCAGCAGTTCAGCCTGCTGTTCGGGCTGAACTCGGTCGGCCTGATAACGGTCGGCCAGATCAACGGCAAGCTGCTGGTGGGCCGGGTCAGCCTGGACAAGGTCCTGGCCTGCGGGCTCGCGGTCGTCATCGTGGACTCGGTCGCGCTGCTGCTGATGGCGGGCGGCGCGTTCGGGAAGGCCGGGCTGCTGCCGATGGCGGCCGGGCTGTTCGTGCTGATGTCGGCGATGGGCGTGCTGATGCCGAACACCAACGCGCAGGCGCTGATGCGTACGCCGCACGCCGCCGGATCGGCGTCGGCGCTGCTGGGCACCTCCTCGTTCCTGGTCGGTGCGGTCGCCTCGCCGCTGGTCGGGATCGCGGGGGAGGGGACGGCGGTGCCGATGGCGGTGGTCCAGCTCGCCTGCGCGCTGCTGGCGGCGGCCTGCTTCCTGGGGCTGTGCCGTCCGTGGCAGAGCCGGGAGCCGCTGGCGGCGGCCGGGGCGTAGCGGCGGCCGGGGCGCCCGCGCCGGGGTGTGGCCCAAGCGCCCGGGGCGCAGCCCGCGCCCGGCGCCGTAAACTTCCCAGGTGAACGCCTCCGCCGCCCTTCCCGCTTCCGGTCCCACCACCGCCGAGACCCTGCGCTCCGCGCTCGGCGGGCTGCTCGACGGGCTCCCGCCGAAGCAGGTCTCGGCCGCCGTCGAGCGGCTGATCGCCAACTACCGGGGCACGATCCCCACCGACGCGCCCGTGCTGCGCGACCGCTCGGACGTGGCGGCGTACGCGGCGTACCGGATGCCGGCCACCTTCGAAGCCGTGCGCGCCGCCCTGGACGCCCTGGCGGAGGCCGCGCCGCAGTGGACGCCGGGCTCCCACGTCGACGTGGGCGGCGGCACCGGCGCGGCGACCTGGGCGGTGGACGCCACCTGGGACGGTCCGCGCGGTACGACGGTGCTGGACTGGGCGGAGCCGGCGCTGGCCCTGGGCCGGGAACTGGCCTCCCGCTCCTCCTCGCCCGTACTGCGCGCGGCGGAGTGGCGGCGGGCGGTCATCGGCGCCGGGACCGCGCTCCCCGAGGCCGACCTGGTGACCGTGTCGTACGTGCTCGGTGAACTCACCGCGGAGGCCCGCCGGGCGGTCGTCGCCGAGGCGGCCCGGGCCGGCCGGGCGGTGGTGCTGATCGAGCCGGGCACCCCCGAGGGCTACCTGCGCATCCGCGAAGCCCGCGAGCAGCTGATCGAAGCAGGGCTGACGGTGGCCGCGCCGTGCCCGCACGACGGCGCCTGCCCGATCGAGACCGGCCAGGACTGGTGCCACTTCTCGGCGCGGGTCAGCCGTTCCTCGCTGCACCGGCAGATCAAGGGCGGCTCGCTGCCCTACGAGGACGAGAAGTTCAGCTACGTGGCCGCGACGCGGTTCCCCGTCGATCGGGCCGCCTCCCGGATCACGCGCAAGCCGCAGCTCCGCAAGGGGCTGGTGCTGCTGGACCTGTGCGGTCCGCCGGAGGACGGCCTGACCCGGGTCACCGTGACCAAGCGCCACGGTGACCTCTACAAGGCGGCGCGGGACGCCGACTGGGGCCGGGAGTGGCCGCCCTCCGCCTGAGCGGGGGTGCCGTCAGGGCCGCAGCTCCTGGGTGCAGCACTTGACGCTGCCGCCGCCCTTGAGCAGCTCGCCCAGGTCCATCGGGATCGGCTCGAAGCCCCGGTCGCGCAGGGGTGCGAGCAGGCCGGCCGCGGCCTGGGGCAGCAGCACGTGCAGGCCGTCGGAGACGGAGTTCAGGCCGAAGGCCGCGGCGTCCTCGGCGTCCACGATCAGCGCGTCGGGGAACAGCCGCCGCAGCACGGCCTGGCTGCCGGGCGAGAAGGCCGGCGGGTGGTACATGATCTCGTCGCCGTCCAGGACGCACAGGGCGGTGTCCAGGTGGTAGAAGCGCGGGTCCACCAGGTCGAGGCCGATGACGGGGCGGCCGAAGAACTCCTGGGCCTCGTCGTGCGAGAGCGGACTGGAGCGGTAGCCCCGGCCGGCCAGGATGTAGGTGGCGGTGACGGCGAAGTCGCCCTCGCCCTCGTTGATGTGGGACGGCTCGTGGATGTCCCGGAAGCCGTGGGCGCGGAACCACTCCAGGTGGATCTCCGCCTCGGCGGTGCGTTCCGGGTAGGCGAACCGGGCCCCGAGCACGCGGCCGTCGATGACCAGGGCGCCGTTCGCCGCGTAGACCATGTCGGGCAGTCCGGGATCGGGGACGAGGGTCTCGACGGTGTGGCCGAGGGAGCGGTAGCGGTCCCTCAGGTCTTCCCACTGGGCTTGGGCCAGGGGCAGGTCCACCGGTTTCGCGGGGTCCATCCACGGGTTGATGGAGTACGTGACCTTGAAGTGCGCGGGTGGGCACATCAGGTAGCGCCGGGGTGTGGCGTCTCTGCGCAAAGAAGGCTCCTCACGACTGACTCGCGGTACGTGCGCTGGGCGTGTGCAGAGAATCGTCTCTCCTCAAGGGGGACCGCGCAGTGAACTGATTGGGTGGTTTATCGGAATGACCGGAACCGGAAGCCGGTCCGGTACGCGTTGGTACGTTGAGGGCATGAGCAGGACTCCCCACGCAGCGACACCCCCGGCCAAGGCGCCCGGGGCCAAGGCGCCCGATCCGGCCCGGCGCAGCGACCGGTCCCGGCGGGCGATCCTGGCCGCCGCGCTCGCCCTCGTCGGGGAGGTCGGCTACGACAAGCTGACCATCGAGGCGATCGCCGCCCGCGCCGGGGTCGGCAAGCAGACCATCTACCGCTGGTGGCCCTCGAAGGCGGCCGTGCTGCTCGACGCCTCCCTGACGCTGGCCGGGGACCCGTCCGAGGGGGCCGCCCGGCCGGGGCTCCCGGACACCGGCGATCTGGCCGCCGACCTGAAAGCGGTGCTGCGGGCCACGGTGGACGAGTTCAACGACCCGGCCCGCGACGCCCCCCTGCGCGCGCTGACCGCCGCCGGGGCGAACGACCCGGAGCTGGGGGCGCGCTTCACCGAGCGGCTGCTGGCCCCCCAGCTCGCCCTGTACGAGGCCAGGTTGCGCAGTGCGCGGGCGGCGGGGCAGCTGGCGGGCGGAGCGGATCTGCGGCTGATGACGGAGCTGCTGCTCGGCCCCCTGACGTACCGCTGGCTGCTGCGGACGGCTCCCCTGACGCACGCGTTCACGGACGCGCTGGTGGACGCGGTGCTGGGCACTGCGCTGGAGGCCGGGGGTCGGCCCGCCCGGCCTGCGTGACCGAGAACATATGGCCTAAATCTGCCGTTATGCGCGCCCGGTCCCGGGGGTGCGGTCACCCGGCGCCCCGGAGGGTGGGACCATGGGAAGGTCCGCCGGGGGCAACGGTGAGGTGAGGGGATAGATGGGGTCCGAGTCCGGCCGCGTCAAACGCGGCGAGCAGAGCAGGATTTCCCAGTGGTTGCGCCGCCGCGCGAAACCGGCTCCCGAAGACCCGGGCAGGGAACGCGAGGCCCTCCTGCTGGCCATCGCCGCCGCCGGCCTCCCGATAGCCCCCGCCGCCCACCCCGCCGGCTACCGATGTTCCTGCGACCGCATCGGCTGTCCCACGCCCGCGCGGCACCCGGTCTCCTTCGCCTGGCAGACCCAGGCGACCACCGACCGGGCACAGGTCGAACGCTGGGCGCGCAACGAGCCCCACGCCAACTTCATCACCGCGACCGGCATGGTCCACGACGTCCTGGACGTCCCGCTGGACGCCGGCCGCGACGCCCTGGCCCGCCTGCTGGCCTCAGGCGTGGACGTCGGCCCGGTGGCCGAGTCCGGCGGTACGGGCGACCAGGCCCGCATGCTGTTCTTCACGGCGACCCGGGGGACGCCGGAGGACGAGGACGAGTGGTGGCCCTGCGCGCTGGACTGCCACCCCGAGACGATGGACGAACACCCGGGCCTGCGCTGGCACTGCCGCGGCAGCTACGTCCTCGTCCCGCCGGCCGCCCTCCCGGGTGAGCAGGCCGTCGTATGGCTGCGCGGGGTGGAACACCCGCTGCCGGACCCGCTGACGCTGCTCGAAACCCTGACCGACGCCTGCGCCCTGTACGCGGGGACCTCCGACCGGACCCCCGCCGCCGTGGCCTGGCCCCTGGGCCGCTGACCGGCGCGAACGACGACGGGCCGGACGACCGCTGTCGTCCGGCCCGCTTGCTCTTCCCGCTGTTTCCGGTTGCGCGGTCGCCGTCAGGCCTGCGCGTCGGCGGGAGCGGCCGCCGGCTGCCGGTCCGCGGGCTTGCCGCGGCCCTTGGCGCCCAGCGGCACCAGGAACAGGCTCAGCACCACGAGCAGGTACAGCACCCACACCACGAGCTGGAGCACGGTCGGGTCCGGCTGGAAGTTGAGCGTCCCCTTCAGCAGGGTCCCGTACCAGCTGTCCGGCGGGACCGTCTCGCTGATGTCGAACGCCTTCGACCCGATGCCGGGCAGGAACGCGGCCTCCTGGAGGTCGTGGATCCCGTACGCCAGCACGCCCGCCGCGACCACGACCAGCATGCCGCCGGTCCAGGTGAAGAACTTGGCGAGGTTGATGCTCAGGGCGCCCCGGTAGAAAAGCCAGCCCAGCAGTACCGAGGAGCCGATGCCCAGCAGTACGCCGGTCAGCGGGCCGGCGCCGTCACCGGCCGCCTTCACCGAGCGCCACACGAACAGGGACGTCTCCAGGCCCTCGCGGCCCACGGCGAGGAACGCCGTCGTGACCAGCGCGCCGGTGCCCATGGCGAGCGCCGCGTCGAGCTTCCCGTGGAGTTCCGCCTTCAGGTGCCGCGCGGTGCGCTTCATCCAGAAGACCATCCAGGTCACCAGGCCCACCGCGATCACCGACAGGGACCCGCCGATCGCCTCCTGCGCCTCGAACGTCAGCTGCTGCGTGCCGAATTCCAGGGCCGCGCCGAAGCCGAGGCTGAGCGCGGCCGCCAGGCCGACGCCCAGCCACAGCGGCCCGAGCTTGTCCTTGTGGCCGGTCTTCACCAGGTAGGCGATGAGGATGCAGACGACGAGGCTGGCCTCCAGCCCCTCGCGCAGACCGATCAGATAGTTGCTGAACACGTGGTTCCTCCTACGCGGCTACGGGTCTACGCGAACAGCGTCCGGCCCCACCAGTCGTCCTTGTCGCGGACGCCCGGCGGGACGGCGAAGACGGCCGAACCCACGTGCTGGATGTATTCGTTGAGCGCGTCGTTCTTCGCGAGGCTGCGCTGGACCGGGATGAAGCCCTTGCGGACGTCGCGCTGGTAGGCGAGGAAGAACAGGCCCGCGTCGAGGCGGCCCAGCCCGTCCGTGCCGTCCGTGAAGGAGTAGCCGCGGCGCAGGATCCGCGCACCGTTGTTGCTGTCCGGGTGGGCGAGGCGGACGTGCGCTCCCGGCTTCATGGCCTTGAGGAAGGGCTCGTCGCGCTCCTTGGACTTGCCGACGGGCGCGCCCTCGCCCTTGTCGCGGCCGAAGACGTCCTCCTGCTCCTGGAGCGAGGTGCGGTCCCAGGTCTCGATGTGCATCCGGATGCGGCGGGCGACCAGGTACGAGCCCCCGGCCATCCACGCGCTGCCGTCGGACGCGGCCGCCCAGACGTGCTCGTCCAGCGCCGCCAGGTCGGTACCCGAGATGTTCCGGGTGCCGTCCTTGAAGCCCATCATGTTGCGCGGGGTCTGCGCGTCCGGGGTGGTGGACGAGGTCTTGCCGAAGCCGAGCTGCGACCAGCGCACGGCCGTCTTGCCGAAGCCGATGCGGGCCAGCTGGCGGATGGCGTGCACCGCGACCTGCGGGTCGTCCGCGCAGGCCTGGACGCACAGGTCGCCGCCGGAGCGGGCCGGGTCCAGGTTGTCGCCGGGGAACTGCTCCAGGTCCACCAGGGCCTCGGGGCGCTTGTCCTCCAGCCCGAAGCGGTCCTTGGCGAACAGGCCCGGGCCGAAACCGATCGTCAGGGTGAGCCGGGACGCCTTGAGGCCCAGCGCCTCGCCCGTGTCGTCCGGCGGGGCCTCCGGGAGGCCGCCGTAGCCGCCCTCGCCGACCGGATGCCCGGCCGTCATCAGCCGGGCCGCCTCGGTCCAGTCCTTGAGGAGCTTGACCAGCTCCGCGCGGTCCTTGGTCTTCACGTCGAAGGCCGCGAAGTGCAGGCGGTCCTGGACGGCGCTCGCGATCCCGGCCTGGTGCTCCCCGTGGAACGGCACGGCCGCCCCGGCCGAAGCCGCGGGCACCACGTCCGAGGTGCCGCCGAACGCCGCGACCGCACCGCCGGCCGCTGCCGCGCCCAGCGCCAGCCCGGCCCCGCCCCAGCCGAGCACGGCCCGCCGCGAGGGCGCGCCGGCCCCCTCCGGAGCGTCGTCGTGCTCTTCCACCGCCACCGACTCCGAGTCAGTCATCCCGGTCCTCCCGCCTGCTCCGCTGTTCCCCACCGTTACTTCGCGACCGCTGCGGCCAGCTTGGAGAGCGGCTCGGCCAGCGCGTTCACGGCGTCCGAGAGCTCCTTGCGCTCCGCGTCGCCGACCTTGTCGTAGGAGGTGAAGTCGTAGCCGTTCTGGTCCGCGCGGTGCTTGTCGAGCAGCGTCTCCAGCGCCGCGAACTGGGCGTCGAGCGTCTTGACGAGCTCCGCGTCGTTCTTCGCGGCGACCGGCTTGAGCAGCTCGTACGCCTTCTGCGCGCCTTCGACGTTGCCCTTGAAGTCGACCAGGTCGGTGTGGCTGTAGCGCTCTTCCTCACCCGTCACCTTGCCGGTGGCGACCTCGTCGAGGAGCTCCTTGGCACCGTTGGCCATCGAGGTGGGGGTGATCTCCGCCGTGCCGATCCGCTTCTGCCAGTCGGTCACGTCGGCCATCAGCGTGTCGGCGAGCTTCTTGTCGTTGTCGTCGATCTTGTTCTCGGCCCACAGGGACTTCTCCAGGCGGTGCCAGCCGGTCCAGTCCTTCGCCGGGTCCTGGCCCGCCTCCAGGCCGTCCTCGCGGACGTCGATCTTCGGGTCGATGTCGCCGAAGGACTCCGCGACCGGCTCGGTGCGCTCCCAGCCGAGGCGGGAGACGGCGTAGGCCTTCTTCGCGGCCTCGACGTCACCGGCCTTCACCGCGTCCACGA
This sequence comes from Streptomyces sp. NPDC026522, assembly GCF_055567555.1. Lineage (NCBI taxonomy): Bacteria > Bacillati > Actinomycetota > Actinomycetes > Kitasatosporales > Streptomycetaceae > Streptomyces > Streptomyces sp. NPDC026522. The sequence continues at coordinate 36,025 of NZ_JBVHQF010000005.1, forward strand.
AGGCCTTGGTGGTGGGCAGCGACTCGTCCGCCTGCGCCTGCACGTACTTGCGGTACTCGGCGACCGCCGCGTCCAGCTCGGGGCTGCGCTTGGTGGCGCCGCCGCCGGTGGCCTTGACCTTCTGCCGGATGCCGTCGCCCTTCATGCCGGGCTTGCAGTTGACCTCGTAGTCGCCCGCCTTGATCTCGGCGGTGATGGTGGCCTTGGTGCCGGGGCCGATGTTCTCGCGCTCGGCGACGATCCGGTCGTCGGGGAAGAGGACGTAGACCTCGGTGACCTTGGAGCCCTTGTTGTCGACCTCGATGGTCACCTTGCCGGACGGGAACTCCTTCTTGGAGACGTCGCAGGCACTGTCGGAGGCGGCCACCTGGATCGTGCCCTCGGCGCCCGCCGCGCTCTTCTCGGCGCAGCCGGTTACGGCGGTGAGCGCGGCCGCGACGGCGGCCGCGGTGACGACGGTGAGGCGGGCGGGGCGCATGCGGGCTCCTGGCGGGTCTGGCGTTCGGCAGACGGCCGCCCCGTCGGACGGGAGCGGCCGGGTGAGGCGGACCTAACTTAACCGAGGCTTACCTGACCTCGGACCGCACGTCCAGTGATTCGGCGCACACCGCTCCTGGCTGGACACGGGGCCGTCACGAGCCCCTCATGGCCGCCCCATGGGAAGGTCAAGCGGGAGTAAAGGCTGGCGCCCGTGCTTGAATGCCGGGGTGAATGATCTCGACGTGCTCTCCGTCTTCTGCGCGGGAGACGGCCGTCACGGCAACCTGCTCGGCGTCGTGCGCGACGGCCGCACCTGCCCCGACGACGCCTCCCGGCAGGCCCTGGCGGCGGAGCTCGGATACAGCGAGACGGTCTTCGTGGACGACCCCGAACGCGGGATCGTGGACATCCGCACCCCCGGCACCCGGATGGCCTTCGCCGGCCACCCCCTGGTCGGGGTCGCCTGGCTGCTCGACATCGAGGAACTCCAGCCGCCGGCCGGCTCCGTGTGGGCCCGCGACGACGGGGAGTTCACCTGGATCACCGCCCGGCCCGAATGGGTCGAGGGCAAGCGCACCGAGCAGTACGCGAGCGCCGCCGAGGTGGAGGCGCTGCCCGCGCCGCCGCCCGGCGAGGGCTGGCTCTACGCCTGGGCCTGGGAGGACGAGGCCGCCGGACGGATCCGGGCCCGCGGGTTCCCGCGCCGCCCGGACGGGGCGGTCACCGAGGACGAGGCCACCGGCTCGGCGGCGATCCTGCTGACGGCCGAGCTGAACCGGGCCCTGAACATCACCCAGGGCGCGGGCTCGCAGATCCTCACCGCACCCGGCCCGGACGGCACCGTCGAGGTCGGCGGCCGCGTCCGTTTCGCCCCCCGCCGCCCCTGAGCCCGCCGCCGTCCGGGCGGCCCCGGGGGCTGCGCCCCGCAGGGCACCGGCCAGGGCCTACGCCGTGAGGGGGAACTGCTCGCCCAGCTCGCGGAAGACGGCGCCGTTGAAGTCGAACGCGCGCTTGCACTCGTCGATGATGCGCTGCTTCTCCAGGTCGTCCGCGGCGATCGCGTCGAGCAACTCCCGGTAGCGCCGCTTGAACGCCGCCGGGTTGTCGATCTCCGTGAAGACGTAGAAGCGCACCCCGTCGCCCTTGCGGGCGAAGCCCCAGGTCCGCTCCGCCCTGTCCCGGATGATCTGGCCGCCCGACAGGTCGCCCAGGTAGCGGGTGTAGTGGTGGGCGACGTACCCGCCGGGCCAGGACGCCGCGCACTCCGCGACCCGGCCCGCGTACGCCCGCGTCGCGGGCAGGGCGGAGACGGACTCGCGCCACCGCGGCCCGCGCAGGTGTGCCAGGTCCCGCTCCATCTGTGCGACCCGCATCAGCTCGGGCCGGATGAACGGCCCGGCCACCGGGTCGCCCTTGAGTGCCTCGGCCGCGTCCTCCAGCGCCCGGTACACGAACCACAGCTGCTCGGTGTAGCGGGCGTAGGCGGCCACCCCGAGCCGGCCGCCCAGCAGGTCGCTCATGAACGTCGAGGTCTCGGCCTCGGTGTGCTGCTGGTGCGAGGCGACACGGATGGCCGTGGAAAAGGCGTCCAAGGCGGACCTCCGAGGGTTCGCTGGGAGAGGAGGCGGGCACGAGGGCCCCGCCGCCCCGCCCGGTCTCCCACCAGTCTTCCCGACGCCCTGTCGGCAAAAACCTACGGCAGGGTCAGGATCTCCGCCCCGGAGTCGGTCACGACCAGGGTGTGCTCGAACTGCGCGGTGCGCTTGCGGTCCTTGGTGACGACCGTCCAGCCGTCGGCCCACATGTCGTACTCGTGCGTCCCCAGCGTCAGCATCGGCTCGATGGTGAAGGTCATGCCGGGCTCGATGACGGTGGTGGCGTGCGGGCTGTCGTAGTGCGGGACGATCAGACCCGAGTGGAACGAGGTGCTGATGCCGTGCCCGGTGAAGTCCCGGACCACGCCGTAGCCGAAACGCTTCGCGTACGACTCGATGACCCGGCCGATCACGTTGATCTGCCGGCCCGGCTTGACGGCCTTGATGGCCCGGTTCAGGGACTCGCGGGTGCGCTCCACCAGCAGCCGCGACTCCTCGTCCACCTCGCCGCACAGGTAGGTGGCGTTGTTGTCGCCGTGCACCCCGCCGATGTACGCGGTCACGTCGAGGTTCACGATGTCGCCGTCCCGCAGGACGGTCGAGTCGGGGATCCCGTGGCAGATGACCTCGTTGACCGAGGCGCAGAGGGACTTGGGGAAGCCGCGGTAACCGAGCGTCGAGGGGTAGGCGCCGTGGTCGCACATGTACTCGTGCGCGACCCGGTCCAGCTCGTCGGTGGTCACCCCCGGCACGATGTGCTTCGCGGCCTCTTCCATCGCGCGGGCGGCGATCCGGCCGGCGATGCGCATCGCCTCGACGGTCTCGGGCGTCTGCACCTCCGGTCCGGTGTAGGGCGTGGGTGCGGGCTTGCCCACGTACTCGGGCCGGCGGATGTTGCCGGGAACGGAACGGGCGGGGGAGAGCTCGCCGGGTACGAGCAGCGACTGGCCAGACATGCAAGCGAGTGTATCCAGCGGTGATGGGGCAGCATGGCGGTCAGAGAGCGGCGAGAGCCGCGACGAGAGGAGCCGGCTGACGATGGCCCTGTTCAAGAAGCGCCAGACGGGCAAACCGGGCGAGTGGTACTACTGCCTGGTCCACCACAAGGTCGAGGAGGGCCCGGAGTGCCCGGCCAAGGACCGGTTCGGGCCGTACTCCACGCCGGAGGAGGCGGCGCACGCCATGGAGACCGCCGAGGAGCGGAACCTGGAGTGGCAGAACGACCCCAAGTGGAACGACAAGAACGGCGAGGCGGACGGGACCGGCGGACCGGACGGGAACGCGCAGACGCCGTAGCGGCGCCGGGGGCCGTGGCGGCGGTGCCGGCCACGGCCGCGCGGCCCTACCAGCGGCTGGGCGGCGGCGCGGTCAGCTGATCGGCCAGCCGCGCCAGCCGGTCCCGCAGCCGGCGCGGACCGCCGCGGGGGGCCGGCAGGCTGTTCTCCCCGGCCGCCGCGCTCACCAGGTGCTGCACGGTGTCCAGGTCCAGCTCGGCGGTGGCGTCCGGCACCGACAGCGCCTCGTGGGCCAGCGTGCCCAGATCGGGGTCCCCGCCGTCCAGGGAGAGTACGGTCGCCCCCGCCCGGCGGGCGTCGTGCACCCGCTCCAGCAGCCCGGCACCCGGCTGCTCCGGGGCCACCACCAGCAGGGTGTGCCCGCGCCGGGCCGCCGCGAGCCGGCTCAGCCCGACCGACAGGTGCGGCGGCTCGCCCGGCCGCACCCGGTGGCGTACGAGGGTCGGCGCCAGCTCGGGCAGCCCCGACCACGCGGCCTCGTCCACCAGGTGCGCCGCCAGGTGCCAGGGCTCGTACCCCTCCGTGCCCACCAGCAGCAGGTTCCCCCCGGCGGGCACGACCGAGCGCCGCAGCGAACCGGCGAACCGGCGGGCGGCCCCGGGCCACTGCGTACCGGCGAGCACCTCGCGCAACAACGCGACCCTCACGGCGTCCATGGCGGCATCCTGTCGCACCCGGTGGACGCGCGGCGGGCACTTCCCCGCGATACGTCCCGACGGGGTACGGCGGGTAGGGCGGGTATGGCGAGGGGTACTCGGCAGTACCTTTGCCCCCATGACTTCCTCAGACAGCACGCAGAAGCCGCCGGCCAAGGACCCCTGGGACCTCCCGGACGTCTCGGGCCTGGTCGTCGGCGTCCTCGGCGGCACCGGCGACCAGGGCCGCGGCCTGGCCTACCGCTTCGCCCGGGCCGGCCAGAAGGTGATCATCGGTTCCCGCGCCGCCGATCGCGCGCGGGCCGCGGCCGGGGAACTGGGCCTGGGCGTGGAGGGCGCCGACAACGCCGAATGTGCGCGGCGCAGCGACATCGTGATCGTCGCGGTGCCGTGGGAAGGCCACGCGAAGACCCTCGAAGCGCTGCGCGAGGACCTCGCGGGCAAGCTCGTGGTGGACTGCGTCAACCCGCTCGGCTTCGACAAGCAGGGCGCGTACGCCCTCCAGGTCCCCGAGGGCAGCGCCGCCCAGCAGGCCGCGGCGCTGCTCCCCGGCTCCCGGGTCACGGCGGCCTTCCACCACCTCTCGGCGGTGCTGCTCCAGGACGAGTCGGTCGAGGAGATCGACACCGACGTGATGGTCCTCGGCGAATCCCGCGCCGACACCGACCTGGTCCAGGCCCTCACGGCCCGCGTCCCCGGCATGCGCGGCGTCTTCGCGGGCCGCCTGCGCAACGCCCACCAGGTCGAGGCCCTGGTCGCCAACCTCATCTCCACGAACCGCCGCTACAAGGCCCACGCGGGCCTGCGCGTCACGGACGTCTGAGCGCCGCCCCGCCGCGACGGCCGCCGCCCCGTGGATCCGGTGGCCGTCCGGCGGGCGGGCGGGGATGGGGGACACTGGAGGGGCTCGACCCCTTCTGTGCCGCCGAGGAGCTCTGCCGCATGCCCCGCCTTGCCGTGTTCGCCGTTGTCGTCTGCCTGCTGTCCGTGGCCGCGGCCGTGGTCGCCTTCGTGGAGGGCAGCTTCCTCGGGATCGTCTGGGTCCTGCTGGCCGGGCTCACCTCCAACATGGCCTGGTACTACCTGCGCAAGGCCAAGGCGGAGAAGCGGGCCTGACCCGCCCGCCGGAGACCCCCTACCGCGACGGGATCTGGCAGTAGCCGTCCGTCTCTTCCCAGAAGCGGTACAGGGCGTGGCCGCAGTACGTCTCCAGGTCGGACACGCCCAGCGCGCCCAGGACGTCGTCGACCCGGTCGAAGAAGAACGCGTTCACCCCGGGGATCCACAGCAGCGCGAACACGCCGATCAGGGCGAACGGTGCCAGCGGCGCCACCTCGCGGCGCACCCGGTGGGACAGCCAGGGCTCGATGACCCCGTAGCCGTCCAGGCCCGGAACCGGCAGGAAGTTCAAGATCGCCGCCGAGACCTGGAGCAGCGCGAGGAACGCCAGCGCGAAGCGGAAGACGAAGGGGACGCCGTCGAGCGCGTGCAGCCAGAACGGCGCCGTGCACACGACCGCGAACAGCACGTTGGTGAGCGGGCCCGCCGCCGAGACCAGGCTGTGCTTCCAGCGGCCGCGGATCCGGTCCCGCTCGATGTACACCGCGCCACCGGGCAGACCCAGACCGCCCAGGATCACGAAGAGCACCGGCAGCACGATGCTGAGCAGCGCGTGCGTGTACTTCAGCGGGTTCAGCGTCAGGTAGCCCTTGGCGCCCACCGTGATGTCCCCGCCGTGCAGGGCGGTGCGGGCGTGCGCGTACTCGTGCAGGCACAGGGAGACCACCCACGCCGAGGTCACGAAGAGGAACACGGCGAGTCCGGCGCTCGTCGCGTAACCGGTCCAGACGGCCCAGCCGGTGACGGCCATGACGGCGACGATGCCCAGAAACACGGAACTGATCTGCCGCTCGGCGCGGCTCCCCTGGTGACCCATGCGGCGAAACCTACCCCGGTCCGGAAATCGGTCGGGGCCGGGGGCCCGGGCAGCGACAATGGGCCGGTGCGTTACGCGATTCTCGGCACCGCCCAGGCAGTCCGCGACGACGGGACCCCCGCCGCCGTCGGCGGAGCGCGCCTGCGCGCCCTCCTGACCGCGCTGGCGCTGCGGCCCGGCCGCACGGTGCCGACGGACCTGCTCGTCGACCAGGTCTGGGACGGTGACCCGCCCGCCGACGCGGTCGCCGCCCTCCAGGCGCTCGTGGCGCGGCTGCGGCGGGCGCTCGGACACCGGGCCGTGCGGTCCGCCGAGGGCGGCTACCTGCTGGCCGCCGACCGGGACGACGTCGACCTGTACCGCTTCGAGCGGCTGGCCGGCTCCGCCGCGGCGGAGCCGGACCCCGCCCGGGCCGCCGCCCTGTACGACGAGGCGCTCGCGCTGTGGCGCGGACCGGCGCTGGCCTGCCTGCCCGACCCCGGGGCCGAGTCCACGCGCTGGGAGGCCGTACGGACCGACGCGCGCCGGGGACGGCTGGCCGCGGCCCTCGCGCTGGGGCAGGCGGAGCGGGTCCTGCCCGAGCTGAGCGCACTGTGCGCCGAACAGCCCCTGGACGAGCCGTCGCAGGCGCTGCGGATCCGCGCCCTGCGCGACGCGGGCCGGCCGGCGGAGGCGCTGGCCGCCTACGACGAGGTCCGCCGGGACCTCGCCGACCGGCTGGGCACCGACCCGGGGCCCGCCCTGCGCGCCCTGCACGCCGAGCTCCTGGCCCCGGCGGCGGAGGCGCCGCCCGCCCCCGCCGCCGCGCCCGGGCCGCCGCCGGTCCGCGGCAACCTGCGGTCCCGGCTCACCACCTTCGTCGGCCGAGAAGAGGACATCCGGGCCATCGGCGACGACCTCGCCCGCGCCCGCCTCGTCACGCTCCTCGGCCCGGGCGGGGCGGGCAAGACCCGGCTGTCGCAGGAGGCCGCCGAAGCGCGCACCGCCGACGGCTGGCCCGACGGGGTGTGGCTGGTCGAGCTGGCACCCGTGGACGACCCCGAGGACGTACCCGAGGTGGTCCTCACCGCCCTCGGGGCCCGCGAGACCAAGCTGCGCGGCGCCGCCGCCGAGGAACTGCGGGCGCTGACCGACCGCAACGACGACCCGCTCGAACGGCTCGTGGACCACTGCGCGCGGCGGCGGCTCCTGCTGCTCCTGGACAACTGCGAGCACGTCGTCGAGGCCGCCGCCGGCCTCGCCGAGGAACTCCTCGCCCGCTGCCCCGGCGTACGCATCCTGGCCACCAGCCGCGAACCCCTCGGGGTGCCGGGGGAGACCCTGCGCCCGGTGGAACCGCTGCCCGACCCGGTCGCGCTCCGGCTCCTCGCCGACCGGGGCGCCGCCGCCCGCCCCGGGTTCCGCGTCGAGGACGATCCGGAGGCCGCCGCCGAGATCTGCCGCCGCCTCGACGGACTGCCGCTCGCCATCGAACTCGCCGCCGCCCGGCTGCGGTTGCTGACCGCGCGGCAGATCGCCGACCGGCTGGACGACCGGTTCCGGCTGCTGACCAGCGGGTCCCGTACCGTGCTGCCCCGCCAGCAGACGCTGCGCGCCGTCGTGGACTGGTCCTGGGACCTCCTCGATGCCGCCGAACGGGCCGTGCTGCGGCGGCTGTCCGTCTTCGCGGGCGGCTGCGACCTGGCCGCCGCCGAAGCCGTCTGCTCAGATGCCGGCGATCCGGGCGCGGCCGGCCCGGGCGGGGGCCGGGCCGCCCGGGACGGCGCCGACGTGCTCTTCTGCCTCGGCTCCCTCGTGGACAAGTCCCTCGTCGTCGCCGCCCCGGGCCCCGGCGGTGTCATGCGCTACCGGCTGCTGGAGACCGTCGCCGAGTACGCGGCCGAGCGCCTCGCCGAGGTCCCCGGCGACCGCGAGGCCACCGAGCGCCGCCACCTCACCCACTACCGCGAACTCGCCCGCACCACCGAGCCGGTGCTGCGCGGCCACGGCCAGCGGGAGGCCGGCGAGCGGCTGGCCACCGAGTACGAGAACATCCGTACCGCCCTGCGCCGGGCCGTCGCCGTCAAGGACACGGGCGAGGTGCTGTGCCTGGTGCACTCCCTCATCTGGTACTGGCACATGCACGACCTGCGCGCCGAGAGCCGCCACTGGTCCGGTGTGGCCGCCGCCCTCGGCCCCGACCCGTTCGCCCCGCCGGCCGCCCCCGCCGAACCCGTCCGGGAACGGATCCTCGACTCCCCGCCGCCCTACACCGGCGAACTGCTCACCGAAGCCTGGCGCGGGGTGCGGATGTTGTCCCTGGCCTCCCGCGACCAGGCCGGCGGCGACTGGAGCAGCCCCGAGGTCCGGTCCCAGATCGAGGCCATCGTGCGGGTCTACCGCCCCGGCCTCCCGCAGACCTGCCAGGTCCCCGGCGCCCTCTGGATCTACATCTACGCCGTCGTGATCAACGGGGACGCCGACCTGCTCCGGACCATCCTGGACGCCGCCGTCGACACCTCCCGGGAGCTGGACGACCGCTGGGCGTACGCGTCCGCCCTCCAGCTGCGCGCCAACATCCTCGCCAACCGGGCCGACTGGAGCGGCGACGCCGCCCGCGACGCGGAGGAGAGCCTGGCCGTCTTCCGGGACCTCGGCGACGCCTGGGGCTGCGCCGAAGCCCTGTCGGCCCGCGCCGAATCGCTGGAGAAGCGCGGTGAGTACGGCCTGGCCGCCGAGGACTTCCGCGCCGCCATCGACTACGCCGAACGCCTCGGCGCCCAGGCGCAGGTGACCGTCCTGCGGGTGCGGCGGGCCGGGTCCCTGGTCGAGAACGGCCAGGTGGAGGAGGCCGAGCGGATCCTCGACGAGGTCATCGGGTACGTCCACCAGCTCAACAACGAAGCCATGCCGGCCGCCCGGATGTTCATCGCCGGCATCTACGGCCGCACCGGCCGCATCCCCCAGGCCCGTGCCCAGCTCCGCGCGCTGCGCGAGGAATTCTCCACCGGCGCGTTCGCGATCTTCGACTGCCTGCTGCTCGCGACCCAGGCCTGGCTCGACAACCAGGAGGGCAGGTACCGCGAGTCGCTGGAGCTGATCCGGCAGGCCATGGGCGCCGCCGAGGACCCGCTCGCCAGGATGGTCGCGCCCCAGATCCCGGCCGTGTTCCTGATCACGGCCGCCGTCTCCCTCACCGGTCTCGGCGGCCCCGAGCGCGCGTACGACGCGGCCCGGCTGATCGGGGCCTACCGGGTCCTGCTGCCGCCCGGGCACATGCCGGTCTCCACCGAACGCACCGACGCCGCCCACGCCGAGGAGCGGGCGCGGGCGGTGCTGGGCGACGCCGGTTTCGAGGCGGCGTACGCCGAAGGCGGCGGCCTCTCCCTGGAGGAGGCCACCGCCCTCTGCTGACCCGGCCCCCCGTACGGGGTCCGTCCGGGACGCGATCCGAACGGACCGGGTCCCGGATCAGGTCTTCTGGCGGAACTTGCGCACCGCGAGCGGCATGGTGACGAGCGTGATGGCCACGGACCAGGCCAGGGTCACCCAGACCGGGTGGCCGACCGCGCCGCCGTTGATCAGGCCGCGGGCCGCGTCGGCCAGGTTGGACAGCGGGTTGTAATCGGTGAAGGTCTGCAGCCAGCCCGGCATGGTCGACGGCGGAGCGAAGATCGAGCTGCCGAACTGGAGCGGCATCAGGACCAGCATGGCCATGCCCTGTACGGCCTGCGCGGTCTTCATGGTCAGACCGAGCAGGATGAAGATCCACATCAGGGAGGCGCCGAAGACGGCGGACAGCCCGATGGACAGGAGCAGGTCCAGCACCGAGGTCTTGATCGACAGGCCCAGCACGAAGCCGACGCCGAGCAGGATCGCGATGGCGACCATCATGCGGCCGAGTTCGACCACGATCTTGGCTATCAGTACGGAGGACCGCGCGATGGGCATCGACCGGAAGCGGTCCATCACGCCCTTCTTGAAGTCGTCGTTCACCCCCGTGCCGACGCCCATGGCGATGTTCATGCCCATCATCGCCATCAGGCCCGGGACCACGTAGTTGACGTACGCCTCCTGCTGGCCCTTGCCGGAGATCGCACCGCCGAAGACGAACACGAACAGCAGGGTGAAGATGATCGGCATGAACACGACGTCGAACATCGACTCGGGGTCCTGCTTGATCTGCAGGGTGTTGCGGCGCACCAGGGCGCCGATGTGCCGCAGGTTGGCCCGCAGGCCGATCCGGCCCTCGCCGGCCGGTCCCGCGGCCGGCGCGGCCGGAACGGCCACGGCGGGAGTGGGCTTGGACGTGGTGACGGTGCTCATGCCGCGACCTCCTCGGTCTGCTGGGCGGAGGTCTCGGAAGAGGGCTTCTGGCCGGTGATGGAAAGGAACACCTCGTCGAGGCTGGGGAGGTAGGTGCCGAGGTCGGCTATCGGGTAGCCCCGGGCGGCCAGCAGCCCGACCACCGCGGTCAGCTGCTCGTCGCTCAGGATCGGCACCAGCAGCACGCCCTCGTCGGGCACGGCCTGGGAGCCGGCCACCCCGTCCAGCCCGGCCTCCGCCAACGCCCGGGCCATGCCCGGCAGGTCGGCGGCGGCGACGGGCCGGATCCGCAGGGTGCGGCCGCCGACCCGGGCCTTCAGCTCGTCCACCTTGCCGTTGGCGATGACCTTGCCCCGGTCGATGACCGTCAGCTCGTCGGCGAGCTGCTCGGCCTCCTCCATGTACTGGGTGGTCAGCAGCACGGTCGCGCCCTCCGCGACCATCCGCTGCACCTCGTCCCACACCTCGTTGCGGGTCCGCGGGTCGAGGCCGGTGGTCGGCTCGTCCAAGTACAGGACGGCCGGGCGGCCGATCATCGACGCGGCCAGGTCGAGCCGGCGGCGCATGCCGCCGGAGTAGTTCATGGCGGCCTTCCGGGCGGCCTCGGTGAGCGAGAACCGCTCCAGCAGCTCGTCGGCGCGGGACCGGGCCTCCTTGCGGGGCAGGTCCAGCAGCCGGCCGATCATGTAGAGGTTCTCCCAGCCGGAGAGCTTCTCGTCGACCGAGGCGTACTGGCCGGTCAGGCCTATGGTGCGGCGCAGTTGCCGCGGCTGGCGGACCACGTCGAAACCGGCGACCGTCGCCGTCCCGGCGTCCGGGGCGATCAGGGTGGACAGGATGCGGACCAGGGTGGTCTTGCCGGCGCCGTTGGGCCCGAGGACCCCGAGGACGGTTCCCTCGCGCACATCGAGGTCCACGCCGTCGAGGGCCTTGGTCTCGCCGTAGTGCTTGACCAGCCCCCGTACCTCTACGGCGTGCGAGCCGTTCAGGGGATTCTTGTCGTTTCGCGTCATGTCCACCATGGGACCACCGCCCACTGACAAACCGCCGACAGGAGACCGACGGCGAACCGACAGACGGCCGACGGCCCGCCGGCACGGTGGCCGACGGGCCGTCAGAAGGCCTCGGGAGGGCGCGTTCCCGAGAGCGGACCTCAGTGGAAGGCGTGTTCCGGCTGCGGGAACGATCCGCCGATCACGTCCTCGGCGAAGGCCTTCGCCGCGTCACCCATGGTCTGGCGGAGGTTCGCGTACTGCTTGACGAACTTCGGCATCTTCCCCCCGGTCAGGCCCATCATGTCGGTCCACACCAGCACCTGGGCGTCGCACTCCGAGCCCGCGCCGATGCCGACCGTCGGAATGTGCAGCGACCGGGTGACCTCGGCGGCCAGCTCGGCCGGGACCAGCTCCAGCACCACGGCGAACGCGCCCGCGTCCTGTGCCGCCTTCGCGTCGCGCAGCAGCTGGTGCGCGGCCTCGTCGCCGCGGCCCTGCACCCGGTAGCCCATGGCGTTCACGGACTGCGGGGTCAGCCCCAGGTGGGACATGACCGGGATGCCGGACTGCACGATGAGCTCGGTCTGGGCCAGCGAGCGTTCGCCGCCCTCCAGCTTGACCGCGGCGACGCCCGCCTCCTTGACCAGCCGGGTCGCGCTCCGCAGCGCCTGCACGGCGCCTTCCTGGTACGAACCGAACGGCAGGTCGCCGATGACCAGGGCGCGGCGGGTGCCCCGTACGACGGCCGCCGAGAGCAGGGTCATCTCGTCCATCGTCACGGGGACGGTGGTCTCGTAGCCCAGGTGGCAGTTGCCCATCGAGTCGCCGACGAGGATGACCGGGATGCCGGCCTCGTCGAACACCGACGCGGTCATCGCGTCGTACGCCGTCAGCATGGGCCACTTCTCCCCGCGCTCCTTGGCCAGGGCCAGGTCGCGGATGGTGATGCGGCGGGAGGCCGTGCCCCCGTACAGAGTGGGGCCGGAAGCTTCGCGGGCAGGCGAAACGGCATGCGTCATTGCTGCTGCTCCTTGTGTCATCTCGAGGCGTCCTGACGACGTCCCCGGACTCACCCACCATGGTGGCACCCTCCGGGCCCGGGGCGGAAGTGGTGCGATGACCGGTCCGTCACACTCCCGGTCCGATCCAGGCCGCACTCCACTCGCGCCGGACCGAATGTGCGCGTTTCGTGACAACAGGAACCCCGGGCGGACAGCTGTTCGTCCTCCCGGTCGTACGGCCGGAACGGACGGCACGGATGGCTGCGTCGATCGCCTAGGGTCAAGGGGCGGGGACGGAGCGCAAGCACGGCAGCGAGGGCAGTTACATGGCACAGGCGTACATGACGGAGACGGGGAACGGCGGCGGCTCGGAGCCGGGGCCCTCCGGATCCGGTCTGCGGCGCCGGATCGCCCAATGGCGCAAGGATCGCGGCATCTGGCGGCGCGGGATCGTGACGGCGGCCCTGGCCGCGCTGGTCTCGCTGGTGATGATCTTCCATGCGGAGCTGCCGAACGACGTCGGTAACCTCGGCAGCCTCACCGAGACCTTCCTGCCCTGGCTGGGCCTGGCCGTCGCGCTGCTGCTGGTCGCGGCCCTGGTCCGGAAGTCGGCGACCGCGCTGCTCTCGATAGCGCTGACCGCCGCCGTCTGGGTGAACCTCTTCGGCGGCCTGGTCACCGACAAGTCCGGAACCGGCGGCAACCTGACGGTCGCCACCCACAACGTGGACGCCGCCAACCCGGACCCGCGGGGCACCGCCGAGTCGGTCGCGAAGGCCGGGGCCGACGTGCTGGCCCTGACCGAGCTCAAGGCGGGCGCCGTCCCGGCCTACGAGAAGGCCCTGGAGGCCACGTACAAGTACCACGCCGTCGAGGGAACGGTCGGCGTCTGGAGCAAGTACCCGCTCACCTCCAGCCGGCCCGTCGACATCAAGATGGGCTGGACGCGCGCGATGCGCGTCACCGTGAAGACCCCGCACGGGGACCTGGCCGCCTTCGTCGCCCACCTGCCGTCCGTCCGGGTCAAGCTGAACGCCGGGTTCACCGCCAACCAGCGCGACAACAGCGCCGGCGCGCTGGGCGCCGCGCTCGCCGCCGAGCCGCTCAAGCGGGTCGTGCTGCTCGGCGACCTCAACGGCACCGTGAACGACCGGTCCCTGTCGGAGATCACGTCGCAGATGCGCTCCACGCAGGGCGCGGCGGGCGACGGCTTCGGGTTCACCTGGCCGGCCGGGTTCCCGATGGCCCGGATCGACCAGATCCTGGTGCGGGGCGTCACGCCGAAGGCCTCCTGGACCCTGCCGCGCACCGACAGCGACCACCTGCCCATCGCGGCGCGGGTCGAGATGGCCCCGTAACCCCGTCCGGTTCCCGCGCCGGGCCCCGGCGCGGGAACCGGACGCGTAGCGGCCGCCCTACGCGTGCTCGCGCCAGCCGTTCGTGATGGGCAGCCGGCGGTCCTTGCCGAAGCCCTTCGCGGAGATCTTGGTGCCCGGCGGGTACTGGCGGCGCTTGTACTCGGCCGTGTCCACCATCCGCAGGATCCTGGCGACCAGCTCGCGGTCGTAGCCGGCCGCGACGATCTCCCCGATCCCGCGGTCGCGGTCCACGTACAGCTCCAGGATCGCGTCGAGCACCGGATAGTCCGGCAGCGAGTCCGTGTCCACCTGGCCCGGGCGCAGCTCGGCGCTGGGCGGCTTCACGATCGAGTTCTCCGGGATCGGCGGGGTCTCGCCGCGCTCGGCGGCGGCCCGGTTGCGGTACTCCGCGAGGCGGAAGACCACCGTCTTGTAGACGTCCTTGATCGGGCCGTAGGCGCCGACGGAGTCCCCGTAGAGGGTCGAGTAGCCGACGGCCAGCTCCGACTTGTTGCCCGGGGCCAGCACGATGTGGCCCTCCTGGTTGGAGAGCGCCATCAGCATGGTGCCGCGCAGCCGGGACTGGAGGTTCTCCTCGGCCAGGCCGGTCAGGCCCAGCGACCCCATGTACGCGTCGAACATCGGCTCGATCGACACCGTACGGAAGTTCAGGCCGGTGCGCCGCGCCAGCTCGGCCGCGTCGCCCTTGGAGTGGTCCGAGGAGTACTTCGAGGGCATCGAGACGCCGTACACGTTCTGCGCGCCGATGGCGTCGCAGGCGATGGCGGCGACGAGCGCGGAGTCGATGCCGCCGGACAGCCCGATCAGCACGGAACGGAAACCGTTCTTCCTGACGTACGCGCGCAGGCCCACCACCAGCGCGTCGTAGATCTCCTCGTCGTCGTCCAGGCGCTCGGCGTAGCCGCCCGCCACCACCGGCTCGTACGGCTCCACCGGCTCCTCGGACAGGACCACCCGGTGGATGCGCAGGCCGTCCTCGACCACGCCCTCCGGGGCGTCCGCCCGGGCGGCGGGCAGGTCGAGGTCGACCAGGACGCAGCCCTCCGAGAACTGCGGGGCGCGCGCGATGACCGCGCCGTCGCCGTCCACGACGATCGAGTCCCCGTCGAAGACCAGCTCGTCCTGGCCGCCGATCATCGCCAGGTACGCCAGCGTGCAGCCGGCCTGCTGGGCCCGCTTGCGGACCAGCTCCAGGCGCAGGTCGTCCTTGTTGCGCTCGTAGGGCGAGGCGTTGATCGACACCAGCAGACCGGCCCCCGCGGAGCGGGTCGCCGGGACGCGGCCGCCCTCCTGCCACAGGTCCTCGCAGATGGCCAGCGCCACGTCGACGCCGCGCACCCGGATCACCGGCTGGGTGGTGCCCGGCACGAAGTACCGGAACTCGTCGAAGACTCCGTAGTTGGGCAGGTGGTGCTTGGCGAAGCGCAGCACCACCTCCCCGCGGTGCAGTACGGCCGCCGCGTTCTCCGGCGAGCCGGGCGGCAGGCCCAGTCGCTGCGCGGCCTGCTCGGCGCGGTCCAGGTACCCCACGATGACGGGCAGCTCGCCGAAGCCCTCGGCGGCGAGGCGCCGCGCGAGGCCGCGCAGCGCCTCGCGGGAGGCCTCGACGAAGGAACCGCGCAGGGCGAGGTCCTCGACGGGGTACCCGGTCAGCATCATCTCCGGGAACGCCACCAGGTGGGCGCCCTGCTCGGCGGAGTGCCGGGTCCAGTGGACGACCGAGTCGGCGTTGGCGGCGATGTCGCCGACGTGCGAGTCGATCTGATTCAGAGCGAGGCGTAGTTGAGGCACGGACCCACTCTAATCGTCTTACTGACGCGATGTCCTGGGCGCGCGCCCTGATCTCTAGCCGATGGGACCGCTGAACCGGGCGGCGGGGGCAGGGCTGACGGGGGAGACGTCCGCCGTGAGGTTCGTGGTGCCCTCGGGGACCTCGTAGGCGGCGGACCCGGTGGCGGTGGCGCCGGGCTGGATGGTGCCGGTGATCATCTTCGGTGTGTCGCCGTCGAAGACCAGCTTGCCTCTGCCGCCGTGCTCGTCGTGGACGGAGGGGATCGCGTAGGTCACGTTGACGGGCTGATCCGAGCTGTTGGTGATCTTGATTTCGATCCGCACCGCGTTGCCGACCTCGATGTACTCGTTCTTCGTGGCGTACTTCTTCGGCGCCGACAGGCTCACGCGGAGGCCGTTGGCGTAGCTGACGGTGCTGCCGAAGGGGACGGGGGTGCCGAAGCCCCGGCCGGAATCCGGGTCGGGGGCGGTGGTCTCGTCCGGGCCGAAGGGATCGTCCGGGTCGGCCGGCTGCTTCCAGTCGTGGTCCAGCCGGCGCTCCACGTGGTCCGAGGCCTTGTGGATGAGGGCCACGGTGAGGAAGTAACCGCCGACCGAGGCGAACAGGCCGAGGACGCAGAGGATCGTGGCGATCAGGGCCATCGTCTTGCGGGGCGCGCCGCGGGAGGCGCTGACCATGGCGGCGATGCCGATGCCGAGCCCCGTGCAGCCGAGGAGGGCGCCGAGCCAGAAGGCGAACGGGATGATGCCGAAGGAGATCGCGGTGAGGCCGAGGACGAGGGCGGCGATGGCCAGGTGGTTGGCGGGCGGCCGGGGGGCGGCGGGGTAACCCGGATAACCCGGATAACCCGGATAACCCGGATAACCCGGATAACCCGGATAACCCGGGTAGCCCGGATAACCCGGGTAGCCGGGCTGACCCGGGGAACCGGGCGGGGCGAAGGGGTTGGCGGCGGGTCCGGGCTGACCCGGGTAACCGTAGGGCGCGGCCCCGGGCGGCGGCCCCTGCGGCGCGGCGGGCGGCGGGGTGAGCGGCGCGAACGGGGCGGGAGCGGGCGCGGGCTGCGGGGCGGCGTCCTGCGGGGCGGGCGCGGGCTGCGGGGCGGCGTCCTGCGGGGCGGGCGCGGGCTGCGGGGCGGCGTCCTGCCGGGCGGGCGCGGGGGACTTGGTCAGGGAGAGGGGCTCCGCGGGCGGGGGTGCGTCCTCGGGTATCGGGTGCGCGGGCGCGTCCTGCGCGGGCGTGACCTCGGGAGCGTCCTGCGGGGTCTTGGCCAGGGACAGCGGTTCGGCCGGCCGCGCGGACTCCTCCGGTACGGGGGTCCCCGAAGGCTCCGGCGGCGGGTCGCTCGGGCTGCTGCTCGGCGGGTTCGGGGGCGTAGTCATACCTGGGGCGTCCTTCGGAACGGCGGTGGCGGTGCCCCGCGGCGGCGGCCGACGCGGTGATCACCTACCCTGCCACGCCCCCCGACCCCCTCCAACCGCTTTCGGCCCCCGCGCCCGGCAGCTCCGCTCCCCGGGAACGGGCGCGGCCCCGCCTAGGATGAACCGCACCATGTCGCCCAACGGCCCGCCCCCGCACCGCGCCTTGCCCGGCGTCCGGTCCGTCGCCGTGCTCGTCGGCCTCGGCGGCGCCGCCTACACCGCCTGGGTGCTCGAAGTCGTGCTGTCCACCGGCCTCGACCCCGTCGAGACCTACGTCAGCGAACTCGCCGCCCGGGACCAGCCCCTGGGCGGCCTCTTCAGGGCCACCGACTTCACCGCCGGACTGCTCGTCCTGTGCGGCGGACTGCTCGCCCTGCTCCGGCTCGTCCGCCACCCCGACGCGCGGCGCCCCTGGGCGGTCGTCGGCTGGGCGGGGGTCACCGTGTTCGGCGCCGCCACCGCCGCCGACGCCTGGCTCCCGTTGAGCTGCGCGCCGACCGTGGACCCCGAGTGCGCCTCCCGGGAGACCGCCGGGCTGGTGCCGGCCACCCATCAGGCCCACGCCGTCAGCAGCGGCCTCGCCATGGCCGGCGCGCTCACCGCGATGGTGGCCCTCACCGTCGCCGCCCGCCGCTACCGCCGCCCGGCCCCGCTCGCCCGGTACGGGCCCGTGCTCGTCGCGCTGGAACTCCTCGCCACCTGCTGGACGCTGTCGGCCATCGCCCTGTTCACGGCCGGGCGCGGGACGTGGGCCCTGGGCGCCGGACAGCGGCTCCAAGTGCTGCTGGTCGCGTCCTGGCTGGGGCTGCTGGCGTACTCCGTGCACCGGGAGCGGCGGACGTGACCGGGCCCGGGCTGTTCCTGCGCCCGGCCGGGGGCGACGGGGTCGCGCTGCACGCCGTCGTCGAGGGGAGCGGCCCCGTCGTCGTGCTCAGCGCCGGGCTGGCGATGGCCTGGTTCGACTGGGACCCCGTCGCCCGGCTGCTCGTGGCCGCCGGCCGGACCGTCGTCCGCTTCGACCGGCCCGGACACGGGCTCAGCGGCCCGGCCGTGGCCCCGCCGAGCGCCGCGGGGGAGGCGCACCGGATCGCCGCGCTGCTGGACGCGCTGGACCTGCCCGCCGCGGGGCCCGTCACCGTCGTCGGGCACTCGCTCGCGGGGTTCCACGCCGAGGCCTTCGCCCGCCTCCACCCCGGCCGCACCGCCGCCCTCGTCCTGGTCGACTCCAGCATCGAGGAGGTCCCCCCTGCGGTCCGGGGCGCTGGCCTGCGCACCGGCGCCGCCCGCCTGCTGGGCCGCGCCGCGTGCGCCGCCGGACTCCCGGCCGCGCTGGGTCCGGCGGCGCGCCGCGCGGGGGTCCGGGCCGGGCGGGCCGGCGGTGCGGGCGAGCCGGCGGCACGTGACCTCGTACGCCGCTGCTACCGCGGCACCCGTGTCTGGCGCGGGGCCCTGCTGGAGTACGTCCGCTACCCCGAGGTGGCCACCGAACTGCTCGCGCTGCGGGCCACGCGTCCGACGGCCGCCCCCGTCACGGTCCTGGCGGCGTACGACCCGGCGGGCGGGCGCGGGGCCCTGCGCTGGCGGGCCCGGCAGGCCGCACTCGCGGACCGGCTCGGGGCCCGCTTCGAGGTCGCGGAGCCGGCCGGGCACCTGGTCATGCTGGACCGCCCGCACCAGGTGGCACGGGCGGTCCTGCGAGCGCCGTGGACCGGTCCCGCCGGTCCCGCCGGTCAGCGCCGGGCGTAGACCTTCTCGACGAAGCCGGCGATCTGCTCCTCCGAGAGGTTCTGGGCCAGGTCCGCCTCGCTGATCATGCCGACCAGCCTCTTGTCCTGGATCACCGGGAGCCGCTTGATCTGATGGCTCTCCATCTCGTCCAGCACCTCGGAGATGTCCGCTCGGGCGTCGATCCACCGCGGCGTCCCCTGGCAGAGGTCACCGCAGGTGACAATGGACGGGTCGTGCCCCTTGGCCACGCACGACACCACGATGTCGCGGTCCGTGATGATGCCGCAGAGGCGTTCGTTCTCGTCGCTGACGGGCAGGGCGCCCACGTTGAGCCGGGCCATCAGCTGCGCGGCCCGGTCCAGGGTTTCGGTGGCCGGGATCCACTGGGCCCCGGGGTGCATGATGTCTGCGGCGGTCGTCATCGCGTGTACCTCCTGAGCGCGCCGTACGGGCGGGCGCGGACGCACCCGCCGCGGCGTCCCCATCGTCGTCCGGCCGGACGGACTACGCGACCCCACCCGAAAGGGCTGCGCCCGAACGGGTGAGGGGCCCGACGAAAGGCCAGGTGGGAGGCGGGACCGGGCCCGCCCCACAGGGCATCGGCCGAGGGCGCCTCCCACCACCGTACGGGCGTCACCCCTCACTCGCGCGGCGCGGCCCCGCGCTGCTTCAGCATGTCGGCCATCAAGGCCAGCTCCGAGCGCTGCGCCGCCACCATCCCCTCGGCCAGCTTCCGCTCCGCCGGGGTCGCGCACTGGCTCGCGCAGCCCTGGGCCATGGCGACGCCGCCCTTGTGGTGGTCGGTCATCAGCTGGAGGTAGAGCACCTCCGCCTCCCGGCCCTCGACCGAGCCCAGCCGCTCCATCTCCTCCTTGGTGGCCATGCCGGGCATCAGCGCACCGGGCTTGGTGGTGGCGCCGCCCATGTCGTGACCGGCCATGGCGTGACCGCTCATGTCGGAGCCGGCCATGTCATGGCCCGACATGCCGGACCCGTCGCCACCGCTGCCCATCCAGGACATCGGCGGTTCGTCCGCCACCACCTTCGGCAGCCCCCACAGGTCGAGCCAGCCCAGCAGCATGCCCCGCTGGTTGGCCTGGGTGTTGGCGATGTCGTAAGCGAGGCTGCGGACCGCTTCGTCCTGGGTGCGGTCCCGCACGACGAAGGACATCTCCACCGCCTGCTGGTGGTGCACCGCCATGTCCCGCGCGAAGCCCGCGTCCGCCGAGTAGAGCGCCGGCGCCCGGGAGGCGGAGGCCGGTCCGCCCTCCCCGTCGCCGCCGTTCGCGGCGGCGACCGTGGCCCCGACCGCGAACAGCGCGGCGACGACGACCGCCGCGCCCGCGCCCCAGTACGTCCGGGACACGCCGCGCCACCCCGGTGGCTGGGTCACTTTCCGGCCAGCCCGTTGGTGCAGGCCGCGCCCGGCTCGGGGGTCTGCGGGCCCTGCACGTACTTGGTGAAGAACTGCGCCACCCGGGGGTCGGCCGCGTTGCTCACCGTCAGCTGCTTGCCCCAGGCGCTGAGCATGATCACCCCGGCCTGCGTCTTGTCCGGGCTCATCAGCGTGTACGGGGTCTTGCGGACCTTTTCCGCCAGGGTGTCCACGTCGGCCTTGGCGGCCTTCTCGTTGTACGTCACCCAGACCGCGCCGTGCTCCAGCGAGTGCACCGCGTTCACCTCGGGCAGCGGGTTCGAGTAGACGTCGCCGTTGCAGTTCATCCAGCGGGGGCTGTGGTCGCCGCCGACCGGCGGGTTCATCGGGTAGCTGACGGGCGTCTCGACGTGGTTGCGGCCCAGCGTCTTGACGTCCCAGCTCTGCTCGCCGTTCACGGGCGCCTTGCGGGCCGCGGCGGCGTCCTTCTCCTTCTGCTTCTGGCTGATCAGCATCCAGGAGCCGAAGCCGATGAGGGCGGCGACCACCGCGGTCGACGCGGTGATCGCGATGATCTTGTTACGCCGGTCGCGTGCTTTCTCGGCGCGGCGCATCTCGGCTATGCGGGCCTGCCGGGCGGTGCTGTCGGGGGTGGTCTTGCCGGACTTGCTGGCCATGTGCCCTGTTTCCTTCTGGTGAGGGGGGTGGAAGGCGGTTCCGCTACAGGGGCGCACACCGGGGGGCGGCGCCCGGCGGCGTCAGGTCCGCAGTACCTGGAGGGCGTGCAGGTCGGGGGCGCGCGCCCGCTCCCCCGGCGCTCGGACCGGACCGTCGTACGCGGGGCGCGCGAGCGCCGTCACCACGGACCCCAGCGCGGCGAGCGCCGCGGGCGGGACGGGCAGTACGGCAGGGGGCGTCTCGGACCGGGGCGCGCAGCCGGGCAGCTCGTACGGGGCCACGCAGTCGGCGTGCGCCGGTCCGCGCCCCGGTCCGTAGGCCAGGTTGTGCGCCAGGTTGTGCGCCGGGTCGTACGCCCATGTGACGGCCGTCCGGGGCCCGTGGGACCCCAGGCTCCCGGCGCAGGGGAACGCGGCACCCCACAGCAGCACCCCGAGGGCGAGCGCGGCCGCCAGCACCGTCAGCGCGGCCGACCGGGCGGCACGCCGGGGCGGGGGACCCGTGTGGCCCCCGAGCTCCGCGTGCTTCCAGCCCCCCATGGCCGCAGATGGTAATGCTCATGACCGGTCCAGGGTCAGTGCGGGGGTGCCGCGAGCATTCAGGGGTGCGTAATGTGGCGGAAACCACGGGTGGCGATACTGGGCCGGCCCGACTGTGCTCCCCCTCCGGGGGGCGGTGGTGCACACGCCGTCTGAACTGCGAGGATGAAAGCATGGACAAGCAGCAGGAATTCGTCCTCCGGACGCTCGAGGAGCGCGACATCCGCTTCGTGCGCCTGTGGTTCACCGACGTACTGGGCTTCCTGAAGTCCGTCGCGGTCGCGCCCGCGGAACTGGAGCAGGCCTTCGACGAGGGCATCGGCTTCGACGGCTCCGCGATCGAGGGCTTCGCGCGGGTCTACGAGTCCGACATGATCGCCAAACCCGACCCGGGCACCTTCCAGATACTGCCGTGGCGCGCCGAGGCCCCCGGGACCGCCCGGATGTTCTGCGACATCCTGATGCCGGACGGCTCCCCGTCGTACGCGGACCCCCGCTACGTCCTCAAGCGCATCCTCAACAAGACCTCCGACCTGGGCTTCACCTTCTACACCCACCCGGAGATCGAGTTCTTCCTGCTCAAGGACAAGCCGCTGGACGGCACCCGCCCCGTGCCCGCGGACAATTCCGGCTACTTCGACCACACCCCGCAGAACGTCGGCATGGACTTCCGCCGCCAGGCGATCACCATGCTCGAATCCATGGGCATCTCGGTCGAGTTCAGCCACCACGAGGGCGCCCCCGGCCAGCAGGAGATCGACCTGCGCTACGCCGACGCGCTGTCCACGGCGGACAACATCATGACCTTCCGCCTGGTCATGAAGCAGGTCGCGCTGGAGCAGGGCGTCCAGGCCACCTTCATGCCGAAGCCGTTCTCGGAGTACCCGGGCTCGGGCATGCACACCCACCTCTCCCTCTTCGAGGGCGACCGCAACGCGTTCTACGAGTCGGGCGCCGAGTACCAGCTCTCGAAGGTCGGCCGCTCCTTCATCGCGGGCCTGCTCAGGCACGCCGCGGAGACCGCCGCCGTCACCAACCAGTGGGTCAACTCGTACAAGCGCATCTGGGGCGGCTCGTCCCGCACCGCCGGCTCGGGCGGCGAGGCCCCGTCGTACATCTGCTGGGGCCACAACAACCGCTCGGCCCTGATCCGGGTCCCGATGTACAAGCCGGGCAAGACCGGCTCCTCCCGCATCGAGGTCCGCTCGATCGACTCCGGCGCCAACCCGTACCTGACGTACGCCGTCCTCCTCGCGGCGGGCCTCAAGGGCATCGAGGAGGGCTACGAACTCCCGGCCGGCGCGGACGACGACGTCTGGGCCCTCTCCGACGCCGAACGCCGCGCGATGGGCATCGAACCCCTGCCCCAGAACCTGGGCGAGGCCATCTCCCTGATGGAGCGCAGCGAACTGGTCGCCGAAACCCTCGGCGAGCACGTGTTCGACTTCTTCCTGCGCAACAAGAAGCAGGAGTGGGAGGAGTACCGCTCCGAGGTCACCGCCTTCGAACTCCGCAAGATGATGCCGGTGCTGTGACATCCCGGGCCGGTGGCCGGTGGTCACCGGCCACCGGCCCGTTGCCGCCCCGGGTCAGCTGCCGGGCAGCTTCTCCTGCAGCCAGTCGAAGACCACGTCGCAGTGCTGCTGCGGGGCCATCGGGGAGCAGTGCAGCTGTGCGCCGGTGGCGGCGGTGAGCTTCACGTAGTCCTTGGGACCCGTCAGCCTGTCGAACATCTGCCGCGGCTGGCCGGGGTAGAACTGTTCGTCGTCGTAGTCGAGGACCAGCGCGGGCACCTTGATGCGGCCGACGACGTTCGTGATGTCCAGCGACTCGATGAGCTTCGCGGGGGTCCAGAAGTCCGTGAACATCGTGCCCTTGCGGGCGTCCAGCATCGCCGGCACGGAGAAGGGCTCGACGCGCTTCTTGATCGTCGCGGCCGCGTCCGGCGGCAGTGCGGGGACGACCTCCTTGTTCCAGATGGTGTTGGTCGCCTCCTTGTCCGGCGTCACGATCTGCCGGAGCTCGGCCGGAAAACCGAGCCACGGCGACAGGCAGCCGGGCATCGCCACCACGGCGGCGATCCTGTTCTCGAAGGCCGCGGCCCGGGGCGCCAGGTTCCCGCCCATGCTCAGCCCGGTCAGGGCGATCCTGCCCGGGTCCACGTCCGGGCGGGCCACGAGCCAGTCGACGAGCGGCGTCACGACGGTCTCCCAGCGCGGTGTGAAGACCACCTGGTCGACGAAGAGCAGCTGCCCCTGGCCCGGCCCGTCGTAGACCAGGGCGTTCCAGCCACGGGCCAGAGCGGCCGAGACGCCGTAGGTCCACATGTCGACGTCCTGCCCGTCGCTGCCGTTCGTGAGGATCACGGTGGGGCGCCGCTCGCCCGAGGTGTCCGGCCGGAAGAACCACACCGGCAGCGGCGTCTTTCCGTACGCGACCTTCGCCGCCACCGGAGCCGGGTCGCACAGCCCGCAGAACGTGTCCCAGGCACCGCGCCCGGACTCGTACAGCTGTTGCTCGCTGCCCGGATCGCCGGAGCCGAGGACGAAGAACAGCGCCTGGCCGTAGTACTGCGCGGCCCGCAGGGCCCGGAAGCGCGTGGTCTGCCGGTCGGGCTTGGCGCCCGGCGGCGGCGCCACGAGTTGACCGCCGAGTTTCTTGAAGGTCTCGGTGTACGTCCGGGAAGAGAGGCCGGCCTTGTTGATCGTGTTCACGGCGGTGAGTACCTCGCCCACCTCGGCGGCGCCGAAACCGGCCCCGCCGAGTGCCAGGAGCGCGTTGAAGTTGAAGGCCGGATCCTTGAAGAGGGTCATCACCCCCGGGGTGGGTCCGCCCGCCGCGGCGGAGGCCGACTCCGAGGGACCGGGTGCGGGCGCGTTCGCGGGCCGGGTGCCCGACGGCGTGCATCCGGCGGCCAGCACGGCGCCGGCCCCGCCGACGAGCCCGGCAAGCGTGGTGCGGCGGGTGGGGCCGGCGGTGCGACCCGGTTCGTACGTCATGGCAGCCGAACGTAGGAGCCGCACCCTCGACCTCCTGGCCCACGACACCCGCCGTTCCCCCGAACGGCGCTGCACACCGTGACCGGATGCCCCGACCACCCCGGACGCGGCGTCACGGGGCCGCCGCGCGCAGGCGCTTGCCCCGCCGGCCCAGCACCACCTTCACCGGGACCAGTACCGCCCACCACAGCTGGGCGCCCGTCGGGGAGACGAAGGCGAGCGGCACGGCGGCAGCGAAGACCAGCACCATGGACGCCAGGTCGAGCACGTCGTTGCGCGCCACCGGATCGGGCAGCGCCGTACTGCTCAGCCACGGGCGCTTCCACAGCACGACCGTCAGCGCGAGCTGCGCGGCTCCGATGGCCGCGACGGCGCCGGAGTAGACGGCCACCGACTGCGGCTGGTCCCCGTACTCGGCCAGCAAGGTGGTGGGGAAGGGCATCAGGGCGATGAGCCCCAGGTTCAGCAGTCCAAGCTTGATGACCGTTCCGTCCACCTCCCGCACGTACTGGAAGACCGCGTGGTGGCCCCGCCAGAACGCCGCGATGACCACGAAGCTGAGGGCGTACGCCCACAGGTGGGGCACCACCTCCCCCAGCGCGTGCGCGAAGCCGGCCGGGTCCAGTCCGGCGGGCAGCGTGATGTCCAGCGCCAGCAGCGTCATCGCGATGGCGAAGACGCCGTCCGACAGCGCGAGCACCCGGGCCGCGCTCCCCTCCTCGTCCCGCGCTCCCCGGTAACCGTTCACCGCGCCACCATAGGGTCGGATGTCCCGGAATGCCGTGACATCCGTGCGGTACGCGAAGCTCGACGCCGCCCGCTCCGGTCCGGGGCGGGCGGTCAGGCGTGGGGGAAGACCGCCGGGTGCCAGGTGGGGCGCGGGGCGCCGGTGGGCGGGGTCGTCGTGGTGTGGAGCGCGCCGTCGAGGCCGAGGACCGCCGTCGTCGTGGCGCCGGTGCGGTCGAGGGCGGCGGACGGGGCGCCGGTGTAGAGCATGCCGGACTCCGTCCAGGCGGGCGGGCCGCCGACCGAGGTGGTGCTGATGGTTCCGGTGTCGGCGCGGCCCGTCACCAGGCGGCCCGCGACGCCGACCGCGCCGTAGCCGGCCCGGCCGCCGGCCTCGCTGATGCTGGACACCTCCGGCTTGCCCGGGCCGGCCACGACCAGGGCGCTGCGGACCACGCCCGAGTCGGGGCGGCGGAAGTAGAGCCGGACGCCCGCGCCCTCGGGGGCGGCGGTGAGCGGGACCGTGGTGGCGGGCAGGTTCGTCTGGAAGGGCCCCTGGAGGGCGGCGTCCGGGGCGGCCTGGGTCCAGGCGAGTACGGAGGTGCTGGTGGTCGCGTAGAGGTGGCGGCGGCCGGCCGCGTCCACCGCCACGACCGGGTCGCTCTGCAGGTCCGCGCCGCCCAGGTGCTGCCAGTCGCCGAAGCCGCCCGAGGGCTGCTGGACGACGGCGCGCAGGGTGCGGTGGGAGTCGCGCAGGTACACCGTCAGCCGGCCGTCCGCGCCGACCACCGCCGCGGGGGCGCTGATCGCCGAGGTGCCGGGCTCGTCCGCCGCCTCGGGCGTGCCGAGCGACTGCCAGGCGCCGAACGGGCCCCCGGCCGCGGTCTGGGTGAGGGTGACGACGTCGCGGCGGTAGTCCCTGCCCTGCGCGCCGAGGGCGGTGCGGGTCGCGACGACGGTGACCCGGCCGTCGGGGAGGCGGGTGGCGAAGACGCCCGGGTCGATGCCCTCGCCGGGGAGCAGGGCCGGGCCGGTCCAGGTGCCGCCGGTTTCCCGGGTCCAGACGGCGAGCCGGCCGTCCAGTACCGCGAAGGCGTAGAGCCGGCCGAGGACGCCCTCGGTCATCCAGGAGGTGTTGTCGGCGCGGGCGTAGCGCAGCGACTGGGCCCAGTTGCGGCCGGTGGGGCTGCCGGCCACCTTCCGGTCGCCGCAGCCGGCGACGCTGCCGCAGTAGTTCTCGTGGTCCATCCAGGCGTAGGTCTTCAGATAGCCGATCTTCGTCTCGGCCGTCTGCGGGTCCAGCGCGTGCGGCAGGCTGCCGGTGTGGTAGCCGAGGTAGTTCTGGACCGTGAAGTGCGGGCGGTCGCTGATCTGGCGGGCGTACGCGGCGTACCCGGCCTGCACGAAACGGGCGCCGTACATGTGGTCCTGGTGGTCGGCGTACTTGCCGGTCAGCTTGTCCAGGCCGGGGGTCGGGTCCTGCATCCGTATCGTCGTCGGACGGTACTTCGTCAGGACCCCGGCTATGACCTGGACCACCTGGTCCTTGGTGTACGTGAACGGCTCCTTGACCGGAGTGCCCGAGGTCAGCTGGGCCTCCAGGGCGGGTATCTCGCCGTTCCACAGGCCGCGCAGGCTCTCGGGGGTCTGCGCCGTCGTGCTGCGGGCCTCGCGCAGCTGGAGCCAGACCAGGTTGATCTGCGGGTGGGCGAGGAGGATGTCGACTTCGGCATGGCCGCCGCCGACGGTGGGTATGACCGTGCGCTGCCACGCGCTCGTGCGGTCCCCGGTCGCCATCTGCGCGTAGGCGGAGCGGATGCCGTTCTGCCGGGCCTCCGCGTAGTGCGCGCGGTCGGCGGGCTGCTGCGGGTCCCTGGCGGCGCCGCCCGCCGCCTCGTTGCGGCCGTCGGCCTCGCCGGAGGTGAGGTAGACGGTGGTGACCGGGATGCCCGCGGCCAGGGTCCGGCTGAGGTCCGGGTTCATGAAGAAGAGGTCGTCGTCCGGGTGCGCCACGATCTGGACCACCGATCCCGCCGTGGTGCTCGCGGGTATCACGGGCGCGGGGTGCTTCTCCTGGCTGGCCTCGGCCGACGTCTGCTCGCCGGAGGCGATGGCGAGTACGCCGGTGGTGCCGACCGTCAGGACGGGCAGCAGGGCGGCGGCCAGCAGGAGGCGGCGGCGGGTCATGGGCATGGTCACGCCTTGGGGTCGTTCCGGGCGGGAAGAACCGCTAAGCGGTCACTCAAAGAGCGGTCACTCAAAGAGAGGTCAATCCGGGCGACTTGGTTCATCGATGTCGCCGATGACTCGTGCTTTCCGAAAAACGACCGGATGTGATTGTGCCTTGCGCGGGTCCGACCGCGGCAATTGCCCGCCATGCGGACGTGCTTGTCCCGTACCGTGGGCCAAGTTACGTCCTGTTATGAGGGATTGAGTGGTAAATGGGCGTATTGGGTGTTTTGGGTGGTTTTCCAGGCACCTGCCGAAGCGCCGCCCACCACGGTGACCGGCGCAAACGCGGCAACGGCGGCCCTCGTACCCCGCGTCGGCGCGCCCCGCCCGGCGCGCCTCCTCCCCGGGGCCTGTGAGGTTGTTCACGTCGGCCCGTCCGGCCCGCGTCGCCCGCGGGGTCCGCCCGCCCCCGCCGGCGGGACCGCCCCGGAATCCGCGCCGCATTCGCCCGCCACCCACCGGCCCCCCGCGCCCCGGTAAGCCGCCCGCCCGCTCCGGCTAGGCTCGGCCCAGGCCGGCCGGGCGCACCCCCGGCAGCGACGCACGCGGGAGGCGGCGGGATGACAGTCCCGGGACGCAGGAGCAGCACCTTCATCCGGCTGCTGCGGAGCGGGTTCACCGACCCGTCCGCCGCCGCCCGGCTGCTGGAGGGCCCCGTGCTGGCCTCCGTACGGACCGACCCCGTGCTGCTCGACGCGCTCGGCGCCACCGCCGACCCCGACCTCGCCCTCCTCGGCCTGGTACGGCTCGCCGAGGCGCAGCAGCCCGAGGAACTGCCCGTACTCCTCGACACCCTGCTCAGCGCCAAACCGCTGCGCGACCGGCTGCTCGGCGTACTCGGCGCCTCGGAGGCCCTCGCCGACCACCTCGCCCGCCACCCCCGCGACTGGCACGCCCTCGTCACCTACGAGGCCGCCGACCTGCACCCCGGTCTCGCCGACTTCGAACGGGGCCTCGCCGACGCCCACGACCCCGTCAGCCTGCGCATCGCCTACCGCCGCTGCCTGCTCTCCATCGCCGCCCGCGACGTCTGCGGCACCATCGACCTCGCCGAGACCGCAGCGGAACTCGCCGACCTCGCCACCGCCACCCTGCGCGCGGCCCTGCGCATCGCGAGCGCCGCCGCCCCCGAGGACGCGGCCCGCTGCCGCCTCGCCGTCATCGCCATGGGCAAGTGCGGCGGCAACGAACTCAACTACGTCTCCGACGTCGACGTCATCTTCGTCGGCGACGCGGCCAAGGGCACCGACGAGGGCCGGGCCATCCAGGCCGCCACCCGCCTCGCCTCCCACCTCATGCGGATCTGCTCCGAGACCACCGTCGAGGGGACCATCTGGCCCGTCGACGCCAACCTGCGCCCCGAAGGCCGCAACGGCCCGCTGGTGCGCACCCTCGCCTCCCACCTCGCCTATTACCAGCGCTGGGCCAAGACCTGGGAGTTCCAGGCCCTGCTCAAGGCGCGCGCCGTCGCCGGCGACCCCGAACTCGGCGCCGAGTACATCGAGGCCATAACTCCGCTCGTGTGGCAGGCCGCCGAACGCGAGAACTTCGTCGCCGACGTCCAGAAGATGCGCCGCCGCGTCGTCGACAACATCCCCGCGGCCCAGGTCGACCGCGAACTCAAACTCGGCCCCGGCGGCCTGCGCGACGTCGAGTTCGCCGTCCAGCTGCTCCAGCTCGTGCACGGCCGCAGCGACGCCACCCTGCACTCCGGCACCACCCTCGACGCCCTGCACGCCCTTGCGGCCGGCGGCTACGTGGGCCGCGCCGACGCCGCCCAGCTGCACGACGCGTACCGCTTCCTGCGCACCATGGAGCACCGCATCCAGCTCTACCGGCTGCGCCGCACCCACCTCGTCCCCGAGGACGAGAACGACCTGCGGCGCCTCGGCCGGTCCATGGGCCTGCGCACCGAACCCGTCGCCGAACTCAACAAGGCCTGGCGCCGGCACGCTTCCGTCGTCCGCCGCCTGCACGAGAAGCTGTTCTACCGGCCGCTGCTCGACGCCGTCGCCCAGCTCACCCCCGGCGAGACCCGGCTCTCCCCGCGCGCCGCGGGCCAGCGCCTCGAAGCCCTCGGCTACGCCGACCCGGCCGGTGCCCTGCGCCACCTCGAAGCCCTGGCCTCCGGCGTCAGCCGCAAGGCCGCCATCCAGCGCACCCTGCTGCCGGTGATGCTCGGCTGGTTCGCGGACTCCGCCGACCCCGACGCCGGACTCCTCAACTTCCGCAAGGTCTCCGACGCCCTCGGCCGCACCCCCTGGTACCTGCGGCTGCTGCGCGACGAGGGCGCCGCCGCCGAGAACCTCGCCCGGGTGCTGTCCGCCGGGCGGCTGGCCCCCGACCTGCTGATGCGCGCCCCCGAGGCGGTCGCGCTGCTCGGCGACCCCGAAGGCCTCCAGCCCCGTACGCACGAGGCCCTCGGACAGGAGGTACTGGCCGCGGTCGGCCGGGCCGAAGACCCCGAGACCGCCGTCGCCGCGGCCCGCGGGGTCCGCCGCCGGGAGCTGTTCCGTACCGCCGCCGCCGACATCATCGCCTCCTACGGTACGGAGGACAGCCCGGCCGAAACCGACCCCGGCGCGCTGGTCGACCGGGTCGGCCGGGCCGTCTCCGACCTCACCGCCGCGACCGTCGGCGGAGCCCTGCGCGCCGCCGTGCAGGCCCACTGGGGCGACACCCTGCCGACCCGGTTCGCGGTCATCGGCGTCGGCCGGTTCGGCGGCCACGAGCTCGGCTACGGCTCCGACGCCGACGTGCTGTTCGTCCACGAACCCCGCGAGGGCGTGGACGAACAGGAGGCCGCCAAGGCCGCGCAGGCCGTGATCGCCGAGATGCGCCGGCTGCTCCAGCTGCCCACCGCCGACCCGCCGCTGCTCATCGACGCCGACCTGCGGCCCGAGGGGCGTTCCGGCCCGCTGGTGCGCACCCTGTCCTCCTACGCCGCGTACTACCGCCGCTGGTCCCTGACCTGGGAGAGCCAGGCCCTGCTGCGCGCCGAACCGGTCGCGGGCGACCCCGAACTCGGCGCCCGGTTCATCGACCTGATCGATCCGCTGCGCTACCCGGCGGAGGGCCTCGGCGAGAACGCGGTCCGGGAGATCCGCCGGCTCAAGGCCCGCATGGAGACGGAACGGATGCCGCGCGGCGCCGACCCCACCCTGCACACGAAACTCGGCCGCGGCGGGCTCAGCGACGTCGAGTGGACCGTCCAGCTGATGCAGCTGCGCCACGCCTGGTACGAGCCGGGTCTGCGCACGACCCGGACCCGCGAGGCCCTGGCCGCGGCGCACGCGGCGGGCCTCATCCCGGCCGACGAGGCGCAGATCCTGGACGAGGCCTGGGTACTGGCCACCCGGGTCCGCAACGCCGTCATGCTGGTGCGCGGCCGCGCGGGGGACACCTTCCCCTCGGAGGCCCGCGAACTCGCCGCCGTAGGCCGCTACCTCGGCTACGCGGAGGGCACGGTCGGCGAGCTGCTCGACGACTACCGCCGCACCACGCGCCGGGCGCGGGCGGTGGTGGACGAGCTGTTCTACGGCGGGTAGCCCGCGGTCCCGCGGGGCGTCAGCCCTGCAACAGGCCGCGGGCGTGGCCGAGGTAGCCCGTCAGGGCCAGGTCGAAGGCGGCGTCCGCGCGGGCCGGCCCCACCGCGGACAGGGCGCGGGCCAGCAGCGGGGTCCGCGCCGACGGCTCCCACATGGCCTCCGGCGCGGCCAGGTCCAGCGCCGAGCCCAGGACCAGGTTCTCCAGGCCGGTCAGCAGCGGCATCACCAACTCCGTGCGGAACCCCGCCGCCAGCAGCAGCCCGACCGCGCGCTCGTAGTGCGCGAGCACCCTCGGGGCCCGTACGGGAGTGGTCATCAGCAGCGGGATGGCCCGGGGGTAGGCGGCGAAGGCCGACCGGTAGGAGCGGGCCCACTCCGCCAGGGCCCGGTCCCAGGGCTCCAGGGCCAGGGCGTCGTCGGTGATCCGCTCGCACACCAGCTCGCGTACCAACTCCACCACCCCGGCCCGGCCGTCCACGTGGTGATACAGCGACCCGGTCTGCACCCCGAGCGCCCGGGCAACCTGCGGAACGCTGAACTCGCCCTGTTCCGCGACCAGTTGCAGGGCGGCAGCGGCTATCCGGTCCCGGTCGAGCAGGGGGGTGCGCGGCCGTGCCATCGGTTTCTCCCGCCGTGAGCTCTTCCCGTACGCCAAAACCGGAGGCTACATTGCCGCGAACCGAAAACCTTTAGGTTTTCGGCTCCCGCCGCCTGCCGTTCGCAGAAGGGTGCCCCCGCATGCCCGAAACGCCAGCGCCACCAGCAGCCGGACCCGCCCTCCGCCGGGGCACGCTCGGCACCGCCGACATCTCCTTCTTCGTCGTCTCCGCCGCCGCGCCGCTCACCGTCATGGCCGGCGTCGCCCCCGTCGCGATCCTCCTCGGCGGCATCGGCGCCCCCGCCGGGTACCTCCTCGCCGGTCTCACCCTCGCCGTCTTCGCCGTCGGCTTCACCACCATGAGCCGCCACGTCCGCAGCGCCGGCGCCTTCTACGCGTACATCACCCGCGGCCTCGGCAAGCGCGTCGGCATCGGCGCCGCCCTCCTCGCCCTGGTCGGCTACAACGGCATGGAGATCGGCGTCTACGGCCTGCTCGGCAGCACCACCGCCGACACCGCACACGCCCTGTGGGGCCTGGACGTCCCCTGGCTGCCCGTCTCCCTCCTCGGCCTCGGCCTCGTCTGGTACGGCGGCTTCCGCTCCATCGACTTCGGCGCCAAGGTGCTCGGCGTCCTCCTCGTCGCCGAGACCGGGATACTCGTCCTGCTGGCCGCCGGTGTCCTCCTCAAGGGCGGCGCCCACGGGCTCTCGGCCGGCTCCTTCGCCCCCGGAGCGGTCCTCGTCCCCGGCACCGCCGCCGTCCTCGCCTTCGCCTTCGCCGCCTTCACCGGCTTCGAGTCGACCGTCATCTACCGCCGCGAGGCCCGCGACCCCGACCGGACCATCCCGCGCGCCACCTACATCGCCGTCGCCTTCCTCGGCCTCTTCTACGCCTTCGTCGTCTGGACCGTGATCCAGGCGTTCGGCGCCGAGGAGGTCATCGCCGCCGCCGGCGCGGACCCCGGCGGTCTGTTCTTCACCGCCATCACCACCTACGTCGGCCCCTGGGCGGCCGACCTGATGCACCTGTTCATCGTCACCAGCGTCTTCGCGTCCCTGCTCGCCTTCCACAACGCCATCAACCGCTACGGACTCGCCCTCGCCGAGGAAGGCGTCCTGCCCGCCGCCCTCGGGCGGATCCACCCCCGCCACGGCTCCCCGTACCGGGCCGGAGCCGCCCAGACCGTCCTCGGGACCGTCATCGTCCTCGGGTTCGCCCTGGCCGGCGCGGACCCCTACCAGCAGCTGCTGCTCTGGGTGAACACCCCCGGCATGATCGGCCTGATGGCGCTGATGCTGCTCGCCGCGCTGGCCGTACCCGGCTACTTCCGCCGCGTCACCCACGCCGAGGGCCGCTGGCGGACCGTCGTCGCACCGGTCGCCGCGGCCGTGCTGCTGGCCGTCGCGCTCGTCCTGGTCGTCTCCAAGGTGGGCCTGTTCACCATGGCCTCCACCACCGTCGACACCGTCCTCGTCGCCCTCGTCCCCGCCGTCTTCCTCGGCGGCCTCGGCCTCGCCCGCCGGCTGGAGGCCCGACGCCCCGAGGTGTACGC
Organism: Streptomyces sp. NPDC026522; assembly: GCF_055567555.1. Classification (NCBI taxonomy): domain Bacteria; kingdom Bacillati; phylum Actinomycetota; class Actinomycetes; order Kitasatosporales; family Streptomycetaceae; genus Streptomyces; species Streptomyces sp. NPDC026522. Next base: position 68,858 of record NZ_JBVHQF010000005.1, read on the forward strand.
CCGGTTCGCCCAAGAACCGCCGGAGGTCACGGAGCCGGCCCAAGCCGGGGAGCCGGCCCAAGCCGGGGAGCCGGCCGAAGCCGTGGAGCCGGCCCAAGCCTGCGCCACCGCGTCCGGAGCCCGAGTACCCCACCAAGGAGAAGCCCCGTGCCCGCTGCCGACACCGTCCTCACCGGAGTCCGCGTCCGCACCCTCGACCCCGCCCGCCCCGAAGCCCGCGCGGTAGCCGTCCGGGCCGGCCAGATCCTCGCGGTGGGCGAGCAGGCCGACGTATGTGACTGGCGCGGCCCCGGCACCGAACTCGTCGACCTCGGCGGCGCCACCCTCACCCCCGGCCTCACCGATGCCCACAGCCACCCCGTCTGGGGCATCGAGATGGCCACCGGAACCGACCTCTCCGCCGTCCGGGACCCCGCCGGGCTGCGCGCCGCCCTGCGCGCCGCCGACCGGGGCCCCGGCGGCTGGGTCACCGGTCACGGCCTCGACCACAACGCCTTCGCCGGGCAGCCCGTCGACCGGGAGCTGATCGAGGACGCCCTGGCCGGCGCCCCCGCCTTCCTGCGCCTCTACGACGGCCACTCCGCCCTCGCCAGCGGCGCGGCCCTGCACGCCGCCGGAATCACCGGGCCGCGCCCGTTCGCCCAGCGCTCCGAGATCGTCTGCGACAGGGCCGGCCGGCCCACCGGCCACCTCGTGGAGCACGCGGCGATGGAGCTGGTGGCCGCCCTGGTACCCAAGCCCTCCACCGCCGAGCGCCGGGCCCGCCTGCTGGCCCTGCTCGCCGACATGGCGGCCACCGGCCTCACCGGCGCCCACGTCATGGACCTCGGGGACGACGTCCCCGGCCTGCTGGCCGCGGTGGAGGAGACGACGGACCTGCCGCTCAGGCTGAGCCTGGCCCCCTGGTGCATGCCCGGCGCCACCGCGGCCGACCTGGCCGCACTGATCGCGCTCCAGCGCAGCTCCGGCCGCCACTGGCGGGTCGGAGGCGTCAAGTTCTTCATGGACGGCACCGTCGAGGGCGGCACCGCGTGGCTGGAGCACGCCGACTGCCACGGCCGGGGCACGGACGCCTTCTGGCCGGACCCCCGGGCCTACTCCCGCGCCGTACGGATCCTGGACGCGGCCGGGGTGCGCACCGCGACCCACGCCATCGGTGACGCGGCGGTCCGGCACGTCCTCGACACCGTGGCCACCCTGGGCCCACAGGCCCGGGCGCGGCACCGGATCGAGCACATCGAGACCGTTCCCGACGACCAGCTGGAGCGGTTCGCAGAGCTCGGGGTGATCGCCTCGATGCAGCCGCCGCACACCGGGTACACCCGCGCCGACCACACCGACGAGTGGTCCAGGCGGCTCGGCGACGACCGGGCCCGCCGGGCCTGGCGCTGCCGGGACCTGCGCGACGCCGGCGCCGTCCTCGCGCTCGGCTCGGACTGGCCCATCGCCCACCACGACGCCCGCCAGGTCCTGGCGACCGCCCGGAGCCCGCTCGGCGCGGCCGCGGCCGGACCCGGCCTGACGGGGCTGATGGCCCTGGAGGGCATGACCTCGCACGCCGCACTGGCGGCCGGGGAGCAGCGGGTGGCGGGCAGGATCGCCGCCGGGTACCGGGCGGACCTGACGGCCTTCGCCCTCGACCCGGTGCGGTGCCCGCCCGACGAGCTGGCAGCGGCCCCGGTCCGGCTCACGATGTCGGGCGGCCGGATCACGTACCGGGAACAGGAAGGCTAACGCCGGACCCGGTTGAGCAGCGCGGCCGTCACCGGGTGCGGGTCCGCGGCCCGGGGGCGGCGGGGCAGGCGGTGGGGGAGGGAGCCGTACCAGAGGCCCGAGACCGTGTACCCGAAGGCCAGGCAGAGCATGCCGCCCGCGGCGTCCAGCCAGAAGTGGTTCGCGGTGGCGACGATGACCACCAGGGTCGCCGCCGGATACAGCAGGCCCAGGACGCGGGCCCAGGGCGCGGACGCGACCGCGAAGATCGTCAGCCCGCACCACAGCGACCACCCTATGTGCATGGACGGCATCGCAGCGTACTGGTTCGACATGTGCTTGAGGTTCCCCGAGGCCATCGAACCCCAGGTGTGGTGCACGAGCACCGTGTCGACGAAGTGCTGCCCGTTCATCAGCCGGGGCGGCGCCAGCGGGTAGAAGTAGTACCCGAGCAGGGCCACGCCCGTCGTCGCGAACAGCACGAACCGGGTGGCCGCGTAACGCCCGGGATGGAAGCGGTAGATCCAGACCAGCACGCCGATCGTCACGATGAAGTGCAGCGTGGCGTAGTAGTAGTTCATGCCCACGATCAGCCACGTCACCGAGTTGACGGCGTGGTTGACGGTGTGCTCCACGGCGATGCCCAGCGTGTGCTCGGTGCGCCAGATCCAGTCGGCGTTCGCCAGCGCCGCCGTCTTCTGCTCCGGCACCGCGTTGCGGATCAGCGAGTAGGTCCAGTAGCTGATCGCGATGAGCAGGACCTCGAACCAGATCCTCGGGCGGCGCGGCACCCGCAGACGGGCGAGGAGAGTGCCCTGGTAGCCCGGGCGGGTCTCCTGCTCGGTCACGGGGGGTGACGAGACGTCCGTCCGGGTTTCCAGTGTCTTCACGCTCGATTCACCCATGGGGAAAGAGTCTGCCAGATGGCTTCCTGCCCACGATCATCCCTCGGGACGGTCTTGGGCGCAGCCGCTCAGCCCTGGGGAGTAGCGGGACCCCTACGAGGGCCGCCGCTGCCCGGGCCCGGAAGCGGTCGATCCGCGCACCACCAGCTCCGGCAGGAACACGAATTCGCTGTGCGGGGCCGGCGTACCGCCGATCTCCTCCAGCAGCGTGCGGACCGCCGCCTGCCCCATGGCCTGCACCGGCTGCCGGATGGTGGTCAACGGCGGATCGGTGAACGCTATGAGCGGGGAGTCGTCGAACCCGACCACCGACACGTCCTGCGGCACCCGCAGTCCCTGCTGCCGCGCCGCCCGGATCGCGCCGAGCGCCATCATGTCGCTCGCGCAGACGATCGCCGTGCAGCCGCGGGAGATCAGCGCGGCGGCGGCGGCCTGCCCGCCCTCCAGTGAATACAGGGAGTGCTGGATCAGCTCCTCCGTCTCGGCCTCGCCCAGACCGAGCCGCTCCTTCATGCCGAGCCGGAACCCCTCGATCTTGCGCAGTACGGGCACGAACCGCTTCGGTCCGACCGCCAGGCCGATCCGGGTGTGCCCGAGGGCGCTCAGGTGCGTCACGGCGAGCTGCATCGCGGCCCGGTCGTCGGGGGACACGAACGGGGCCCGCACCTTGTCGGAGAAACCGTTGATCAGCACGAAGGGGACGCCCTGGCCGCGCAGTTGGTCGTAGCGGCCCATGTCCGCGGTGGTGTCCGCGTGCAGCCCCGAGACGAAGATGATCCCGGAGACCCCGCGGTCGACCAGCATCTCCGTCAGCTCGTCCTCGGTGGACCCGCCGGGCGTCTGCGTCGCCAGCACCGGGGTGTACCCCTGCCGCGTCAGCGCCTGGCCGATCACCTGGGCGAGCGCCGGGAAGATGGGGTTGTCCAACTCGGGCGTTATCAGCCCGACCAGGCCCGCGCTGCGCTGGCGCAGCCGTACGGGCCGCTCGTAGCCGAGCACGTCGAGCGCGGCCAGCACGGACTCGCGGGTGCCCGCGGCCACACCGGGCTTGCCGTTGAGCACGCGGCTGACTGTGGCTTCGCTGACCCCCGCCTGGGCTGCGATGTCGGCTAGCCGTGCGGTCACGGGATTGGACTGTACCGGTCGCACGTCACAATGCCCACCACGTGCACGACTCCGGCGGCAGCAGCACCGTGCGCCCGTCCGTCTCCACCGGCGCACTCGACAGTACGGGCCGCCCGGGCGCGGGCAGTTCGAGCGCGCCGGGCCGGCTGTTGAGGGTGCAGGCGAAGCCGGGCCGGGTGAACAGCAGTACCCCTTCGGGGGCGGACAGCCAGGTCAGCCCGCCCGCGTCCGGGGAGCCGAGCCCCGGCAGCGCGCGGCGCAGCTCCAGGGCCGCGCGGTACAGCTCCAGCGTGGAGTGCGGGTCGCCCGTCTGGGCGGCGACGGTCAGCCCGGCCCAGTCGGCCGGCTGCGGCAGCCAGGTCCCACCGCCGCCGAAGCCGTACGGGGGCTCCTGGCCGGACCAGGGCAGCGGGATCCGGCAGCCGTCGCGCAGCCCCTCCTGCCCGGCGGAGCGGTGGAACGCCGGGTCCTGGCGCACGGCGTCGGGCAGGTCCACCACCTCCGGCAGGCCGAGTTCCTCGCCCTGGTACACGTACGCCGACCCCGGCAGCGCCAGCATCAGCAGCGCGGCGGCCCGGGCCCGGGCCAGGCTGCCGAACCGGGTGCGGTGCCGTACGACGTCGTGGTTGGACAGCACCCATGTCGTCGGCGCCCCCACCGAGGCGGTGGCGGCCAGGGACTCGTCGATGACGGTCCGCATCGCCGCAGCGTCCCACGGGCAGTTCAGGAACCGGAAGTTGAAGGCCTGGTGCAGCTCGTCGGGCCGCACGTACAGCGCGAGCCGCTCCGAGGTCGGCGCCCACGCCTCGGCGACCCCGATCCGCGCGCCCTCGTAGGAATCGAGCAGCCGCCGCCACGAGCGGTGGATCTCGTGCACGCCGTCCTGGTCGAAGAACGGCAACGGCTGGGTGCCGATCAGCGTCGCCTGCGCGCCGTGCCCGATGTCCGGCAGCCCGACGGCCTTGACCATCCCGTGCGCCACGTCGACCCGGAAGCCGTCCACGCCGAGGTCGAGCCAGAACCGCAGGACCGACGCGAACTCCTCGGCGACCTCGGGATGGTCCCAGTTGAGGTCGGGCTGCTCGGGCGCGAACAGGTGCAGGTACCACTGCCCGTCCGCGACCCGGGTCCAGGCCGGGCCGCCGAAGACGGACTCCCAGTCGTTGGGCGGCAGCGCCCCGCCCGGGCCGCGCCCCGGCCGGAAGTGGTAGCGGGCCCGCGCCGCGGGATCGCCGAGGGCCTCGCGGAACCAGGGGTGCCGGTCCGAGGTGTGGTTCGGCACCACGTCCACGATGACCCGCAGCCCGAGGTCGTGGGCGGCCCGTACGAGGTCGTCGGCGTCGGAGAGGTCGCCGAAGAGCGGGTCGACGGCGCGGTAGTCGGCGACGTCGTAGCCGCCGTCGGCCTGCGGGGAGACGTAGAAGGGGGTCAGCCAGACGGCGTCGACCCCGAGCCGGGCCAGGTGCGGGAGCCGCTCGCGGACGCCGCGCAGGTCGCCCACGCCGTCCCCGTCGCTGTCGGCGAAGGATCGTACGTACACCTGGTAGATGACGGCATCGCGCCACCAGCCGCCGTTCGCGGTCCCGTCGCTGGAAGCGCTTGCAAGCGGGGACGCGGTCAGCTCATGGGTCATATCGGGGTCAACGCGAGCACCCGGCCCCTGGTTGCGGGCCTGACGACTCGAAGGTGGGTCGAACTAACAGCAAGCCGCGGCAACCGTACGGACACACGGATGTAACGATCACCAGCGCTTGCAGAAAATTGCCGCAAGGTCTTTCGGTCGGCTTTCAGTCTTGTTACGTTCCTGGCAACTCGGGACCGCGAGGAAGCGGCCGGGATCATCGAAGGAGTTCATATGCGGCGTGGCATAGCGGCCACCGCGCTGGTCGCGACCCTGGCACTCGCGGCGACGGCTTGCGGCGGTGACACCAAGGACAGCGGCGGCGACACCCAGTCCGGCGGCGAGCTCTCCGGGACCGTGACGTGGTGGGACACCTCCAACGACGCGGAGAAGGCCAGCTTCCAGAAGATCGCCGAGGCGTTCACCGCGAAGCACCCGAAGGTGACCGTCAAGTACGTCAACGTGCCGTACGGCGACGCCCAGAACAAGGTCAAGAACGCCTTCAGCAGTGGTTCCGAAGCCCCCGACGTGATCCGCGCCGACGTCGGCTGGGTCGCCGACTTCGCCTCGCTCGGCTACCTCGACGAGGTGCCCGCCGACACCGCGAAGAAGGTCGACGCCGAGTTCCTGCCGCAGGCCGCGGCCAGCGGCAAGTACGAGGGCAAGACCTACGCCGTTCCCCAGGTCATCGACACCCTCGGCCTCTTCTACAACAAGAAGATGCTCGCCGACGCCGGTGTCCAGCCCCCCAAGACGCTGGAGGAGGTCAAGACGGCCGCCGCCGCCATCAAGGCGAAGACCGGCAAGGCCGGCCTGTACCTGCGCGGCGACGACTCCTACTGGTTCCTCCCGCTGATCTACGGCGAGGGCGGCGACCTGGTCGACGCGAAGACCAAGACGGTCACCGTCGACAACCCGGCGGGCGTCAAGGCCTTCAAGACGGCCCGTGACCTGGTCACCTCCGGCGCGGCGATCACCAACGCCACCGACGGCTGGACCAACATGCAGACCGCCTTCAAGTCGGGCGAAGCAGCCATGATGATCAACGGTCCGTGGGCCGTCGCCGACACCTACGCCGGCGACCAGTTCAAGGACAAGGCCAACCTCGGCGTCGCGCCCGTCCCGGCCGGCTCCGTCAAGGCCGGCTCCCCGCAGGGCGGCCACGACCTCGCCGTCTACGCCGGCTCCAAGAACCGCGCCGCCTCGCACGCCTTCGTCGAGTACATGACCTCGCAGGAGGTGCAGGTCCAGTCCGCCAAGGAGCTGAGCCTGCTGCCGACCCGGACGGCCGCCTACGAACAGCCGGACGTCAAGTCCAGCGAGATGGTCCAGTTCTTCAAGCCGGCCGTGGACAAGGCCGTCGAGCGCGCCTGGATCCCGGAGAACGGCTCGCTCTTCGAGCCCCTCAAGGTCGAGTACACCAAGGCCATCACCGGCGCGGCGACCCCCGAGGACGCGGCGAAGGCGGCCGGCGCCGAGTTCCGCAAGATCCTAAAGGGTTGGAAGTAGACGAGAAGATGGCTGCTCACACCAGCCAGTCGGTGGCGACGGCCGCGGACGGCGAGGGCGCGGACGCCCTCGACGGCCGCGGCCGGAGCCGCAGGACTGACAACCGCGGGGGAGCGAGGCGCGCCCTCGCCACCCACTGGTACGCCTGGGCCATGGTGGCCCCGGTGGTGCTCGTGCTCGGAGTGATCATCGGCTGGCCGCTCGTCCGGGGCGTCTACCTGTCGCTGACCGACGCCAACGAACGCAACGTCGCCCGCACCATCGGCGCCAACCACATCGAGGCGACGTACAAGTTCGTCGGCCTCGACAACTACGCGGACGTCCTCGCCGACCCGGTGTTCCTGCAACGGCTGGTGTGGACCGTCACCTGGACCGTCCTGTGCGTGTCGATCACCTTCGCGCTCGGACTGGCCCTCGCCACCATGCTCAACCGCCAGTTCCGCGGCCGGGCCGCCTACCGCATGGCGCTCATCCTGCCCTGGGCCGTCCCCGGTTTCGTGTCCGTCTTCGCCTGGCGGTTCCTCTTCAACCGCGACAGCGGCATCCTCAACAAGCTGCTCGACGGCGGCGGGATCTCCGCGATCCCCTGGCTCGACGACCCGACCTGGGCCAAGGTCTCCGTCATCGCCGTCAACGTCTGGCTCGGCATCCCCTTCATGATGGTCGCCCTGCTCGGCGGCCTGCAGTCCATCCCCGGCGAGCTGTACGAGGCCGCCGAGATGGACGGGGCCACTCCCTGGCAGCGGTTCCGGCACATCACGCTGCCCGGTCTGCGCGCGGTGAGCATGACCGTGATCCTGCTCTCCACCATCTGGACCTTCAACATGTTCCCGGTGATCTTCCTGCTGACCCGGGGCGGCCCCGGCGACTCCACCGAGATCCTCGTGACCCAGGCCTTCCGCGAGGCCTTCGTGGCCAGCCCGCGCGACTTCGCGGGCTCCGCCACCTGGGGCGTGCTGATCCTCGCCCTGCTCATGATCTTCGCGCTGGTCTACCGGCGCTCGCTGCGCAAGCAGGGAGAGGTGTGGTGACCGTGACGACGGCCAACGTTCCCGTACGCGAGCGCGGCGAGCGCTCCGGTCCCGTGCGCAAGCCGGCCGAGCGCCCCGGTCCGGCACGCAAGCGGGGCGAGCGCTCCCCGCTCGCCTCCGCCGGACTGCACCTCACCCTGATCGTCGCCTCCGTGATCGCCGTCTTCCCGGTGCTGTGGGTCCTGCTGACCTCCATCAAGCCCGCGAAGTACGCCATCTCCACGGACTTCGTGAAGGAACCCACCCTCGACAACTACCGCTACCTGGTGGAGTCGACCTCCTTCTTCACCTGGTTCGGCAACTCCGTCCTCGTCGCCGGCATCACCACGGTCCTCGGCGTGTTCATCGCCGCCACCACCGGGTACGCGGTCAGCCGGTTCAAGTTCCCCGGCATGAAGCCGCTGATGTGGACCCTGCTCATCACGCAGATGTTCCCGATGGCCATCCTCATCGTCCCGCTGTACAACCTCATGGGACAGCTCGGACTGCTCAACCAGCCCCTCGGGCTGATCATCACCTACCTCACCATCGCCGTGCCGTTCTGCGCGTGGATGATGAAGGGCTTCTTCGACACCATCCCGGTCGAGATCGACGAGTCCGGGCGCGTCGACGGCCTCAACCCCTTCGGCACCTTCTGGCGCCTCGTCCTGCCCCTCGCCAAGCCCGGCCTCGCGGTCACCGGCTTCTACGCCTTCATCACCGCCTGGGGCGAAGTCGCCTACGCCTCCGCCTTCATGGTCGGCGACGAGCACCTCACCCTCGCCGGGGGACTGCAGACCTTCGTCACCCAGTACACCTCCAACTGGGGTGCGATGAGCGCCGCTTCCGTCCTCATCGCCATCCCCGCGGCGTTCTTCTTCCTCTTCGCCCAGCGTCACCTCGTCGCCGGGATGACAGCGGGCGCGACCAAGGGCTGACCACCCTGCCCGCATCCCCGTTCCGGCCCGACCTCTCCAAGGACACCATGACCCAGCACCTCGCCGACGCACTCCCCGCCACGACCGCCACGCGGCCCGGCTGGTGGAGAGAAGCGGTGATCTACCAGGTCTATCCGCGCAGCTTCGCCGACTCCAACGGGGACGGCATGGGGGACCTCGAAGGCGTCCGCAGCCGGCTGCCCTACCTCAAGGAACTGGGCGTCGACGCCGTCTGGCTCAGCCCCTTCTACGCCTCCCCGCAGGCCGACGCCGGCTACGACGTCGCCGACTACCGGGCCATCGACCCCATGTTCGGCACCCTGCACGACGCCGACGCGGTCATTCGCGAAGCCCACGCACTCGGCCTGCGCATCATCGTCGACCTCGTCCCCAACCACTGCTCCGACCAGCACGAATGGTTCAAGCAGGCGCTGCGCGAGGGGCCCGGCAGCCCGCTGCGCGAACGCTTCCACTTCCGCGCCGGCCGGGGTGCGGACGGCTCCCTGCCGCCGAACGACTGGGAGTCGATCTTCGGCGGCCCGGCCTGGACCCGGGTGGCCGACGGACAGTGGTACCTGCACCTGTTCGCGCCCGAGCAGCCCGACTTCAACTGGGAACACCCCGCCGTACAGGACGAGTTCCGCTCCATCCTGCGCTTCTGGCTCGACCTCGGCACCGACGGCTTCCGCATCGACGTCGCGCACGGCCTGGTCAAGGCCCCCGGCCTGCCCGACCTCGGCCGCGACGAACAGCTCAAGCTGCTCGGCAACCAGGTGCTGCCGTTCTTCGACCAGGACGGCGTGCACGAGATCTACCGCTCCTGGCGCAAGGTGCTCGACGAGTACGCGGGCGACCGCATCGGCGTCGCCGAGGCCTGGACCCCCAGCGCCGACCGCACCGCGCTCTACCTGCGCCCCGACGAGCTGCACCAGGCCTTCAACTTCCACTACCTGAGCACCGGCTGGGACGCGGACGCGCTGCGCGCCGCCATCGACGACTCGCTCGACGCGATGCGGCCGGTGGGGGCGCCGACGACGTGGGTGCTGTCCAACCACGACGTCGTACGGCACCGCACCCGGTTCGGCAGCCTGGCCCGGGCCCGGGCCGCCGCGCTGCTGATGCTGGCGCTGCCGGGGTCGGCGTACGTGTACCAGGGCGAGGAACTCGGCCTGCCGGAGGTGGTGGACCTGCCGGACGCGGTGCGCCAGGACCCGTCCTTCTTCAAGGAGAACGGCCAGGACGGGCTCCGCGACGGCTGCCGCGTGCCGATCCCGTGGTCCGGGACCGAGGCCCCGTACGGCTTCGGGGAGGGTGGCAGCTGGCTGCCGCAGCCGGCCGAGTGGGCGGGGCTGAGCGTCGAGGCGCAGACCGGCGACCCCTCCTCCACGCTGGAGCTGTACCGGGCGGCGCTGCGGATCCGCCGCGAGCGGGCCGAGCTCGGGGCGGGCGACGCCGTGGAGTGGCTGGAGGCGCCGGCCGGCGTACTGGCCTTCCGGCGGGGCGCCTTCGTCTGCACGGTCAACACGACGGGCGAGGCCGTACGGATGCCGGCGCCGGGCCGGGTGCTGCTGGCCAGCGCGGAGCAGGCCGGCCCGGGCGTCCTGCCCGCCGACAGCGCGGTGTGGTGGCTGGGGTGAATTCCCCGCTGCGGCTGACGGACATCGCCGCGCAGGCCCGGGTCAGCGAGGCGACCGTCAGCCGGGTGCTCAACGGCAAGGCGGGCGTGGCGGCCGGCACCCGGCACCGGGTGCTGGCCGCGATGGACCTGCTGGGCTACGAGCGGCCGGTGCGGCTCAAACGGCGCAGCAACGGTTTGGTGGGGCTGCTGATCCCGGAGCTCACCAACCCCATCTTCCCGGCGTTCGCGCAGGTCATCGAGCAGGCGCTGGCGGGGCACGGGTACACGCCGGTGCTGTGCACGCAGACGCCGGGCGGGGCCACCGAGGACGAGCTGGTGGAGCAGCTGGAGGAGCGGGGGGTCACCGGGATCGTCTTCCTGTCCGGCCTGCACGCGGACGCGTCCGCCGATCCGGCGCGCTACCAGCGGCTCGCGGCGCGGGGGGTGCCGTTCGTACTGATCAACGGGTTCAACGAGGCGGTGAACGCCCCGTTCATCTCCCCGGACGACCGGGCGGCGGCGGACATGGCCGTGCGCCACCTGGAGGACCTGGGACACCGCCGGATCGGGCTGGCCATCGGGCCGACGCGGTACGTGCCGTCGGCGCGCAAGGAGCAGGGGTTCGTGGCGGCGGTCCCGGGGGCGGAGTCGCAGGGGCTGATCCAGCGCACGCTGTTCACGGTCGAGGGGGGCCACGCGGCGGGCGGGGCCCTGCTGGAGCGGGGGTGCACCGGGATCGTGTGCGGGAGCGACCCGATGGCACTGGGGGTGATCCGGGCGGTGCGCGAGCGGGGGTTGCGGGTGCCGGAGGACGTGTCGGTGGTCGGCTTCGACGACTCCCCGCTGATCGCCTTCACGGACCCGCCGCTGACGACGGTCCGCCAGCCGGTCCGCGCGATGGCGACGGCGGCGGTCGGAGCCCTCCTGGAGGCGGTGGCGGGCACCCCGGTCCAGCGCACGGAGTACGTGTTCCAGCCGGAGCTGGTGGTCCGCGGCTCGACGGGCCAAGGGCCGGGGGAGTAGGGGGCTGCCCCATGGGTCCCGCCATATCCGCCGGTTGCCTCCGACAAGCCCCGCGATACCGCCCGGCGCATCCAGCCCCGCGGGAGCACCTCCCCGTAGCGTGCGCCGGCGCATCGACTGGCGGCGGCCGCCTTCGGTGAAGCCGCCGATCCATGTCTTCGATCGCGGCAGCGGGGGCGGCGGGCCGCCCAGGCGCGACGCTCCGCCCTCGCCGGGACGTCGGTCCCGGCGAGGGCGGAGGGGTCAGGCCGGGGTGGGGGAGCCGAGGAGGGCCGAGGCGGCTTGGAGGGGGGTGAGGGACACCGCCGGGCGGAGGGGGGCGAGGGTGCGGCAGGTGAAGCCGAGGGCCGTCATGGCCCGGGTGACCTCGCCGGAGCTGAAGTCGCGGCGGTCCTGGCGGGTGACGACCTCGCCCACCTGCTTCACGGGGTACTGGCGGCGCCCGATGATCACGGACTCACCGGTGACCGGTTCGGGCTTGACGCCCTTCATCGCCTCCAGCACGCCGCTCTTGGTGAGCTCGAAGGGGAAACGGGCGATGACGCAGCGCATGAGACCTCACAGAGGGGTGGGAGGGAACTGTCGGGAGGGCTGTGAGCGGTTCTACGCTGCCGCGCCGAAGGGCCGGCGGCGGCCGCGGCGGGCCGCGCCGCCGCGGGAGGTACGGGCGGCCGGGGGCGCCGTGATGGTGACCGGGACGCCGGAGGGGGCCTGGGCGCCGGTGATGCGGTTCAGCTCCGCCTCGCCCGAGCGGACCTGGGTGGTCTGCGGGGTGATCCCGGCGGCGGCCATCAGGCGCGCCATGTCGCGGCGCTGGTTCGGGGTGACCAGGGTGACGACGCTGCCGGACTCTCCGGCGCGGGCGGTGCGGCCGCCGCGGTGGAGGTAGTCCTTCGGGTCGGTCGGCGGGTCGACGTTGACGACGAGGTCGAGGTTGTCGACGTGGATGCCGCGGGCCGCGACGTTCGTCGCCACCAGCACGGTGACGTGCCCGGTCTTGAACTGGGCGAGGGTGCGGGTGCGTTGCGGCTGGGACTTGCCGCCGTGCAGCGCCGCGGCGCGCACGCCGCTGTTCAGCAGGTCCTGCGTGAGGCGGTCCACCGCGTGCTTGGTGTCCAGGAACATGATCACGCGCCCGTCGCGGGCGGCGATCTCGGTCGTGGTGGCCTGCTTGTCGGTGCCGTGTACGTGGAGCACGTGGTGCTCCATCGTCGTGACCGCGCCGGCCGAGGGGTCCACGGAGTGCACGACGGGGTCGGTCAGGTAGCGGCGGACCAGGAGGTCGACGTTGCGGTCCAGGGTCGCGGAGAACAGCATCCGCTGGCCCTCCGGGCGCACTTGGTCGAGGAGGGCCGTGACCTGGGGCATGAAGCCCATGTCGGCCATCTGGTCGGCCTCGTCGAGCACGGTGACGGCGACCTGGTTCAGCCGGCAGTCGCCGCGGTCGATGAGGTCCTTGAGGCGCCCGGGGGTGGCTACGACGACTTCGGCGCCGCCGCGCAGCGCGCTGGCCTGCTTGCCGATCGACATTCCGCCGACGACCGTGGCCAGCCGCAGTTTCAGCGAGCGGGCGTAGGGCGTGAGCGCGTCGGTGACCTGCTGCGCCAGTTCGCGGGTGGGTACGAGGACCAGCGCGAGCGGCTGGCGGGGTTCCGCACGCTGTCCCGCCGTGCGGGCCAGCATGGCGAGGCCGAAGGCCAGGGTCTTGCCCGAACCGGTGCGGCCGCGGCCCAACACGTCGCGCCCGGCGAGGGTGTTGGGGAGCGTCGCGCCCTGGATCGGGAACGGTACGGAGACGCCCTCGGCGCCCAGGGCGGCCAGCAGCTGCTCGGGCATGTCGAGATCGGCGAAGGCCTCGACGGCCGGGAGCGCCGGGGTGTGGGTGACGGGCAGGGCGAACTCACCCTGGAGGGCGGCCGGGCGGCGGCCGTAACCGCCCGGGCGGCCCGCGCCGCCCGAGCGGCTGGGAGCGGGGGAGCCGAAACGGCTGCCACGGCCGGCGAAGCCGCCGGTCGTGCGGGGGGCGCGGGAAGAGCGGTCGTTCGTGCGTGTGCGGTTCATGCTGAACCTTCCTCGATACGGGACGGCACGCGTCGAGGAAATTCAGCGGCGGAATAGTCGCGCGAATTCACAGGAACGAGCCGATTTGAATGCGAACGGCGGCGGGGGCATTGAATGCCGGCCTGAATGCCGTGGTGTGTGCGCCGTAATGGACGCCGCGCGGGCGGCCGCCATTCGGGCGGAAAATCCGGGGAGAGCGGTGCACCCGGTGCGTGCTCGCGCGGGCCGTGGGAGGCGGGCGGAGCCGGGGGTAACGCAACGAGCTGGGGCCCGCACCCCAAGGTGCGGGCCCCAGCTGCGTGGTGATGCGTCAGCGTCAGGCGGTGACGATGTTCTCGGCGGTCGGGCCCTTCTGGCCCTGCGCGATGTCGAAGGTCACCTTCTGGCCTTCCTGGAGCTCGCGGAAGCCCTGGGAGGCGATGTTCGAGTAGTGGGCGAACACGTCAGGACCGCCGCCCTCCTGCTCGATGAAACCGAAACCCTTTTCGGCGTTGAACCACTTCACGGTGCCATTAGCCATGTTGAATCTCCTTTGGGGCACAGCCCAGAGTCCGCACTGTGCGGATCTCAAGTCGCCGCGATGATCGCCCGCCCGGAAATTTCCGGCACACAGAAGCCGTCCGCCGGATTTTTCGTCCGGCGGGTTGGGCTGAAAGTTTGGGAACCACAACTGCAACTGAAATCACAGTAGCACGGTATCGCCGAGCGAGTGGTGGAAAAACGTCCGGGTGCGCCCGAAGGGGGGAAATGCTCATCGGGTCCGCTCCGCAATTCTGTGCTTGCCGCGACAGGTATGCGGAAAATGCGAGGGCGGATTTCCCCGGATATCCGGGACCGTGCGGCCCGGCGCGCGGGCCCTGCGGCGGGCCGGGGCCGGTGCCGGGCCTCGGGGCGGCGCGAGGCACGTGGGAGGCGCGTCTCCGGGGTGACACCGGTGGGAAACATTTCTGCAATCTCTTGCGCAAGGCCTTGCAGCTGCTCCGTCCGGGACCTACGGTCGCTGCCATCCCCGCCTGTTCAACGCCCGTCCCCCGCCTGTTCTGCGCCTCTTCCGCCAGGAGGAACCCCCCATGACCCCGCTCCCGCGCGCCCCCAGAGCCCTGCTCGCCGCCGCCGTCCTCGCAGCCGCCTGCGTCACCGCACAGGCGGCACCCGCCGAGGCCGCCGCGCCCGGGGACAAGGACGTCACCGCCGTGCTGTTCGAGTGGCGCTTCGACTCCGTCGCCAAGGCCTGCCGGGAGAGCCTGGGCCCCGCCGGGTACGGGTACGTACAGGTGTCGCCGCCGCAGGAGCACATCCAGGGGCCGCAGTGGTGGACCTCGTACCAGCCCGTCAGCTACAAGATCGCCGGGCGGCTCGGCGACCGGGCCGCCTTCAAGGCCATGGTGGACGCCTGTCACGCCGCCGGGGTGAAGGTTGTCGCCGACTCCGTCATCAACCACATGGCCGCCGCCGACGGGGTCGGAACCGGCGGCACTTCGTACACGAAGTACGGCTACCCCGGCCTGTACTCCGGCTCCGACATGGACGACTGCCGGGTGGCGATATCCGACTACCGGGACCGGGCCAACGTCCAGAACTGCGAACTCGTGCAGCTCGCGGACCTGGACACCGGCGAGGAGTACGTGCGCGGGCGGATCGCCGGGTACCTCAACGACCTGCTCTCCCTCGGGGTCGACGGGTTCCGCATCGACGCCGCCAAGCACATGCCCGCCGCCGACCTCGCCAGCATCAAGTCCCGGCTGACGGACCCGCACGCGTACTGGAAGCAGGAGGCGATCTACGGCGCCGGCGAGGCGGTCTCGCCCACCGAGTACCTCGGCAACGGCGACGTCCAGGAGTTCCGCTACGCACGCGACCTCAAGCGGGTGTTCGAGAACGAGAACCTGGCGTACCTCAAGAACTTCGGCGAGGCGTGGGGCTACCTGCCCGCCGGGCAGGCGAGCGTCTTCGTCGACAACCACGACACCGAGCGCGGCGGCGACACCCTCAACTACAAGTACGGCTCCGACTACACCCTCGCCAACGTGTTCATGCTGGCCTGGCCCTACGGCTCGCCCGACGTCCACTCCGGTTACGAGTGGACCGACAAGGACGCCGGTCCGCCGAACGGCGGTACGGTGAAAGCCTGTTACGCCGACGGCTGGAAGTGCCAGCACGCCTGGCGGGAGATCTCATCCATGGTCGCCTTCCGCAACGCGGCGCGCGGCCAGGCCGTCACCGACTGGTGGGACAACGGGGGCGACCAGATCGCCTTCGGGCGCGGGGCGAAGGCGTACGTGGCCCTCAACCACGAGGCGGCGTCCCTGACCCGGACCTTCCAGACCTCCCTCCCGGCCGGCGCCTACTGCGACGTGCAGAGCGGGCGGACCGTCACCGTCGGCTCCTCGGGCCAGTTCACCGCCACACTCGCGCCCGGCACCGCGCTCGCCCTGCACGCCGGCGCCCGGACCTGCTCCGGGACTTCCGCCCCGGCCGCCGCCGGGGCCTCGTTCGTCGTCACCGCCACCACCGTCCCCGGCGAGAGCATCTTCGTCACCGGCGATCAGGCGGCCCTCGGCAGCTGGAACGCCGGCGGCGCCCCCAAGCTCGACCCGGCGGCCTACCCCGTCTGGAAGCTCGACGTCCCGCTCCCGGCCGGGACCGCCTTCGCGTACAAGTACCTCCGCAAGGACGCGGCCGGGAACGTGACCTGGGAGAGCGGTGCCAACCGCACCGCCACCGTGCCCGCCGACGGCAAGGTCACGCTGACCGACGCCTGGCGCGGCTGACCTTCCGCCGTCCCCTCCGAGGAGATCCGCAGTGATACGCCCCGTCGTCGCAGGAGTGCTCGCGGCCGCCCTGGCCGTGACGTTCCTGCCCGCCCTTCCGGCTGCGGCCGCCGCCAAGGCGCCCCCGCCCCCGCCCTCGGACGCGAAGCTCGCGGCCGAGCCCGCCCGCCACGACCTGACCCGGGAGCAGTTCTACTTCGTCCTCCCCGACCGGTTCGCGAACGGCGACCCGCGCAACGACCGGGGCGGGCTGACCGGCAGCCGGCTGGAGACCGGTCTGGACCCGACGGACAAGGGCTTCTACCAGGGCGGTGACCTCAAGGGGCTGACGGACCGGCTCGACTACATCAAGGGGCTCGGCACCACCGCCATCTGGATGGCGCCGATCTTCAAGAACCAGCCGGTGCAGGGCACGGGGAAGGACGCCTCGGCGGGCTACCACGGCTACTGGATCACCGACTTCACGCAGGTGGACCCGCACTTCGGGACCAACGCCGACCTGGAGCGCCTGATCGACAAGGCGCACAAGAAGGGGATGAAGGTCTTCTTCGACGTCATCACCAACCACACCGCCGACGTGGTGGACTACCGGGAGGGGTCCTACGGGTACCTGTCGAAGGGCGCCTTCCCCTACCTGACGAAGGACGGGGTGCCCTTCGACGACGCGGACTACGCCGACGGGAAGCGGAAGTTCCCGGCGACCGGCCCCGGTTCCTTCCCCCGTACCCCCTTCGTCCCCGAGGCGAAGAAGAACCTGAAGTCCCCCGCCTGGCTCAACGATCCGGCGATGTACCACAACCGCGGCGACTCGACCTTCGCGGGCGAGTCGGCCGAGCAGGGCGACTTCTCCGGCCTGGACGACCTGTGGACCGAGCGCCCCGAGGTCGTCAGCGGCATGGAGAAGATCTACGAGAAGTGGGTCGCGGACTTCGCCGTCGACGGGTTCCGCATCGACACCGTCAAGCACGTGGACACCGGGTTCTGGACCCAGTGGGCGACCGCGCTCGACGCGTACGCAGCCCGGCACGGCCGGAAGAACTTCTTCATGTTCGGGGAGGTGTACTCCGCCGACACCGCCGTCACCTCCCCGTACGTGACCCGCGGCCGGCTCGACGCCACCCTCGACTTCCCGCTCCAGGACGCGATCCGGGCGTACGCCTCGCAGGGCGCGGGGGCCGGGCGGCTGGCCTCCGTGTTCGCTGACGACTACCGCTACACCACCGACAAGGCCAACGCCTACGAGCAGGTGACCTTCCTCGGCAACCACGACATGGGCCGCTTCGGCGCCTTCCTGAAACAGGACCGGCCGGGGGCCGGGGAGCAGGAGCTGCTCGCGCGCTACCGGCTCGCCAACGAGCTGATGTTCCTCTCCCGCGGCAACCCGGTGGTCTACTCGGGCGACGAGCAGGGTTTCATCGGCTCCGGCGGCGACAAGGACGCCCGTCAGCCGCTGTTCGCCACCCGGATCGCCGACTATCTGGACGACGACCAGCTCGGCACCGACCGCACCCACGCGAGCGATGCTTACGATCCGGAGCACCCCCTCTACAAGGAGATCAGTGCTCTCTCGAAGCTGACGAAGGACCACCCCGCCCTGCGCGACGGCGCCCAGAGCGAACGTTTCTCCGACGGCTCCGTCTACGCCTTCGCCCGTACGGACACCCGCGCCCGCACCGAGTACCTGGTGGCCGCCAACAACGGCGACCAGCCCCGCACGGTCACCCTCGACGCCCCCGCCGGCGCGCCGTACCGCACCCTCTACGGCGGCGCCGCCACCCCGCGCGCCGACGCCGCCGGGAAGCTCACCGTCACCGTCCCCGCCCTCGGCTCCGTCGTCCTCCAGGGCGCGACCCCGCTCCCCGCCCCCACCACCCGCCCCGCCCTCACCCTCAACGCCCCGGCGACGGCCACCGGCACCGTCGAGCTCACCGCCGACGTCACCGGTGCCGGCGCCGGCCAGGGCCGGGTCGTCTTCGCCGCCCAGAGCGGCACCGGCCCCTGGCAGGTCCTCGGCTCCGCCGACCACGCCCCGTACAAGGTCACCCAGAACGTCACCGCAGCGGCCGGTACGCCGCTGCGCTACAAGGCCGTCGTCGTCGACTCCGCCGGGCACACCGCCGGCGCCCTCGCCGCCTCCACCGCCGGCCAGGCCCCGCCCGTCGAGGTCCCGACCGCAACGCAGCGCGAGTACGCCGTCGTCCACTACCACCGCCCCGACGGCGACTACACCGACTGGCGGCTGTACGCCTGGGGCGACCTCGCGGACGGCGAAGCCACTCCCTGGCCCGCCGGGCACGGCTTCACCGGCCGCGACGCGTACGGCGCCTTCGCCTACGTCCGCCTCAAGCCCGGCGCGTCCTCCCTCGGCTACCTCGTCATCGACAAGGACGGCGCCAAGGACGTCAGCGCCGACCGCACCCTCGACGTGACCAAGTCCGGCGAAGTCTGGCTGGAGCAGGGCCAGGCGGCCGCCCGCACCGACCGACCCGGCTACCCGCCGCAGGACCCCGCCAAGGCCGTACTGCACTACCAGCGCCCCGACGGCGCCTACGACGGCTGGGGCCTGCACGTCTGGACCGGCGCCGCCACCCCGACCGACTGGAGCAAGCCGCTCCCGCCCGTCCGCACCGACTCCTACGGCGCGGTCTACGAGGTCCCCCTCGCCGCCGGCGCCACCAGCCTGAGCTACATCCTGCACAAGGGCGACGAGAAGGACCTCCCCACCGACCAGTCCCTGGACCTGAAGGCCAGTGGCCACGAGGTGTGGATGCTGGGCGGCCGCGAGAAGTACCTCCTGCCGCAGCCCGCCGGCTCGGCCGCCGCCCTGGACCTCACCCAGGCCGCCGCCGTCTGGATCGACCGCGACACCGTCGCCTGGAACGCCCCCGAAGCGGCCGCCTCGGTACAGCTCCTCGCCTCCCGCGAGGGCGCCGTCACCACCGACAACGGCGTCCTGCACGAGGGCGGCGCGCAATGGCTGCGGCTGAACCGCTCCCGGCTCACCGCCGGCCAGCAGCAGAAGTTCCCGCACCTGGCCTCGTACGCCGCCTACACCGTCGACCCCCGCGACCGGGACCGCGTCCGCGCCGCCCTGCGCGGCCAGCTCGTCGCGAGCGCCCGGGCCGCGAACGGCGCCGTACTGGCCGCGACCGGAGTACAGCTCGCCGGAGTCCTGGACGACCTGTACGCCACCACCACCCCGCTCGGCCCCGTCTTCAAGGACGGCCGTCCCACCCTGTCGGTGTGGGCGCCCACCGCCCAGCAGGTCTCCCTCGAACTCGACGGCCGCGACGTCGCCATGCGCCGCGACGACACCACCGGCGTCTGGTCGGTGCGCGGCGAGCGGAACTGGACGGGCAAGCGCTACCGGTACGCCGTCACCGTCTGGGCCCCGACCGTCCGCCGGGTGGTGCGCAACCTGGTCACCGACCCGTACTCCACCGCCCTGACCACCGACTCCACCCACAGCCTGGTGGCGGACCTCGCCGACCCGAAGCTGGCCCCGCCCGGCTGGCGCGAGCTGCGCAAGCCCGCGCCCGTACCCTTCACCTCCGCGCAGATCCAGGAACTCCACATCCGGGACTTCTCCGTCGCGGACCGCACCTCCGCCCACCCCGGCCAGTACCTCGCCTTCACCGACACCGCCTCGGCCGGCATGCGGCACCTGCGCGAGCTGGCCGCCGCGGGCACCTCGTACGTGCACCTCCTGCCGGCCTTCGACATCGCCACCATCCCGGAGAAGCCGTCCGACCGCACCGAACCGGCCTGCGACCTCAAGGTCTACGCCCCCGACTCGGAGCAGCAGCAGGCGTGCGTGGCGGCCGCGGCCGCGAAGGACGGCTACAACTGGGGCTACGACCCGCTGCACTACACCGTGCCCGAGGGCTCGTACGCCAGTGAGCCCGAGGGCACCGCCCGCACCGTCGAGTTCCGCCGCATGGTGCAGTCGCTGAACGGCGCCGGGCTGCGCACCGTCATGGACGTGGTCTACAACCACACCGCGGCGGCCGGGCAGTCGGACCAGTCCGTGCTGGACCGCATCGTCCCGGGCTACTACCAGCGGCTGCTCGCCGACGGCAGCGTCGCCACCTCCAGCTGCTGCGCCAACACGGCCCCCGAGAACGCGATGATGGGCCGGCTCGTCGTGGACTCGGTCGTCACCTGGGCCAAGCAGTACAAGGTCGACGGCTTCCGCTTCGACCTGATGGGCGACCACCCGAAGGCCAACATCCTGGCCGTGCGCGCCGCCCTCGACGCCCTGACCGTCGAGAAGGACGGCGTGGACGGCAAGCGGATCGTCCTCTACGGGGAGGGCTGGAACTTCGGCGAGGTCGCCGACGACGCCCGCTTCGTCCAGGCCACGCAGCAGAACATGGCCGGGACCGGGATCGCCACCTTCTCCGACCGCGCGCGCGACGCGGTCCGCGGCGGCGGCCCCTTCGACGAGGACCCGCGGGTACAGGGCTTCGCCTCCGGCCTGTTCACCGACCCCAACGCGGCCGCTGCGAACGGCAGCCCGGAGCAGCAGCGGGCCCGGCTGCTGCACGACCAGGACCTGATCAAGGTGGGGCTGACCGGCAACCTCGCCTCGTACGCCTTCACCGACACCGCAGGCCGCCGGATCAAGGGCTCCGAGCTCGCCTACAACGGCGCCCCGGCCGGGTACGCGGCCGCCCCCGGCGACGCCCTCGCGTACGCGGACGCCCACGACAACGAAACACTGGCCGACGCCCTGACGTACAAACTGCCGCCCGGGACACCGGCCGCGGACCGGGCTCGGATGCAGGTCCTGGCCCTGGCCGTCACCACCCTCTCGCAGGGCCCGGCGCTGTCCCAGGCGGGGACCGACCTGCTCCGCTCGAAGTCCCTGGACCGCAACTCCTTCGACAGCGGCGACTGGTTCAACGCGATCCACTGGGACTGCCACGACGGCAACGGCTTCGGCCGGGGTCTGCCGCCCGCCGCCGACAACCGCGCCAAGTGGCCTTACGCGAAACCCCTGCTGACCACCCCGGCGCCCGGCTGCGCGGAGATCGACGGCGCCTCGGCCGCCTACCGCGACCTGCTGCGCATCCGTACGACGGAACCCGCCTTCGCCCTCACCACGGCCGAGGCGGTCCAGGCGGGCGTGGCGTTCCCGCTGTCGGGGACGGCCGAGACGCCCGGGGTGATCACGATGACCGCGGGCGACCTGGTGGTGGTCTTCAACGCCACCCCCACCGCGCAGTCCCAGCGCCTGCCGGCCCTCGCGGGCACGCCCTACGCCCTCCACCCGGTCCAGGCGGCGGGCGCCGACAACACGGTCAAGCAGGCGGCGTACGACACCGCGACGGGCGAATTCCGCGCCCCGGCCCGCACGGTGGCGGTCTTCGAGCGGGCCCGTCCCTGACGGGCGGTCCACCCACTTCCGCGGCGGCGCCGGCCATGGTCCGGCACCGCCGCGGCGGCGTTCACCGGGTCAGCGCGGACCGCATCAGACCCAGATGCGGACGGCTTCCAGCTGCCGCGCCTGGCCGGTGGTCCCCACGTACACCGGGTTGCCGCTCACCGCGTTCAGCCAGCCGTAGTCGGCGACATGGGCCTGCGCCGCCACCGGCCCGGAGCCGACCTGGACGCCGAGCGCCTCCATCCGGCGTGCCTGGCCGGTGGTGCCGACGGTCACGGCCGCGCCGTCACCGGCGCACGCCCAGCCCTGCCAGCCGATGTCGGCGAGGTGCGCGTTGGCACAGACCCCGCCCGTGCCGCTGGTCGCGATCACCGCGGCCTCCATGCGGCGACCCTGCCCCGTCGTCCCGGCCACCGCGCCGTCGCACACCGTGGACTGCCAGCCCACGTCCTGCACATGGGCGGCGTAACACACCCGCCGGGCGTTCGGGGCCAGCGTCCGCTGCCGGGCGGCCGCCGCCTCCACCTCGCGGACCACCTCGGCCGGCGCCCGCAGGGCCGGACCGCCCGCGCTCACCGCGGTGCCCGCCGGAGCCGGCGCCGACGGCTTGCCCTGGGCCTGCGCCACGCCCGTGGCCCCCAGCGCGCCCGCCAGCGCCACGGCTAAGACGGCGCTCGCTGCCTTCACGGAATTCTTCATGGCTTTCCCCTCCTGGTACCGACTGGTCGCGCCCATCTGTACCGGCGGCCCGCGCCGGGCGGCAACCGGTTGGCGGCGGCACGGCCGAGAGGGGACGCGGCGTGGCGCACGGGGCGGGCTTGTGGCGGGGGCGAGGGCTGTGCCCGCGCGGCGCCCGGGTGCGGCTCAGGCGTCGAGGCGTCGCTCCAGCAGGATCACGCCGTACACCCGGCCGTCCGCGGCCTGTTTGGACGGGCACTCGCCGACGACCCGGTAGCCCGCGCTCCGGTAGTAGCCCAGCAGCCGGGGGTTGGTCGACAGGCAGTCCAGCCGGGAGCGCTCCCGGCCGGTCCGGGCGATCCGCCACTCGGCGTGTTCGAGTATCCGCCGGCCGGCGCCCGGGGGCGCGGCCTCGCGCTCCACCATCAGCCGGTGCACGTACCCGGCGACGGGCGGCTGCACGCCCCAGGCCTCTTCGTCCGACCACCACAGTTCGTACGCGCCGACGACCCGGCCGTCCGCGTCCTCGGCCAGCCACACCTCGCCGTCGCGCATCCGCGCGCGGAAGTGCGCCAGGTCCTTCTCGCCGGGCTTCCACTGGTCGATCCCGTGCTTGCGCATCCACCGGGCGGCCTGGTCGTACAGCTTCACCAGCGTGCCGGCGTCCTTCTCCACGGCCTGCCGGAACAACATCCCGTCGTCAATGATCACGCGGGCATTATCACGCGGGGCCCGCGCCACGTCATGATCACCGGGTGCCCGGTACCAGCGCCGCCAGCCGCCCCACGAGCACTCCGAACGGCCCGTCGGCCGGCTCCGCGGAGAGGATGCGGACCAGGATCTGCGCCATCTCCTCGTCGTAGGCGGCGCTCACGGCGGCCAGCGCGGCGAAGTCGTGCACGAGTTGGAGCTCCAGCTCGGAGCGCGGGATGCGCCGCCCGTCCAGCCAGATCAGCGCGGTGGACTCGGCGAGGGACACCCACGACCGCACGACCAGCTCCAGCCGCGCGGGCGGAGCGTCGGGCGAGACGCCCAGGTGCTTGAGGATCTCCTCGTACGCCGCCTGCCGGACCTCGTCGATCATCGCGTTGGCCCGGCTGCTGCCGGCCGCCGGACCGCCCCGCATCAACGCCGAGAAGCCGGGCCCGTGTTCGTCGACGAACGCGAAGAACCGGCCCATCACCCGCAGCAGCCGGGCCCCGAGCGGCCCCTCCTGCGGTTCGACGAAGCGCAGCGCCAGTTCGTCGGCGGCCCGCCGCAGCGCCGCCTCGTACAGGCTCAGCTTGCCGGGAAAGTAGTGGTAGACGAGCGGCCGCGATATGCCCGCGGCCGCCGCGATCTCGTCGATCGACACGTCGTCGGGCGACCGGTGGCTGAACAGCTCCAGGGCCACCCCGATCAGCTGTTGCCGCCGCTCCTCGACACCCATCCTGCGCCGCACCCCGGTTGTCATGCGGACACCCTACTTCCACTCCGGCGCGGGCCTCGGCGGGGTGTTCGCGCCGCTACAGGTCCAGGACCAGCCGGTCCGAGACGGCGCGGGAGACGCACAGGAGCATCGAGTCCGCGCGTTCGGCGTCGGTGAGGAGCTCATCGCGGTGCTCCACCTCCCCGGCCAGCACCCGGTGCCGGCAGGTCCCGCAGAAGCCCTGCTGGCAGGAGTACGGGGTGGCGGGCAGGGCGCGGCGCACCGCAGTCAGGGCGCTCTCGTCCGCCGCCACCTCGATCGTGCCCCCGGAGCGGCGGAGTTCGATCGTGAAGGCCTTCGATTCTCCCGCGGGCGCGGCCGCGCTGAAGCGCTCCAGGTGCACCGCCGAGGGGTCCGGGGCGGCGGCCAGGACCGCGGCCATCAGCGGCTCCGGGCCGCAGCAGTAGACGAGGGCGCCGGGGGGCGCGGCGAGCGCGCTCAGGTCCGGCAGGCCCGCCTCGTCCTGCGGCACGATCGTGACCCGGTCCCCGTACGCGGCTAGTTCCGCGAGGAACGGCATCGAGGCGCGGCTGCGGCCGCCGTACAGCAGCGTCCAGTCGGCCCCGGCCGCCGTGGCCGCCCGCAGCATCGGCGGGATCGGGGTGATCCCGATCCCGCCCGCCACGAACACGTACGCCGGGGCGGCCACCAGGGGGAACCGGTTGCGGGGCGCCCGCAGCCGCAGCTCGGCGCCCGGCACCAGCAGGGCGTGCGCCTCGCGGGAGCCGCCGCGGCCGTCCTCGATCAGCCGGACCGCGATCGTGTAGCGGCCCGCGTCCGCGGGGTCGCCGCACAGGCTGTACTGGCGCACCAGCCCCGACGGCAGTACGACGTCCACGTGCGCCCCCGGGCTCCAGGCGGGCAGCTCCGGCGATTCCAGGGTCAGCCGGACGACGCCCCGCGCGGGCTCGCTGCGCGCGACGACCGAGGCCCGCAGCAGCCGGCGCGGGGAGTGGCCGGAGACCGGGGTCTCCAGGGCCGGCAGCGGCCACAGGGGGGAGCGCCGGATGCGCCGGCGCAGCGCGCGCCGGGTCAGGAGCGCGGCGCCCGCCGCCGCCGTGAGCGTCAGGGCGCGCCTCATGCCGGCACCCCGCCGTTCGCGCCCGGCGAGGTGGCGAGGTAGGCGGCGGCCTGGGCCGTCGAGCCCTCCTGCGAGGGGTGGTAGGTCCGGGAGAGGTAGGTCGGGATGGACTTGAGCATCGAGCCCGTCGAGGGCAGCACGCCCTGCTGCCCGGCCCGGAACAGCTCGCCCAACGAGGCCTTGGCGACCGGGAGTCCGGGGTCGTTCTCCATGAAGAAGCGGACGCCGCGCTGCCAGAGGAACGCCAGGGCGGCGAAGGCCGTCGCCCAGGTCCGTACCCGGCGCCGGTAGCCGCCGTCGAGGTGCATGAAGAGGTCGAAGGCCACCGCCCGGTGCTCGACCTCCTCCGCCCCGTGCCAGCGCAGCAGGTCCAGCATCATCGGATCGGCGCCCCGGCGGTCGAGTTCGTCGGCGTTGAGGACCCAGTTGCCGAGGAACGCCGTGTAGTGCTCGACCGCCGCGATGATCGCGACGCGTTCCATCAGCCACCACTTGCGGGCCCGGCCCGGGGGCAGGGTCCGGTCGCCGAGCAGCTTCTCGAAGAACCAGTCGACCTGCGCCGTGTACGGGGTCGGGTCCAGGCCGAGCCGTTTCAGGTGCGGCAGCACGTCGTCGTGCGCGGCGGCGTGCATGGCCTCCTGGCCGATGAAGCCGACGACGTCCGCCCGCAGCCGCTCGTCCGTGATGTACGGGAGCACCTGCTTGTAGACGTGCACGAACCAGCGCTCCCCGGCGGGCAGCAGCAGGTGCAGGACGTTGATGGTGTGTCCGGCGAACGGGTCGCCGGGGAGCCAGTGCAGCGGGGTGTCCTCCCACGAGAAGGACACGTTCCGCGGCTGGAGGCCCGTGTGCTCGTACAGGCCCGGGTGTTCCGACGCCACGGGGGCGGGCGCGTGCGGCGTATTAGACATGGCGTCAATGTACTGAGGGGTAGGGCCGAGCAGAACCCCTGTGCGCCGGGATTTTCCGGGCTCCGGTTCGCGCCCGGCCCGGGCCGGTACGGAACTCCGGTTCGCGCCCGGCCCGGGTCGGTACGGAACTCCGGTCAGCGCAGGGCTTCCGCCTTCGTACCGTCCGTCAGCCTGCCCGAGAGGTCGACCTGCGCGCCCTGCGGCGCCTTCACGGCGAGGCGGTTCCCGTTCGCGCTCCCGTTCACGCCGCCGCCCGACGCCGACAGGGAGGCGAACTGGGCGCTGCCCGCAGCCAGTACGTACCACTGGCCCGCCTTCGACTTCCACAGCACGCCCGCCAGCACCCGGGGCTCCCGGGGGCCGCACGCCGCCGAGCCCTCCGCCTTGGCCGCCTGGGCCGCGAGCGGCGCGCCCGGGGCCAGGAACTGGGCCTGGACCCGGTCCGCGCTGCCCTGCCAGGTCTCCGCCCGGCTGCACAGCCAGGTCGCCGTCCCGTCCCCCTCGGGCAGCGGCTGCTTCGCGTACGTCCAGGCGTTGACGGTACGGACCCCGTGCGAGCGGACCGAGGGCAGCAGGCAGGCCGTCCGGGACCACTCGCCCAGCTCGGCGGCCTCCGTCACGTCGCGCTCCGCGCCCGGCGCGCCCGAGGTCAGCCGGACCGGGGTCAGTTCGCCCAGGTCCGTCACGAGCCGGGTGGCGCCGTCGCCGGTCAGGGCCAGCGCGTTCCAGCTCGTACAGCTGCCGGTGGGGGCGGGGCCGGGCACCGGCGGCGTCATTCCGTCCGGGGTCAGCTTGAGTGCCGAGGGCGACTCGCCCGGCTTGAGCAGGTCCCGCAGCGCGGCGCCGAGCACCCAGGGGGCGGTCAGGTAGCGGACGTTGCCGTCGACCCGGCTGAGCACCAGGGCGGTCGCGGTGTCCGCCGACGCCCCGTCCGTGCGGGCGAAGTC
Source organism: Streptomyces sp. NPDC026522 (assembly GCF_055567555.1). Taxonomy (NCBI): domain Bacteria; kingdom Bacillati; phylum Actinomycetota; class Actinomycetes; order Kitasatosporales; family Streptomycetaceae; genus Streptomyces; species Streptomyces sp. NPDC026522. Next base: position 95,623 of record NZ_JBVHQF010000005.1, read on the forward strand.
GAGGGCGGCTCCGGCGGTTCCGCTGCGCGGCTCCGCGTACCGGACCACGCGCAGCCCGTCGTACAGCAGGACCACCACCGCCTGGTCCACGGCCCCCGCGAACAGCAGCTGCGGCGGGCCCATCGGCGGCCCCGACGGCGTGCCGGGGGTGGCCGAGACGACCACCGTCCGCCCGGGGCGGGCCCACACGGTCAGCGCCCGGCGCAGCAGCGCGGCGTCGTCGACCCGGTCGCCGCGGGCGGGCCAGGCGGAGAAGTCGGTACGGGAGGAGGTGCGCCAGAGCGTGGGCGGCACCCGCACCAGCTGCCCGGGGTCCAGTGCCTGCTCCGCGACGGCGTTCTTCGCGTACAGCGGGGCGGCGGGCCCGTCCGAGCCCCAGCCGCCGCCCGGCAGCGCGAGCAGCGCCCCGCACACCGCGAGGGCGGCCGCGGCGGCGATCCCGGCCCGGGTGAACCGGCGCCGCCGCAACAGGTCGGTGGGCCGGGCCTGGAGCACGCACGGGTCGAACTCGGGGGAGGCGAAGAGGGCGTCGTGCGCCGGGTCCCCGGACTCCGCGACCGCCCCCGTCGGGTTCGCCACCCCGGCGTCGGCGAGCACCCTCAGGACATCGGGCTCCGCCAGCCCCTCCAGCGCGCGCAGCACGCACGCCGCGCGCCCGGGACCGCTCAGGGTGGTCAGCCACTGGTCCAGCGCCAGCTCCTCGGCCCCGCCGGAGCGCGGGAACAGCCGCAGCCCCCACACCTGGGGGAGCAGCCGGGGCAGTTGCCCGCGCAACGGGAGCGCCCGGAAGGTGAACGGGACGCCCGCCTCCAGGGCGGCGCGCAGCACGCGCAGCCGCACGTACGGGTACCCCGACTCGGGGCCCTCCAGCCCGCCCCGCTGCGCCGGGACCCCGCCGCGCACGGCGGAGTCGCCGCCCCGGCGGCCGCGCGGGAGCGCCCGCTGGGTCAGCGAGTGGGCGGTGAGCACCCGCCGGTTGCGCCCGAGGGAGGGCGGCAGCACCAGGTAAGCGAGCCGCACCAGCCGCGGGTAGTGCTCGACGATGGCGGCCTCGGCCTGTTCCAGGCCGGGCGTCAGGGGAGGCAGGGGGCGGGTGGCGGTATCCGGCGCAGTCACGTTCAGCAGAACGAGCGAATCGTCGGATGGTCACCCGCCATCAGCGCACCCGTTCGGGCGATTCCGCACGGCGAGGGGGTGACGGGCGGCCGCCACCGGGCCCGGGCCGGACCCCCCGCAACCTCAGGCGATCAGCCGGGTCCGCAGCGCCTCGACGGCCTCGTCCGGAACGCCGAGCCCTTCCCGTACGTACTTCTCCATGGAGCCGTAGCGGGCGGCGACCTCCTCCAGCGCCGTCTCCAGGTACGCGGGGAACACCCCGATCAGCGCCAGCGCGATCTCCGGGTCGCCGCCGGCCGCCGTGAAGCCCTCGATCATGGGCGCGAACGCCTGCTTGACCGCCGGGTTCACCGACATGTACTCGTCCATCAGGGTGCCGTCGTCCGCGCCGAGCAGCGACAGGATGACGGTCGCGCCCCACCCGGTACGGTCCTTGCCGGCGGTGCAGTGGAACAGCAGCGGGGCCGCCTGCGGATCGGCGGCCTCGGTGAGCAGCAGCCGGTAGGCGCTCTGCGCGGAGGCCGAGTTCACGAAGGACCGGTAGACCTCCCCGAAGACGGCCTGCGCCTTGCCGCCGCCCAGGTGCTCCTCCGCCACGACCGGGTCCGCCATCAGGTCCTTGAGCTGCGCCGCGGGCGGCATCTTGGCTATCCCCGCGTTCATCTTGTCCGCCAGTACGTCACTGATCAGCAGCCGCGCACCGGCGGGCAGCCGGTCCGGGTGGTCGGCGCGCTCGGCGTCGGAGCGGAAGTCGATGACCGTACGGATCCCCAGCGCGGACACCGCCGGATCGGCGTCCAGGTCGAGCCGGTCGAGCGCGCCGGAGCGCAGGACCAGCCCCGGCCGGACCGTGCGGCCGTCCGCGAGCGGAGTACCGCCGAGGTCGCGGAGGTTCGCGACGGTGGTGGAGGGGGTGGCGGTCATCGGGCGGCTCCAGACGCGGGGCGGGGTCGATTACTCGTGTCATGCGGGTCTATTGAGACCGATTTTCTGATGATTCACCCCGGAAAGACAATCGACGGCCAACGAGAGGCCGATGCCGATGCCGAGCGCGACCAGGTGCCCGGCGTCGGTGAAGGTGCGACCGCGCCCGAGCACCGGCCGGGCGGCGACCGCCAGCAGCCCCACCCGGACGGCGCACCTTACGCGCCCGTGCGGCAGCGCCGAGGTGAGGGCGCCGAGCACGGTGTTGAACCCGTAGCTGGTGCCGACGTCCAGGGCCCGGCGGGCCTCCCGGTCCGCCGTGCGCCGCAGCACCCCGTAGACGAGCAGCGTCGCCGCCGCGTGCCCGAAGAGGAACGCGCAGGCCGTCCACCAGGCCCCGTACGCGTACTCCGCGTACCCGAGCACCGCGGCCAGCAGCAGCGCGTAGGGCAGCGGCATGGGTTCCTCGACCGTGCAGGCACTGCTGAGCAGGGTCTCCCAGCGGCCCGCGGCCAGGTTGTCGACGTTCGTCGAGCAGCGGCGCAACAGCCGGTCCCGCGCCCGGGGGTCCAGCCGCTCCAGCGCGTGGGCGCCGAGCTGGACCCCGCCGGTGTAGACGACCGCGAGCGGCACCGGCCACGGGGAGCGCGGCCACGGGGAGCGCCGCCACGGGGGCGGCGGCTCGGCAGAGGGCGACCACGTCGACGGCGACCACGGCAGCAGGTTCACGCCCCCATGGTCGGACACGGCCTCCGCGCCGGGGGCGCCGGGGTCCATGGGAGCATGAGTCGACATGTCTGTTTCCCGCGCGCCGGTGCGTGCCCTGCGGGCCGCGATGTTCGCGGCGGTGTGTGTCGCTTTGGGTGCGGTGGGGCATTCGTACATGTCCGGAGCGGATGTTCCCGCTGCGGGACTTCTGTTCTGTTTCGGGGTGATCGGTTCCCTCGCCTGGCTCGCCGCCGGGCGCCGCCGGGGCCCCCTCGCGATCACCGCGGCGCTGCTCGCCGCGCAGGGCGCGCTGCACCTCGCCTTCACCGCGACCCAGACGGCCCGGCCGCCGGGCCCCGCCGCCGCCCCGATGCCCGCACACCGCCACATGCCGGGCATGGACATGGGCGCCATGGGTGCCGACACCACCGGCATGACGGAGATGCCCGGCATGGCGGGGATGGCCGGTCACGGGCACGGCGGCCTCGGCATGATCGCCGCGCACGTACTCGCCGGGGTGTTCTGCGCGGCCTGGCTGGCCTGGGGCGAGGCGGCCGTCTTCCGGCTCGCCGCGGCCGCCGGGGCCGCCGCGCTGGTGGCGGCCCGCCCGCTCGCCCGCGCGCTCGTACTCTTGCGGACCCGGGTGGCCCCGCCGCCGGCGCCGCCCGCGTACTGCGCCCCGTACGAACCGCCGCGCCGGCTGCGCGGCGCCGTACCCGCCCATGCCCTGGTCCGGCGCGGGCCCCCGGACCGGCGAGACACCCGAGCCACGGCCCCGGACCGGCCCGCCCCCGCCTGAAAGACGCGTGTGGCGAGGCCCGGGGCCGATCACCCATGTCTTCGCCAACTTTCAGGACACCCATGTCTCTTGACGAGCTCAAGGCCGACCCCACGGGGACGGCCGAAGCACCTTCCGACACGGCTTCCGGCCCGTCCGCCGCCGGTTCGGCCCCGCGCACCCCGGGAGCCTGGGCCGCGCTGCGGCCGCTGCTCCTGCGGATGCACTTCTACGCCGGGCTGCTGATAGCCCCGCTGCTGTTCGTCGCCGCCGCGACCGGGCTGCTGTACGCGGGCTCCTGGCAGGCCGAGAAGATCCTCTACGCCGACGAGCTGACCGTCGCCCGCGTCGGTGACCACCCGCAGCCGCTCGCCGGCCAGGTCGAGGCGGCCAAGGCCGCCGCGCCCCGGGGCAAGGTCGTCGCCGTCTGGCCCGCGCCCGACGCCGAGGCCACCACCCGGGTGATCATGCAGAGCCCGGGCCTCGCGGACGACGAGAACCTGACCGTCTTCGTCGACCCCTACACGGCCGACGTACGAGGCCGGCTCACCACCGTCGGCGACGCACTGCCGCTGCGCGCCTGGCTGAGCGGGCTGCACGCCGACCTCCGGCTCGGCGCGTTCGGCCGCAACTACAGCGAACTCGCCGCCAGCTGGCTGTGGGTGGTCGCCCTCGGCGGGCTCGCCCTGTGGATCGGCCGCCGCCGCGCCGGCAAGGCCCGCCTCGTCCTGCCCGACCGCGCCGCGACCGGCCGCCGCCGGACCCTGTCCTGGCACGGGGCGGTCGGCCTGTGGGCCGCCGCCGGACTCGTCGCCCTCTCCGCCACCGGCCTGACCTGGTCGAAGTACGCCGGTGAGCACATCGGTCAGCTCCAGGACGGGCTCGGCGGGGCCACCCCGTCGGTCTCGGCCCAGCTGTCCGGGAGCGCCGGCACCGACGGCGGCGACGAACACGCGGGCCATGTCATGACCGAAGGCATGGAGATGCCCCCGCCGCCGCCCACCGCGGACGTCGGCATCGACCGCGCCGTGGCCGCCGCCCGGGCCGCCGGCGTCACCGAGTCGCTGCGCGTGACCCTCCCCGCCGACGGCAAGGGCTACGTCATCAAGGAGGCGGACAAGCAGGTGCCGGTGCACCTGGACTCCGTCGCCGTCGACCCGGCCGACGGCAAGGTCATCGACGAACTGCGCTTCGCCGACTACCCCTTGCTCGCCCAGCTGACCCGCTTCGGCATCGACCTGCACATGGGTCTGACGTTCGGGATCGTCAACCAGCTGGCGCTGGCGGCGCTGGCCGTCGCGCTGATGTTCCTCATCTTCTGGGGCTACCGGATGTGGTGGCTGCGCCGGCCCACCAAGGAGCGCAGGCTCTCGGCCGGCCGCGCGCAGCCTCGCGGGGCATGGCGCAAGCTGCCCGTGACGCTGCTGCTGCCGCTCGCCGCGGTGACGGCGGTGGTCGGCTGGTTCGTGCCGATGCTGGGCATCAGCCTGCTGGCGTTCCTAGCGGTCGACGTCCTGCTCGGCTTCGTCGCCCGCCGCCGCCGCCGCGCCGCCTAGCCGGGCGGGCCCGTGCGCGCCTCCTCGCGCGCACGGGCCGGCCCGTTCAGGGGGCGTACTTGTAGCCCACCCGGCGTACGGTCTGGATCGCGTCGCGGTGGGCCGCGCCCAGCTTGCGGCGCAGGCGGGCGATGTGGACGTCCACGGTCCGGCCGTCACCGACGTGGCCGTAGCCCCAGACCGTGGTCACCAGCTGGTCCCGGCTGTGCACCCGGTGCGGGTGCGCCACCAAGTGGGCCAGCAGCTCGAACTCCAGGTACGTCAGGTCCAGCACCCGGCCGTCGACTTCGGCGGTGCGCCGCGCCGGGTCGATCCGTACGAGGGCGTCGCCGGTGGTCTCCGGGGCGGCGGGGCCGGTCTTCGCCGGGGCGGGAACGGACTGCGGGGCGAAGGCGATCGGCGGCTGCTGGTCGGCCGGTACGAGGACCAGGTAGCCGACCATCGGGGGGTGTCCGGGCAGCGCCGGCAGCGTGTGCTGGGGCGCGGGCAGCCAGGTGGCGCCGGGCGGGAGGAGGTCCACCACGCGGGCCACCTCGTCGCGGTCCACGGCGCGCAGCCGGTGGCGCGGACCGGGCGGATAGGTCAGGGGGGCGGAGGTCGCAGCGGAAGCGGCAGAAGTGATGGAGCGGGTGTTCGCCATGAGTGGTCAGCTCTTTCACGCGGAGTGGTCGGCAGGAGACGTACCTACGTCGTCGTTGTCGTACCGCGCAGACCGAAGGCTTCGGGGAGGTCCGGTGTGGTGGTTCCCGGAAGCTTTAGAGGGCCGGCGCGTTCTCCGCGCGGCAACACACCCGGTCGAAATCGTGGTCCTGACGGGACGGCCAGAACGGCTCCAGGTCGCTGCGACCTGACGAGGTGTGCGAGTGGCTGGCCATGGGCGTCATTCAAGCAGATGTACGGGGCGCGGGGCAGAGCGCGTCTCACTTCGTGGAGCGGTATCTCATATTCCGTCACCTCGGTCTGACCAGACCTCCGCAAAACCGGGCAAAGCGGCGGTCGGCAGTCCCGGCCGACCGGCCTCGGTTCCGCTCTCCGTATCGCATGCTGGTCGGATCCGTCCCAGCCGCCCGACGGCGGCGCCCGCCGGACCGGAAGCGGTCGGCGGACGCCCGCCGGGCGGCCGGGAGCGGTCAGCCGAGGCCGTCCTTCTCCAGTCCGGTGCAGCAGGTGTCGGTGATCAGGCGGGTCACCACGTACGGGTCGACGTTCGCGTTCGGGCGCCGGTCCTCGATGTACCCCTTGCCGTCCTTCTCCACCTGCCAGGGGATGCGGACCGAAGCGCCGCGGTCGGATACCCCGTAGCTGAACTCGTTCCACGGGGCGGTCTCGTGCAGACCCGTCAGGCGCTCGTCGATGCCGGCGCCGTAGTTCTTCACGTGGTCCATGGGCTTCGACCCCTCGCCCAGGGCCTCGCACGCGGAGATGATCGCGCGGTAGTCCTCGCGCATCGCCCTCGTGGAGAAGTTGGTGTGCGCGCCCGCGCCGTTCCAGTCGCCCTTCACCGGCTTCGGGTTCAGCGTCGCGGAGACGTTGAACTCCTCGGCCGTGCGGTACAGCAGCCAGCGGGCGATCCACAACTGGTCGGAGACCTCCAGCGGACCGACCGGGCCGACCTGGAACTCCCACTGGCCCGGCATGACCTCCGCGTTGATGCCGGAGATGCTCAGCCCCGCCGCCAGGCAGTGGTCCAGGTGCTTCTCGACGATCTCGCGCCCGAAGATCTCGTCCGAGCCGACGCCGCAGTAGTAGCCGCCCTGCGCGGCCGGGAATCCGTTCACCGGGAAGCCGAGCGGGCGGGTCCCGTCGAAGAAGGTGTACTCCTGCTCGATGCCGAAGACCGGTTCCTGGCCCGCGAACTTCTCGGCGACCGGACGCAGCAGCGCGCGGGTGTTCGACTCGTGCGGGGTCATGTCGATGTTCAGGACCTCGCAGAGCACGAGGACGCTCGTCCCGCCCCGGATCGGGTCCGGGCAGGAGAAGACGGGCTGCAGGACGCGGTCGGAGGCGTGGCCCTCGGCCTGGTTGGTGCTCGAACCGTCGAAGCCCCAGACCGGCAGCGCGTCCCCGTCGGCGATGATCTTCGTCTTGGAGCGCAGCTTCGCCGTCGGCTCGGTGCCGTCGATCCAGATGTACTCAGCCTTGTAGCTCACGGGCCCCATCCTTCGGTACGTCGCTCCGGCGCAGGCTCCGCGACCGCCGCGGCTTCTGACCCCGCCCTGCTGTTCGCAGCGTGCCCCTCCGCGATTTCTCTTCCGTTGCCCGGGTGTGAACCCCTTGTTACCGAGGTTTACCCCGCAGGTGGGAGTGGCCGTGCGGGTCGGGGCGGAACACCCGTGCGGGTGCGGCAGACTGGGCAGGTGAGCATTTCGTACGATTTGAACGCGTCCGCCGATCCCGCCCGGCCCGCCGGGGGCGGCCCCCGCCTCCGGGTGGGCCTGCTCGGCACCGGCCCCTGGGCGCAGCGCACCCATGCCCCGGCCCTCGCCGCGCACGCGGGCTCCGACTTCGCCGGGGTGTGGGGCCGGCGCCCCGGAGCGGCGGCCGAGCTGGCGCGGGCCCACGGCGTGAAGGTGTACGAAGACCCCGACGCGCTGTTCGCGGACTGTGACGCCGTGGCCTTCGCGCTGCCGCCGGACGTACAGGCGCCGCTCGCCGTGCGCGCGGCCGCCGCCGGGTGCCACCTGCTGCTCGACAAGCCCGTCGCCACGACCGTCGCGGACGCCCGCGCGGTCACGGAGGCCGCCGCCCGGCACGGCGTCGCCTCCGTCGTCTTCCTCACCCTCCGCTTCGCGGAGCCGGCCGCCGCCTGGGTCGAGGAGCAGGCCGGCCGGAGCGGGTGGTTCACCGCCTCCGCCCACTGGCTCGGCGCGGTCTTCCCGCCCGACGGCGAGCCGAGCCCGTACGCCGAGTCGCCCTGGCGCAGGACCAAGGGCGGCCTGTGGGACGTCGGGCCGCACGCGCTGTCCGTACTGATCCCGGTGCTGGGCGACGTCACCGCCGTCTCCGCCACCCGGGGGCCGTCCGACGTCGTCCAACTGGCCCTGCGCCACACCTCGGGGGCGGTCAGCACCGCCGTGCTCAGCCTGGGCGCGCCGCGCGCCGCGGCGGGGGTCGGGCTGGAGCTGCGCGGCGCCGAGGGCGTCTTCGGCATGCCCGACTGGACCGACGTGCCCGGTGCGTACGGCCGGGCGCTGGACGCGCTGCTCACCGCGGCGCGGACGGGGCGGCCGGATCCGCGCGGAGCGGAGTTCGGGGCGAGGCTGACGGAGATCCTGGCGGAGGCGGAGCGCCTGGCGGCGCAGGCGTAACGGGCTGCCCGGCGGGCGCGGCCGGTGGCGGGTGCGGTCGGCGGTCGGCGGCCGGCGCTATTTGATGAGGGCGTTGGCCACGATGACCACCACCCCGATCGCGGCGTCCGCCAGGCCGATGAGCAGCGCGCTGCGCGGCCGGTAGCCGACCCGTACGGCCGAGAAGATGCCCCAGCCGAACAGCAGCGCGGTGTTCAGGATGAGCGCGACCCCGGTCACCTTGTACTCGGGCCACCCAGTGACCCCCGCGAGCACCAGCAGCAGGACGCTGGGCAGGGTGGCCGCCACCATGGGCCACTCCTGCCACATGGCGAGCCCGAGCCCCGTCCACCGGTGGCCGGGGGAGCCGGGCTGATGGGTGCTCATGTGGTGGGCGTAGCCGTGCGCGAGCGCGGCCGTCGCGGCGGTGACCAGGATCCAGGTGGCGTCGTAGAAGGGTGAGTAATGCTCGCCCGTCCGCTCCAGCGCGGCCAGCAGCCCGCTGGCCAGCACGGTCCCGTACACCCCGCTGAAGGTCCAGCCGCCGTGGCGGCGGGGCGGGGGGAGTGACAGAGCGGATTCCTGCGGCGATGCGGTCACATTGGTCCCTTATTGCGTATTGCGCCGGTATGTACTCCTTTTCCCGGTCCAGGGTAGGGGGTCGGGGGTGGGTGCCGGTTAAGCGCTTCCGGGCAGGGGCGGCCCGGCCGGCTACCGGCGCGAGAGGGCCTCGCGGACCGCTTCCTCCGAACGGGCCACCACGGCCGTGCCGTCCTCGGCGGTGATGATGGGCCGCTGGATCAGCTTCGGGTGCGCCGCCAGGTGGGCGATCCAGCGCGAGCGCGCCTCTTCGGTCTCCTCGCGCGGCAGTTCCCGCACGCCGGTCTCCTTCGCCAGCGGGTCCGAGGTCCGGGTGATGTCCCAGGGCTCCAGACCGAGGCGGCCCAGCACCTCGCGGATCTCGGCCTCGGACGGTACGTCTTCCAGGTAGCGGCGCACCGTGTACTCGGCGCCCTCGGCGTCCAGCAGGGTCAGCGCGCTACGGCACTTCGAACAGGCGGGATTGATCCAGATCTCCATGCACGAAGCCTAGCCAGGAGCGTGGCGAGGAGCCCGGCCGGCAGCCGTCTGGCCAGGGGCGATTGTCAGTGGCCCGCCGTAAAATCGAGGGAGCACGACAGGAAGCCAACTACCGTTTGGGAGGCTGTATATGGCCGCTGCCGCGATCATTTCGATGCCCAAGAAGAAGCCACTGCCGGCCGGGCTGCCGCGCGAGTGGTACGAGAGCCACAACCGCCGCCTCAAGGCGATGCGGCTGGCGATATCCCTGCTCGACACGGGGACGTACGACGCCAAGCGCGCCACCAACCGCAAGATCCGGACCATGGCGGTCCGGGTCGGCATCCACCGCCCGTCCAACACCACCTGCCGGATGGTGCGGTCCTTCATCCGCGACGGCGGCTGACACCCGGGCGGCGGGGGCCGTCCCCGCGGCGCCGGCCGGCACCTACTCCGGCGCCGCACCGGCCTCCGCCGCCGACAGCACCAGCACCGCCACGTCGTCGTTCGGCCCGCCGTCGGTGAAGGCCAGCAGGTCCCGCCACACCGCGCGCGGCAGTCCCTCCGGGTCCTTCACCAGCATCGGGACCCGCTGCCGCAAGGGGTAGAAGCGCCCCGCGGCGTCCCGGGCCTCGGTGACCCCGTCCGTGTGCACGAGGAGCCGGTCGCCCGGCAGCAGCGGAACCTCCGTGAGCGGTGCGGGCGCCGGGCCGGCCAGCCCGAGACCCAGCGGGGGCCCCGGCTCCACGACCAGTTCGCGGGCCCCGAAGCCCCGGAGCAGCAGCACCGGCGGGTGCCCGCACGAGGCGATCCGCACCACGTCCCGGTCCGGCGGGAACTCCAGCAGCACCGCCGTGGCGAACAGCTCCGGGTGCTCCTCGGACCCGTCCGCCGCGTCCTCCAGCAGCCGCCGGTCCAGCCGGGCCGCGACCGCCTCCAGCCCGGGGTCGTCCAGCGCCGCCTCGCGGAAGGCGCCCAGCAGCGCGGCCACCGTCCCGACCGCCGCCAGACCGTGACCGCGTACGTCGCCCACCACCGCCCGCACCCCGTAGGGGCCGGCCCGTACGTCGAACAGGTCGCCGCCGACCAGCGTGCCGCGCTGGGCCGCCCGGTAGAGGCCGTCGCAGCGCACCCGGCCCACCCGCTCCGGTACCGGGGGCAGCAGCGCCAGCTGCGCCGCCTCGGCGACCGTACGGACGCTGACCAGCTGGGCGTCGCGGCGGCGCCGGACCCAGGCGATGATCACGCTGAGCAGGCCGACGGTGGCCACGGTGGCCAGGTCGGTCCCGCGGGCCTGCCCGACGCCCAGCCGGTGGAAGCCGAGCAGCACCAGCACCACCACGGCGTAAGCCGCCGTCCCCACGGCCCCGTACGAGAAGGCCGCCACGGCCGGGATCGCGGCCAGGAAGTAGCCGAGCTCCGTGATGCCGGGGGTGAGCCACTGCACGCAAGTCAGCACGACCAGGGCCACCAGGGGCGCGGCCCGGGCCCAGCGCGGCGGCGGCGCGCCCCGGAGCCAGCCGGGCTCCTCGCGTCCGTGCATCACCCCTCCACCCTGGCTCCGCCGGGCGGGCACCGCACGCCGGGTGGTGCCGAACGCGCCGACGTCGGACAGTGGTGCCGTGACGGATACGGCGGACACCCGCAGCGGGGCGATCAGCACCCGGTTGAACTGGCTGCGGGCGGGGGTGCTGGGCGCCAACGACGGGATCATCTCCACCGCGGGCCTGGTGGTCGGTGTGGCCGGGGCGACGACCGCGAGGGGGACGATCCTGACGGCGGGAGTGGCCGGTCTGCTGGCCGGGTCGCTGTCGATGGCGGCGGGTGAGTACGTATCGGTCAGTTCCCAGCGTGACTCCGAGCGGGCCGCCCTGGACGTGGAGCGGCGGGAACTCGTGGACGACCCGGAGGCGGAACTGGAAGAACTGACCGGGCTGCTCACGGAGCGGGGGCTGAGCCTGGAACTGGCCCGGGAGGCGGCCGAACAGCTGACGGAACGGGACGCGCTGCGGGCGCACGCCCGGGTGGAGCTCGGCATCAACCCGGACGAGCTGGCGAACCCCTGGCACGCGGCGTGGGCCAGCCTGATCGCCTTCACGGTGGGGGCGGTGCTGCCGCTGCTCGCGATCGTGCTGCCCGGCCCCACGGCGAGGGTGCCGGTCACCGTGGTGGCCGTACTCGCGGCGCTGACCCTGTGCGGGGTGGTCAGCGCCCGGCTGGGCGGCGCCCCGGCGGGCCGGGCGGTGCTGCGCAACGTCGGCGGCGGGGCGCTGGCCATGGCCGTCACGTACGCGGTGGGCACGCTGCTGGGCAGCACCGGCTGACGACGCGGGCCGCAGAAGACCGCCCGGACGGCTCCCGGCCCGCACACTGGGCCCATGCGAATCGCCGTCACCGGATCCAGCGGTCTCATCGGCAGCGCCCTCGTAAGGGCCCTGCACGCGGACGGGCACGAGGTCGTGCGCCTGGTGCGCCGCGCCCCCGCGGGGGACGGGGAGGCACGGTGGGATCCCGCCCGCGGGTACGTGGACCCGGCCGGGCTGGCCGGCTGCGGGGCCGTCGTGCACCTGGCCGGCGCCGGGGTCGGGGACCGCCGGTGGACGGCTGCCTACAAGCGGGAGATCCGGGACAGCCGGGTGCTCGGGACCGCCGCGATCGCCCGGGCCGTCGCGGAGCTGGAGCGGCCCCCGGCCGTCCTCGTCTGCGGCAGCGCCATCGGCTACTACGGCGACACCGCCGACCGCACCGTCGACGAGGACGCCCCGGCGGGGGAGGGGTTCCTGCCCTCCGTCTGCGTGGAGTGGGAGGCGGCCGCCGCGCCCGCCCGGGCCGCCGGGATCCGGACCGTGTTCGCCCGTACCGGCCTGGTGGTCTCCGCCGAAGGCGGAGCCTGGGGCAAGCTCTTCCCCATCTTCCGGGCCGGGCTAGGCGGCCGGCTCGGCGACGGCCGCCAGTACTGGTCGTACATCTCGATGCACGACGAGATCGCCGCCCTGCGCCACCTCGTGGACACGCCGGAGCTGACCGGTCCGGTCAACCTCACCGCTCCCGAGCCGCTGACCAACCGTGAGGTCACGGCCGCCATGGGCCGCGTCCTGCGCCGTCCGGCGGTGTTCGCCGTGCCGGCCCCGGTCATGCGAGTGGTGCTCGGGGAGTTCGCCGGGGACGTACTGGGCAGCCAGCGGGTGCGGCCCACCCGGCTGCTGGAGTCCGGCTTCGTCTTCCGCCACCCCGGCATCGACGCGTCGATCCGCGCCGCGCTGGCCGGTTGAGTCCCGAGAAGCCCGGCGTCCGCCCGACCCCGGCGGCCCGGGGGAGCGTCAGCCAGCCCATGTGCGACCGCTTGTGACCCACATGCGACCGTCATGCGACCGGAGTTGTGCGCAATACCCCACAGGACTTGGGTTCTGCCGTAGCCGGAGCGGGGAAGGAGGACCCCACACAGCCGCGCCGACCTCGGGGAGGGGCACGTGCTCAGCAGCGCACACCATGCGGACGTCGTCATCGTAGGAGCCGGAGTCTCAGGACTCGCGGCCGCACACCACCTGATCGCCCAGGGGGTCACCGTCACCGTGCTGGAGTCCGCCGACGACCCAGGCGGCCGGATGGCCACCGAGTCGGCCGACGGCTTCCGGCTCGACCGGGTCGGCCAGCTCCTGAACACCTCGTACACCGAGCCCGCCCGCACCCCGGGCCTGGAGGCCCTCACCCTGCGCACCTTCGCGCCCGGCGTACTGGTCCACGGCGCCGACGGCAGGCAGCAGCGCGCCGGGGCCCTCACCCCCGCCCGCGCCCTGGCCAGCGGCTCCCTCGACCAGGCCCGGCTCAGCGCGGCCCTCGGCCGGCTCGCCGCCCAGCCCGAGGACCGGCTGCTCGCCCGGCCCGAACGCACCGCCCTCGCGGCCCTCACCGCCCGCGGCCTGCCCCCGCGCACGGTCAGCGGCGTACTGCGCCCGCTCCTGGCCACCCTGCTGCGCGACCCGGACCTCAGCACCTCCAGCCGGGTCGCCGACCTCGCCCTGCGGGGCTTCGCCCGGGGCCGGCTGGCCGTCCCCGAGGGCGGCGCGGCGACCCTGCCCGCCCTGCTCGCCGCCGCCCTGCCGCCCGGCACCGTACGCACCGGGGTCCGGGTGCGGTCGGTGGCGACCAACCTGGTCACCACCGAACGGCACGGCGACTTCGGCTGCCGCTCCGCGGTCCTCGCCACCGGGGCCCGGGCCGCCGCCGACCTGCTGCCCGGGCTGCGCGTGCCCGACTTCCACGAGGTCACCGTCCTGCACCACGCGACGCCCGCCGTCCTGCCCTGGGACGGCTCGCTGCTCCTGGACGCCGACCCGAAGTGGCCCGTCGCCCACACCACCGTGATGAGCGCGGTCGACCCGACGCGGGCCCCGGCCGGGCGCAGCCTGGTCACCACCACCGTGCACGGACCGCCGCCGCCCGTCCGGACGGTCGCCTCCCGGCTGGCCCGGCTCTACGACACCCCGACCCGGGACTGGGAGCTGCTCGCCGTCCACCACACCCCGGAGGCGGTGCCCGCCATGCCGCCGCCGTACGACCTGCGGCGCCCGGTGCGGGTCCTGGCCGGGCTGTACGTGTGCGGCGACCACCGCGACTCCAACACCGTCCAGGGAGCCCTGCACTCCGCCCGCCGCGCCGCGGCCGCCGTCCTGCGCGACTTCGGCATCCCGGTACCGGCCGCCGCCGAGCGCCCGCTCCCGGTGGCGGCCTGAGTCCCCAGGGCCGGGCCGCGGCTCACGCCAGCGCCGCGACCCGGTCCCGGTAGGTCCGTACCGCCGGGGCGTCCCGGTACGGCTCCAGCCGGCGCTCGAAGTCCCGTACGTACTCCACCGCGCGCACCGAGCGCATCTCCACCGCCTGCTGCGCCGCCTCGGCGCCGAGCGCGCACGCCTGGTCCAGCTCGCCCAGCCCCAGCCGGGCGGTGGCCAGCACCACCCGGCAGAACAGCCGCGAGCGCGCGTACGCCGGGGACCGCAGCTGGAGGGAGCGCTCGGCGTGCTGCGCCGACGCCCGGAACTGCTGGAGGTCCCGGTGGCAGTGCCCGAACTCGTCCGCGAGCTGCGCCTCGTCGAAGTCCCGGGCCCAGTGCGGTACGTCGTCGCCCGGGCGGGCCGCGCCCAGCGCCCGCTCGGCCCGCACCAGGGAGGCCGTGGCGGCCCGTACCTCGCCGAGCACCGCGTGCCCGCGCGCCTCGGCCGAGTGCAGCAGCGCCTGCACCACCGGCGGCGGGCCCGACCCCACGCCCTGCTGGGCGACCCGGGCCAGCTGCACCGCCTCGCGGCCGTGGCCGAGGTAGACCGCCTGCCGGCTCATGGTGACCAGCACGTACGACCCGTACGGCCGGTCCCCGGCGGCCTGCGCGAGCCGCAGCGCCTGTACGAAGTAACGCTGGGCCAGCCCGTGGGCGGCGATGTCGTACGAGGTCCAGCCCGCGAGCCGGGTCAGGTCGGCGGCGGCGGAGAACAGCCGCCGCCCGGTGCTCTCCCCGTAGGTCCCGCGGAGCATGGGCTCCGCCTCGTGCTCCAGGTAGCGCACCAGGGCCTGGCGGGCGTGCCCGCCGCCGTAGGCGTGGTCCAGGGTCCGGAACAGCTCGCTCACCGACCGCAGGGCCGCGATGTCCCCGCCCGTCACCCGCTGACCCGGGCCGCGGTCGATCTGCCGCTGGCGGGGCACGGTGGTGCGGCCCTGGAGCGGGACGCGGGCGGCGGCGCCGTCCACCCCCCGCCCGACCCGCTCGTCGGCCCGGCCGATCAGCCAGTCCCGGCTCGGGACGACCAGCCCGGCCGGGGTGAAGGCGATCTTGCGCAGCTCGGCGTGGGAACCGGAGTCCTTGCGCCACAGCCCGCTCGCGATGTCCACGGCCTCCTCGGGCGTGGCCGCGAACTCCAGGCCCGCGTAGACGGGCGCGCACGCGTCCAGGCCGAGGTCCTGGGCCGAGAGCCGTCTGCCCAGGCGCCGGGTGAAGACCTCGGCGATCAGCGCGGGGGTCGTGCCGCGCGGCTGCTGCCCGCGCAGCCAGCGGGTCACGGAGGTCTTGTCGTACCGCAGATCGAGACCGTGCTCCAGGCCTAGCTGGTCGACGCGGCGGGCGAGCCCGGCGTTGGAGAACCCGGCTTCGGCGATCAGCGCCGCGAGCTGCCGGTTGGGGACACGCTGGGCAGGTCGTTCCGTCATCGGCTCCACGGTTTCCTGACGTGACGGACCGGAGTCACCGGCCCTGTGAACGGCGTGAATGTAGCGGCGAACTCCGCCCGTACCGCCCGCTCTGTCCCACATTCATCCGATCGTGTGCAGAACCGGTATGACCCTTTACGGATCCACCCCCTCCACCCGCATAGGCTGCGCCCCATGACCCGCCGTCCCGCCGAGGCGCAGTTCCCGGACGACTACGCAGAGTCCGCCGCCCCGCTGCCCGCGCCCGAGCTGACCGAGGCGGAGTGCCGCCGCTGCGGCACGTACATCGCGGGGCTCGACGGGCGCTACGCGTGCGGGGTGTGCGGGTGGGTCAACGACCACTCCGAGGGCCACCGGCGGCTGCCGCGCGCCGACGAGGACCCGGACCGGCCGGCCCGGGGGAGGCGGCGGCCGAAGCGGCTGCCGGGTCCGGCGCCGGGGCCCTGAGGGGCCGCGCCGGGACCGCCGTACCCTTGCTGGTGCGATACGTGCACACAGCAGGTTCAACGAGGAGGCGCTGCGGTGACTGACCTTCGGTTTGTCCATCTGGGCTTCGGGCCGGATTACGTCGAGTACACCGAGGCCTGGGAAGAGCAGCGCCGCGTCCACGCCGCCCGCTTCGCGGACGAGACCGAGGACACCTGCCTGCTGCTGGAGCACCAGCCGGTCTACACCGCCGGCCGGCGCACCGACGACAGCGAGCGGCCGCTGGACGGCACGCCCGTGGTCGACGTGGACCGCGGCGGGAAGATCACCTGGCACGGCCCGGGCCAGCTGGTCGGCTACCCGATCATGAAGCTGCCCCGGCCGGTCGACGTCGTCGCCCACGTCCGCCGCCTGGAGGACGCGCTGATCCGCACCGCCGCCGACTTCGGCGTGCGGACCACCCGGGTGGAGGGGCGCTCCGGCGTCTGGGTGCTCGGCGACCCGGTGGCCGAGCGTCCGGCGCTCGGCGGGCTCAGCCTGGACCTCGACCCGCGGCTGCACGACGACGAGTTCGACCCCCGGCTGAACGGTCCCGAGTACGCCCCGTCCAACGCCGGCCAGCGCCGCGAGGACCGCAAGCTCGCCGCCATCGGCATCCGGGTCGCCAAGGGCGTCACGATGCACGGCTTCTCCTTCAACGTGAACCCGGACAACACCTGGTTCGACCGGATCGTGCCCTGCGGCATCCGGGACGCGGGTGTGACCTCGCTCTCCTACGAGCTGGGCCGCGAGATCACCGTCGCCGAGGTGGTCCCGGTGGTGGAGCGCCACCTCAAGGACGTACTGGAGCAGGCCGAGCTGCGACCCCGGGAGATAGAGCCGTCGGTCGGCTGACGCCCGGGAATGGGTCCGGCGGCCTGCGGGTTGCCCGACGTAAGAGCGTATGAAATTACGGGCGTACCCTGGTGGACGCCGAAGAATCGAAGTCACAGGGAGCCGGTCGTGTCCGCAGTCGCACCCGACGGACGCAAGATGCTGCGCCTGGAGGTCCGTAACAGCCAGACCCCCATCGAGCGCAAGCCCGAGTGGATCAAGACCCGGGCGAAGATGGGTCCCGAGTACACCAAGATGCAGGCCCTGGTGAAGGGCGAAGGACTGCACACGGTCTGCCAGGAAGCCGGCTGTCCCAACATCTACGAATGCTGGGAGGACCGCGAGGCCACCTTCCTCATCGGCGGCGACCAGTGCACCCGGCGCTGTGACTTCTGCCAGATCGACACCGGCAAGCCCGAGGCGCTCGACCGCGACGAGCCGCGCCGCGTCGGCGAGTCCGTCGTCACGATGGACCTGAACTACGCCACCATCACCGGCGTCGCCCGCGACGACCTGCCCGACGGCGGTGCCTGGCTGTACGCGGAGACCGTGCGCCAGATCCACCAGCAGACCGCCGGCCGCGAGTCCGGTCACACCAAGGTCGAGCTGCTGGCCCCGGACTTCAACGCGGTGCCGGAGCTGCTGGAGGAGGTCTTCGCCTCCCGCCCCGAGGTCTTCGCGCACAACGTCGAGACGGTGCCGCGCATCTTCAAGCGGATCCGTCCGGGCTTCCGCTACGAGCGCTCGCTCGACGTGATCACCAAGGCGCGCGCGTACGGCCTGGTCACCAAGTCGAACCTGATCCTGGGCATGGGCGAGGAGCGCGAGGAGGTCAGCCAGGCCCTGCGCGACCTGCACGAGGCGGGCTGCGAGCTGATCACCATCACCCAGTACCTGCGGCCCTCGCCGCGCCACCACCCCGTCGAGCGCTGGGTGAAGCCGGCGGAGTTCGTGGAGCTGGCGAAGGAGGCCGAGGAGATCGGCTACTCCGGCGTGATGTCCGGCCCGCTGGTCAGGTCGTCGTACCGGGCGGGTCGCCTCTACCAGCAGGCGATGGAGAAGCGCAGCCGAGCCGGAGCGTAGGTTGCGGGTCCGCCCGAGGTACGAGGGCGGGGACGCGGCCGCAGCGGTGGCGAGGCGGAGCTCGACCACGGGAACGGAGAAGCGCAGCCGAGCCGGAGCGTAGGCGCGCGAACGCCTGACGGCCGACCGTGTGAAGTCCCGCACAAAAGGCTACCAACGGGTAATACCGCTATGGCGCGGCCCCTAGGCTCTTGTACAGAGCCCGGCGGGCCGCGTCGCCTTGTACAACGTGTCGATCACATTTGACCGGCCGGTCATGCCCTGGTAACACCGTTCAGTGACGATTGGTCCACGCACCGCACACACCTACGCACGCCGTCTCCACCCGTGAGTACCGTCCCGTGAGCACTGTGAGCACCGTGAAAGGGATCGACATCATGCAGGCCGCGCCCGTACGCGCCATCGCCATCCCGACCTTCTCCGACGCCTTCCGCGGCATCGAGTCGCTGCTCATGAGCGGCGCCCGCCGCAACGCGTGGACCGCGGTCCTCGAAGACCGCCGCCGGGCCAAGGACCGGGTCGAAACCGAGCACGTACTCGAGGCCGCGGCGACCCGGACCCCGCAGGCCACGTAAACTTCGCCTTATGGCGAGGAAGTCAAACGCAGAGACTGCTGCGAACCCCGGGCGACTGAAGCAGATCGCCCTGACGTACAAGATGACGCGCAAGGCCGACCCGAAGGTCGGTCTGATCGTCGCGGGCGTGGGCATCGCCGCGTTCGGTGTCGTTCTCGCGATCGGCTTCCTGATCGGCCACCCGGTCTACCTGGGCATCCTGGGCTTCCTGGTGGCGTTCCTCGCGATGGCGATCGTCTTCGGGCGACGGGCCGAGCGGGCTGCCTTCGGGCAGATGGAGGGCCAGCCGGGCGCGGCCGCGGCCGTACTGGACAACGTGGGGCGCGGCTGGACCACCACCCCGGCCGTCGCGATGAACCGCAACCAGGACATCGTCCACCGGGCCGTCGGCAAGGCGGGCGTGGTGCTGGTCGCGGAGGGCAACCCGAACCGGGTCAAGGCCCTGCTCGCGGCCGAGAAGAAGAAGCTGGCCCGGATCATGCCCGACGTCCCGGTCCACGACTTCATCGTGGGCACCGGCGAGGGCGAGGTGCCGCTCAAGAAGATCCGTACGACGCTGCTCAAGCTGCCGCGCGTCATGGACGGCCCGCAGATCACCCAGGTCAACGACAAGCTCCGGGCCATGGGCGACCTGTTGAGCAACATGCCGGTGCCGAAGGGCCCCATGCCCAAGGGCATGCGGATGCCGCGCGGCGGCAAGACGCGCTGAGCGCGTCCCTTCCCGCATACGACGTGGGGCGCCCCCCGAACCGGCCGGTTCGGGGGGCGCCCCACGTCGTATGCGATCCGCTCACATGCGCACCTGGACGGCGCGCGCCAGGCGGTCGTGCAGGCCGCGGCCGTCGCGGTCCCAGACCAGGGCCGGAATGACGAGGGCCAGCAGGACCGTGCGCAGCAGTACCCGCAGGACGCCGAGGCGGCCGCCGTCCTCCGCGATCACCCGGAGGCCGAGGATCCGCTTGCCGGGGGTAAACCCCACGGTCGCGACCGTCAGGACCGACAGGGCCACGAAGACGGTCAGCGTCCAGTTGCCCGTGGCACTCAGGTCGCCGTGCGTGATCAGCCCGTAGGCGATCAGCTGGCAGCCGACCCAGTCGATGGCGACGGCGCCGAGCCGGCGCCCGAAGCGCGCCACGGAGCCGGGGCCTGACCGGGGCAGGCCGAGGCGCTGGCCGCGGTAACCGAAGTCGACGCCCATCTCCTCGGCGGCCGCGCGGGGGCCGGAGAGCCAGGATCCGATTGCTTGCCTGTTGTCCACTCGACCACGGTACCGGTGGCGCTCCATGCGACCTGGACGGGGCCCTGGTTAACTTGTGCGAAACAAATGGGTCATGCTTGAGAAATCCCGTCTGCTTATGGTCGGGTCAGCGTGCGGCACCGCACTGACGCACCACGAGCTATACAGCCCGTCCCTGCCCCGGGGCCGGGAGTAGGAGGAGTTGGATGTTCCAGAACGCCGACGAAGTGAAGCAGTACATCGAGGAGAACGACGTCAAGTTCGTCGACGTCCGCTTCTGCGACCTGCCTGGTGTGATGCAGCACTTCACCATCCCGGCGCGGGCGTTCGACCCGGCTGACGAGCTGGCCTTCGACGGCTCCTCGATCCGCGGCTTCCAGGCCATCCACGAGTCCGACATGGCTCTGCGCGCCGACATCAGCACCGCGCGCCTGGACCCGTTCCGCCGTGACAAGACGCTGAACATCAACTTCTTCATCCACGACCCGATCACGGGCGAGGCCTACAGCCGCGACCCGCGCAACATCGCGAAGAAGGCCGAGGCGTACCTCGCCTCCACCGGCATCGCCGACACCGCGTACTTCGGGCCCGAGGCCGAGTTCTACGTCTTCGACAGCGTCCGCTTCGCGACCACCGCGAACGAGTCCTTCTACCACATCGACTCCGAGGCCGGCGCCTGGAACACCGGCTCCGAGGAGAACAACCGCGGCTACAAGGTCCGCTACAAGGGCGGCTACTTCCCGGTCGCCCCGGTCGACCACTTCGCGGACCTGCGCGCCGAGATCTCCCTGGAGCTCGACGCCCAGGGCCTCCAGGTCGAGCGCCAGCACCACGAGGTCGGCACCGGCGGCCAGGCCGAGATCAACTACAAGTTCAACACGCTGCTGGCCGCGGCCGACGACCTGATGCTCTTCAAGTACATCGTGAAGAACGTCGCCTGGCGCAACGGCAAGACCGCGACCTTCATGCCGAAGCCGATCTTCGGCGACAACGGTTCGGGCATGCACGTCCACCAGTCCCTCTGGAACGGCGGCGAGCCGCTGTTCTACGACGAGGCCGGCTACGCGGGCCTGTCGGACACCGCCCGCTACTACATCGGCGGCATCCTCAAGCACGCCCCGTCGCTGCTGGCGTTCACCAACCCGACGGTGAACTCCTACCACCGCCTGGTGCCCGGCTTCGAGGCCCCGGTCAACATGGTGTACTCGCAGCGCAACCGCTCCGCGGCCATGCGCATCCCGATCACCGGCTCGAACCCGAAGGCCAAGCGCGTCGAGTTCCGCGCCCCGGACCCGTCCTCGAACCCGTACCTGGCGTTCTCGGCCCTGCTGCTGGCCGGCCTCGACGGCGTCAAGAACAAGATCGAGCCGATGGAGCCGATCGACAAGGACCTCTACGAGCTCTCCCCGGACGAGCACGCGAGCGTCCCGCAGGTCCCGACCAGCCTGGACGCGGTCCTCAAGGCCCTCGAAGAGGACCACGAGTACCTCCTGGCCGGCGGTGTCTTCACCCCCGACCTGATCGAGACCTGGATCGACTACAAGCGCACGCACGAGATCGCCCCGATCGCCCTGCGTCCGCACCCGCACGAGTTCGAGATGTACTTCGACCTCTAAGCCGCGCTGACGGAGCCCCGCACCCCTCCCCGGAGAGGTGCGGGGCTCCGCCGTTTCCGGGCGCCACCCCCTAGGTTCGGGGCATGGACGATTCCTGGAAGACCGTTGCCGCGCTGGCGGCCCGTTTCGACGAGCACGACCGGGAGCGGGGGGTGGCGCACGAGGAGAGCGTGACGCTTCAGATCCTCAAGATCGGCGAGGAGTTCGGCGAGGCCGCGCAGGCCGTCATCGGAGCCAAGGGCAGCAACCCGCGCAAGGGCACGTCGCACACCTGGGAGGACGTGGAGGCGGAGGTAGCGGACGTGGCCGTCACCGCCATGGTCGCCCTCGCGCGGATGCGGCCCGACGCGGCGGGCTTCTTCGCCGCCCACCTGCGGGAGAAGGCCGCCCGGTTCCTGTGACGGCCCGTTCCCGTGACGGCGGACCCCGCGGCCGGGGTCAGGGGAGGAGGGGGGTGGCGCCCGTCAGGGTGTGGAGGCAGCGCAGGGCGAGTTCGGCCGGGGAGCCGGGGCCCGAGGTCGGGGCGTCGGTCGCCGCCCAGAGTTCCAGGGCGATCCGGATCGAGTCCGTCGCCGCCGCGGCCAGCAGGCGGATCTCCACGGGGTCGGCCTCCGGGCCGGCCAGCCGGGCGATGACCGGGACCAGCCGCTCCTCGGAGTCCTGGTTGACCCGGTACCAGACCCCGCGCAAGGCCTCGTCGGTCGCCGCCGCGCGGAGCAGGCCGCGGGTGACCTCCAGGCCCTCCTCGATGGACCGCAGGTCGCTGAGCGAGCGGGTCACGGCGCGGTCCAGGGCCTCTGCGAGCGGGGTGCCGGGGTCCTCCTCGGCGAGGAGCGCGCGCCAGGCGTCGCCGCCGCCCGCCAGCAGCGGGGCCACGGCCTCCTGCTTGTTGCGGAAGTAGCGGTAGAAGGTGCGCAGCGCCACACCGGCCCGGTGGGCGATGTCCTCGGCGGTGGTGCCGTCGGGGCCGTGCTCGGCGAAGAGCTCGCACGCCGCGCGGGCGATGTCGAGCTGGGTGGCCGCCTTGCGGCGCTCGGTCAGCGACTGGGCTCCGGGCCCGGCGTGGGGAGCGTACGGACGTGGGGATCTCACGAGGTGCAGCCTACCGCCCACGGAACCAGAGCATTGCAATCTGCGCCACTATGGCAAAACGTGCCATCTCCTCGGTACGCTCCTCCCATGAACCGTTACGAAGGACGTCGCGTCCTCATCACCGGCGGCGGCTCCGGCATCGGCCGGGCCACCGTCCACCGCATCCTCGCCGAGGGCGGCCGCGTCCACACCGTGGACGTCAACGAAGCCGGCCTGAAGGCCGCCGCCGAGCAGGCCGCCGCCGACGGGCACGCGGACCGCCTGACCACCGCCGTGCTCGACATATCCGACGAGCAGTCGGTCAAGGCGGGCGTCACCGCCGCCGTCGCCGCCCTCGGCGGGCTGGACGTCCTGGTCAACGCCGCGGGCATCCTGCGCTCCGCGCACACGCACCAGACCACCCTCGACTTCTGGAACAAGGTCATCTCGGTCAACCTGACCGGCACCTTCCTGATGATCCGCGAATCCCTCCCGGCCCTGCTGGTGGGCGAGCAGCCGGTCGTCGTCAACTTCAGCTCGACCTCGGCGTCCTTCGCGCACCCCTACATGTCCGCCTACGCGGCCAGCAAGGGCGGCATCCAGTCGATGACCCACGCCCTCGCCGCCGAGTACAGCAAGCAGGGCCTGCGCTTCGTCGCCGTCGCCCCCGGCTCCATCGAGAGCGGCATGACCACCGGCAACGGCCCCGGCCTGCCCGAGGACACCGACTGGAGCCTGTTCACCAAGCTCGCCCCGGTCCTCGGCCAGGGCTTCGCCGGCCCGCAGACGGTGGCCGGCGTCGTCGCGATGCTGGGCTCCGAGGACGGCGCGTTCATCACCGGTACGGAGATCCGCATCGACGGCGGCACGCACTGCTGAGTCCCCGCCTCAGCTCCTGAACCGGTCCCACAGCCGGGGGAAGCGCTCCGCGAGCACGGCTTCGTCCTCGAAGTCCAGCGGTGCGCCCTCCGGCTCGGCCGGCTGGAGTGCCACGCCCAGGTCCGGCGCCACCGAGCCGGTCAGCTGCTCGTACGCCTCGTCGGCCGCGAACCCCAGCTCCTCGCCGTCCCCGTCGATCTCCTCGTCGAAGTCGGCCAGCAGCTCCGCCAGTGCGTCCGGATCGTGCACCGCGCCCTCGAAGACCTCCCGCCCCTGGCCGATCAGCCAGCAGCGGAAGTAGTCGAACGCGTCATCGCTCGCCCCGTCGAGCAGCACCCACGCCGCACCCCACAGGTCCCACGTGTACGCCCGGTTGTACCGGGACTCGAAATGCCGCGCGAAATCGAGCACGGAGTCCGGGTCGAGCTGGGCCAGCCGCTCCACGAGCAGCTCGGCGTGCTCCTCGGGGTCGCCCTCGGCGGCCTCGCGGGTACTGTCGACGATCTCCCAGAACTCCGTCTCGTCCATCACGGCTCCAGCATCACGGGTCCACCCCCGTGCCGCCACCGCTCATACGGCCAAAGACCGGTGAACGCCCCCCGGGTGGCCGCAAAAAGGGGCGAGGCGGCCCGCCCCCACGGGGCGGACCGCCTCACCGGCTGCGTGCGGGCCCTACAGGCCGTAGCGCTCCCGGGCTTCCTTGATGGCGGACGCCGGGACCTCGCCGCGGCGGGCGAGCTGGGCCAGCGCGGCCACCACGATCGACTGCGCGTCGACGCCGAAGTGGCGGCGCGCGCCCTCGCGGGTGTCGGACAGGCCGAAGCCGTCCGTACCCAGCGAGGTGTAGTCCTGCTCCACCCACTGGCTGATCTGGTCCGGGACCTGGCGCATCCAGTCGGAGACGGCCAGCACCGGGCTGGTGACGCCCTCCAGCGCGCGCGTGACGTACGGGGTGCGCAGCTCGCCGCGCAGCAGCGCCTCGTCGCACTCCAGCGCGTCGCGGCGCAGCTCGCCCCAGGAGGTGGCGGACCAGACGTCGGCGGCCACGTTCCAGTCGTCGGCCAGCAGCTTCTGCGCGTCCAGGATCCAGTGGATCGCCGTACCGGAAGCCATCAGCTGGATCTTCGGGGCGTCGGCGGCCGGGGCGGACTCCAGCGAGGAGGCCTCGTTGAAGCGGTACAGGCCCTTGAGGATGCCCTCCTCGACGCCCTCGGGCATCGCCGGCTGCACCTTCGGCTCGTTGTAGACCGTCAGGTAGTAGAAGACGTCTTCCGGCTGCTCGCCGTACATCCGGCGCAGACCGTCCTTGACGATCACCGCGATCTCGTACGCGAAGGCCGGGTCGTAGTTGAGCGACGCCGGGTTCGTGGACGCGATCAGGTGCGAGTGGCCGTCCGCGTGCTGGAGGCCCTCACCGGTCAGCGTGGTGCGGCCCGCGGTGGCGCCGACGATGAAGCCCTTGCCGAGCTGGTCGGCGAGCTGCCACATCTGGTCGGCGGTGCGCTGCCAGCCGAACATCGAGTAGAAGATGTAGAAGGGGATCATGGGCTCGCCGTGCGTCGCGTACGACGTGCAGGCGGCGATGAAGTCGGCCATGGCGCCGGCCTCGGTGATCCCCTCGTTGAGGATCTGGCCGTCCTTGGCTTCCTTGTAGTACATCAGCTGGTCGCGGTCGACCGGCTCGTACGTCTGTCCCAGCGGCGAGTAGATGCCGGCCGACGGGAACAGGGACTCCATGCCGAAGGTACGGGCCTCGTCGGGGACG
Organism: Streptomyces sp. NPDC026522; assembly: GCF_055567555.1. Classification (NCBI taxonomy): domain Bacteria; kingdom Bacillati; phylum Actinomycetota; class Actinomycetes; order Kitasatosporales; family Streptomycetaceae; genus Streptomyces; species Streptomyces sp. NPDC026522. The sequence goes on from NZ_JBVHQF010000005.1 coordinate 120,771, forward strand.
ATCGGCACCCAGCGCTTGCCGGTCTCCTTGTCCCGCATCAGGTCCTTGACGAGCCGGACGAAGGCCATGGTGGTGGCCATCTCCTGCTTGCCGGAGCCCTTGAGCAGCGGGGCGAAGGACCGCTCGGCCGGAGCCGGCAGGGCCACGTGGTGGACCTTGCGGGCGGGGGCCGGGCCGCCGAGGGCCGCGCGGCGCTCGTTCAGGTAGCGGACCTCGGGGCTGTCCGCGCCCGGGTGTCCGTACGGGACCTGGCCGTCGGCGAAGGCACTGTCGGGGATCGGGAGGCCGAGGAGGTCGCGCATGTCCTTGAACTCGTCGATCGTCAGCTTCTTCATCTGGTGGTTCGCGTTCTTCGACTCGAACCCGGCGCCCAGCGTGTAGCCCTTGACCGTCTGCGCGAGGATGACGGTCGGCGCGCCCTTGTGCTCCAGGGCGGCCTTGTACGCGGCGTACACCTTGCGGGGCTCGTGGCCGCCGCGGGAGCTGTGGAAGCACTCGGCGATCTTCGCGTCGGTGAGGACCGCGGCGAGCTGGACGAGCTCGGCGTTGGCGCCGAAGAAGTGCTCGCGGATGTAGGCCACGTCGCGGGTCGCGTACGTCTGGAACTGCGCGTCGGGTACCTCGCGCAGCCGGCGTACCAGGGCGCCGGTGGTGTCGAGCTGGAACAGCTCGTCCCAGGCGGAGCCCCACAGCGACTTGATGACGTTCCAGCCGGCGCCGCGGAACTGGGCCTCCAGCTCCTGGACCACGCGGAAGTTGGCGCGGACCGGACCGTCGAGGCGCTGCAGGTTGCAGTTGATGACGAAGGTCAGGTTGTCGAGGCGCTCGCGGGAGGCCAGGGCCAGGGCGGCGGTCGACTCCGGCTCGTCCATCTCGCCGTCGCCCAGGAAGGCCCAGACGTGCGAGTTGGCGGTGTCCTTGATGTTCCGGTTCTGCAGGTAGCGGTTGAAGCGCGCCTGGTAGATCGCGGAGAGCGGGCCCAGGCCCATGGAGACCGTCGGGAACTCCCACAGCCAGGGCAGGCGCCGCGGGTGCGGGTAGGACGGCAGGCCGTTGCCGCCGGACTCCTGGCGGAAGTTGTCGAGCTGCTGCTCCGAGACGCGTCCGTCGAGGAAGGCGCGGGCGTAGATGCCGGGGGAGGCGTGGCCCTGGATGTAGAGCTGGTCGCCCGATCCGTCGGCCTCCTTCCCGCGGAAGAAGTGCTGGAAGCCGGTCTCGTAGAGCCAGGCCGCCGAGGCGAAGGTGGCGATGTGGCCGCCGACGCCGTACTTGGAGCCGCGGGTCACCATGGCGGCCGCGTTCCAGCGGTTCCAGGCGGTGATCTTGGCTTCCAGCTCCATGTCACCCGGGAACTCGGGCTCGGCGGAGGTGGGGATGGTGTTGACGTAGTCCGTCTCCAGCAGCTTCGGCAGGGCGAGGCCGGCGGCCTCGGCGTGCTGGAGGGTGCGACGGAGCAGGTATTCGGCGCGGCGCGTACCGGCGGCCTTGGCGACGGCGTCGAGGGAGGCCGCCCATTCGGCGGTCTCCTCGGTGTCGCGGTCCGGGAGCTGGTCGAGCTCGCTCGGAAGCTTTCCTACGGGGTCGGACATCGGTGTGCGCCGCCTTCCGGACAAAGGAGAGGTGGTGAAGAAGAACCCTGACGGGCAGGACAGGGCCGGCGGACCCGGGTAGGGGTCCGCGATGACTGTAAATCGCTGATCGATGATCGATCAAACGAAAGTGGCGAAGAAATGTCGATCCGGCGAAAGTCGGCACCGGGTGCCATGAAAACGGGCACCCGGTGCCGGGCAAATCAGGACAAGCCGCCCGGTCAGGCGCGGGGGGCGCACCCCAGGACATGCCGCTTGACCAGCACGCCGATGTCCGGATCCTGGTTGCGGAAGGCCTCGACCAGGGCCGCGTGCTCCTCCGCGTACGACTTCTGCACCGTCCCGAGCCAGCGGATGGACAGGGCGGTGAACACCTCGATGCCCAGGCTCTCCCACGTGTGCAGCAGCACGCTGTTCCCGGCGGCCCGCACCAACTCGCGGTGGAAGCCCACCGTGTGCCGCACCTGCGCGGTACCGTCCTCGGTCCGGTCGGCCTCCCACAGGGCCGCCACGTGCGGCTCCAGGGCCGTGCAGTCCGCCGCCAGCCGCGGCGCCGCCAGCTCGGCCGCGATCTGCTCCAGACCGGCCCGGACCGGGTAGATCTCCTCCAGGTCGGCGGCGGAGAGGTTCCGTACCCGGACCCCCTTGTTGGGCGCCGACTCGATCAGCCGCAGCGTCTCCAGCTCGCGCAGGGCCTCGCGGACCGGCGTCTGGCTGACCTCCAGCTCGACCGCGATCCGCCGCTCGACGATCCGCTCGCCCGGCTTCCAACGGCCGCTGACGATCCCCTCCACGATGTGCTCGCGGATCTGCTCGCGCAGCGAGTGCACGACGGGTGGGGTGATCATCGGCGCTTCATCTCCTGGGGGCGCGCGGGGCTGTTGCGTAGACAATACGGCGGTGTCGGCCGACGCGATGCGTTCCTGGTCGGGGACCCGGGGTGAGGCTCGTTACAAGACCGGGGAGGGGCCGGGACCGACGACGGCGCCCCCGCCCGGAAGGTTCCGGGCGGGGGCGCCGTGCGCGACAGCTGTGCGGCTACCGCCGCGGCTGGTTCCCTACAGGCCGAGCTCGACCTCGAACTCGCCGGCCTCCAGGATGGCCTTGACGGCCGAGAGGTACCGGGCCGCGTCCGCGCCGTCCACCAGGCGGTGGTCGTAGGACAGGGTCAGGTACGTCATGTCGCGGACGCCGATGACCGTGCCCTCCGGGGTCTCGATGACCATCGGGCGCTTGACGGTGGCACCGATGCCCAGGATGGCGACCTGGTTCGGCGGCACGATCACCGTGTCGAACAGCGCACCGCGCGAGCCGGTGTTGCTGATGGTGAAGGTCGCGCCCGACAGCTCGTCCGGCGTGATCTTGTTGCCGCGGACCTTGGCGGCCAGGTCGGCGGTCGCCTTGGAGATGCCCGCCAGGTTGAGGTCACCGGCACCCTTGATGACCGGGGTCATCAGGCCCTTCTCGGAGTCCACGGCGATGCCGATGTTCTCCGAGTCGAAGTAGGTGATGGTGCCCTCGTCGTCGTTGATCCGGGCGTTGACGACCGCGTGGGCCTTCAGCGCCTGGGCGGCGGCCTTGACGAAGAACGGCATCGGCGAGAGCTTGACGCCCTCGCGGGCCAGGAAGGAGGCCTTGGCCTTCTCGCGCAGCTTCATGATCTTGGTGACGTCCACCTCGACCACGGAGCTGAGCTGCGCCTGCGTGTGCAGGGCCTTCATCATGTTGTCGCCGATGACCTTGCGCATGCGGGTCATCTTGACCGTCTGACCGCGCAGCTCCGACACGGCGGTCGGGGCCTGGGCGGCGGCCGGGGCGGCAGCGGCGGCGACCGGCGCCGGAGCGGCGGCGGCCTTGGCGGCCTCGGCGGCGGCCAGGACGTCCTGCTTGCGGATACGGCCACCGACACCGGTGCCCGAGACCGTGGACAGGTTGACGCCGGACTCCGAGGCGAGCTTGCGCACCAGCGGGGTCACGTACGCGCCCTCGTCCCCGGCCTGGGCCGGGGCGGCGGGGGCCGCCGGAGCGACCGGAGCCGGAGCGACCGGAGCCGGAGCGGCAGCGGCCGGAGCCGGGGTCACCGGAGCCGGGGCGGCGACCGGAGCGGCAGCCGGGGCCGGAGCCGGGGCAGCGGCCGGGGCCGGAGCCGGGGCGGCGGGGGCAGCGGCCGGGGCCGGAGCCGGGGCGGCGGGGGCAGCGGCCGGGGCCGGAGCCGGGGCGGCGGGGGCAGCGGCCGGGGCCGGAGCGGCGGCCGGGGCGGCACCGGCGACGCCGATGACGGCCAGCCGCGCGCCGACCTCGGCGGTCTCGTCCTCGCCGACCAGGATCTCCAGCAGGGTGCCGGCGACCGGCGCGGGGATCTCGGTGTCGACCTTGTCGGTGGAGACCTCCAGCAGCGGCTCGTCGGCCTCGACCGACTCGCCGACCTGCTTGAGCCAACGGGTGACGGTGCCCTCGGTGACGGACTCGCCCAGCGCGGGCAGCACGACATCGGTGCCCTCGGCGGAACCGGCACCGGCGGCCGCCTCGGCGGTCGGCGCGGGAGCGGGGGTCTCGACCTCGGTCGACGGGGCGGCCTGCGGGGCCTCCGGCGCGGGGGCGGCGGCGGTCTCGGCGGCCGGAGCGGCGGCCTCGGCCGGTGCGCCCGAGCCGTCGTCGATGACGGCCAGCTCGGCGCCGACCTCGACGGTCTCGTCCTCGGCGACCTTGATGGAGGCCAGGATGCCGGCGACCGGCGACGGGATCTCGGTGTCGACCTTGTCGGTCGAGACCTCGAGCAGCGGCTCGTCGGCCTCGACGCGCTCGCCCTCGGCCTTCAGCCAGCGGGTGACAGTGCCCTCAGTGACGCTCTCGCCGAGCGCCGGAAGGGTTACGGAAACCGACATGGTTTCTGTTGCTCCTTACGAAAGTGCGGAAGTGGTCGTCGCGCCCGGTGACGATTAGTCGTGGGAGTGCAGCGGCTTGCCGGCCAGGGCCAGGTGGGCCTCGCCGAGCGCCTCGTTCTGGGTCGGGTGCGCGTGGATGAGCTGCGCGACCTCGGCAGGCAGGGCCTCCCAGTTGTAGATCAGCTGGGCCTCGCCGACCTGCTCGCCCATCCGGTCACCGACCATGTGGACGCCGACCACGGCACCGTCCTTGACCTGGACGAGCTTGATCTCGCCCGCGGTCTTCAGGATCTTGCTCTTGCCGTTGCCCGCCAGGTTGTACTTGAGGGCGACGACCTTGTCCGCACCGTAGATCTCCTTGGCCTTGGCCTCGGTGATGCCGACGGAGGCGACCTCGGGGTGGCAGTACGTGACGCGCGGCACACCGTCGTAGTCGATCGGGACGGTCTTGAGACCGGCCAGCCGCTCCGCGACCAGGATGCCCTCGGCGAAGCCGACGTGCGCGAGCTGGAGGGTCGGGACGAGGTCACCGACGGCGGAGATGGTCGGCACGTTGGTCTGCATGTACTCGTCGACCAGGACGTAGCCGCGGTCCATCGCGACGCCCTGCTCCTCGTAGCCCAGGCCCTGCGAGACCGGGCCGCGGCCGATGGCGACCAGCAGCACCTCGGCCTCGAAGGTCTTGCCGTCGGCGAGGGTGACGCGCACGCCGTTCTCGGTGTACTCGGCCTTGTCGAAGAAGGTGCCCAGGTTGAACTTGATGCCGCGCTTGCGGAACGCGCGCTCCAGGAGCTTGGAGCTGTTCTCGTCCTCGACCGGGACGAGGTGCTTGAGGCCCTCGACCACGGTGACGTCGGAACCGAAGGACTTCCACGCCGAGGCGAACTCGACGCCGATCACGCCGCCGCCCAGGATGATCGCGGACTCGGGCACGCGGTCCAGGACCAGCGCGTGGTCCGAGGAGATGATGCGGTTGCCGTCGATGTTCAGGCCCGGCAGCGACTTCGGTACGGAGCCGGTCGCCAGCAGGACGTGGCGGCCCTGGACGCGCTGCCCGTTCACGTCGACGGACGTCGGGGAGGAGAGCCGGCCCTCACCCTCGATGTAGGTCACCTTGCGGGAGGCGACCAGGCCCTGCAGACCCTTGTACAGGCCCGAGATGACCTCGTCCTTGTACTTGTGCACACCCGCGATGTCGATGCCCTCGAAAGAGGCCTTGACACCGAACTGAGCGGCTTCGCGCGCCTGGTCCGCGATCTCACCGGCGTGCAGCAGAGCCTTCGTGGGGATGCAGCCGTTGTGCAGGCAGGTGCCACCGAGCTTGTTCTTCTCGATCAGCGCAACGTCGAGACCCAGCTGGGAGGCGCGCAGCGCCGCGGCGTAACCGCCACTGCCACCGCCGAGGATCACTAGGTCGAAAACGGTGCTGGCGTCGTTCGCCACGTCACGTCCTCCATGCATGTGCGCCGGGCACCGGTCCTCTGTGACCGGGCGGCGGCTGGTATTCGGCCGCTTGTTTCTTCGGCCCTGTGGTGGGGGCCCTGTCCTGCCGAGAACCCATCTTCGCATTTGTCGGGGGAACACGGGACGCCGGGCCCCGGCTGGGGACGGCCGTTCTGCCGGAATGCGGGTTACCAGTGCGTAGAAAACTGCTGATCGTCGAGATTACGTCCACAGCGAACGCGCCCCGGGACCTCGTCCGGGTCCCGGGGCGCGTGATCACGAGGAGCCGAGGCGTCAGCCGAGGTCGCCCGTGGCGGTCCGCTCGGCCAGCCGCACCAGGGTGCGCACGGCGGAGCCGGTGCCGCCCTTGGGGGTGTAGCCGTACGGGGCGCTCTCGTGGAAGGCCGGGCCCGCGATGTCGAGGTGGGCCCAGGTGATGCCCTCGCCGACGAACTCCTGGAGGAAGAGGCCGGCGATCAGGCCGCCGCCCATCCGGACGCCCATGTTGGCGATGTCGGCGGTGGGGGAGTCCATGGTCTTGCGCAGGTCCTCGGGGAGCGGCATCGGCCAGGAGGCCTCGCCGACCTCCTCCGCGATCTCGTGGATCGAGGTGCGGAAGGCGTCGTCGTTCGCCATGATCCCGAAGGTGCGGTCGCCCAGCGCCAGCACCATCGCGCCGGTCAGGGTCGCCACGTCGACGATCGCGTCCGGGTTCTCCTCGGAGGCGCGGGTCAGCGCGTCGCCCAGGACCAGACGGCCCTCGGCGTCCGTGTTGAGGACCTCGACGGTCTTGCCGCTGTACATGCGCAGCACGTCACCGGGCTTGGTGGCGGAGCCGGACGGCATGTTCTCGGCGAGCGCGAGCCAGCCGGTGACGTTGACCTGGAGGCCCAGCTTGGCGGCCGCGACGACCGAGGCGAACACGGCGGCCGCGCCGGCCATGTCGCACTTCATCGTCTCGTTGTGGCCGGCCGGCTTGAGGGAGATGCCGCCCGAGTCGTAGGTGATGCCCTTGCCGACGAAGGCGAGGGTCTTCTCCGCCTTGGGGTGGGTGTAGGACAGCTTCACCAGGCGCGGCGGGTTCTCGGAGCCCTTGCCGACGCCCATGATGCCGCCGAAGCCGCCCTTGACCAGCGCCTTCTCGTCCAGCACCTGGACCTTGATGCCGTTCTCCTTCGCGGTCGCGGTGGCGACGGCGGCGAAGGCCTCGGGGGTGAGGTCGTTCGGCGGGGTGTTGACCAGGTCGCGCGCGACGTTGACCTCGGTCGCGACGACGACGGCGCGCTCGGCGGCGGCCTTGTGCTCCTTGTCGCGCGGCTTGGCGCCGAGCAGGGCGACCTCGGCCAGCGGCTGCTTCGGGCCGCCGTTCTTGTCGCCGCTCCTGGCGACCTTGTTCGCGCCGCCCTGGTAGGCGGTGAAGGCGTACGCACCGAGCAGCGCGCCCTCGGCGACGGCGGTGACGGCGGAGGCGTCGTCCAGCGGAAGGGCGAACGCGGCCTTCTTCGTGCCGTGCAGGGCGCGGGCGGCGGCGCCGGCGGCGCGGCGCAGGGCCTCTTCGTCGTACGACTCGTCCTGCTCCGGTACGGAGCCGAGCCCGACGGCCAGCACGACCGGGACCTTGAGACCGGCGGGCGCGGGGAGCTTGGTGACCTCGCCTTCGGCGCCCGAGGCGCCCATGGCGTCGAGTACGGCGGCCAGCTTTCCGTCGAACGCCTTGTCCACGGCCTCGGCGCCCGCGGCGACGACGGGCCCCTTCGGGCCCTTCGCCACGCCGACCACGAGGGCGTCGGCGCGGAGCGTCGCCGCGCCGGCAGTGCTGAGAGTCAGAGCAGTCACGGTGGTGAAGTCTCGCTTCCGTTTGTGGATGTGTGCGCTGCGGTCGCGTCAGGGTCGCCGGCCGCTCCGCAGCGATCGTATTCGGGCGCGGCGGCACCCGGAAACGAGCCTACGCGTACGCGGTCGTCCGTACGTCACTCGAAGGTTTGGCAAGTTGTTCGACGGAACCACTGACAGGTTCACCCATCTGTGGTCTCTGTTCCAGGTTTGCCCCTTAGACCTGACGAGGTCCGAGAGGATCGAGCCACTCTCGCAAGGGGGCGTGGGGTCCCTTTGCATGATTTCCACAGAGCCTCCCCGGTCGGCCGTCCGCCATGGCCGGTACCGAGGGAGCCTGCGGGGGGAAGGCCGAAATGGTCAGTAAGGCCGGAATGGTCAGCAAGAACAAGAACCGGATGAACAGGGCCGCCGCGGCGATGGCCGCGACCGCCCTGATGTCCGTGGCGGTGCCCGCGGCGACCGCCCAGGCGGCCACCGTCGTACCGCGCGTCGACCTCAGGGTGCTGGTCGTCGACGACGGCGGCAGCTCGGTCGCCGCGATCACCGCCGAACTCCGGGACACCGGGGTCCCCTTCACCCGCGTCGACCTGGGCAGCGGCAGCCGCCCGGTGATCAACGCGGCGTTCCTGAGCGACACCGTCGACGGCCGGCCGCGGGCCAAGTTCCAGGGCGTCGTCCTGCCCAACGAGAACCCCTTCGGCGCCGGCTCCGCCGAATCGGCCGCGCTCAGCGCGTACGAGACGGCCTACGGCATCCGCCAGGTCGACGCCTACACCTGGGCGCACCCCGAAGTCGGCCTGGAATACACCGACAACGGCGGCTACAGCGGCACCCTCGACGGCACGCAGGCCGCCGTAACCGCCGCCGGCAAGGCGGGTCCCTTCGGCTACCTCGGGGGCCAGGTCACCTTCGAGGACAACTCGCCGCTGATTCCGGAGAGCTACGGGTTCATCGCCAAGCCCCGCACCGGCTACACCAGCTACCTCGACGCCCCCGTCGGCTCGGACCGGGCCTCGCTGGTCGGCGAGTACGCCCACGACGGACGCAGCGAACTGGTCGTCACCTTCGGTTACAACCAGTACCAGCAGCAGTTCCGGCTGCTCGCCCGGGGCATCGTCGACTGGCTGACCCAGGGGGTCCACCTCGGCCAGGAGCGCAACTACTTCGCGGTCCACGTCGACGACGTCTTCGCCCCGGACGCCCGCTGGGACCAGGCCCTCAACTGCACGCCCGGCGACTACGCCTGCGCCGGCGGCACGGAGAGCGACATCCGGATGACCGCCGCCGACGCCCAGTACGCGGCGCAGTGGCAGCAGTCCAAGGGCTTCAAGCTGGACCTGCTCTTCAACGCGGGCGCCGGGGAGGAGTGGAAGACGGAGCACGGCGGCACCGACGCGCTGACCGCCCAGCTGATCGCCGACCGCGCCCAGTACCGGTGGCTGAACCACACCTACACCCACCTCTTCCTCGGCTGCGTCCAGGACGTCAGCACCGTGCCGTGGAGTTGCACCAAGAACGCCACGGGCGCCATCAACTGGGTGAGCCGCGCCGACATCTCCGCCCAGATCCGCGACAACAACAACTGGGCCGCCTCCAAGGGCATCACCACCGACCGCTCCGAGCTGGTCACCGGCGAGCACTCCGGCCTCAAGACCCTGCCGCAGCAGGCCGACGACAACCCGAACCTGGCGGGCGCCCTCGCCGACAACGGGGTCAAGTGGGCCGGCAGCGACAGCTCCCGCGAGTCCGGCCAGCGCGCCGTCGGCGCCGCCCTGACCGTCCCCCGGTACCCGATGAACGTGTACTACAACACGGGCACCAACGCGGAGATGGCCGACGAGTACAACTGGATCTACACCAGCCGCGCCCAGGGCGGCAGTGGCGCCTGCGAGGACAACCCGGCGACCTCCACCTGCCTGCCGGCCCCGCTCGACGCCGCCACCGGCTACCTGGACTACGTCGTCCCGACCGAGGCCCGCACCGCGCTGCGGCACGTGCTGGCCAACGACCCGCGTCCGCACTACGTCCACCAGTCCAACCTCGCCGAGGACCGCACCCTCTACCCGGTCCTCAACCAGGTCCTCGACACCTACCGCACGCTCTACGCGCCCAGCGCCCCGATCGTCAACCAGAGCATGAAGGACACCGGCGTCGAACTCAGCCGCCGCGCCGCCTGGGACGCGGCGCTCGTCGCCAACAAGGTCACCGCCTACCGCATCGGCAAGGACGTCACCGTCAAGGCGCCCTCGGGCGTGGTCGCGCCCGTCACGGCTCCCGTCGGCACCAAGAAGCAGCTCCTGCTCGGCACCGCGGACTTCGGCACCGCGTACGCGGGCACCCGCTCCGCCTGGACGGCTCCCGAGCCGCTCCAGTCGGCGGTCACGCTCAAGCTGGCCTGACCGCCCGCCGGCCCTCCGCCGGGCCGGAACCGTCGCATCCGCACGCGTACGCAGCACCACCTTGAGCCGGCGCTCCGCGAACCACGGGCGCCGGCCCCTTTTCCGTCCTGGGGGGACACACCGCATGAGCCATGGGCGCCATGTCACCATGCTCACCGAAGGCACCTACCCACACGTCCACGGGGGCGTCAGCACCTGGTGCGACCAACTGGTCCGGGGAATGCCGGAGGTCGACTTCAACGTCATAGCCCTGACCGGCTCCGGACGCGAGCCGGTCACCTGGCAACTGCCCCGCAACGTCTACCGGCACACCGCCGTGCCGCTCTGGGGCCCGCCGCCGCCCCGCTCGCTCCGTTCGGCCCTGCGCGGCAAGGCCCGGCGCCGCTTCACCGACACCTACGAAACGTTCTTGCTGTCGCTGCTCGATCCCACCCGCGGCGGATTCTCCCAAGCCCTGCGGGAACTGGCCGTGCTGGCCCGCTCCGGCCGCCTCGCCCCGGCCCTGCGCTCGGAGTCCGTCCTGCGGCTGCTGATGGACCTCTGGACCCGCCCGGGCATGCCAACCGCCGCGGCCGCGCCCACCATCCACGACGCCCTCACCGCCACCGACCTGCTGGAACACGCCCTGCGCCCGCTCGGCGTGCGCATCCCGCGCGACAGCGTCTCGCACGCCGTCAGCAGCGGCCTCGCCACCCTGCCGGCCCTCGCCGCGAAACACCTCGACCAGGTGCCCTTCCTGCTCACGGAGCACGGCATCTACCTCCGCGAGCGCTACCTCGGCTACCGCACCGCCGAACAGCGCTGGCCCGTGAAGGCCCTCATGCTCGGCTTCTACCGCGAGCTGAACAGCGAGGGCTACCGGCAAGCCGACCTGATCACCCCCTGCAACCAGTACAACCGCCGTTGGGAGGAGCGCGGCGGCGCCGCCTCCGACCGGATCCGTACCGTCTACAACGGCGTCGACCCGTACGCCTTCCCCGAGGCCGGCCCCGAACCCGAGGTGCCCACCCTCAGCTGGTGCGGCCGCGTCGACCCCATCAAGGACCTCGAAACCCTCATCCGCGCCTACGCGTACATGCGCCAGGAGGTACCCGCCCTGCGACTGCGCCTCTTCGGCCCCGTCCCGGCCGGCTGCGAGGACTACAAGCTCCGCCTGGAGAAACTCGCCGCCGAGATCGGGGTGTCCGACGGGATCACCTTCGAGGGCCGCATCGCGGAGGTCGCCCGGGCCTACGCGGCCGGCTCGATCGTGATGCTCTCCTCGATCAGCGAGGGTTTCCCCTTCAGCATCATCGAGGCCATGTCCTGCGGCCGCACCACCGTCTCCACCGACGTCGGCGGGGTGCGCGAGGCCGTCGGCGACACCGGGCTCGTCGTCCCGCCCCGCGAGCCGGAGACCATGGCCCGCGCCACCCTCGCGCTGCTCCGCGACGACGAACGCCGCGCCGAACTCGGCCGGCTGTCCCGCAAGCGGGTCGTCGAGAAGTTCACCCTCCACCAGTCCGTGGACGGGTTCCGCCACATCTACCGGGAACTCGCCGGCCAGCCCGTCCTGCCGGTCCACCCGGGCGACGACTGGACCCAGCGGCTCGCCGACCCCTGGTACCGGGAGCTCGCCGCATGGGGGCCCCCGGGGACGGGCGTACCCCCGGCGGTAGCCGGGGGCGAGCTCGGGGGAGGGAGCCGGTGAGCGGATCCCTGTGGCTCAAGGTGCCCGGCGGCAACACCCTGCCCGCCGTCCCCCGGCCCCGGCGGACGGCCCCGCCGGCCGCCGACCCGATGGACGAGCTCGCCGACCGGTTCGACGCGCTCATCGCCGCCGCCGTCCATCCCGACGAGATCGCCGCCATCCTCGAATCCGACGGGATGAACGACGAGTACATCCGCCTCACCTACGGCCGCCACGACTCCTTCGCGCTCGCGGAGGAGCTCTACGCCCGGGTGCCCCGCTCCTTCCCGGAGCCCGCGAGCATCCCCGACCCCTGGCAGGTCTCCCTCACCGCCTGCCTGCTGCGCGGGGTGATCTTCGCCCTGCCCGGCCTCGCCTACCTGCTGGGCGCCCCCCTGCTGGAAGGCCCGCCGGACCGGCTCGGCCTGCCCGCCGGGACGCTCACCCTGCTGGCCGGCGCCCTGATCGGCTGGGTGTGGGACCAGACCCTGTCCCACCGGGCCTACTCCTGGCTCGGCCTCGGCGACCGGGCCGCCGCCGGGCGGACCCTGCTCGCCGGGGCGCCGGCCGGGGCGCTGCTGGGCACCGCCGCCGCCCTGGCGGTGCCCGGCGGGCCGCCGTTCTCCTACGTGTTCGCCGCCGGGCAGGCGCTGTACGTCGGCGCCGCCACCGTCCTGCTGGTCCTCGGCCGGGAGCGGATGCTGCTCGCCGCGCTCGGTCCGATGGCCGCGGGGGCGGTGCTCGCGCTGTTCACCGACCTGCCCGTCCCGGCGCGGGTCGCCCTGCTGGCGGTGTCCCTGCTGGCCGCCTGTGCCCTGGCGGTACGGGAACTGCCGCTGGCCGAGACGGTACGGGCCCTCGCCCGCCGGGCCCGCGGCCGGACCCGGGCCCGCCCGGGCGGCGGCCCCGTGCGGTGGCGGATGCTGCGCGGCGCCGAGGAGGAGTACGCGCCGCGCGGGCCCCGGCTCGCGGACTCCGTGCCGTACGGCGTCTTCGGCCTGGGCACCGGGCTGCTCGTGCTGTACGCCGCCCTGGGGGAGGTGCTCGCCGGAGGCCCGGCCGAGGCGGTCGCCGCGCCCTCGGCGGTGGCCCTCACCCTCAGCATGGGCCCCGCCGAATGGCTGCTGCACCGGTTCCGCAGCGGCAGCCTCGCCGGGCTGCGGGCGGCCCGCTCGCCCCGCGCGTTCCGGCGCCGGATGCTGGCCACCCTGGCCCGCTGCCTCGCCCGGTACCTGGCGGTGCTGCTGGCGCTGGGCATCGCCGGGACCCTGCTGTGGCCCGGCGCGCCCAGCCTGACCGGGGCCCGGGCGGCGACGCTGCTGCTGCTCGGCGCCGTGATGTGGACCGGGCTGCTGCTCCAGTCCTTCGGGGCGGTCCGGCCCGCCGCGGTGGTCTGCGCCTCGGCGGCGGTCGTGCAGAGCCTGGCCGTGCTGACCGGGCTCGGGCAGCCGCGGCTGGTCCAGCTGGTGGTGGCCGGCACCGCGGCGGCCGCCCTGGCCGCGCTGGTCTGCCTGCTGCTGGGCCGGGCCACGGCGCACCGCTGAGCGCGCCCGGCCCGGCCGGACCCCGCGCACGTGACACCGTACGAGTCGACGCACAAGAAGAAGGACCTCATGCTGCTGGTGCCCCTCTACGAGCACCCCGCCGACCGGCCCGAGGCGTGGGAGCTGCTGATCGCCTCGGCCGGGCGGCTGCATTCGGTGGTGCTCAACCCCGACAGCGGGCCGGGCGAGGCCCCCGACGAACGGTTCGCCGCGGTCGCCGGGCGGCTGCGGGCCGCCGGGGTCCCCGTCCTGGGGTACGCCGACACCGACTACGGGCGGCGCCCGCACGCGGCCGTCGTCCAGGACCTGCTGCGCCACCGCGACTGGTACGCCACCGACGGGGCCTTCCTCGACCAGGCGTCCGCCGAGCCGGAACTGCTCCCGCACTACGGGCGGCTCACCGTCGCCGCCCGGGCCGCGGGCGCCCGCACCCTCGTCCTCAACCACGGCGCCCACCCGCACCCCGGATACGCCGCGCTCGCCGACCTGCTCGTCACCTTCGAGGGCCCCTGGGACGCCTACCGGGACGCGGGCGCCCCGCCGGCGTGGACCGCCGAGCACCCCGCCCAGCGGTTCTGCCACCTCGTGTACGCCGTCCCGCCGGGCGCACCGGCCGCCGAACTCGCCCTGGAGCGGGGGGCCGCCGTGCACTGCGCGGTCCCCGGCTCCGGCCCGCACCCGTGGGGGACCCTCCCGTACGACCTGGAGGCCACCGCATGAGGCGCCGCGCACTGCCCTGGCTGCTCGTCGGCCCGCTCCTGCTCCTCGCCTCCTGTACGTCCGCGCCCGAGCTGCCGGAACCCGACGACCTGTCACCCGACCCGCCGCCGGGGCAGCGCTGGCAGCCCGCGCCGGGGGTGAGCTGGCAGTGGCAGCTGACCGGCACGCTGGACACCTCGGTGAAGGCGGCGGTGTACGACGTCGACGGCTTCAACACCACCAAGGAGCAGGTGGCCGCCTTGAAGAAGGCGGGCCGCAAGACCATCTGCTACCTCTCCACCGGCGCCTGGGAGGACTTCCGTCCCGACGCCGCCGACTTCCCGAAGGAGCTGCTGGGCGACGGCAACGGCTGGGAGGGCGAGCGCTGGCTGGACATCCGGCGCTCGGCCGAGCTGGCGCCGCTGATGGCCAAGCGGTTCGACATGTGCAAGGAGAAGGGCTTCGACGCGATCGAGCCCGACAACATGGACGGGTACGCCAACTCGTCCGGCTTCCCGCTCACCGCCGACGACCAGCTGGCCTACAACCGGCTGATCGCGAAGCTCGCGCACGACCGGGGGCTCTCGGTCGGGCTGAAGAACGACCTCGACCAGATCCCGCAGCTGGTCGGGGACTTCGAGTTCGCCGTCAACGAACAGTGCGCGGAGTTCGACGAGTGCGAGCGGTACCGGCCGTTCGTCGCGGCCGGGAAGGCCGTCTTCCACGTCGAGTACGAGGGCCGGCTGCGCGAGTGGTGCCCCACCTCGCAGCGGGAGAAGCTCAGCTCGCTCCAGAAGAAGACCGACCTGGACGCCTGGCGCCGCTGGTGCCCGCCCAGGGGCGAGCCGTAGCGGCCCCCGCGCCGACCGTGGCCGCGTACGCCGCGATGCCTTCTGCGGTCGCACCCGCCCAGCCCACGTACCCGTCGGGCCGGACGAGGAACACCCCGTCCCCGTAGGGCGCGTAGGACGGGACGCACACGGTGCGGACGCCGGGCAGGTCCGGGAGGTCCGCCTGCCCTTGCGTGCCGACGGCCAGCAGCGTCCAGTGCGGTCCGCGGAACGCGTCGAAGAGGCGTACGCCCCCGGGCACCCCGTCCGGTGCCCGGTCGCCGGCCCGCAGGGCGGCCTCGGGCAGGCCGGTGCGGGTGTCCACGGAGAGGGAGGAGTCCCGGTAGCCCAGGCCCAGCATCCGGGTGGCCGCCCCGCGCCGGGCCTCGCCCCGGTGGATCCGGGTGGACAGGCCGAGCATGTCGGCCGCCACGGGCAGCCGTTCCTCCTCGTAGGTGTCGAGCAGGGCTTCGGGGGCCCGCCCGGCCAGCACCGCCGCGAGCTTCCACCCGAGGTTGTACGCGTCCTGGACGCTGGTGTTGAGCCCCTGGCCGCCCGCGGGGGAGTGGACGTGCGCGGCGTCCCCGGCGAGGAAGACGCGACCCTCGCGGAACCGGTCGGCGAGCGCCGCGCGGGGTCGGAAGTCGGAGGCCCAGCGCACGTCCGTCACGTCCTCGGGGGCGAGGTGGGAGCGGGCGGCCACGACGGTACGGATGGCGTCGGGGGTGAGGTCGATGTCCGTGCCCGCCGGGAACTGGGCGGTGAGCTGGAAGTCCTCCGTGCCGGCGAGCGGACAGAGCGCGAGGACCCCGGTGTCGTCGGCGGCCGGGAAGATGTGCCAGTTGTCGCGGTCGAGTCCCCTGACGCGGACGTCGGCCACGAGGACCGGGTTCGGGTCGACGCTCTCGCCGGTCATCGGGATGCCGAGCGCGCGGCGCACGGTGGACCGGCCGCCGTCGGCGGCCACGACGTAGCGGGCGCGGACGGGCTCCCCGGAGGCGAAGACGGCGTCCACTCCGTCGGCGTCCTGGTCGAAACCGGCCAGTTCCCGGCCGAAGGCGACCGTGCCGCCGAGTTCCGTGAGCCTGGTGAAGAGGATCTCCTGGGTGCGCCACTGCGGCACCATCCAGGGCTCGTGGTAGGGCGAGTCCGCGCGGGGGGTGCCCGCGTCGAACATCGGGAGCTCGCTCCGGCGCCGGCCCTCCCGCCAGATCATCCCGACGGGGTAGGGGCCGCCGGCCGCGTCGACGGCGTCGCCGACGCCGAGGTCGTCGAAGACCTCCCGGGTGCGCGGCTGGATGCCCTTGCCGCGGGAGCCGGGGAAGAGGCCGTCGGCGCGCTCCACGACGAGGGCGTCGACCCCGCGCCGGGCCAGGTCGACGGCGAGCGCGAGGCCGGTGGGGCCCGCGCCGACGATCAGGACGTCCGGGTTCGTGCCACCGCTCGTGCCGGTGCCCATGCTGCTCATGCCACTTCTCCTTAACGTCGTTAAGTTCCCTCTCAAGAGTGGCCTTAACGGTGTTAAGCTGTCAAGCGTGACGACCCGGAGACCCCCGAAACTGGACAAGAAGCAGGTCGTGGAGACGGCGCTGCGCCTGCTGAACGAAGTGGGCCTGGACGGACTGACGCTGCGGGCCATCGCCAAGGAACTGAACGTCCAGGCACCCGCCCTCTACTGGCACTTCAAGGGCAAACAGGAACTGCTGGACGAGATGGCTACCGAGATGTACCGCCGGACGGTCGCGGGGGTGCGGCTCGCCCCGGAGGCCACCTGGCAGCAGCGGCTCCGGGCCGTCAACCGTGCGCTGCGCGCGACGTTGCTCGGCTACCGCGACGGCGCCAAGGTCTTCAGCGGCTCGCGCTTCACCGGCACCGAACACGCTCCCGAGCTGGAGGCGAACCTGCGCGCGCTGGTCGACGCCGGCTTCACGCCGCCCCAAGCGGTCCGCGCCTTCTCGACCGCCTCCTGCTTCACCCTCGGTTTCGTCACCGAGGAACAGGGCGTCGAGCCCGTCCCGGGCGAACGCCGGGAGGGCTACGACGTCACCGAACGCGCGGCCCGGATGTCGGCGTTCCCGCTCGCCGCGGCCGCGGGCGCCGACCTCTTCCAGCACTACGACGAGGGCTTCGAGGAGGGCCTGTCGCTGGTCATCGCGGGCGTCGAAGCCCGCTACCGCACACCCTGAAGAGTCCCGGCCGCCCGCGGGCGGCCGGGACTACGCCGGCAGGACCGCGTGGACCCGGTAGCCGCCGCCGTAGCGCGGCCCGGCAAAGCAGGATCCGCCCAGCGCCCCGGCCCGCTCGCGCATCCCCAGCAGGCCGTGGCCGCCGCCCGGGTCGGCCGGGCGGGGAGCGGAGTCCGCCGAGGTGCCCCCGTCGTCCAGCACCGTCACCTCCACCGACGCCCCCACCCGGACCACGCTGACCTCGGCCGTAGCCCCCGGGCCGGCGTGCTTGCGGACGTTGGTCAGGGCCTCCTGGATCACCCGGTACGCGGCCAGGTCCACGGCCGCCGGGAGCGGATCCGCCTCCCGGCCCAGCTCGACCATCACCTTCACCGGCAGCCCGGCGTTGCGGAAGGTCTCCGTCAGCTCCGCCAGCACCCCCAGCCCCGGCGCGGGCTCCGTCGGCGCCTCCGGATCACCGGACTGGCGCAGCAGCCCGACCGTGGCGCGCAGCTCGTTCAGCGCGGACCGGCTGGCGTCCCGTACGTGGGCCAGCGCCTCCTTGGCCTGGTCGGGACGCTTGTCCATCACGTGCGCCGCCACCCCCGCCTGCACGTTGACCAGGGCGATGTGGTGCGCCACCACGTCGTGCAGGTCCCGCGCGATGCGCAGCCGCTCCTCGGCGACCCGGCGCCGGGCCTCCTCCTCCCGGGTGCGTTCGGCGCGCTCGGCCCGCTCCCGGATGGCGTCGATGAACGCCCGGCGGCTGCGCACCGCGTCCCCGGCGGCCGCCGCCATGCCGGTCCAGGCGAAGACGCCGATGTTCTCCTGCGAGTACCAGGGCAGCGGCCCGGCCAGCATGGCCACGCCCGTCAGCCCCGCCATGGTGAGCAGGCCGACCTTCCAGGTGGTGGGCCGGTCGGTGCGGGCCGCCAGGGTGTACAGCGCGATCACCGCGCTCATCACGACGGGCGTCCGGGGTTCCCCGGTCGCCAGCTCCAGCAGCGACAGGGCGATGGTCACGGCGAGCACCGCGCGCGGCCGGCGGCGCCGGAACACCAGGGCCGCGGCGCCCAGCAGCATCAGCAGCAGCGAGAAGGGCTCGGGGGCGCGGGTGCCGAAGGCCGGCCCGTGCGGCCCGTGCGGAGTGGCGAAGGAGCCGACCACCATGGCGACGAGCGCCCCGAGCGCGAGTACGCCGTCGGTGGCCAGCGGATGGAGCCGCAGCCATTGCCGGACCGCGCAGAAGGGCTCCTGCCGGGTGGGGTCTGTCGTCACGGGAAGCTACGGTACGGCCTCCTCCCGCGGTCCCGGTCAGTCGCTGCGCGCGGGCGGCGGAGGGGGCGTGGGCGTGGGCGGAGGAGGTGTGGGCGAAGGGGGCGTGGGCGGCGGCCGGCGGCCCAGCGGTATCCGGGAGCGCTCCGGCCCCCACTTCGCGCGGACCACGCACACCGCCATGACGGCGGCGATGGCGGCCAGGTGCTCCTTGCCCGCCAGGTTGTCCTTGATCAGCACCTCGCCGATCATGACGGCGATCACCAGGGCCCCCGTCAGGTACGCCCGGTAGCGCCAGCACACGAAGATGGCGAGCCCCACCACCGCCGCCGACGGCCCGGTGTCGTTGACGACGCGGTCGGACACCGGCAGGCCGAAGGGGTGGTCAGGGCCCAGCGAGAGCCCGATCCGGGCGTACGTGGTCCCGGCGAGCGTGGCCACGTAGCCGATCACCAGGGTGCGCCACCAGCCGATGCAGATCTCGGAGATGCCGAAGACCAGCAGGATCTGGCCGAGCGCCCCCCACACCGGCAGGTCGAGTGCCGGTACGAACAGCGAGAGCGGGGTCCGCAGGAGCGCCAGCCAGAGCGGGTCGGCGGCCTTGACGGAGCCGAGGTCCTGCACCGGCTGGAAACCCCAGTGGGTGTTCTGGACGATCTGGAACAGCGAGGTCAGGGCGACCGCGCCGAGGGTCATCGGGATCGCACGCCACTTCTCGTGGACGAGCGCGTCCCGGATCGTCCAGAACAGGGGCCCCCACTCGCGGCGGGCGAACCGCCGCGGTGAGGGGTTCGACCACGCTGTCAACGACGCGTCTCCAGATGTCTGCGGTGCAGCCACTTCGGCAGGCCGGGTGCCTCCAGGAAGCCCTCGGCCCGGCCCGCCGCGATACCGATCCGCAGCAGGTCGGAACTCTTCTCGAAGAGCATGAACCGCGGTTCCCAGATCGGCCGGTATTTGGCGTTGGCCCGGTAGAGGGACTCGATCTGCCACCAACGGGAGAAGAAGCTCAGCAGCGAGCGCCACATGCGCAGCACCGGACCCGCGCCGAGCTTAGACCCCCGTTCGAAGACGGAACGGAACATCGCGAAGTTCAGTGAGACCTGTGTGACGCCGATCTCCTTCGAGCGCTTCAGCAGTTCGATGACCATGAACTCCATCAGACCGTTCTCGGAGTCCCGGTCCCGGCGCATCAGGTCGAGCGACAGGCCCTTGGGACCCCACGGCACGAAGGACAGCACGGCGCGCAGCTCGCCCTGCCCGTCGAAGCACTCCAGCATCACGCACTGGCCGTCGTCCGGATCGCCCAGCCGGCCCAGCGCCATCGAGAAGCCGCGCTCGGTGGCACCGTCGCGCCAGTCGTCGGCCCGCTTGAGGAGGTTGTCCATCTCGTCCGCCGGGACGTCGGCGTGCCGCCGGATGCGGACGGTGTACCCGGCGCGCTTGACGCGGTTGAAGGCCTGCCGGACGGTCCGCATGGCGCGGCCCTCCAGGGTGAACTCGTCCGTCTCGACGATGGCCTCGTCACCGAGTTCCAGCGCGTCCAGGCCGTGCCGCGCGTAGATCTGCCCGGCCTCCTCGCTGGCGCCCATCACGGCCGGGATCCAGCCGTGCTCGCGGGCCTCGGCCAGCCAGGGCTCGATGGCGCCCGGCCAGGCCTCCGGGTCGCCGATCGGGTCGCCGGAGGCCAGCGAGACACCGCCGACGACGCGGTACGTGACGGCGGCCTTGCCGGTGGGGGACCAGATGACGGACTTCTCCCGGCGCAGCGCGAAGTAGCCCAGCGAGTCGCGGTCGCCCTGCTTGGCGAGCAGCGCCCGCAGCCGCTCCTCGTCCTCGGGGGTCAGCGGGTCGACGGCGCGGCGCGCGCGGAACGCCGCGAACAGCACGGCGAGCAGCAGCATCATCGACATGACGTTGATCGAGACGTCCACCCAGCTGGGGGTGGCGATCCCGTCATAGGCCCGGTCGTTGGGCTCCAGGGTGACCAGCCGCATCACGCCGTACCGCCAGCGGGCCAGGAACGTCGCCTGGGCCCGGTCGGGGTCGGTGTTGGTGGCGCCGACCAGCAGGGCGGCGACGAGCGAGGTCAGCAGCAGGCCGACGGCGCCGACGGCGGTGGCGAGCTTGGGGTTGGACCGGTCGCCCTTGGCGTAGAACTCGTGCCGGCCCAGCACCAGGGCGCCGACGAACGCGGCGGTCAGGATCAGCGACACCCAGTTCTGGGCGTGGTCGCGGAACTCGGGGTAGCAGAAGTTGAACTCCCCGCCCGTGCAGGGGGCGAAGGCGGCGGTGGCGAAGGCGAACAGCAGCATCCCGCTGATCACCAGGTTCAGGATCCAGGCGGCCCGCTTGCGGCGGCCCATGGTGACCGCGAGGATCAGCGAGAACAGCCCGGACGCGAAGCCGGCCGTGAGCAGGTACGGGGTGTAGAAGTCGGCGGTGTTGTGCCGGCGCAGGTCCTGCCCGAGCGAAAGCCACACCGCGCTGAGGAAGTTCACGAAGGTGACGGCACGCAGGTACCAGACCGCGAACGCGGCCCCGCGCCGCGATCGTCCGGTCCCCCTGCGGCCGGCCGCCTTGTCGGCGCCCTCACCGCCGGGTTCTTTCCTGCCGTTGGCTGCCGTCGTGGTTTCTACGCTGGTCAAGCGGACCTCTCCCATGGAATGCGATGTTATGGGGCGTCACCGTCCACGGGCGGTTCGAGCACCCCGGACTGCTCAGGCCCGTGGCGCCCGTCGACTCAGTCCTTCGGTTCCTCCGCCGCCCGCTCGGGCAGGTCCGCCGCGAGTGCGGCGGCCGCTTGGACGAGGGGGAGGGCCAGCAGGGCCCCGGTTCCTTCCCCCACTGTGACGCCGTGGTCGAGCACGGGGTTGAGCGCCATCCGGTCCAGGGCTTTGGCCTGGCCCGGCTCCCCGCTGGCCTGGCCGGCCAGCCACCAGTCCGGCGCCCGGAACGCGGCCCGCTGGGCCACCAGGCCGCAGGCCGCCGACACGATGCCGTCGAGGATGACCGGCGTACGGCGTACCGCGCACTGGAGCAGGAACCCGGTGACGGCGGCGACGTCCGCACCGCCGACCTTGGCCAGCAGGGCCACCTGGTCGCCCAGCACGGGCCGGGCCCGGCGCAGCGCGTCGCGGATCGCCGCGCACTTGCGCATCCAGGCCAGGTCGTCGATGGGGGCCCCGCCGCGGCCCGTCACCACGGAGGCGTCCGTGCCGCACAGGGCCGCGATCAGCGTCGCGGCCACCGTGGTGCCGCCCACGCTGAGGTCGCCGAGCACGACGAGGTCGGTGCCCGCGTCGGCCTCCTCGTCGGCGACGCGCATCCCGAGCCGGAGCGCGGCCTCGGCCTCCTCGGGCGTCAGGGCGTCCTCCACGTCGATGCGGCCGCTGCCGCGCCGGACCCGGTGGCGGGTGACGTCCGCCGGAAGCAGCCCGGGGTCGCAGTCCAGTCCCGCGTCGACGACGCGGACACCGGCGCCGAACCGGCCGGCCAGGACGGCGACCGGGCTGGTCCCGTCGAGCACCGCGCGCACCAGTTCGTGGGCGGAGCCCGCGGCCCGGCCGGAGACGCCGGCGGCGGCGATCCCGTGGTCGGCGGCGAACAGCACGACGCGCGGCCGCTCGATCGCCCGGACCGGTACCCGCCCCTGGGCGGCGGCCAGCCACTCGCCGAGCTCGTCGAGCCGGCCCAGCGCGCCGGGCGGCACGGCCAGCCGTTCGCGGCGATCCTCGGCATCACGACGGACGCCCCCGTCGGGGCGTTCGATCAGATCGGAGAACTCGTCGAGATTCAGCGTGGTCATCTGCCAGAGCGTACAGGCGGTGAGGCCCTCCCTCAGGCCCGGTCCGGCAAGCCGTCGCCGGCCTCCCGCGGGCCCCGCCGGGGTCAGGGCTTCAAGATCAGCGCCTGGCCGGCCACGACCAGCAGTACGTGCTCGCACTCGGCCGCCACCGCGTTGTTCAGCCGGCCCAGCTCGTCGCGGAAGCGCCGCCCCGAGGCGGTCGCGGGAACCACGCCCGCACCCACCTCGTTGCTGACGAACACCACCGTCCGCCCCGTCGTGCGCACGGCCTCCACCAGCGCGCCGGTCCGCTTGCGCAGCTCGGTCAGGCCGCCCGCCGCCCACACCGAGTCGTCCCACGCGCCCGCCCGGTCCATCGCGTCCGTCAGCCACAGCGCCAGACAGTCAACCAGTAGCGGCGGCCCGTCCCCGTCCGCCAGCAGCGGCGCCAGCTCGCACGTCTCCACCGTCCGCCAGCTCGCCGGACGCCGCTCCCGGTGCAGGCCCACGCGCTGCGCCCACTCCGCGTCCCCGTCCCGGGAGCCGCCCGTGGCGACGTAGACCACCTCGGGGAACGGCGCCAGCCGCCGCTCGGCCTCGTACGACTTCCCCGAGCGGGCCCCGCCCAGCACCAGCGTCCGCCGCGGCACCTGCGGCAGCGCGCGGTACTCCCCGGCCACCACCGTGGTGCCGTCCGCCACCGTCCGCGCCCCGACGGCCGCGCACCGGCGCTCCAGCTCCCGGCCCGGCGGGGCGTCGTGGTCCAGGTGCACGGCGATCACATCGGTGGCCGGGCCGACCGCCCCGCTCGCCCGCAGCCGCGCCAGCGCCTCCGGACGGCCGAGCACGTCCGCGAGGACCACGTCGTACGGGAGCTGCCCGCTCGTGGCGTGGGCCAGGCCCGCCGGGGCCCCGCCCGGCGGCAGGTACAGCAGCCGGCCGCCGTCCGGCGCGGTGACCTCGTACCCCGTGCCCGGGGCGTCCATCGGCACGGCCCGCACCCGGTGGCCGCTGATCACGGCCAGCTCCCGGCCGTCCGGCACCCGGCCGGCGGCGGGCAGCCCGGGCGGCAGCTCCACCGCCGGGCCGTCGTGCGGGTGGGTGAGCAGCACCTGCCGCACCCCCGACAGCGAATGCCCCGCACGGGCGCCGGCCAGCACCGCCCCCGGGGTCAGGTCCAGCAGCAGCGCGCCGTCCACCAGGACGGCGGTCGCGGCGCGGGCCGCCGGGCCGACGGCCAGGGCGCAGGCGGCGCAGGGACAGCCGGGGCGGGGCAGTCCTTCGGGGGTACCGGTACCGAGGAGAGTGAGTTCCACGGGATGATCCTCCCGCGTCGCCGGGACTGCTGCGCGCCCGGCTACTCTGCGGGCAGACTCAAGGGGAGTACGCGCGCGAGCGGCGGACGAGCAACGGAGGCGGACATGGCGTGGACGTGGCGGTTCGAGGCGGCCGACGGCGGCGAGACCAACCCGTCGGTGGAGCCTGAGGAGTTCACCACGCAGGGGGACGCGGAGTCCTGGATCGGGGAGTACTGGAAGGACCTGCTGGAGGGCGGCGTCGAGCGGGTCAAGCTGGCCGACGACGGCGGCACGGAGCTGTACACGATGAGCCTGCGCGAGGCGCTGGACGCGTGAGCGCCTGACGCGGCGGCGGTGTACGGGGTCAGCCCCGTACACCGCACAGGTGCAGCAGCGCCGCCACCCCGCGGTAGGGGTCGGTGCGTCCGGCCCGTTCCTCGGCGGCCAGCAGCCGCTCCAGTTCCGCGTCCTGCGGCAGGCTCTCGCCGGCCTCGGTGCCGTCCGTGAAGACGCGGACGCCGTACCAGGTGTGGAGCGGGGCGCCGATCCCGGACAGGGTCGCGGTCAGATCGGCCAGCCGGTCGGCCCGTACCTCCAGGCCGAGCCGGTTCGTGTAGTCGACGGTGTCGAAGGCGGCCAGCGCGGCCGACCAGTCCCCCTCCAGCCCGGGCCGCATGGCGAGGGCGTCGCCGTTGCGCACCAGCAGGGACAGCAGTCCGCCGGGGGCCAGCATGCGGGCCAGCCCGGCGACCATCGCGTCCGGTTCGGGCACGTACATCAGCACGCCGTGGCACAGCACCACATCGAAGCTGCCGGGACCGAAATGAGCTCCGGTCTCGCGGCCGTCGCCCTCCAGCAGCCGGACCCGGTCCTGGATCCCGGGCGGCTCGGCGGCCAGCGCGGCGTGCGCGACCGCCAGCATGTCGGGGTCCTGCTCCAGGCCGGTGACCATGTGCCCGGCCCGGGCCAGGCGCAGCGCCTGGGTGCCCTGCCCCATGCCCACGTCGAGCACGCGCAGCCGCTGCCCGACCGGGAAGCGGTGCACGATCTGCTCGTCGACCTGACGGCCCACGAGTTCCTGGCGGACGGCGTTGCGCAGCCCGCCCAGTCCCTCCAGCCACAGCCGGGCGCCCCCGGCGAATCCCTGCTTCCCCTCCCCTGACGCCCCGGAGCGGGGCGTCGCTCGGCTCAGGGCCGTTCCCCGCGCTTGACCTGCGGCTTCGGAAGGCGCAGGCGGCGCATCTGGAGGGTGCGCATCAGGCCGTAGGCGACGGCGCCGCGCTTCGGCTCGTTCGGGAAGCGCGTGTTCACGGCCTTGCGCAGGCGGATGAACAGGCCGATGGAGTCGAGGATGATCAGGACGATCACGCCGAGCCACAGCAGCAGCGCGATGTTCTGGATCGAGGGGATCCGGACCATGCTCAGCACCAGGATGATCACCGCGAGCGGCAGGAACATCTCGGCGACCGAGTAGCGGGAGTCCACGTAGTCGCGGACGAACTTGCGGACCGGGCCCTTGTCACGGGCGGGCAGGTAGCGTTCGTCGCCGTTGGCGAGCGCCTCGCGCTGCTTGGCCAGCTCTACCCGGCGGCGCTCACGGGCGCGCTTGGCATCCTCCTTGCGGTTGCCGGTCGAGGCCACCACTGCCTTGCGCTGCGACTGGGCCACAGCACGCTTCGGCGTCGGGCGGCCCTTCGGGGCCTGGGGGTTACGGGGCTGCGAAAGGCCGGCGCTCACCTTTTCGGTGGCGGCGTCCTTTTCTTCCTTGGAGGAACGGCTACCAAACACAAAACCCAAGCCTACGTGCTCGTGCGCCGCCGCCCCACCTCGGCGGGGAACGATCCGGCAACGGCGGGCGTCTTCTGTGTGCAGGGTTTCTTACCGCGGGTGCGCCTCCCGCTTCTCCTGGGACCACCTACTCCTTGCGCCCGATACGGCGGGGGAGACAGTCGTCCTGGAGGAGGAGCGCATCCGCGTCGGAACAGTGCGGTAATAGAGGCAGGGCCCGTACTGTGGGTCCTGCTGGCGGCCGTCTCGGGTGACCGGGCACCGCCATGGCTGTGACCTGGAGCGAAGTCCGTCTAGAAGGGGGCGCGCGAAGCCCATGAGCGGTGTCATGAAGCGTATGGGGATGATCTTCCGCGCGAAGGCGAACAAGGCCCTTGACCGGGCTGAGGACCCGCGCGAAACCCTCGACTACTCGTACCAGAAGCAGCTGGAACTGCTGCAGAAGGTGCGTCGGGGAGTCGCCGACGTGGCGACCTCCCGCAAGCGGCTGGAACTGCAGCTGAACCAGCTCCAGGGCCAGTCCGCCAAGCTGGAGGACCAGGGCCGCAAGGCGCTCGCCCTCGGCCGCGAGGACCTGGCCCGCGAGGCCCTGTCCCGGCGCGCCTCCCTCCAGCAGCAGGTCAGCGACCTGGAAGTGCAGCACCAGACCCTCCAGGGCGAGGAGGAGAAGCTGACGCTGGCCGCCCAGCGCCTGCAGGCCAAGGTGGACGCCTTCCGGACGAAGAAGGAGACCATCAAGGCCACCTACACCGCGGCCCAGGCGCAGACCCGGATCGCCGAGTCCTTCTCCGGCATCTCTGAGGAGATGAGCGACGTCGGCCTCGCCATCCAGCGCGCCGAGGACAAGACCGCCCAGCTCCAGGCGAGGGCGGGCGCGATCGACGAGCTGCTGGCCTCCGGCGCGCTGGACGACCAGAGCGGTCTCGGCTCCAAGGACGACATCCAGGCCGAGCTCGACCGTCTCTCCGGCGGCACCGACGTGGAACTGGAACTCCAGCGGATGAAGGCCGAGCTGGCGGGCGGCCCGTCCGCCCAGCAGCAGGCCATCGAGGGCGGCGCGCCGGGAACCGGCCGGCCGTCGCAGACCCAGCACCGGTTCGACAAGCAGTAGGACGGGGCCCGTCATGATTGTCCGCATCATGGGGGAAGGCCAGGTGAAGCTGGCCGACAGCCACTTCGCCGAGCTCAACGCGCTGGACGACGAACTCCTCGCGGAGATGGAGTCCGGGGACGAGCAGGGGTTCCGCAGCACGCTCGGCGCCCTGCTCGATGCCGTCCGGCGGCTCGGCGAGCCGCTGCCGGACGATGCGCTGGAGCCGTCGGAACTCATCCTGCCCGCCCCGGACGCGACGCTGGACGAGGTCCGGGAGATGCTCAGCGACGACGGCCTGATCCCCAGCTGACCCTTGCGCTGACCCTCGCGCAACCGGCAGGGTCCGCCGCTCAGTGCGGCGGACCCTTGCGCATGGAGATCCGCTGCGGGTCCGGGGTGCCGCCGATGAACTCCTCGAACTTGCGGCGCGGCGCGGCCCAGCGCCGGTCGTGGTGGAAGGCCCGCAGCCCGGCCCTGGCGCGGGCCCGCGGGCGGTTCGCGTAGAACCGCTTCGCATACGGAGAACCGGGCCGGGCCAGCCGGATCGCGCCGATCAGCGCCACGAAGGGCACGACCGTCCCGAACAGCGCGGTGCGCGGCTTGCCCTTCCAGAGGGCGACCAGCGCCAGGAAGAAGTTCCCGGCCATGTTCAGGACGACCAGGCCCCGGCTCTGCCGCTCCCCGGGGCTGAGGTCGTTGACCCCGAAGGGCAGGAACCCGCCCAGTACCAGCGCCACCAGCGCGGCCGTCAGGACCACGATCTCGACGCTCTTGCGGCCCTGCTCGCTCCAGTAGACGTCGTCGAGGTGCAGGATCAGCGCGAACTCGTCCAGGACCAGGCCCGCGCCCAGTCCGAAGAGCACGGCCGAGGCCAGCGCACCGAAACCGCCCCGGCCGCTGGCGATCGAGCCGAACCCGCCGATGATCACCAGGACCACCCCGGGCACCACGTGGTGGATGTGCAGGCCGCCCGGGGAAACGTTGCGGAACGGGCCCTTGCCGGCCCGGATCAGCCGGGTGATCACACGGGTGACCAGGAACGACAGCACGAACGACAGCAGGGCGAGCAGCAGCGGCAGCTTGCCCGGTTCGATAATGTTCCGATACCACCAGTGACCCATACCCGCCGGCTCCTTCCGCTGGCACCTCCCGGTTTAGCAGGTATTGGGCAATTTACCGGCCTCCGTGAGCGGGTAGCGTTCGCGCCGATGACAGATTCGTACGAAGATCCGCCGACCGCCCCGCCCGCGGAGCGTGCCCCGTTCACCGACGGGCTCCGCTTCGCGTTCGGCACGCTCACCGTGCTGCCCGCCCGCATCACCCGCTGGGACCGGCCGGCCGCCCGCACCGGGATGGCGTGTGCCCCGGTCGCCGGCCTCGTCGTGGGCGCGCTCGCGGCGGCGGCAGGAGCGCTCCTGCTGCTCCTCGGCGGCGGCCCGCTGCTGGCCGCGGCCGTCACCGTCGCCGTCCCGGCCGCGCTGACCCGGGGGCTGCACCTCGACGGGCTGGCCGACACCGCCGACGGGCTGGGCAGCGCGAAGCCGGCCGAGGACGCGCTGCGGATCATGAAGCAGTCCGACATCGGCCCCTTCGGCGTGATCTCCCTGCTCTTCGTACTGCTGATCCAGGTGGCCGCCCTGGCCGACGCCTACGCGGACGGCTGGGGCCGGGGGGCCCTCGCCGCCGTGACCGCCGCCGTCGCCGCCCGGCTCGCGATGACCCTGGCCGCGCGCGACGGAGTCCCCGCCGCCCGGCCCGGGGGCCTCGGCGCGGCCGTCGCGGGCGTGCTCCCGCGCCGCTCGGCCGCCGCCGTCGCCGTCCTCGCCACGGCGGCGGTCGCGGCCGCGGCGCTCCCGCTGGGCCTGCCCGCGGCCGCCCGGCACGCCGCCGCGGTACTCCTCGCCCTGGGCGCCGCCGAACTCCTGCTGCGCCGCTGCGTGCGCCGCTTCGACGGGGTCACCGGGGACGTCTTCGGAGCCCTCTGCGAGACCGCGGCCACCGTGACGCTGCTGACCCTCGCCCTGGGATAGGCCCAGGTCTACCGCCCCGCCGGGCGCCCGCGGTACGCGACCGCCGGCTGACACCGCGGGCCCGGGCGCCGCCGGACGGCCCGGGCGCGGGCCGGCGGGGCCGGCGCCGTACGCTCGGGGCGTGGAAGAGACGCCGACGCCCATCAGGGTGCTGCTCGCCGACGACCAGGCGCTGCTGCGCAGCGCGTTCAAGGTGCTGGTCGACTCCGAGCCCGACCTGCACGTCGTGGGCGAGGCCTCCGACGGCGCCCAGGCCTACGCCCTGGCCCGGGAACACCGGGCCGACGTCGTCCTCATGGACATCCGGATGCCGGGCACCGACGGCCTCGCCGGCACCCGCATGATCACCGCCGACCCGGCACTCGCCGCGGTCCGCGTCGTCATGCTGACCACCTTCGAGGTCGACGAGTACGTGGTCCAGGCCCTGCGGGCGGGCGCCTCCGGCTTCCTCGGCAAGGGCGCCGAGCCCGAGGAGCTGCTCACCGCCATCCGGGTCGCCGCCGCCGGCGAGGCGCTGCTCTCCCCGGCCGCCACCAAGGGGCTGATCGCCACCTTCCTCGCCCAGGGCGCCCCGGCCGACGCCCCCGTCCCCGGCTCCGCGCACGCCGAGCGGCTCGCCGCGCTGACCGGCCGCGAGCGCGAGGTGCTCGTACTCGTCGCGGCGGGCCTCTCCAACGACGGCATCGCCGCCCGCCTGGAAGTCAGCCCGCTCACCGTCAAGACGCACGTCAACCGGGCCATGGCCAAGCTGGGCGCCCGCGACCGGGCCCAACTGGTCGTCATCGCCTACGAATCGGGCCTGGTCCGGCCCCGCGCGGACTGAGCGGGGCGCGGGCCGCGCAGTAGGGCGGCGTACTGCGGGCGCGGTACGCGGGACGCGAGGACGGCACCTGGGAGCGACGCGCGGCACCGCGGCATGGACGAGGCTGAGGCGCCCCTCGTGTCTGAACCTGCAGAGAGATCCCGAACCATGTCGTGGCTGTCCCGCTTCAGCCTGGCCCAGAGAGCGCTGATCGGCCTCGTGTCGATCGTCGCGCTCTTCTTCGGCGCCATAGCCATCCCACAGCTCAAGCAGCAGCTGCTGCCCTCCATCGAACTGCCGATGGTGTCCGTGCTCGCGCCGTACGAGGGTGCCTCGCCCGACGTGGTGGAGAAGCAGGTCATCGAGCCGATCGAGGCCACCCTCAAGGGTGTTGACGGCATCACCGGCATCACCTCGACCGCCAGCGAGGGCAACGCCCTGATCACGGCGCAGTTCGACTACGGCGACAGCGGCACCAAGCAACTCGTCGCCGACGTCCAGCAGGCCGTCAACCGGGCCCGCGTCCGGATGCCCGCCGACGTCGACCCGCAGGTGGTGGCCGGCTCCACCGACGACATGCCGACCGTGGTCCTCGCCGCCACCTCCGGCAAGGACCAGCAGGCCCTCGCCGACCAGCTGGAGAGCTCCGTCGTCCCCGTCCTGTCCGACATCCCCGGCGTCGGCCGGGTCACGGTCGACGGCGTCCAGAAGCTCCAGGTGACCGTCACCCCCGACCCCGCGAAGCTGGCGGCGGCCGGTCTCGACGGCGCCTCCCTCGCCAAGGGCCTCCAGGCGGGCGGCGCTACCGTCCCGGCCGGCTCCTTCGACGAGGAGGGCAAGAACCGCACCGTCCGGGTCGGCGCCGGCTACACCTCCCTCGCCCAGCTGGAGGAGCTGCGGCTGAGCGCCGGGCCCGGCAAGCCGGCCGTACGCCTCGCCGACGTCGCCACGGTGCGGCAGGAGGCCGCCAAGGCCGCCTCCCTGACCCGTACCAACGGCAAGCCCAGCCTGTCCGTCACCCTGACCATGGACAAGGACGGCAGCGCCGTCGCGATCTCCGACGCGGTCAAGGACAAGCTGCCCGAGCTGCGCTCCACCATCGGCTCCGGGGCCGGCCTGGCCGTGATCATGGACCAGGGGCCGGCCGTCGCCAAGTCCATCTCGGGCCTGACCACCGAGGGCGCCCTCGGCCTGGTCTTCGCGGTGCTGGTGATCCTGGTCTTCCTCGGCTCGCTGCGCTCGACGCTGGTCACCGCGGTCTCCATCCCGCTGTCCGTCGTCCTCGCGCTGATCGTCCTGTGGACCCGGGACCTGTCGCTGAACATGCTGACGCTCGGCGCGCTCACCATCGCCATCGGGCGGGTCGTCGACGACTCGATCGTGGTCCTGGAGAACATCAAGCGCCACCTCGGCTACGGGGAGGAGCGCGAGGCCGCGATCATCACCGCGGTCAGGGAAGTGGCCGGGGCGGTCACCTCCTCCACCCTCACCACCGTCGCCGTCTTCCTGCCCATCGGCCTCGTCGGCGGCATGATCGGGCAGCTGTTCAGCTCCTTCTCGCTGACCGTCACGGCCGCCCTGCTGGCGTCGCTGCTGGTCTCGCTGACCGTCGTACCCGTCCTGTCGTACTGGTTCCTGCGCGCCCCCAAGGGCGTGGCGGAGGAGGCCGCCAAGGACGCGGCCAAGGCCCGGCACGACGCGGAGGAGAAGGAGGCGCGCAGCCGCCTCCAGCGGCTCTACGTCCGCGTCCTGGGCTTCGCCACCCGCCGCCGGCTGACCAGTGTCGCCATCGCGGCGGCGGTCCTCGTCGCCACCTTCGCCATGACGCCGCTGCTCAAGACGAACTTCTTCGACCAGGGCGAGCAGAACACCCTGACGGTCAAGCAGACGCTGGCCCCGGGCACCTCGCTGGGCGCCGCCGACGAGGCGAGCCACAAGGTCGAGCGGGTCCTCGCCTCCGTCGACGGGGTCAAGGACTACCAGGTCACCGTCGGCTCCTCCGGCTTCATGGCGGCCTTCGGCGGCGGTACGGGCACCAACCAGGCCTCCTACCAGGTCACCTTGAAGAACGCCGGCGACGCCGACTCCGTCAAGCGGCGCATCGAGGGCGAACTGGCCAGGCTCGACGGCGTCGGCGAGACCCGGATCCTCGCGGGCGGCGGCTTCGGCAGCTCCAACCTGAGCGTGGTCGTCAAGGCCGGTGACGCGGGCGTGCTCGCCCAGGCCGCCGAGCAGGTCCGGGCCGAGGTGGCCAAGCTCAAGGACGTCACCGACGTGCAGAGCGACCTCTCCCAGTCCGTGCCCCGCATCTCGGTCACCGCCACCCCCAAGACCGCCGAAGCGGGCCTGGACCAGGCCGCCCTCGGCGCGCTCGTCGCCCAGGCCGTCCGTGGCACCCCGGCCGGCAAGGCCGTACTGGACGACACCGAGCGGGACATCGTCATCAAGTCCGCGCGGCCGGCCACCACCCTGGCCGAACTCCAGGCGCTGCCGGTCGGCCCGACGGCCGAGCTCGGCGACATCGCCGACGTGAAGACGGTCCCCGGGCCAGTCGCGATGACCCGGATCGACGGCGCCCGCGCCGCCACCATCACCGCCCGGCCGGCCGGCGACAACACCGGCGCCGTCAGCAGCGCGCTCCAGAGCAGCATCAAGGCGCTGGACCTGCCCGCCGGCGCCACCGCCTCCATCGGCGGCGTCTCCCAGGACCAGAGCGACGCCTTCGGCTCCCTGGGCCTGGCGATGCTCGCGGCCGTCGCGATCGTCTTCATGCTGCTGGTCGCGACCTTCCGTTCGCTGGTCCAGCCGCTGATCCTGCTGGTGTCCGTCCCCTTCGCGGCGACCGGCGCGCTCGGCCTGCTGATCGCCACCGGCACGCCGATGGGCGTCCCGGCGATGATCGGCATGCTGATGCTCATCGGCATCGTGGTCACCAACGCGATCGTCCTGATCGACCTGGTCAACCAGTACCGGAGCCAGGGCCTGGGCGTCGTCGAGGCCGTCGTCGAGGGCGGCCGGCACCGCCTGCGGCCCATCCTGATGACCGCACTCGCGACGATCTTCGCACTGCTCCCGATGGCGCTCGGCGTCACCGGCGAAGGCGGCTTCATCTCCCAGCCGCTCGCGGTGGTGGTCATCGGCGGCCTGATCAGCTCGACGCTGCTGACCCTGCTCCTGGTGCCGACCCTCTACACGATGGTCGAGCTCTTCAAGGAGCGCCGGCAGGCCAAGAAGCGGGCCCGCCTGACGGTGGTCCCGGCCCCGAGCGCGGGGGAGACCCCGGCGCGGGTGTGACCGTAGGACCCCGTACGCCGAAGGGGCGCCTCCCGGATCACCGGGAGGCGCCCCTTCGGGCATGCGGTGGGGAGCGGGGACTACGGCAGCGCCAGCATCCGCTCCAGGGCGAGCTTCGCGAAGCTCTCCGTCTCCTTGTCGACCTGGATCCGGTTGACGAGGTTGCCCTCGGCCAGGGACTCCAGGGCCCACACCAGGTGGGGGAGGTCGATGCGGTTCATGGTCGAGCAGAAGCAGACCGTCTTGTCGAGGAAGACGACTTCCTTGTCCTCGGCGGCGAATCGGTTCGCCAGGCGCTGGACCAGGTTCAGCTCGGTGCCGATGGCCCACTTGGAGCCGGCCGGGGCCGCCTCCAGCGTCTTGATGATGTACTCCGTCGAGCCGACGTAGTCGGCGGCCGCCACGACCTCGTGCTTGCACTCGGGGTGCACGAGCACGTTCACGCCGGGGATCCGGGCGCGGACGTCGTTGACGGAGTCGACCGAGAACCGGCCGTGCACCGAGCAGTGCCCGCGCCACAGGATCATCTTGGCGTCCCGCAGCTGCTCGGCGGTCAGGCCGCCGTTCGGCTTGTGCGGGTTGTAGAGCACGCAGTCGTCCAGGGACATGCCCATGTCGCGGACGGCGGTGTTGCGGCCCAGGTGCTGGTCCGGCAGGAACAGCACCTTCTCGCCCTGCTCGAAGGCCCACTCCAGCGCCTTCTTGGCATTGGACGAGGTGCAGATCGTGCCGCCGTGCTTGCCGGTGAAGGCCTTGATGTCGGCGGAGGAGTTCATGTACGAGACGGGCACCGTGCTGCCGGCTATCCCGGCCTCGGTCAGCACGTCCCAGCACTCCGCGACCTGCTCGGCGGTGGCCATGTCGGCCATCGAGCAGCCCGCCGCGAGGTCGGGCAGGACGACCTTCTGGTCGTCCGTGGTCAGGATGTCGGCCGACTCGGCCATGAAGTGGACGCCGCAGAAGACGATGTACTCGGCCTCCGGCTTGGCGGCCGCGTCCCGGGCCAGCTTGAAGGAGTCACCGGTCACGTCCGCGAACTCGATGACCTCGTCGCGCTGGTAGTGGTGGCCGAGGATGAAGACCTTGTCCCCCAGCTTCTCCTTGGCCGCGCGGGCACGCGCCACCAGGTCCGGGTCCGACGGCGAGGGCAGGTCGCCGGGGCACTCCACCCCGCGCTCGCTCTTGGGGTCGGCTTCGCGGCCGAGCAGCAGCAGGGCGAGCGGCGTCGGCTGGACGTCCAGTGGCTGGGTGTCCATAGGCTGGGCGGTGGTCACGACACGCACCCTTTCTGTTCTGCGACAAGGGACTTCTGAAGACGTTCGGAGCGACTTCTCGTCTATTTGACGCTATCTATCATAGCCGCTTCACGTCAGTTTGACGATGCCAATAGTGTCGATGTGACGAATTCGCCCGCTCCGCATGTCCCCGTCCGTCAGGTCCGCGCCCACGCCCCGGTGTGCGAGCATGAATATCTGGAACAAGGTGCGGGACCCGGAATGAATCCGCGGTCGCGCTGGTTGCCACCGACGGCAAGAGTCCGACGTTTCCCCAGCCTCCGGCGGGGAGCCGCCCACTTCGGGAGTGAATGCAGATGTCCGTACAGGACGAAAAGACCACCGTGAGCGACGGCATCCTCCTGTCCGACGCCGCCGCCGAGAAGGTCAGGACCCTGCTGGAGCAGGAAGGCCGCGACGACCTCGCGCTGCGCGTCGCCGTCCAGCCCGGCGGCTGCTCGGGCCTGCGCTACCAGCTCTTCTTCGACGAGCG
The DNA here is from genome assembly GCF_055567555.1 of Streptomyces sp. NPDC026522. Lineage (NCBI taxonomy): Bacteria > Bacillati > Actinomycetota > Actinomycetes > Kitasatosporales > Streptomycetaceae > Streptomyces > Streptomyces sp. NPDC026522. Next base: position 154,964 of record NZ_JBVHQF010000005.1, read on the forward strand.
CTCCCTCGACGGTGACGTCGTCAAGGACTTCGACGGGGTCAAGGTCGTCACCGACCGCATGAGCTCCCCGTACCTGCACGGTGCCTCCATCGACTTCGTCGACACCATCGAGAAGCAGGGCTTCACGATCGACAACCCGAACGCCACCGGCTCCTGCGCCTGCGGCGACTCGTTCAGCTAAACCAGCGGCCTACGCCGAGGGCCCGGACAGCGCATGCTGTCCGGGCCCTCGGCGTACTCCGGTGAGCGCTACTGGCGGGGGAGCGGCTTGCCCGTCGTCGCGTCGACCACCTTGCGCTCGCCCAGCGGCTTCTGGAGCGTCACCGACCGGGACATCTCCTTCGCCAGCATGATGCAGGCCCGGCCCGGCTGGTCCGGGGTGTCGGTGATCTTCACCAGGACGTCGGTCCCCTCCTCCCGCGCCTCCAGGGCGTAGCTGCTGCACACCCCGCCCCAGAAGTTCACGGTCAGCGTCCGGTCGGCCTCCTTGTACGAGAACCCGGGAACGGTACGCGGCCCCGCGCTCGGTGCGGCCGTCTCGCGGGCCGAAGCCGGCTCGACCACCGTGTGCGCCGGCGCGCCATCGGCCGCCGCCTCGAACAGCCAGGCCGGGACCAGACCCCGCCCGCCGCCGTCGACCGTCCCCGCGGCCAGGCCCAGCACGGCCCCCCGGACGGTCTCCGTCCGCGGCGGCTTCATCGGGCGCGGCTCCGGGTTGCAGGGCAGGGTGTCCGTCGCACCCGTCGGGGTGTCCGGGGCCAGCGGGACCGAGGTCGCGCAGCCGCTGGGGCCGGGGCCGGACCCGGCCGACCCGCCGCTGCGGGCGTTGAGCCGGGCCAGTGCCTCGGCGGCCCCGATCACCGGCTCCTCGGCGGTGCGGACCGGTGCCTTCAGCTCGCCGCTGCCCGCCACCACCGTGCCGTCGGGGCCGACGCTCACCTTGCTGGACCAGCCCTGCGTCGGTACCCCGCCCACCACCGGGTCGGCCGTCACCACCCGGACCGCGCCCTGGGTGAGGCGGGCGTCCAGCTTGGCGTCGGCCTGCCCCGCGCCCGCGAGCACCGGGGCGGCGGCGGACTTGGCCGCCTGCTCGGACACGGGCTGGGCGGTGTCGCCCGCGCCCTGCGGGAGGGTGGCCGGGCCGCAGGTGTCCTGGCCCCGCTTGCAGTTGTCGCTGCCCGAGCCCGAGCCGCTGCCCGCGCCGTTGCCGTCCCCGCCCGCCTGGAAGCGGGTGAAGTTCCAGGTCCCGGGGGCCGTCCGGGTGACCGTGAGCCGGGGCCCGGACCCGTCGGCGGCCTCACCGGCCAGCCACTGCTCGCCGGTGAGCCGGGGCGCGCCGGAAATGCCCAGGGCCGTCGCGAGCCGGGCCACCTCCTCGGAGGTCACCTCGCCGGTGGCCGCGTAGGCCGGGGCGGTGGCCGGGGCGTCGGGGAGCTTGACGCCGGCCCGGTAGGTCACCCCGGAGCCCGAGGGATCCGGCTCGCCGGGGGCGATGCCCGGGCCCGGCGGGGTCGGCGCCACGCGGGGCGCGGAGGCCGCGCTGTCACCCGTACGGGGGCCGCCCGAGCCGTCGCCGTAGGCCGTGGACGCCCAGTAGGCGGTACCGCCGCCCGCCAGCAGGACGGCCGCCGCGACCGAGCCGACGGCCCAGCCCGGCCGCCGTCGTGTGGGGCGTGATGTGTCGGGTCGTTCGGTGGTCACCGCATCGCTCCTTCGCCTGTCCCGCGTGTCTCGATGCGGGTGTGACGGAGCGGACCGCGAACCGGTTCCCTCCGGACAGGATCCCGACCCTAGTGGCCGTACTCCGCCGTGCCGGCGATCAGCCGCGCCGAAGCGGGCGGGACGCGGACGCCGTGGATCTGGGAGGGCGCCACCGGCGCGGGCCGCGGATCCGCCGGGACCGCCCAGTGCGGGGCCATCCGGGCGCAGTCGCCCAGCAGCCGCGCGAAGCCCGGCCGCGTCACGGCGGTGTGCTCGGCGTACCCGAAACCATCGGTGTAGGTCATGGAGGGCACGTTAAGCGCGGGTGACGCGAGGAGAAAGACCTACTACGGGGTAGTTTCGACGGGTCGGCCCCGAGCCGTCGACCGGGTAGTTTTGACTGTCCCCCCGCCCTCCCCCGCAGGAGCATCCACGCCGTGCGTATCGCAGTCACCGGCTCCATCGCCACCGATCACCTGATGACCTTCCCGGGCCGCTTCGCCGACCAGCTGGTCGCCGACCAGCTGCACACGGTCTCCCTCTCCTTCCTCGTCGACAACCTCGACGTCCGGCGGGGCGGTGTCGGCCCGAACATCTGCTTCGGCATGGGGCAGCTCGGCAGCCGCCCGATCCTGGTCGGCGCCGCCGGCTCCGACTTCGACGAGTACCGCGCCTGGCTGGACCGGCACGGCGTCGACACCGAGTCCGTCCGGATCTCCGAGGTGCTGCACACCGCGCGCTTCGTGTGCACCACGGACGCCGACCACAACCAGATCGGCTCCTTCTACACGGGCGCGATGAGCGAGGCCCGGCTCATCGAGCTGAAGGCCGTCGCCGACCGGGTGGGCGGCCTGGACCTCGTCCTGATCGGCGCCGACGACCCCGAGGCGATGCTCCGCCACACGGAGGAGTGCCGTACCCGGGGCATCCCGTTCGCGGCCGACTTCTCGCAGCAGATCGCCCGGATGGACGGCGAGAACATCCGCACCCTGATGGAGGGCGCGACGTACCTCTTCTCGAACGAGTACGAGAAGGGCCTCATCGAGTCGAAGTCCGGCTGGACGGACGCGGAGATCCTCTCCAAGGTCGGCACCCGCGTCACCACGCTCGGCTCGAACGGCGTGCGCATCGAGCGCGAGGGCGAGGAGCCGATCGTCGTCGGCTGCCCGGAGGAGAACGCGAAGATCGACCCGACCGGCGTCGGCGACGCCTTCCGCGCCGGTTTCCTGACCGGCCTGGGCTGGGGCGTCGGGCTGGAACGGGCGGCGCAGGTCGGCTGCATGCTGGCCACCCTGGTGATCGAGACGCTGGGCACCCAGGAGTACACCCTGGCCCGTGCGCACTTCATGGGCCGCTTCACCAAGGCCTACGGCGAGACGGCCGCCGCCGAGGTCCGGGCCCACCTGGCCTAGGGCGGGTTTCGAACCTCCCACCTGACCCGCGACGCCCGGCCCGCGCGCTCGTCCCCCAGCTGCCGCTGCGAGGTGCCCCCGGCGGTAGCTGGGGGACGAGCGCGCGTACGCCCGGTACGAGGGCGACCCTCCGCCTTGCGATCGCACGCACCGGACGCCGCGGGGCCCGCCCTCCGGGCGGCCGGCGCTCCCTTCGGAACACGCCCTAGCGGGTCTGCACGGCGACGCCCCCGGCCGGTGCCGGGGGCGTCGCCGTCACCGCAGCCGGCGGACCGTGTACGCCGCGCCCACCGGCCGGGCCGCCTCGCCCACGTACGCATGGCCGCGCATCGCGCACCACGCCGGGATGTCGAGCCGGGCCACCTCGTCGTCGGAGACCACCGTCACCGTCCCGCCCACGGGCACCGTGCCGATCGCCCGGGCCAGCTCGATGACCGGCTGCGGGCACCGCAGACCCAGCGCGTCCAGCTCCACCGACTCCGCGACCGGGGCCGCCTCCTGATCCTGCGGCACCCCGAGCCGGGCCCGGATGGCCGACACCGCCCGCGGCAGCACCTCCAGGAACCCGTTCACCTCCTCGGCCGTCGTCCCCGGCGGCAGGGACACCCGAACGTTCCCCTCCGACAGCACGCCCATCGCCTTCAGGACGTGCGACGCCGTCAGGGTGGAGCTGGTGCAGGACGAGCCCGACGACACCGAGTAGCCCGCCCGGTCCAGTTCGTGCAGCAGGGTCTCCCCGTCGACGTACAGGCAGGAGAAGGTGACCAGGTGCGGCAGCCGCCGCTCGGCGTCGCCCACCACCTCCACGTCCGGCACCAGCCGCGCGACCCGCCGCCGGATCCGGTCCACCAGCACCCGCAGCCGGGCCGCCTCCGCATCCGCCTCGGCGCGTACGGCCCGCAGCGAGGCCGCCGCCGCCACCACGGCCGGGAGGTTCCCGAAGCCGGGGGAGCGGCCCGACTCCCGCTCGTCCAGGGGGCCTTGCGGGGCGAACCGGACCCCCTTGCGGACCGCCAGCAGCCCCACCCCGGGCGGCCCGCCCCACTTGTGTGCGCTCGCGGTGAGCAGCGACCACGCCCCCTCGACCGGGCCCCAGCCCAGCGATTGCGCCGCGTCCACCAGCAGCGGCACCCCCGCCGCGCCACAGACCTCGGCCACCTCCGCCACCGGCTGGACCGTGCCCACCTCGTGATTGGCCGACTGGAGGCAGGCCAGCGCGGTGGCCGGGTCCACGGCGGAGGCGTACCCGGCGGGGGACACCGCCCCCAGCCGGTCCACCGGAACCTCCGTCACCGTGCCGCCGGACGCCGCGTGCGCCTCGGCCGCGTGGAGGACGGAGCTGTGCTCCACCGCCGAGACGACCAGCCGGCCGCCGACCCGGCGGCGCCCGGCGAGCGCCCCCGCGACGCCCGTGTGAACCGCGTGCGTCCCCGAAGGAGTGAACACGAGCTCGTCCGGGCGGCACCCCACCGCCTCGGCGGCCGCCTCCCGCGCCGCGTCCAGCAACAGCCGGGCCCGCCGCCCCTCGCGGTACAGCCGGACGGGGTCGGCCCAGCCCTCGTCCAGGGCGGCCTGCAGCGCCTGCCTGGCCACGGGGTGGAGCGGGGCGGCGGAAGCGGAGTCGAAGTACGGCATACGGGCACGCTAACCGGCTCCCCGCCGCACCCGGGGTCAGGGCCCGTCAGAAGGGGTGTCCCGGCCGCCGTTCAGGGCCGGACGGAGCGTCCCCCGGACGGCGGATCCACCCCTTCGGGGTCAGTAGCGGCGCGTTGGGCACCCTCCCCGCGCGACCCCAAATAGCGTCCAGTAGGGTTTGGTCCGCATAAACATCCAAACCCCTGCCTGCGTCAGGGCCGGCGACCGACCCGAACACGGCCGCGGCCGGCCGCGCGGGCCGAGACTCTCGGGAAGGCGCTACGTGAGTCCCTACGGCTCCGACCGCTCGCCGCGGCGCCCGATGCGGCGGAAGCTGCTGCAGGCGCTGACTGCGGGCGCGGTCCTGGCGACCGCCACTGGTTGCTCGTACAACTGGCAAGACTTCCCCCGCCTCGGAATGCCCACCCCGGTCACGGAGGAGGCGCCCCGCATCCTGTCCCTGTGGCAGGGGTCGTGGGCAGCCGCCCTCGTCACGGGCATCCTGGTCTGGGGCCTGATCCTGTGGAGCGTCATCTTCCACCGGCGCAGCCGGACGAAGGTGGAGGTCCCCCCGCAGACCCGGTACAACATGCCCATCGAGGCGCTGTACACGGTCGTTCCGCTCATCATCGTCTCGGTGCTCTTCTACTTCACCGCGCGTGACGAGTCGAAGCTGCTCTCCCTCTCCGCCAAGCCGGCCCACACCATCAACGTGGTCGGCTACCAGTGGAGCTGGGGCTTCAACTACGTCGAGAACGTCGACGGCGACGGGGCCACCCCGAAGGCGGGCACGGTTCCCACGAACCTCGCCAACATTCCGGACCGCTTCACCAAGGACTTCCCCGCGGGCGCCGAAGGCGTCTACGACAAGGGCGTCCCCGGCGAGCGGAACCCGCAGACCGGCAACCCGGGGCCGACCCTCTACCTGCCCAAGGGCGAGAAGGTCCGCTTCATCCTGTCGTCGAACGACGTCATCCACTCCTTCTGGGTGGTGCCCTTCCTGTTCAAGCAGGACGTGATCCCCGGTCACACCAACGTCTTCGAGGTCACCCCGGACCAGTTCGGCACCTACAAGGGCAAGTGCGCCGAACTCTGCGGCGTCGACCACTCCCGGATGCTCTTCAACGTGAAGATCGTCTCGCCCGCCGAATACCAGGCGCACCTCAAGGAACTGGCCGAGAAGGGGCAGACCGGCTTCCTCCCGGCCGGCATCAAGCAGACCGACCCGGCCCGGAATGCGGAGACGAACAAACTGTGAGCATCCTCAACGAACCTCAGGGTGCCGCCGCAGCCGACTCGTACGAGAACGAGCTGCCGGTACGGCGCAAGCAGCCGGGCAACGTGGTCGTGAAGTGGATGACCACGACCGACCACAAGACCATCGGCACGATGTACCTGGTCACGTCGTTCGTGTTCTTCCTCATCGGCGGCGTACTGGCGCTCTTCATGCGTGCCGAGCTGGCCCGTCCGGGCTCGCAGATCATGTCGAACGAGCAGTTCAACCAGGCGTTCACCATGCATGGCACGATCATGCTGCTGATGTTCGCCACCCCGCTGTTCGCGGGCTTCGCCAACTGGATCATGCCGCTGCAGATCGGTGCGCCCGACGTGGCGTTCCCGCGGCTGAACATGTTCGCGTACTGGCTCTACCTCTTCGGCTCGACCATCGCGGTGGCCGGCTTCGTCACGCCGAACGGCGCCGCCGACTTCGGCTGGTTCGCCTACTCCCCGCTGTCGGACGCGGTCCGCTCGCCGGGCATCGGCGCCGACATGTGGATCATGGGTCTGGCCTTCTCCGGCTTCGGCACGATCCTCGGCTCGGTCAACTTCATCACCACGATCATCTGCATGCGCGCTCCCGGCATGACGATGTTCCGCATGCCGATCTTCACCTGGAACGTGCTGCTGACCGGTGTCCTGGTCCTGCTCGCCTTCCCGGTGCTGGCCGCCGCGCTCTTCGCGCTGGAGGCCGACCGGAAGTTCGGTGCGCACGTGTTCGACGCGTCCAACGGCGGCGCCCTACTGTGGCAACACCTCTTCTGGTTCTTCGGCCATCCAGAGGTGTACATCATCGCGCTACCGTTCTTCGGCATCGTCTCCGAGATCATCCCGGTCTTCAGCCGCAAGCCGATGTTCGGCTACATCGGCCTGATCGCCGCGACGATCGCGATCGCCGGACTCTCGGTGACCGTGTGGGCCCACCACATGTACGTCACCGGCGGTGTGCTGCTGCCGTTCTTCTCCTTCATGACCTTCCTGATCGCGGTACCGACCGGTGTGAAGTTCTTCAACTGGATCGGCACCATGTGGAAGGGCTCGCTGTCCTTCGAGACCCCGATGCTCTGGACGATCGGCTTCCTGGTCACCTTCACCTTCGGTGGTCTGACCGGCGTCATCCTGGCCTCGCCCCCGATGGACTTCCACGTCTCCGACTCGTACTTCGTCGTCGCGCACTTCCACTACGTCGTCTTCGGCACCGTGGTCTTCGCGATGTTCGCCGGCTTCCACTTCTGGTGGCCGAAGTTCACGGGCAAGATGCTGGACGAGCGCCTCGGCAAGATCACCTTCTGGACGCTGTTCATCGGCTTCCACGGCACCTTCCTGGTCCAGCACTGGCTCGGCGCCGAGGGCATGCCGCGCCGTTACGCGGACTACCTCGCCGCCGACGGCTTCACGACGCTGAACACCATCTCCACGATCAGCTCGTTCCTGCTCGGCCTGTCGATGCTGCCGTTCATGTACAACGTCTGGAAGACGGCCAAGTACGGCAAGAAGGTCGAGGTCGACGACCCGTGGGGTTACGGCCGTTCGCTCGAGTGGGCGACCTCCTGCCCGCCGCCGCGGCACAACTTCCTCACCCTGCCGCGGATCCGCTCCGAATCCCCGGCGTTCGACCTGCACCACCCGGAGATCGCGGCCCTCGACCACCTCGAGGACCACACCGCCGGTGCCACCAAGGCCCTCACCGGCGACAAGGAGGCCGGCAAGTGAAGATCCAGGGCAAGCTGTTCCTCTGGCTCTCCTTCTTCATCCTGATCATGGCCGTCGTGTACGGCGTGTGGTCGAAGGAGACCGTCGGCACCACCGCGCTCTTCCTGGCCTTCGGCCTGAGCGTCATGATCGGCTACTACCTGGCCTTCACGGCCAAGCGCGTGGACGAGATGGCCCAGGACAACCTGGAGGCCGACGTCGCCGACGAGGCGGGCGAGCTGGGGTTCTTCTCCCCGCACAGCTGGCAGCCGCTCTCGCTGGGCATCGGCGGCGCGCTCGCGTTCATGGGCGTCATCTTCGGCTGGTGGCTCATGTACTTCTCGGCCCCGATCATCGTGATCGGCCTGTGGGGCTGGGTGTACGAGTACTACCGCGGTGAGAACCAGAACCAGTAGCGAGCACCACCCGCAGGACCCGGAGCACGGCACCAGGGGCCCGGACACCTCCAACGGAGGAGTCCGGGCCCCTCGTTTGCAGTCACCCCGCGCGCCGTAATTGTCATACCTTCATAGCGTTGGCTCCATGAAGCACTCACCGCGTCTTTGGACGGTACTCAGCTGCTCCCTGCTGGTCGCGTCCCTCGGGGCCGGCGCCACCGCGTGCGGGGGGTCCGACGACAACCCGCTGTCCGCCCGTCCGTACGACGCGGGCGACCACGTGTCTTTCAACCAGGCCTCCGGCGGCCGCCCCGTCGACCCCAGCCGGCCGCTGGAGGTCACCTCGAAGGGCTCCGGCTCGCGGATCACCGACGTGACCGTGGTGGACACCCACGGCCGCCGCCTGGCGGGCGAGCTCTCCGCCAAGGGCGACCGCTGGCACAGCACCGCCTCGATGGCCGCCGGCGTCCGCTACACGGCCACCGTGAGCACGGAGGACGAGCGGGGCGCCCCCGGGCAGCGGACGCTGACGTTCGACACCACCCCGGCCAAGAAGGTCCTCCAGGTGGAATTCGGCCCGGACGCGGGCAAATACGGCGTCGGACAGCCCATCACGGCCGAACTGAGCGAGCCGGTGAAGGACAAGGCCGCCCGCGCCCTCGTGGAGCGCGGTCTGGTCGTGGACGTGCCGTCGGGCGTCGAGGGCGCCTGGCACTGGGTGGACGACAAGAAGCTGCACTTCCGCCCCAAGGACTACTGGCCCGCCCACTCCACCGTCTCCGTCCGGAGCAACCTGGAGGGCGTCAAGGTCACCGACGACCTCTACGGGACCGCCAGCAAGCCGCTGAAACTGGAGATCGGCGACCGCGTCGAGGTCACCACCGACGCCGCGTCCCACTACCTCACGTTCAAGCGCAACGGAGAAGTGATCAACACCATTCCGGTGACCACCGGAAAGCCCGGCTTCTCCACCCGCAACGGCATCAAGGTGGTCCTCGGCAAGCAGTACTACGTCCAGATGCGCGGCGACACCGTCGGCATCGGCGGCAGCGAGTACTACAACCTGCCCGTCTACTACGCGACGCGCGTCACCTGGAGTGGTGAATACGTCCACGCCGCGCCGTGGTCCGTCGGCTCCCAGGGCTACGAGAACGTCAGCCACGGCTGCACCGGCATGAGCACCGGCAACGCCGCCTGGTTCTACGAGAACATCAGCGAGGGCGACATCGTCAAGGTGATCAACAGCATCGGCGACGAGATGGACACCTTCGGCAACGGCTACGGCGACTGGAACATGGACTGGAAGGACTGGCGCGAAGGCAGCGCCCTGGTGGGCGGCACCCAGGAAGGCCGCAACGCGGTCGACCAGGCCCGACTGCGCCCGCAGGTCTGAACCGGCCCCGCAGGCCCGCCCAGCGGCCCCGAACCGGCCCGTGCGGGAGCCCCCAGGCTCCCGACGGGCCGGTTCCGCTTGAGCGGCGCCGGGCTACGCGTCCAGCGATAGCCGGGCGCGCAGGAGACGCGCCAGGACCTCCGGGAACTCCACCGGGTCAACCGGAAGGGTGACGGCCGCATCCGCCCGGCTCCAGGTGGCCAGCCAGGCGTCCTGCGGGCGTCCCATCAGCAACAGCACCGGGGGACAGCGGAAGATCTCGTCCTTGATCTGCCGGCACACGCCCATGCCGCCCGCCGGAACGGCCTCGCCGTCCAGCACGCACGCGTCCACGCCGCCCTCGTCCAGCGCCTTGAGGACCGCCGGCAGCGTCGCGCACTCCAGGAACTCCACCGGCGGCAGGTCCGCGGCCGGCCTGCGCCCGGAGGCCAGCCGCACCTGCTCCCGGGTGCCCGCGTCGTCGCTGTAGACCAGAACTCGCGCAGTCGCCCGCATTTCGTTCCTCCACGTGTGCCCGTGAATCACGTTGATGTTGCGCGGGATGCTACTCCGTCCGACCGCTTGTCAACATCGGTTCGCACGGCCTCGCGGACCGCCGCCGGTCAGCAGATCTGATGGGCCGTTCGGGCCTTGCACACGCCTCTGACACTCCGAACGGCACCCCCCGGGGTGAGGGCGGGATAAGCGACCGACATAATGTCGGTCGTGGCGACAGCAACGACAGTAGATACCGGGCACGCGCACCCGACGGTCAACCGGCCGAACCTCGTCAGCGTCGGAACCATCATCTGGTTGAGTTCCGAGCTGATGTTCTTCGCGGCCCTCTTCGCGATGTACTTCACCCTGCGATCCGTGACGGGCGCCGAGTACTGGACAGAGCAGGCTTCGGCCTTGAATCTGCCCTTCTCGGCGACGAACACCACGATCCTGGTGCTCTCCTCCCTCACCTGCCAGCTCGGCGTATTCGCCGCCGAGCGCGGTGACGTGAAGAAGCTCCGGACGTGGTTCATCATCACGTTCGTCATGGGTGCGATCTTCATTGGCGGCCAGGTGTTCGAGTACACCGAGCTGGTCAAGCACGAGGGCATGTCCCTCAAGTCCGGACCGTACGGGTCGGTGTTCTACCTGACCACCGGCTTCCACGGTCTGCACGTGACGGGCGGTCTCATCGCCTTCCTGCTGGTCCTCGGCCGGACGTACGCGGCCAAGAGGTTCACCCACGAACAGGCCACGTCGGCCATCGTCGTGTCCTACTACTGGCACTTCGTCGATGTCGTCTGGATCGGCCTCTTCGCGACGATCTACCTGATCAAGTAGCGAACACGTCGCCGGGCACGCCCGGCAATCCATCCAGAATCACCGACGCAGAAGATCCTGACACCGGGGTAATCCGTGAAAAAGCTCTCCGCACGACGACGCCATCCGCTGGCGGCGGTCGTCGTTCTACTCCTCGCGCTGGCGGCCACTGGGGGGCTTTACGCCGCCTTCGCCCCCGCGGGCAAGGCGCAGGCCGATGACACCGCCCAGTCCCTCGCCATCGAGGAGGGCAAGAAGCTCTACGCCGTCGGCTGCGCAAGCTGCCACGGAACCGGCGGTCAGGGTTCCTCTGACGGCCCCAGCCTGGTCGGCGTCGGCTCCGCGGCCGTCGACTTCCAGGTGGGTACGGGCCGCATGCCCGCCCAGCAGCCCGGCGCGCAGATCCCGGCCAAGCCCGTGATCTACACGCAGGCCCAGATCGACCAGCTCGCCGCGTACGTCGCCTCGCTGGGAGCCGGCCCGGCCGTGCCCACCCAGAAGCAGGTGGACCCGGCGGGTGCCGACATCGCCAAGGGTGGCGAACTGTTCCGCAACAACTGCGCGCAGTGCCACAACTTCACCGGCGAGGGCGGCGCCCTGACGCACGGCAAGTACGCCCCCAACCTTGCGGACGTCTCGCCGAAGCACATCTACGAGGCCATGCTCACCGGCCCGCAGAACATGCCCTCCTTCCCCGACAGCACGATGCCGGAGAAGCAGAAGAAGGACATCATCGCGTACCTCCAGAACGTGAACGGCGACAAGTCGGTCAGCCCTGGCGGCCTGAAGCTCGGTGGCCTCGGCCCCGTCTCCGAGGGTCTGTTCGGCTGGATCTTCGCTCTGGGTGCGCTGATCGCTGTCGCCGTCTGGGTCGCGGCCCACACCGCTAAGGCCAAGAAGTCATGAGTAGCCAAGACATTCCCGAAGAGAAGCACCTGCCGAGCGAGCAGGGCGACGCGCACCACGGTGGCGTAGCAGTCGCGGACGACCCGTTCGCCGACCCGGGCCTGCCGGTCCACAAGCCGCGCATCCAGGACATCGACGAGCGGGCCGCCAGGCGGTCCGAGCGCACGGTGGCGATGCTGTTCACGCTGTCGATGCTCGCCACGATCGGCTTCATCGCCGCGTACGTGACGATCCCCGTCGACAAGTTCGTGTACATCTTCCCGATCGGGAGGGTGAGCGGCCTGAACTTCGCCCTCGGTCTGACCCTGGGCACGGCCCTCTTCTGCATCGGCGCGGGCGCGGTCCACTGGGCCCGCACCCTGATGTCCGACGTGGAGGTCGCCGACGAGCGCCACGCCATCGCGGCGCCGCCGGAGGTCAAGGCCAAGGTCCTGCAGGACTTCGCCGACGGCGCGAGCGAGTCGGCCATCGGCCGCCGTCCGCTGATCCGCAACACCATGCTGGGCGCGCTGGCCATGCTGCCGCTGTCCGCCGTGGTGATCATGCGCGACCTGGGCCCGCTGCCCGAGGAGAAGCTGCGCAAGACCCTGTGGGCCAAGGGCAAGCTGCTCATCAACCAGAACACGATGGAGCCGCTGCGTCCCGAGGACGTGGTCGTCGGTTCGCTGACCTTCGCCATGCCGGAAGGCCTGGAGGAGACCCAGCACGACTTCCAGAACCAGATCGCCAAGGCCGCCCTGATGATCGTCCGGCTCCAGCCGCAGGACATCAAGGACAAGCGGGAGCTGGAGTGGTCCCACGACGGCATCGTGGCCTTCTCCAAGATCTGCACCCACGTCGGCTGCCCGATCAGCCTGTACGAGCAGCAGACCCACCACGTGCTCTGCCCGTGCCACCAGTCCACCTTCGACCTCTCCGACGGCGCCCGAGTCATCTTCGGCCCCGCTGGTCACGCGCTTCCGCAGCTGCGGATCGGCGTCAATGACGAAGGCTTCCTCGAAGCGCACGGCGACTTCGAAGAGCCCGTCGGTCCTGCATTCTGGGAGCGCGGATGAGCACTGCCACCACCACCGACAGTCAGCGCAAAGCGCCCGCCGGCGAGCGGGTAGCGGACTGGGCCGACGGCCGCCTGGGCATCTACAGCCTGGCCAAGTCGAACATGCGCAAGATCTTCCCGGACCACTGGTCCTTCATGCTCGGTGAGATCTGCCTCTACAGCTTCATCATCATCATCCTCACGGGTGTGTACCTGACGCTGTTCTTCCACCCGAGCATGAACGAGGTCGTCTACCACGGCCCGTACGTGCCGATGCAGGGCGTCCAGATGTCCGAGGCCTTCGCCTCGACGCTGGACATCAGCTTCGACGTCCGCGGCGGTCTGCTCATCCGGCAGATCCACCACTGGTCGGCGCTCATCTTCGTCGCGGCCATGGTCGTGCACATGATGCGCGTCTTCTTCACCGGCGCGTTCCGCAAGCCGCGCGAGGTCAACTGGATCTTCGGCTTCCTGCTGCTGGTCCTCGGCATGTTCACCGGCTTCACCGGTTACTCCCTGCCGGACGACCTGCTCTCGGGCACCGGTGTCCGCTTCATGGAGGGCGCGATCCTGTCCGTGCCGATCGTCGGCACGTACCTGTCGTTCTTCCTCTTCGGCGGCGAGTTCCCCGGCGGCGACTTCGTCGCACGCTTCTACTCGATCCACATCCTGCTGCTGCCCGGCATCATGATGGGCCTGCTGGTGGCCCACCTGATCCTGGTCTTCTACCACAAGCACACCCAGTACGCGGGTCCCGGCAAGACGAACAACAACGTCGTCGGCATGCCGCTGCTGCCGGTCTACATGGCCAAGGCCGGAGGCTTCTTCTTCCTGGTCTTCGGTGTCATCGCGGCCATCGCGGCGCTCGCCTCGATCAACCCCATCTGGGCGCTCGGCCCGTACCGCCCGGACCACGTGTCCACCGGCGCGCAGCCCGACTGGTACATGGGTATGCCGGAAGGCCTGATCCGTGCCATGCCGGGCTGGGAGATCAACCTGTGGGGCCACACCCTCGTGCTGGGCGTGTTCATCCCGCTGCTGCTCTTCCCGCTGGTGCTGGGCGCGATCGCCGTCTGGCCGTTCATCGAGTCCTGGGTCACCGGCGACAAGCGTGAGCACCACCTGCTGGACCGCCCGCGCAACGTCCCGACCCGTACGGCCTTCGGTGTCGCCTGGATCGCGGAGTACATCGTCCTGCTGATCGGCGGTGGAAACGACATGTTCGCGCAGTACTTCCACCTCTCGATCAACAACATCACGTGGTTCGTCCGGATCGGCTTCTTCGTCGTCCCGGTCCTCGCCTTCATCGTCACCAAGCGGATCTGCCTCGGCCTCCAGCGCCGGGACCACGACAAGGTGCTGCACGGTCGCGAGACCGGCATCATCAAGCGGCTGCCGCACGGTGAGTTCGTCGAGATCCACGAGCCGCTGCCGCAGGCCAAGCTGCACACGCTCACCTCGCACGAGCAGTACCAGCCGATCGAACTCGGCCCGACGGTCGACGAGAACGGCGTGGAGCGCAAGCCCAAGGCCACGGAGAAGCTCCGCGCGAAGCTGAGCAAGGGCTTCTACGCGGAGAACAACCAGATTCCGAAGCCCACGGTGGAGGAGTACAAGGAGATCCAGAGCGGCCACGGCCACCACTGATCCCGCATGACCGCTTGAGGGATTGATTCCGGTCAATCCTGGTGTCGCCACGGCGAGAGCCCCGTCCAGGGTCTGGACGGGGCTCTTTGCCGTCCGCCCCGGCTGGATAGGCTGAGGGCCTTCCCATTCGACGTGGGCGGCGAGTACGGGGCGGCCCACTAGCGCAGGAGCGGACCATGAACGTTGCGACCCCGGCAGGCGGCGACAGCGTGGCGGCCCGCGGGTGGCCGGGCGTCCTCGACGCCCTGCTGACCGGCCGGGACCTGAGCAGCGACGACACGGCCTGGGCCATGGACCGGATCATGCGCGGGGAAGCCACCGACGCCCAGATCGCCGGCTTCGCGGTCGCGCTGCGGGCCAAGGGCGAGACCGTCGCGGAGATCAACGGCCTGGTGCGGGCCATGTACGAACACGCCAACCTGATCGAGGTGCCGGGCCGGACGGTGGACATCGTCGGCACCGGCGGCGACGGGGCCAAAACGGTGAACATCTCCACGATGTCCGCGATCGTCGTGGCCGGAACGGGCGCCAAGGTCGTCAAGCACGGCAACCGGGCCGCCTCCTCCGCCAGCGGGGCCTCCGACGTCCTGGAGAAGCTCGGCGTCAACCTCGACCTCACCCCGGCGCGGGTGGTGGAGGTCGCCGAGCAGGCCGGCGTCACCTTCTGCTTCGCGGTGAAGTTCCACCCCGCGCTGCGGCACGTCGCCGCGGCCCGTAAGGAGCTGGGCATCCGGACCACCTTCAACTTCCTGGGCCCGCTCACCAATCCGGCGCGGGTCCGGGCGCAGGCGACCGGGGTGGCCGACGCCCGGGTGGCCCCCATCGTGGCGGGCGTGCTCGCCGAACGCGGCTCCTCCGCCCTGGTCTTCCGCGGCGACGACGGCCTCGACGAGCTGACGACGACGGCCACGTCCCGGGTGTGGTGGGTGCGCGACGGCGCGGTGACGGAGCTGTCCTTCGACCCGCGCGACGTCGGCATCGACCTGGTGGACGTGTCGGCGCTGCGGGGCGAGGACGCCTCGTACAACGCCGACGTGGCGCGCCGGCTGCTGGCCGGCGAGACCGGTCCGGTGCGGGACGCGGTGCTGCTGAACTCGGCGGCCGCGCTCGTGGCGCTGGACCCGGGCACGGGCTCCCTGGAGGAGCAGCTCGCGGCGGGCATCGCCCGGGCGGCCGAGGCCATCGACTCGGGCGCGGCCCGGGCGGCGCTGGAGCGCTGGGTGGCGGCGAGCAACGCGTAGGCCCTGGCCGGGCGGTGTGCGCAGGCGCCGGCCGGGCCGTGTGAGAACGGCGTGAAAGAGGTGACCCCGGTCCAGCATGCGGACCGGGGTCTTGCGCGTGCGGGATCTTGTGGCAGGATGCTGACCAGGTCACGAGTGACAGCGCTTTGGCCCCGGCTCGCTGTCCGGCAACCCTCCTTCCGTGGCGGGGTGCCCCGGGTGATGACCAGGCCGTAGGCAGTGAGGTCTACGGCAAGCGCGGATCCCTCGACACCAGGGATCCTGGTCCTCGAGGAGCTTTTTCCGTGAGCAAGCGAATGCGATAGGGCGTCTGCGCCCCTTCTTCACCCCTCGGAAACAGGGTCGCTTCCGCGTACCCGGAACCCCGAGACACCCCCGTGCCCCGGACGGCCGCCGAGCCGTACCCGCGTACGGGCAGACACCGAAGCCATTCCGTCCTGCCTGCCGGGAGATACCGCCATGTCCGCATCCCTGAACGTCACCGCCACCGCCACCGCCGACCGCACCGGGTGTGCCGAGCCGCTGCCCGTGCTGGGCCGGGACGTCACCGTCCCGCTCGTCACCGGCGGCGAGGTCACGTACGCGGCCCTCGACTACGCGGCCAGCGCGCCGGCGCTCCAGCGGGTCTGGGACGACGTGGCCGCGTACGCCCCGTACTACGGCAGCGTGCACCGCGGCGCCGGATACCTCTCGCAGTTGTCGACCGACCTGTTCGAGCAGAGCCGGGCCACGGTCGCGGAGTTCCTGGACTGCCGGCCCGCCGATCAGGTGGTCTTCACCCGGTCCACGACCGACTCGCTCAACCTGCTCGCGGCCGTGCTCCCCGCCGGCTGCCAGGTCTTCGTCTTCGAGACCGAGCACCACGCGTCGCTGCTGCCGTGGGGCGACGCGCAGGTCACGTACCTCAACGCGCCGCGCACCCCGGACGAGGCCGTCGCCACCCTGGAGCGGGCGCTGGCCGGGCGGGATCCGTACGGCCCGGCGCTGGTGTGCGTCACCGGCGCGTCCAACGTCACCGGCGAGCTGTGGCCGGTGAAGGAACTCACCGCCGCGGCGCACGCCCACGGCGCGCGGATCGTGCTGGACGCCGCCCAGCTGGCGCCGCACCACCCCGTCTCGGTGCGGGAGCTGGACGTGGACTGGGTCGCCTTCTCCGGGCACAAGCTGTACGCGCCGTTCGGCTCCGGCGTACTGGCGGGGCGGGCCGACTGGCTCCAGGAGGCGCAGCCGTACCTGGCCGGCGGCGGCGCGTCGCGGAAGGTGGCCCGGCGCGCGGACGGGGGCGTGGACGTCGAGTGGCACACCACGGCCGCCCGGCACGAGGCCGGCTCCCCGAACGTCATCGGCGTCTACTCCATCGCCTCCGCCTGCCGGGCGCTGACGGAGGCGGGCTTCGAGGGCCTGGTTGCCCGGGAACGGCAGCTGATCGCGCAGGTCCGCGAGGGCCTGGCGGCGGTCCCCGAGGTCCGGGTCCTCTCCCTGTTCGGGGACGAGGCCCCGCGGGTCGGCGTGATCTCGTTCGTGGTGGAGGGCTGGAACAGCTCCCACTTCGCCGCCGCGCTGTCGGCCGAGTACGGCATCGGCGTCCGCGACGGCCTGTTCTGCGCCCACCCGCTGGTGCGGACGCTGCTGGGCAGCGAACCGCAGGCCCAGGGCGAATGCGGGGCGCCGGAGGCGGCGCCGGGGGAGCGGTCGCTGAACGCGATCCGCGTCAGCTTCGGCGCGGGCACCCCGGACGAGCACGTGGAGCGCTTCGTCCGCGCGGTGCGGGAGCTGGTCGCGGACGGCGCGAAGTGGCAGTACCGCACGGAGGAAGGCCGCTGCGTGCCCGTCTCTTGACGCGGCCCTCGCGCGGCTCAGCGCCAGGGTGCTTCCCCGGCGTCGGCGGGGCGGTGGTTCGAGGGCGGCCTCGTGCCGGGCGGCCGCACACGCAGGCAGTGGCCGCCCTGGGCGAGGCACGCGACCTCAGCCGGTGGTCATGCCGGGGGCCGGTACTCGGCCCGGGCGAGTGGGTGCCGCGCACGCGTAGCGGTGGCCGCGCGAGCGCGGCCGGGTCCACGCGCGTCAGTGGAGTGGTGGTCTGAGGGCGGCCTCGGGCCGGGGAGAGACGGTGCTCGGCTGGTTGGTTGGGCGGCCGCGTGTGCGTGGCGGTGGGGGCCTTGGTGTGGTGCGCGCGCCTGGGCCGGTGCCCGGGCGTCGGTGGGGTGGCGGTTTGAGGGCGGGCTCGTGCCGGGGGCCGGTGCTCGGTCCGGGTGGTTGGGCGGCTGCGTGTGTGTGGCGGTGGGGGCCTTGGTGTGGTGCGCGCGCCTGGGCCGGTGCCCGGGCGTCGGTGGGGTGGCGGTTTGAGGGCGGCCTCGTGCCGGGGGCCGGTGCTCGGTCCGGGGGGTCGCCGCATGGGTGCGGCGTGCGACCTCGGCCGGGTCCACGGACGGCCACGACCGGGCGTGGTCCGTAGCTTCGGGGGCGGCGGCGGAACGGCAGATCCCCGGCCTCGGCGGCAGCACGCCGCCGAGGGTCCAGGGGCGGTACCGGCGGCTGGCACTGCGACCGCCTGACGGGCGGGCCGGTCGGCCCGCCGAGGAGGCGAGAGCCGGGGGGAGCTGGGCAGCCCCGCTGCGAGCGGCCCCGCGCCCCGAGCCCGCTGCGCGGAACGGCGCCGGCGGGTAGCCGGCGGCTCGGGACGAGGGAACATGGACCCCGGACCCGGGGCCCGACCGCTGGCAGGAGCGCGACCGGCGCAACGCGCCGGCCGTTCTGCGGAGCCGCGGACCGACACCTGCCGGACGGCACGGCTATCGGCGGCCGCCAACGTCCGCTAGGACGACGAGCTGGGCGTCCGGCCAGCGGTAGGGCCGCGACCGGGCGGAGATGCCGTGCCGTGCGACGACAACCGGGGGGCGTCCACCGGTAGGGCCGCGACCGGGCGGAGATGCCGTGCCGTGCGACGACGGCCGGGGGGCGGCCAGCGGTAGGGCCGCGACCGGGCGGAGATGCCGTGCCGTGCGACGACGGCCGGGGGCCGGCCAGCGGTAGGGCCGCGACCGGGCGGAGATGCCGTGCCGTGCGACGACGGCCGGGGGGCGGCCACCGGTAGGGCCGCGACCGGGCGGAGACCCTCGCCGGCCGCCTGGGGGCCGATGGTGGGCCACTCCTGCGGCGGGGACCCGGGCCGGACCGGACGGCTGCTTCCGTCAAGCCCCCGGCCAGGGGCTACGCGTCGAGGCCGATCGCGAAGGCGGCTTCCAGGTCGTGCTGGGAGTACGTGCGGAACGCCACGTGGGTGTCCGTCGCCTCGACGCCCGGGATCTTGCTGATCCGGCCCGGGATGATGTCCGCCAGGTTCTCGTGGCGGGCGACGCGGACCAGCGCGATGAGGTCGTAGGTGCCGGTGACCGAGTAGACCTCGCTGACGCTGTCCAGCTGCGCGATGGACTCGGCGATCTCGGGGATCCGGTCCACGCTGGTCTTGATGAGCACGATCGCGGTGATCACGGTTGGCTGTCTCCCTCGCTGGCCGTCGCTGGTCGCCTCACTCTAGTCGTACGCCGATATCGCACCCAGGCGTAGGCGAACCCGACGGAGAACCCCACCACGTGGGCCAGGTACGCCACCCCCGGGCCGCTCGCCGCCCGGTGCGCCGCCAGCCACTGCAGGCCGAACCAGAACATCAGCACGATCCACGCGGGGAACCGCAGCGGCAGGAAGAACAGGAACGGGAACAGGCTCGTCACCCGGGCCCGCGGGAACAGGCACAGGAACGCGCCCAGGACCGCCGAGATCGCCCCCGACGCCCCGACCAGCGTCTGGTCGGAGGAGGCGTTGGCCGCCGCGTACGCCGCCAGCGCCAGGTAGCCCGTACCGACGTAGAAGAGCAGGAACGCCGGGCGGCCCATCCGCTCCTCCGCCATCGCGCCGAACACGTGGAGGAAGAGCATGTTGCCCAGTAGGTGCAGCCAGCTCCCGTGCACGAACAGCGCCGTCAGCGGCGTGAGCAGGGCCCGGGCCGTGCCGCCGAAGAGCTCGTCCGGGACCACGCCCCAGCGCCGGAAGTACGCGGTTCCCGTCTCCAGCAGCAGGTCACCCGTCCCGTACCCCGGGTTCAGGCCGGAGGCGGGGCCGAGGACGAACACCACACAGCAGCCCGCGATCAGCGCGCGGGTGACCACCGGGCCGCGCACGGCATCGCCGAGGGCGGCCTGCCACCTTACGATCATGCGTCAGAGCATGACGCAGCACGGCCCCCGTGCGGGTGGTGCCAGGCCGTAGGGTTACGTGCTGCGGTGCGCCGATCGCCGCCATCGGCTCCCGGCGGCTCCGGCGGGCGGCTTTAATTGAAAGAGCTACGAAGGAGAGAGCGTCCTGATGACGGTTCCCCAGCCGACCGACACCACCCGGTGGCGCTGCACCCTGTGCGGCAACCTCACGCGCTTCGACGTCACCCGTTCGTCGAAGGTGGTGGAGTACGTCCACCTGGACCTCGCCGGGGAGCCCAAGGTCGAGGAGCGCGAGGTGGTCAATGAGACCATCGAGTCGGTCCGCTGCCGCTGGTGCAACGCGGTGGACCAGATCGAGCTCGTGGACAGGCCGGGCACGGACTCCTGACGGGAGCCGGGCCCACAGTAGATCACGGTAGGGGTGACGGATTGTGGAGCCAGCAAGCGGCGCTGGGCCGGCCGACGCGGCCGGCGACGCCGCGGAGGTGCTCGACCGCCCGCTGCCGGAAGGCGTGCGGCGCCGGGTCGTCGCGCTCGTCTCGGACGCCTTCGGCGGCCTGACGGTCGCGGACCTGCCCGCGCAGCTGCGCCAGTACGCCCGGTTCACCCCGACCCGGCGCGCCAAGTTCGCCGGGAACGCGATGGCCGCGGCCGTGGAGACGGACGCCGTCTTCCGCAGCCGCGTCGCCGAGAAGCTCCGCGAGGCCCAGAAGGAACTGGCCGGGGCGCTGGAGTGCGGGGCCCCGCCCGCCGCCGCCGATCCGCTGGACGTGGCGGCCGCCGCGTACGTCCTGCGGCCGGCCGGCTGGGTCAAGCTGGTCGCCGCCGCCGGCGAGGAGGTCCAGCGGGCGGACGCCGAGCGGGTCGGCGACGAGACCCGGCGCGAGCTGGAGCGGCTGCGCGAGGAAGTGGCCCACGCCCGCGAGACGCAGCGCTCCGGCGGCGAGCAGGTGCGGGCCGAGCTCGACGCCGCCCGCAAGGAAGCGGAATCGCTTCACCGCAAGCTGCGCAGCGCCCAGAGCGACGTCAAGCGGGGCGAGGCGGCCCTGCGGAAGCTGACCGCTGAGGTCGACGGCATCCGCGGCGACGCGGCCGCCCGGGTCGCCGCCGCCGAGAGCGAGAGCCGTCGGCTCAAGTCCCGCCTGGCGGAGGTGGAGTCGGCGCTGGAGACCTCCCGCCGGGCCACCCGCGAGGGACGCAGCATCGAGGACATGCGGCTGCGGCTGCTGCTGGACACCGTCCTGGACGCGGCCGCCGGGCTGCGCCGCGAGCTGGCACTGCCGCCGGTCTCCACCCGGCCGGCGGACACGGTGGACGCGGTGGAGCCGGGCCGGATGACGCCGAAGGACATCGCCGCGCGGGCGCTGTCCGAGACCGATCCGGCGCTGCTGGACCAGCTGTTGGCGCTGCCCCAGGCGCACTTGGTGGTCGACGGCTACAACGTGACGAAGACCGGCTACCCGACGATGCCGCTGGAGAAGCAGCGGCTGCGGCTGCTGGGCGGGCTGTCGATGCTGGCCGCCCAGACGGGCGCGGAGATGACCTGTGTCTTCGACGGCGCCGAGCTGGCCGCCCCGGTGCTGCTCGCCCCGCCGCGCGGGGTACGGGTGCTGTTCTCCAAGGCGGGGGTGACGGCGGACGAGCTGATCCGCCAGCTGGTCCGGGCGGAGCCGCCCGGCCGACCGGTGGTCGTGGTGTCCACGGACCGCGAGGTGGCGGACGGCGTGGCCAAGTCGGGAGCCCGTCCCGTTACGTCCGCCTTGTTGCTCAAGCGGCTTTCACGCGTTTCGTGACCTTCGACCCCTCTTACCGGGGAATGGCGTTTTTCGCCAATTAACGTACTTCATGCCGGAATTGGCGGGGCGTCGTGGGAACGCACCGTCAAGTACGCTGCACCCAGCGTGGACCGGCTGTGAAGAAGTGGGTGAGGGGCCGATTTTTTGCCCCGGAGGATTTGAACTGATCACAGCGAGGTCACTAGGGTCTGTTCAAACCTTCGTGCGGTAGGTCACTCATTCGGGGTGACGGCGAAGGTGCCGCCGTGCGTGTCGCGTTCCGTTCCGGCGGCGTGAGGAAGAAGGAGCTCGCCTTCGTGGCGTCCCACCGTCGACCCAAGCCGCCGAGCCGCTCGCGCGTGACCGCGCTCACCGCGTTCGCCGCCGCCGCTGTCGCCCTCTCCTCGCAGTCGGCCATGGCCGCCCCGGACAAGCCCGGCAAGGACGAGGTCAAGGCCAAGGTCGACGCCCTCTACGACGAGGCGGAGCAGGCCACCGAGAAGTTCGACGGAGCCAAGGACCGTCAGGACAAGCTCGAAAAGGAGATCGCGCAGCTCCAGGACCAGGTCGCGCGCGGCCAGCTCGAACTCAACGACATGCGCAACACGCTGGGTTCGATGGCCAGCGCCCAGTACCGCACCGGCGGCATCGACCAGTCCCTCACCCTGCTGCTCTCCGACGACCCGCAGAGCTACCTCGACAAGGCCTCCACGCTCCAGCAGTTGAGCGGCAAGCAGATCGAGACCATCGGCAGGATCCAGGCCAAGCAGCGCTTCCTGGCCCAGCAGCGCCAGGAAGCCGCGGGCAAGCTCGCCGACCTCGACGCCACCCGCAAGGAGCTCGGCGAGCAGAAGAAGGCCGCCCAGGACAAGCTCGCCGCGGCCCAGGCCCAGCTGAACACCCTCAGTGCGCAGGACCGGGCGGCGCTCAAGGACGAGAGCAGCAAGTCCAGCAGCAGCGCGGCCCAGAGCGCGGGCAACGTGAAGGGTTCGGGCCGGGCCGGCGCCGCGCTCGCCGCCGCCGTGACGCAGAAGGGCAAGGGGTACCACATGGGGTCGACCGGCCCCGATCTCTGGGACTGCTCCGGGCTCACCCAGTGGGCTTACGGGCAGGCGGGGGTCAGCATCAGCCGTACCACCTACACCCAGGTGAACGACGGCACGCGCATCGGCCGCAGCGAACTCCAGCCGGGCGACCTGGTGTTCTTCTACTCGGACCTGCACCACGTCGGGCTCTACGCGGGCAACGGGCAGGTGTTCCACGCCTCCAACCCGGACGGCGGAGTGCGGTACGAGGCGATGTCCAACATGCCGTTCCAGTTCGGCGTCCGCGTCGGCTGAGCCGCAGACCCCCGGGACGCGCCGTACACCGCCCATCCGGGCGAATTGCGCGGCCCCGCCCTGACCCCACGCCCCGCCGGTGACCTGCGTCTCCGGCGGGGCGTTCGCGTGAGAACCCCCGGACGGTCGTTGGCCGGTGCCCGGCGGCGCGGCTACTGTCTGCCAGCGCGGAACCCGGCACACGGCCGTCCACGGGGGGCGGACCCGGGCTGCGCGCAGCGCAAGGGAGCGGTTTCACGTGGCGTCCCATCGCCGGCCCGGGCTCAACGGCCTCGACCGGAGCACCAAGTTCACCGCCTTCACCGCCGCCGCGGCAGGCGCCGCCGTCGCCCTGACGGGGGCGGTGGCGAGCGCGGCCCCGAGCCTGCCCCAGGACCCCCCGGCGGGCGCCCGCGCCCAGGTCGACCGGCTCTTCGAGGAGGCCGAGCAGGCCACCGAGCGCTTCAACGAGGCCGACGAGAAGGCCGGCCGGCTCCGGGCCGAGATCAGCCGGGCCCAGGACGCCGTGGCCCGCGGCCAGGACCGCATCAACACCATGCGCGGCGTCCTCGGCGCCTTCGCCGGCGCCCAGTACCGCTCCGGCGGCATCGACCCCGCCCTCACGCTGGTGCTGTCCGAGGACCCCGACGGCTACCTCGACAAGGCCGCCGTACTCGACCGGCTCAGCGGCCGCCAGGCCCGGCAGCTCGCCGAACTGCGCGAGGAGCAGCGCCGGATCGGCCAGGAACGGCAGGAGGCCTCGGTCAAGCTGGCCGAGCTGGAGGCGCTGCGCTCCGACGCCGCTGAGCACAAGCGGGACATCACGGCGAAGCTCGCGGCGGCGCGCCGGCTGCTCGACGCGATGCCGTCCGAGGAGCGGGCCGACTTCGAGCGGGCATCGCGCTCGGGAGGCCGCGCCGACGCGCTGCCGGACCTGTCCTCGGCCGTCCCCGCCTCCTCCCGGGCGGCGGCCGCGGTACGGGCGGCGCGGTCCGCGGTCGGGCGGCCGTACGTGTGGGGTTCCACCGGGCCGTCGGGCTTCGACTGCTCCGGGCTGATGGTGTGGTCCTACCGCCACGCCGGGGTCTCCCTGCCGCGCACCTCGCAGGAGCAGCGGTACGCGGGCCGGCAGGTGCCCCTGTCGCAGGCACAGCCCGGCGACCTGGTGACGTACCGCTCGGACGCCAGCCACGTCGGCATGTACGTCGGCAACGGCCAGGTCGTCCACGCCCCCTACCCGGGGGCGCGGGTGCGCTACGACCCGGTCGGGATGATGCCGGTGTCCTCGGTGACCCGGCCCTGACGGGCGGGGTGCGTACGATCGGCTGATGCTTCCCGGTCGCCGCCTCGTACGCCTCCTCGCGCTCGCACTCCTGCTGTGCCTGCCGTCGGCCGGCTGCGCCGCCGCTCCCACCGCCGCCCCCGGCGGCACCACGGACCCCGCCGTCCGGCGGGCCGTCGCCGACTGGGCCGGGGCGCCGCCCGCCCGGCTCGCCGGGATCCCGCTGGAGGGGTGGTCGTACGAGGTCACCTCGGTGCGCCGGGACGGCGCACGGGCCTTCGCGCGGGCGGCACTGCACTACCGGCTGGCCGGCTACGACACCGCCGCGGCGGACGCCCGGCGCGAGGTGGAACTGGACCGGGACGGCGCCGGCGGCTGGCGGGTCACGGCCGACCACCCCGCCCCGGGCGCCCCGCCGCAGTTGTGGGACCAGGGCGCGGTGACGGCCGTACGGGGAGCGCACGCCCTGGTGCTCGGTGTCGGCCAGGCCCCGCAGACGCTGTCCGGGATCGCGGCGGAGGCCGACCGGGCGGTGCCCGCGGTGAGCGCCGCCTGGCCGCGGCCGTGGGCGGGCCGGGTGGTGGTGCTCGTCCCGGGGACGCTCGACGCGATGGCGGCCCTGCTCGGGCAGCCGGCCGACGCGTACCGGGGGATGGGCGCCGTCACCACCGGCCGGGTCGGGGCCGGACCGGCGCCGGCCGACCGGGTCGTGATCAACCCGGAGGGCTACGCGGGCCTGTCGCAGGCCGGCCGGGGCATCGTACTGACCCACGAGACCACCCATGTGGCGACCCGCGCCGCGACCACGGCGACGACCCCGCTGTGGCTGTCCGAGGGCTTCGCGGACTGGGCCGCGTACCGTGCCACGGACCGCAGCCCGGCCGAAGCCGCGCCGGAGCTGGCCCGCGCGGTGCGGCGGGGCGAGCTGCCGGGCGCGCTGCCCGCGGACGGGGACTTCGGCTTCGGCGCCGACCCGGAGGCGCTCGCGCGCTCGTACGCGGAGGCCTGGCTCGCCTGCCGGCTCATCGCGGCGAAGTGGGGCGACGCGGCGCTGGTGCGGCTGTACGAGGAGGCGGGCCGCGGCCCCCTGGCGACGGCCCTGGACCAGACCCTGGGGACCGGCCCGGACGAACTGACCCGGGCCTGGCGCGAGGCCCTGCGGCAGGAGCTCCGGTAAGCGCGCCGGTGCCGTCGGGTACGTTGGCTGGCGATGCACAAGACGCTGATCGTGACCAATGACTTCCCGCCGCGACCGGGCGGCATCCAGGCCTTCCTGCACAACATGGCGCTGCGGCTGGATCCCGACCGGATCGTCGTCTACGCCTCCACCTGGAAGCACGACGAAGAGGGCCGGGCGGCCACCGCCGCCTTCGACGCGGAGCAGCCGTTCCAGGTGGTGCGCGACCGCACGACGATGCTGCTGCCGACGCCCCGCGTCACGCGGCGCGCGGTGGAGCTGCTGCGCGAACACGACTGCGAGTCCGTGTGGTTCGGCGCGGCCGCGCCGCTGGGGCTCATGGGTCCCGCACTGCGGCGGGCGGGGGCCCGGCGGATCGTCGCGACCACGCACGGGCACGAAGCGGGCTGGGCGCAGCTGCCGGGCGCGCGCCGGCTGCTGCGGCGGATCGGCGAGGGCACCGACACGCTGACCTACCTGGGCGAGTACACGCGCAGCCGGATCGCCTCGGCGCTGACCGGGCGGGCGGCGGCGCGGATGACCCAGCTGCCGCCCGGGGTCGACGAGAAGACCTTCCACCCGGGATCGGGCGGGGCGGCGGTACGGGCCGGGCTGGGCCTGACCGACCGGCCGGTGGTCGTGTGCGTGTCCCGGCTGGTGCCGCGCAAGGGGCAGGACACCCTGATCGAGGCGATGCCGCGGATCCTGGCGGCGGTGCCGGACGCGGTGCTGCTCGTCGTGGGCGGCGGCCCGTACGAGGCCGACCTGCGGGCGCTGGCCGCCACCACGGGGGTCGCGGACTCGGTGGTCTTCACCGGGGCGGTCCCCTGGGCGGAGCTGCCCGCCCACTACGGCGCCGGGGACGTCTTCGCGATGCCGTGCCGGACCCGGCGCGGCGGCCTGGACGTGGAGGGGCTCGGCATCGTCTACCTCGAAGCCTCCGCCACGGGCCTGCCCGTCGTGGCGGGCGACTCGGGCGGGGCGCCGGACGCGGTGCTGGACGGGGAGACCGGCTGGGTGGTCCGGGGCGGGGCGCCGCAGGAGGCCGCGGACCGGATCGTGACGCTGCTCCTGGACCCGGAGCTGCGCCGCCGGATGGGCGAGCGGGGCCGGGCCTGGGTCGAGGAGAAGTGGCGCTGGGACCTGCTGGCGGAGCGCCTGCGCGAGCTGCTGTAGCGGGCCGCCCGTGCCTTCGGGCCGCGCGGGGAGGGGATTATCGCCCCTCGCGGTCCGTCGTGGGGCGTGGTCCGGCAAACCGGCGGCCCCCGGGCCCGCCCGGGCTACGGTCGCGCCATGTCTGACTGTTACTCACAAGCGTGTCAGTGTGCGTTATGGCCGGTTGGGCGCAACCCGCTCATGATGCGCCCATGACACCCAACCTGACGCGCCGTCAACTCCTCGGGATCGGCGCCCTGCAGACCGCCGCCGTCCTCGGGTTCACCCGTATCGGGCTCTCCTCCGCCGCCGCCGTCGAGCCGCCCGCCGCCCAGTACGCCCCCGCCATCGTCGTCGGATCCGGGTACGGGGCCGCCGTCGCCGCCCTGCGCCTCGGGCAGGCCGGCGTGCGGACCGTCGTCCTCGAAATGGGCCGGCTCTGGGACACCCCCGGGTCCGACGGGAAGGTGTTCCCCTCCACGTCCGCCCCCGACCAGCGCTCCATGTGGTTCCGCACCCGCACCGAGGCCCCGCTCGCCCAGTTCCTCTGGCTCGACGTGGTCAACCGCGACATCGACCCGTACCCCGGCGTCCTGGACCGGGTCAACTACGACGGCATGTCCGTGTACGTGGGGCGCGGCGTGGGCGGCGGCTCGCTCGTCAACGGCGGCATGGCGCCCACGCCCCGCCGGTCCTACTTCAGCGAGGTGCTGCCCCGCGTCGACGCCGACGAGATGTACGGCACCTACTACCCCCGCGCCCGCGCCATGCTCGGCGTCAACGACATCGACCCCGCCTGGTTCGAGTCCACCGAGTGGTACCGCTTCGCCCGGATCTCCCGCAAGCACGCCCACAACACCGGGCTCAGGACCACCTTCGTGCCCAACGTCTACGACTTCGGCTACATGCAGCGCGAGGCGGCCGGCACCGCCACCAGATCCGCCCTCGCCGGCGAGGTCATCTACGGCAACAACCACGGCAAGAAGAGCCTCGACAAGACCTACCTCGCCGCCGCCCTCGGCACCGGCAACGTCACCATCGAAACCCTCCAGCGGGTGGTCGGCGTCCGCCAGGACCCGGCCGGGGGGTACGTGCTGACCGTACGCACCATCGACCTCACCGGCCGGGTCACCCGGACCCGCGAACTCGGCTGCGCCCAGCTCTTCCTGGGGGCCGGCAGCCTCGGCACCACCGAGATCCTGCTGCGCGCCCGCGAGACGGGGACCCTGCCCGCGCTGGGCGAGGAGGTCGGGCTCGGCTGGGGCCACAACGGCAACGTCATGACCGCCCGGGCCAACCACCTCTGGGACACCGTCGGGGCGAACCAGGCCACCATGCCGGCCCTGGGCATCGACGACTGGGACAACGCGGCCAACCCCGTCTTCGCCGAGATCGCCCCGCTGCCCATGGGGTTCGAGCACTGGATCTCGATGTACCTGGCCATCACCAAGAACCCCGAACGCGGCCACTTCACGTACGACGCGGCCAGCGACTCGGCGCGGCTCAACTGGGCCCGGGAGCAGAACGCCCCGTCCGTCGCCGCCGCCAAGAACCTCTTCGACCGCGTCAACCGGGCCAACGTCACGATCTACCGCTACGACCTGTTCGGCGGCAACAGGCCCTTCGCCGACGACTTCACCTACCACCCGCTCGGCGGCTGCGTCCTCGGCGACGCGACCGACGACTACGGCCGCGCCAAGGGCTACCGGGGGCTGTACGTCGTGGACGGCTCGCTGATCCCCGGCTCGCTCGGGGTGAACCCGTTCGTCACGATCACCGCCCTCGCCGAGCGGAACATGGCGCGGATCCTGGCGGAAGACCCGCGCTGAGCCCCGCCGGACGCTCCTCAGCCCCGGTACCCGGACGCTCCTCAGCCCCGGTACAGGGCGTCGATCTCGTCCGCGAAGTCCTTCGCCACCACGTTGCGCTTGAGCTTGAGCGACGGCGTGATGTGCCCCGACTCCTCGGTGAACTGGGAGGAGAGGATGCGGAACTTCCGCACCGACTCCGCCTTGGAGACCGCCGCGTTGCCGTCGTCCACCGCCTGCTGGACGGCGGCGACGAGGTCCGCGTCCTCGCGCAGCTCCGCCGCCGTGACCCCGGCCGGCTTGCCGTGCTCGGCGGCCCACCGGCCGAGGAACTCCTCGTCGATGGTGACCAACGCGGCCACGAACGGCCGCGCGTCGCCGACCACCATGCACTCCGCGACCAGCGCGTGGGCGCGGATGCGGTCCTCGATCACCGCGGGCGCCACGTTCTTGCCGCCCGCGGTGACGATGATCTCCTTCTTGCGCCCGGTGATCGCCAGGTAGCCGTCCTCGTCGAGGGTGCCGACGTCACCGGTGTGGAACCAGCCGTCGGACAGCGCCTCGGCGGTCGCCGCCTCGTTGTTCCAGTAGCCCGTGAAGACGTGCTCGCCGTGCACCAGCACCTCGCCGTCGTCGGCGATGCGCACCACCGAGCCCGGCAGCGGCTGGCCGACCGTGCCGATCTTCGTCCGGTCCCACGGGTTGAAGGCGGTGGCCGCGCACGACTCGGTCAGGCCGTAGCCCTCCAGGACCGTGAAGCCGATGCCGCGGAAGAAGTGGCCGAGCCGCTCGCCCAGCGGGGCGCCGCCGGAGATCGCGTACTCGCCGCGGCCGCCGAGGACCGTGTGCAGCTTGCTGTAGACCAGCTTGGTGAAGAGCTTGTGCTTGAGCCGCAGTCCGAAGGACGGGCCGCCCGGGGCGTCCAGGGCGCGGCTGTAGGCGATGGCCGTGTCGGCGGCCGCGTCGAAGATCTTGCCCTTGCCGTCGGCCTGGGCCTTGGCCCGCGCCGAGTTGTAGACCTTCTCGAAGACGCGCGGCACCCCGAGGATCAGCGTCGGCTTGAAGGACGCCAGCTCGTCGGTGAGGTTCTTGATGTCCGGTACGCAGCCCAGGCGGATCGGCGCCAGTACGGACGCCACCTCCACCAGGCGCCCGAAGACGTGCGCGGCCGGGAGGAAGAGCAGTACGGAGCACTCGCCGGTGCGGAACAGCGGGCTGAGCCGCTCCACCACGTTGCCGCACTCGGCGAAGAAGTTGCGGTGGGTCAGCACGCAGCCCTTGGGGCGGCCGGTGGTGCCCGAGGTGTAGACGATGGTGGCCGTGTCGTCGGCGTTCGCGAGCGAGCCGCGCCGGTCGGCCTCGGCGTCGGAGACCTCCGCGCCCGCCGCCTTGAGCGCCTCGAAGGCGCCCTGCTCGATCTCCCACACCTCGCGCAGCTCCGGCAGCCGGTCGCGCAGGGCGGCCACGGTGGCGCGGTGCTCCGGGCTCTCGACGATCACCGCGGCGGCGCCGGAGTCCCCGAGGATCCACTGGATCTGCTCGGGCGAGCTGGTCTCGTACACGGGGACGGTGATGGCGCCCGCGCTCCAGATCGCGAAGTCGAACAGCACCCACTCGTAGCGGGTACGGGAGATCAGCGCGACCCGCTCGCCGGGCTGGACGCCCGCCGCGATCAGGCCCTTGGCCGCGGCGCGGACCTCGGCGAGGAACTCGGTCGCCGTCACGTCCTGCCACCGGCCGTCGACCTTGCGGCTCATGACGGCGGTGTCGGGATGCTGGGCGGCGTTGCGGCGGATGAGATCCGTCAGGTTCCCGTCCGACGGGACCTCGTACAGGGCCGGAAGGCTGAACTCGCGCAAGACTGCTGCTCCTCTGGGCGCCATCGCCACCGTGTGGACCGACCGGACGTTACCCACCGGTAGTGGGTTCACGATAGAGGGAACCGGCCAGATGTTCCGTGCGTCACACGACGCGGCGGTCCCCTGCCGACACTAGTCGACCCCGCCGACGACTCGGAAGTAACCGCAGGTCCGGCCGCTTGCGAAGGTCCCTCTACCCGAGGAGCCCAAGCGCCCCTAGGGTGGCGGCATGGGTGGCAGGAAGAGTCGCACGCGGGTCCACGTCGTCAGTGACGTCCACGGCAACACCGAGGCGCTCGCGCGCGCCGGGGAGGGCGCCGACGCGCTGATCTGCCTCGGCGACCTCGTGCTGTTCCTCGACTACGCCGACCACTCGCGCGGGATCTTCCCCGACCTGTTCGGCACCGAGAACGCCGACCGCATCGTGGAACTGCGCACCCAGCGGCGGTTCGCGGAGGCCCGCGACCTCGGCCGGGCGCTGTGGGCCGGGCTGGACCGGGAGCAGCTGATCGAGGGCGCCGTCCGGCGCCAGTACGCCGACATGTTCGCCGCGTTCCCGAGCCCGACGTACGCCACCTACGGCAACGTCGACATCCCGGGCCTGTGGACGGAGTACGCCGGACCCGGTACGACCGTTCTCGACGGCCAGCGGGTGGAGATCGGCGGCCGGGTCTTCGGCTTCGTGGGCGGCGGACTGCCGACGCCGATGCGGACGCCGTACGAGGTGGACGTCGAGCAGTACGCGGCCAAGGTCGAGGCGCTGGGCGAGGTGGACGTGCTGTGCTCGCACATCCCGCCGGAGGTGCCGGAGCTCTGCTACGACACGGTGGCCCGGCGGTTCGAGCGGGGCAGCGAGGCCCTGCTGGCCGCGATCCGGCGGGTGCGGCCGCGCTACGCCCTCTTCGGTCACGTCCACCAGCCGCTGGCCCGGCGGATGCGGATCGGCGCCACCGAGTGCGTGAACGTCGGCCATTTCGCGGCGACGGGAACGCCGTGGGCGCTGGAGTGGTGAGCGGCGCGGCGGGCGCCCGCACGGGGGGAGGCCCTGGAGTGGCGGGGTCCGCACGCGCGGTAGCCTTCACCCGGCGGCCGGAGGCCCCCACACACTTGTCGAACTCCCCGGAGGAGCGACCGCGATGGCGGAACACACCAGCTCGAGCATCACGATCGAGGCGGCCCCGGCCGACGTCATGGCCGTGATCGCCGACTTCGCCCGCTACCCGGAGTGGACCGGTGAGGTCAAGGAGGCGGAGGTGCTGGCGACCGACGCCGAGGGCCGCGCGGAAAAGGTCCGGCTGCTGCTGGACGCCGGAGCGATCAAGGACGACCACACGCTCGCCTACACCTGGAAGGGCGCCGACGAGGTCAGCTGGACGCTCGCCAAGTCGCAGATGCTGCGCCAGCTGGACGGCTCGTACAAGCTGACCCCGGTGGACGGCGGCAAGCGCACCGAGGTCACCTACCAGCTCACGGTCGACGTCAAGATCCCGATGCTGGGCATGATCAAGCGCAAGGCGGAGAAGGTCATCATCGACCGCGCCCTGGCCGGCCTCAAGAAGCGCGTCGAATCCGCCTGACCGGCGGCCCGCCGGTCAGGCCTGCCGGTCCCGCGCCGCGGCTGAGCGGCGCGTCGGCGGCCGGGCCGGGCGGGATCCACAGCGCATCGAGGAGTACCACAGCATGCACACCCTGCTCGTCACCGGACCCGGCGGGGCCGGGCGGACCACCGTGGCCGCCGCCTCCGCAGTCGCCGCCGCACGGGCCGGACGGCGCGTGCTGCTGCTCTCCGGCGACCCCGGCGACCCGATCGGCGCGCTCGTCGGCCCGGACGTGCCCGGGCTGCGGGTCGCGCGGATCGACTCCGGCGAGGAGTTCCGGGCCGAACTCGTCGCCCTCCAGGACCGCGGCGCCGCCCTGCTCGGCATGCTCGGCAGCCGCCCCCTGGGCGCCGAGGAATTCACCGAGCTGCCCGGAGCCGAGCAGTTCGCGCTGCTCCGCGCCCTGCGGCGGGCCGCCGCCGACCCCGGCGCCGACCTGGTCGTGGTGGACATGCCCCCGCTGCACCAAACGGTGACCACCCTCGCCCTCCCCGCCCAGCTGCGCCGCTACCTGGCCCGGCTGCTGCCCGCCGAACGGCAGGCCGCCCGCGCCCTGCGCCCCGTACTGGCCCAGCTGGCCGGGGTGCCGATGCCCGCCCAGTGGCTCTACGAGGCCGCCGCCCGCTGGGACGAGGAACTGGCCGCGGTAGAAGCCGTCATCGAGGCCCCCACCACCGAGGTCCGGCTCGTCGCCGAACCCGGCCCCGGGTCCGGCGCCGCGCTGCGCACCGGCCGGCTCGGGCTCGCCCTGCACCAGCTGCCGGCCGGGTCCCTCGTCGCCAACCGGACCCTGCCCCAGGGGTCGCCCGACCCGTGGCTGGCCGGGCTCGCCGCCCAGCAGGAGAAGTACGCCGCCCAGTGGGCCGCCGAGCTCCCCCTGATCCCGCTCCCGCACCTCGGCCACGGCCCCGAGGGCCCCGAGGACACCGCCCGGCTCGCCGCCTGCGCACCCGGCCTCGCCCCCGCGGCGCCCGCGCCCCGCCCGGCGTGGGCCGTCGAGGACCGGCGCGCCGAGGACGGCGTACTCGTCTGGGCGGTCCTGCTGCCCGGGGCGCACAAGGCCGACCTCGACCTGGTCCGGCGCGGCGACGAGCTGCTCCTGGCGGCCGGGCCCTACCGCAGGATCGTTCCGCTGCCCGCCGCGCTGCGCCGCTGCACCGTCTCGGGAGCCGCTCTCGCCGACGGCGTGCTCCGCGTCCGCTTCACCCCCGACCCGCAGCTGTGGCCCCGCGCGCGCTGATTCCCGTACCGCCGTTCGGGTACCGTCGAAGGTAGCCCGTACCGCACATATCGCAGCCGCCGCAGGAGTGTCCGCCATGAGCGAGGCCACCGACCGCCCCACCGACGACGACGCCTGGGCCAAGGCCTGCGCCGAGGACCTCGCCGCCGAGAAGGAGCGCCTGCGCGCGGAGCGCGGCGCCGCCCGGGACGACGCCTGTGGCGGTGGCACCGGCACCGCCGCCGAGGAGCTGTTCAAGCTCTTCGGGGCCGTCGCCGACAAGGTCTCCGCCCTGAACAACCCGCTGCTGGGCGCCGCCGCCCAGGGCGCGGTGCGCCAGTTCGTGGACCAGGCCAAGACCGCCGTCAAGCCCGTGGTCGAGCGCAACCCCGAGGTCTTCGACCACCTCGCGGCCGCCGGCTCCGAACTGCTCGCCGCCTACCGCTCGGCGGTCGAGGGCCACGAGCGCCGCTGGACGCAGGAGCGCCCCACGGCCCCGCGTGCCGACGACGACCCCCGCCGCGACGGGGACGACCCCGGGGCCGGGCCCGCCGAGCGGATCGATCTCGACTGAACCTCCGCCGGGCTCGGGTACGGTTGGCCGTGGCGGGGTTTGACCGGAAACCGAGGGACTAATGGGACTCACCATCGGCGTCGACATCGGCGGCACGAAGATCGCGGCCGGCGTGGTCGACGAAGAGGGCACCATCCTTGAGACGTACAAGGTGCCCACCCCGCCGACCCCGGACGGCGTGACGGAAGCGATCTGCACCGCGGTGTCCGAAGTAAGCAGCAACCACACCATCGACGCCGTGGGCATCGGCGCCGCCGGGTACGTGGACGACAAGCGCGCCACCGTACTCTTCGCCCCCAACATCAACTGGCGGCACGAGCCGCTGAAGGACAAGGTCGAGCAGCGCATCGGCCTCCCCGTCGTCGTCGAGAACGACGCGAACTGCGCGGCCTGGGGCGAGTACCGCTTCGGCGCCGGCCAGGGCCACGACGACGTCATCTGCATCACCCTCGGCACCGGCCTCGGCGGCGGCATCATCATCGGCAACAAGCTGCGGCGCGGGCGCTTCGGCGTCGCCGCCGAGTTCGGGCACATCCGGGTCGTCCCGGACGGCCTGCTGTGCGGGTGCGGAAGCCAGGGCTGCTGGGAGCAGTACGCCTCCGGGCGCGCGTTGGTCCGGTACGCGAAGCAGCGCGCCAAGGCCACGCCCGAGAACGCGACGATCCTGCTCGGGCTCGGCGACGGCACCCCCGAGGGCATCGAGGGCAAGCACGTCAGCCAGGCGGCCCGGCAGGGCTGCCCGGTGGCCGTCGACTCCTTCCGCGAGTTGGCCCGCTGGGCCGGGGCCGGGCTGGCCGACCTGGCGTCGCTGTTCGACCCGTCGGCGTTCATCGTCGGCGGCGGGGTCTCCGACGAGGGCGACCTCGTCCTCGACCCGATCCGCAAGTCCTTCAAGCGCTGGCTGATCGGCGGCGCGTGGCGTCCGCACGCGCAGGTGCTGGCCGCGCAGCTCGGCGGCAAGGCCGGCCTGGTCGGCGCGGCCGACCTGGCCCGCCAGGGCTGACCGCGATCGACGGCCGCTGCCCGCCGCGCCCCCTGGGGGCGCGGCGGGCAGCTGCGTAGGGTGGGCGGTATGGAGCTGCCTTCGCTGTCGGCCTCGCTGCCGAAGTCCCTTACGGAGCCCGACGGTTCCGCCGTGATCCGGGTGCTCAGCTACAACGTCCGCTCGCTGCGCGACGACGAGGAAGCGCTGGTCCGGGTGATCCGGGCGTGCCAGCCGGACCTGGTGTTCGTGCAGGAGGCGCCGCTGTTCTTCCGGTGGCGCAAGCACGCGGCGCGGCTGGCCGCGAAGTGCGACCTGGTGGTGCTGAGCGGGGGCGGGAGCGCCGCCGGGCCGCTGCTGTTGTGCTCGCTACGGGCCTTCGTGGAGCGGACCGAGGACGTCCTGCTGCCGTTGACGCCGGGGCTGCACCGGCGGGGCTTCGCGACGGCGGTCGTACGGTTCGGGCCGGCGGTGCGGGTGGGGGTGGTCAGCGCGCACCTGTCGCTGGACGCGCGGGAGCGGGCGGCGCAGGCGGAGCTGCTGCTGGAGCGGGTGCGGTCGCTGGACACCCCGTACGCGATCGCGGCGGGCGATGTGAACGAGACCCCGGACGGGCCGGCGTTCCGACGGCTGGCGTCGGCGATGCAGGACGGCTGGGCGGTGGCGCCGTGGGGCGGGGAGCACACGTTCTCTCGGGTCGGGGCGCCGCGGCGGATCGACGCGGTGTTCGCGTCGCCGGGGGCGCAGGTCCTGGGCTGCGGCGTCCCGCTCGACCTCCCGGGTGTCACCCGGCCCGACCTCCACGCGGCGACGGACCACTACCCGGTCCTGGCGGCCCTCCGCCTGCCCGCCTCCCCTTTTTGACGCGCCGCTCGCACGGCTCGGCGCCGGGGGCGCCTCCCCGGCTTCGCGCCACTGAGGCGAACTCCGTCCGGCGGGGCGGGCCCGGCGACCAGCTGCGGCGCCGCCGCGGGGGCGCCCCCGGCTCCGCCGGGCTCCCTGGGGCTCCGCCCCAGACCCCGCGCCTCAAACGCCGGCGAGGCTGAATTGGCCCGCCCGCCTCAAACGCCGGCGGGGCTGGATTGGTCCCGCGCCCGCCTCAAACGTCGGCGGGGCTGGGTTGGCCCGGCCGCCTCAAGTGTCGGCGGGGCTGGATTGGGCCGGGGCTTGAACGCGTTGAGGGGCTGGGATGGCCCGTGCCTCGAAAGCGAGGTCCTTCCACCCGCCGCCACGGCGCCGCACCACCCAGCCCCGCCGGCGTTTGAGGCGCGGGGTCTGGGGCGGAGCCCCAGAAACCCGGCGGAGCCGGGGCACGCTTGCGCGGCGGCGCCGCAGATGGGGGGCCGGCCCCCCGCCCCCCGGCGGACGGAGTTCGCCGCAGCGGCGCGAAGCCGGTAAGGCGCCCCGGCGCCGAGCCGTGCGAGCGGCGCGTCGAAAAGGGCAGCGGCGCGTCAAGAAGAGGGTCACACCACCGCGCCGCGGCCCGGGTCGTCCTCGTCGTCGTCATCGTGCGCCATCCGCGCCACCAGCGTCGCGAACCCGCCCAGGAAGCCGCCGATGCCGAGCGTCGTCAGCCACCACGTCATCTCCCACTGCAGCAGCACCGCCAGCAGCAGCAGCACCGGCCCGCCCACCACCGCCAGCCAGGCGAACTTCGCCGTGGTGTCGGCCGGCGGGAGCTCTGGTTCCGGCGGGACGAAATGGCCCTCGCCGTCCCCGTCCTCCGGCTCCGCCGGGGTGTGGTCGCGCGGGCCCGGGGCCGGGGTCAGGGCCACGCCCGGGGCGAAGACCACCGAGCCGCCCAGCGGCTTCTCCGGCTTGGGCTCCGGCTGGACGTCCTCCTCCGGCAGCATCAGGTTCTCGATGGGCTTAAACGGTCTGGACCCCGGCGGGTCCGGCGGTTCCTGCCCGTACCCGGCGACGATCGCCGCCCACGCCGCCTCCTCGTCCAACGGGGGCACACCCCCGGACGACTCCTCGTGCTCAGCCACCGCTGGCCGCCCCCTCCCGCCCGACGCTCTTCGCGAGCCGTCCGACGAACGCATAGCTGTCCGCGAAGATCCGCTCCGCGTCATGGTCCAACGTCGCCACGTGGTAGCTCTGTTCCAGCAGGGTCTCCGTCACGTCCGTGGACGAGATGCGGGCCAGGATGCGCGCCGAGTCCACGGGCGGTACGACATGGTCCTGCGGGCTGTGCAGCAGCAGCACCGGCTGGGTCACCTGCGGCAGTTCGGCGTCGACCAGCCGGAAGAACCGGCGCAGCGAGTGCGCGGCCCGCGTCGGCACCCGGTCGTACCCGACCTCCGCCGACCCGGGCTTCGCGATGTCGCTCGCGATACCGGGCGTCGAGCGGATGAAGTGCTGCGCCACCGGCAGGGCGAACGCCAGCGGGTCGTGCACCTTGTTGGCGGGGTTGACCAGCACGAGCCCGCTGATCGACTCCCCGTGCTTCGCCGCCAGCCGCAGGCTCAGCGCCCCGCCCATCGACAGCCCGAACACGAACACCTGCTCGCACCGGTCCAGCAGCTCCCGCAGCGCCCGGTCGACCTCGGCGTACCAGTCCTGCCAGCCCGTGAGCTGCATGTCCTGCCAGCGCGTCCCGTGCCCGGGCAGCAGCGGCAGCGACACCGTCAGCCCCCGCTCGGCGAGGTACTCGGCCCAGGGGCGGAGCGACTGCGGGGAACCGGTGAAGCCGTGGCAGAGAAGCACGCCGACCGGCCCGCCCTCGTGGCGGAACGGCTCTGCTCCAAGGAGGACGGGCACCAGGGACTCCTTCGAAAGGGCGGGGGGTACGTAGCGCTGTGTGACTTCACCGTACGCGACCGCGGTGACACCGACCAGGGTCGTCGGGCCGCTCCTGCGGCGGCCAGGGGATAAGGTCTGTTCGACAGACACAGGAAGGCTTTCGAGTTGATCTACGGCGCAATGAAGTTCTCCATCGGCGGATCGCTGAAGCTCGCCTTCAGGCCGTGGGTGGAGGGCCTCGAGAACATTCCCGCCGAGGGGCCGGCGATCCTCGCGAGCAACCACCTGTCCTTCTCCGACTCCTTCTTCCTGCCGGCCGTGCTGGACCGCAAGGTGACCTTCATCGCGAAGGCGGAGTACTTCACCTCACCCGGGGTCAAGGGCAAGCTGACGGCCGCCTTCTTCAAGGGCGTCGGCCAGCTCCCGGTGGACCGTTCCGGCGCGCGCGGGGCCGGTGAGGCCGCCATCAAGAGCGGCATCGAGGTCATCGAGCGCGGAGAGCTGTTCGGTATCTACCCCGAGGGCACGCGTTCACCCGACGGCCGCCTCTACCGCGGCAAGCCCGGCGGACTGGCCCGGGTCGCCCTCGCCACCGGGGCGCCCGTGATCCCGGTCGCCATGATCGACACCGAGAAGATCCAGCCGCCCGGCAAGGTGGTGCCCAAGCTGATGCGCCCGGGCATCCGGATCGGCAAGCCGCTCGACTTCAGCCGCTACCGCGGCATGGAGAGCGACCGTTTCATCCTCCGCTCGGTGACCGACGAGGTCATGTACGAGATCATGAAGCTCTCCGGCCAGGAGTACGTGGACATCTACGCGACGGCCGCCAAGCGGCAGATCGCCGACGCGGAGAAGGCCGCCAAGGCGGTCAAGGAGTAGGAACGGGCGGGGCCCCGGCGCCCGCGCGCGGGGGTGGGGGAGATGGCGAAACGCGAACGCGTCATACGCATGTCGGTCGAGCAGCCGCTGTGGCGCGCCCTGACGGTCTACCGGCTCCTCACCATGGTCTACGCGGTGCTGCTGTTCGCCTCCGCCTACCGGGAGTTCGAGCGGCCGGCGGTCGCCGTGGGCTACCTCGCCGTGCTCGCCGGCTGGACCCTGGCCACGTACCGCAGCGTCGCGAGCGCGGCCCGCGCCACCAAGCGGTTCCTCGGCGCCGACCTGGCCGTCGCGCTCACCGGCATCCTGCTCACCCCGCTCGCCGACGCCCACGAGCGGATCGGCGCGGGGGGCCCCACCCTCCCCAGCATCTGGACGGCCGGTTCGGTCCTCGCCTTCGCCCTCAAGGGCGGCTGGCGGTGGGCCGGTTTCGCCTCCACCCCCGTGGCCGTGGCCAACATCGTCATCCACGGCGGTGACCCGACCCGCGACACCCTGCACAACGTGCTGCTGGTCTGGGTCGCGTCCATCGCCATCGGCTACGTGGTAGAGGTCGCCCGCGCCAGCGAGGCCACCCTCGCCCGGGCGCTGGAGATCGAGGCCGCGACCCGCGAACGCGAGCGCCTCGCCCGCGACATCCACGACGGGGTCCTCCAGGTGCTCGCCATGGTCCAGCGGCGCGGCTGCGAACTGGGCGGCGAAGCGGCGGACCTCGGCCGGATGGCCGGGGAGCAGGAGGTGGCGCTGCGGACCCTGGTCTCCAGCGGGCTCGTACCCGCCTCCCGGATCTCCCGGGAGGCGTCGCTGGGCGCGCTCGTGGACGCGTACGAGGTGGCGGAACCGGGCGCCGACGAGGGCGAGCTGGACCTGCGGACCCTGCTCGCCCCGCACGCCGGCTCCCGGGTCAGCTTCGCCGAGCCGGGCGGTCCCGTGCCGCTGCCGGTGCCCGCCGCCCGCGAGCTGGCGGCGGCCGTCGCAGCCGCCCTCGACAACGTGCGCAAGCACGCGGGGGAGGGCGCCCGGGCCTGGATCCTGGTCGAGGACTGGGGCGACGAGGTGGTCGTCACCGTCCGCGACGACGGCCCCGGCATCCCGGCCGGCCGGCTCGACCAGGCGGAGGGCGAGGGCCGGATGGGCGTGGCGCTGTCGATCCGCGGCCGGCTGCGGGACCTCGGCGGCACCGCCGAGCTGGTGTCCGTGCCCGGACAGGGCACCGAAGTGGAACTGAAAGTACCCAGGGGGAGAACCCGATGACGCAGGCCGACGAGTCCAACCAGTCCGACCAGTCCGACCAGTCCGACCAGTCCGACGAATCCGCCGGGTCCGGAGCGCTCGGCGCGATCAAGGTGATGGTCGTCGACGACCACCCGATGTGGCGGGACGCGGTCGCCCGTGACCTGGCCGCCGCCGGCTTCGACGTCGTCGCCACCGCCGGGGACGGCCCCGAGGCGGTCCGCCGGGCCGTCCCGGCCGCCCCGCACGTCCTGGTCCTCGACCTCAACCTGCCGGGCATGCCCGGGGTACAGGTCTGCAAGGAGCTGGTCGGCGCCGACCCGGCGCTGCGCGTCCTCGTCCTGTCCGCCAGCGGCGAGCACGCCGACGTCCTGGAGGCCGTCAAGTCCGGGGCCACCGGCTACCTGTTGAAGTCGGCCGGCGCCCAGGAGCTGATCGACGCGGTCCGCCGCACCGCGGCCGGCGACCCGGTCTTCACCCCGGGCCTGGCGGGCCTGGTCCTCGGCGAGTACCGGCGCCTGGCCACCGACCCGGCGCCGGCCGCCGGCGACGAGCCGAAGGCCCCGCGGCTCACCGAGCGCGAGACCGAGGTGCTGCGGCTGGTGGCCAAGGGGCTGTCGTACAAGCAGATCGCGGAGCGGCTGGTCATCTCCCACCGCACGGTCCAGAACCACGTGCAGAACACCCTGGGCAAGCTCCAGTTGCACAACCGGGTCGAGCTCGTCCGGTACGCCATTGAGCGGGGCCTGGACGACGCGTAACCACGGTCGTACGTCGTACTTACGTCCTCGTACGAGTGAACGGAAGTACACAACGCCCCTTGATTCCACCGGAATTGACCTCCCCGGGCCCCTTGATGTGACCTGAGTCACCACTAGCGTGACCGTCATGCGGGCCCCGCGCCCCCAGCGGGCCCTGTGGCGAAGGGAGATTCCAT
The DNA here is from genome assembly GCF_055567555.1 of Streptomyces sp. NPDC026522. Taxonomy (NCBI): domain Bacteria; kingdom Bacillati; phylum Actinomycetota; class Actinomycetes; order Kitasatosporales; family Streptomycetaceae; genus Streptomyces; species Streptomyces sp. NPDC026522. The sequence continues at coordinate 195,355 of NZ_JBVHQF010000005.1, forward strand.
GAAGGTCGGAGTGCTGACGGGCGGCGGCGACTGCCCGGGGCTCAACGCGGTCATCCGGGGCGTCGTGCGCAAGGGCGTCCAGGAGTACGGTTACCGGTTCGTCGGCTTCAAGGACGGCTGGCGCGGGCCGGTCGAGGGGGACACCGTCCCCCTCGACATCGCCGCGGTACGGGGGATCCTGCCGCGCGGCGGGACCATCCTCGGCTCCTCGCGCACCAACCCGTTCAAGCAGGAGGACGGGGTCCGGCGGATCAAGGAGAACCTCGCCAAGTACGAGGTCGAGGCCCTCGTCGCGATCGGCGGCGAGGACACCCTGGGCGTGGCCGCGCGGTTGTTCGAGGAGTACGGCGTCCCGTGCGTCGGCGTACCGAAGACCATCGACAACGACCTGTCGGCCACCGACTACACCTTCGGCTTCGACACGGCCGTCGGCATCGCCACCGAGGCCATCGACCGGCTGCACACCACGGCCGAGTCCCACATGCGGGTGCTGGTCGTCGAGGTGATGGGGCGGCACGCCGGCTGGATCGCCCTGCACTCGGGCCTGGCGGGCGGCGCCAACGTCATCCTCATCCCCGAGCAGCGCTTCGACATGGACAAGGTGTGCGCCTGGGTGACCTCCCGGTTCAAGTCGAGTTACGCGCCGATCGTGGTCGTCGCGGAGGGCGCCATGCCCACGGACGGCGAGATGGTCCTCAAGGACGCCACCAAGGACTCCTTCGGCCACGTCCGGCTGTCGGGCGTCGGCGAGTGGCTCGCCAAGGAGATCGAGGCGCGGACCGGCAAGGAGGCCCGTACGACGGTGCTCGGACACGTCCAGCGCGGCGGCACGCCCAGCGCCTTCGACCGGTGGCTGGCCACCCGGTTCGGGCTGCACGCCATCGACGCGGTGCGCGACGGGGACTTCGGCAAGATGGTCGCGCTGAAGGGCACCGACATCGTCCGCGTCCCGATCATCGAAGCCACCTCGAAGCTCAAGACGGTGAACCCGGCGCTGTACGCGGAAGCGGGGGTGTTCTTCGGCTGAGCCGGAGGCCATCCGCGGATCCCGGGCCGTACGGTGACGCACCGTACGGTGACGCACGACCCGGGATCCTCCGCTCCGCCCGGCCGGAGCCGACGCGCCGGCTACGCCGGGGCGCCCGCGCGGACGGACGCCAGCAGTCCGCCCAGCAGCTGCGCGCCGCGCAGGGTCAGGACCGACTCCGGGTGGAACTGGACCCCGGCGAAGCCGGCCGCCGAGCGCAGGGCGTGCACCTCACCGGTCACCGGGTCCCGGGCGATCTCGACCCCGCGCGCCGACAGCCGTGCCGCGTCCCGCGCCGAGCAGCGCGCGGTGTAGGTGTTGTAGAAGCCGACCGCCTCCTGCGCCCCGAACAGGTCGATCCGCGTCTGCGCCCCCTGCGCGGGCTCCGCCTTGCGCACCAGCGGCAGCCCCAGCTCGGCGGCCAGCAGCTCGTGGCCCAGGCAGACCCCGAGCAGGCCGCCCCGGTGTCCGGCCAGCAGCTCGGCGGCCAGCGCGCGCAGCATCCGCATCTTGGGGTCGGCCGGGTCCGCCGGGTTCCCCGGCCCCGGGCCCAGGACGACCGGGCCGTCCCAGGCCAGGGCCGCCGCGCGCAGGCCCGGATCGTCGAAGCGGCGTACGGTCACCTCCAGCCCGGTCACCTCCAGGACGTGGGCCAGCATCGCGGTGAACGTGTCCTCCCCGTCCACCACCAGCGCACGGCCCCGCCCCGCCGCGGGCCGGTCCTGCATCCGCAGCCAGAACGGTGCCAGGCCGTCCCGCCGGGCGGCGAGGGCCGCCTGCACCCGCGGGTCGGAGCCGAGCCCGGCCGCCGCCCGGACCGGGCGCGGCGCCGCCGGGCGGACGCCCAGCGCCGCCAGCACCCCGGCCGCCTTGGCGTGCGTCTCGGCCACCTCGCCCGCCGGGTCGGAGTGCCGCACCAGGGTCGCCCCGACCGGCACCCGCAGGGTCCCGTCCGGCGCGATGTCGGCGGTGCGGATCAGGATGGGGGAGTCCAGCGCCTGCGCCCCGGCGCCGTCCCGGCCGAGCAGCGCGAGCGCGCCCGCGTAGTAGCCGCGGCCGCCGCTCTCGTACCGCTCGATCACCCGGCAGGCGTTCTGCACGGGCGAGCCGGTCACCGTCGCCGCGAACATCGTCTCCCGCAGCACCTCCCGGACGTCCAGGGAGGAGCGCCCGCGCAGCTCGTACTCGGTGTGTGCGAGGTGCGCCATCTCCTTGAGCCGGGGGCCGACGACGACCCCGCCCATGTCGCCGACCGTGCACATCATCTTGAGCTCCTCGTCGACCACCATCGACAGTTCCTCGGTCTCCTTGCGGTCGCCGAGGAAGGCGAGGAGGGACTCGGCCGTGGGTCCTCCGGCCGGGTACCGGTACGTTCCGCTGATCGGGTTCATCACGACCGTCCCGCCGGACATCCGCACGTGCACCTCCGGGCTGGCGCCGACCAGCGTCCGCTCCCCCGTGTGGACCACGTACGTCCAGTACGCGCCCCGCTCGCCCAGCAGCAGCCGCCGGAACAGGGCGAGGGCGTCGGCGCGCCCGAAACCGTCGATCCGGCCCTCGTAGGTGCGCCGGATGACGAAGTTCGCGCCCTCGCCGCGCCCGATCTCGTCCCGGATCACGCGCTCCACGGTGGCGGCGTACTCCTCGTCCGGGACGTCGAAGCCGCCGCCGTCCACGTGCACCGCGTGGTCCGGCAGCGCGGCCAGCGCCTCGCCGAGCGGGACCTCGTACGCCTCCTCGGCGACCAGCACGCTCAGCGGGGTCCCGTCGTCGCGCACGTCGAAGCCGCGCTCCCGGATCTGCCGGAACGGCACGAGGGCGAGCGTCGGCAGTTCCCGTACGGGCAGGTCGGCGAGGCGCTCGGCCTCGTGGACCGGGCCGAGCAGCACCTCGACGGTGTCGTGGTCCCGGCCGGGGGTCCGCCGGCGCAGCAGCGCGAACGGCGGGCAGGACTCGTCCAGCAGGCGGCTGAGGTCCGTGGTCATGGGGTGGGCGTCCTTCCGGAGGGAGGGGCGGCCCGCGTCGGCACACGACGAAGGCCGCCCCTCGGGGCGGCCTTCGTGTCGCTCGTGTCTTACGTACGCGCGAGAAGTGGACCGCCGGGAGCGGGCCACCACCAGTTCTGGTTCGAGAGCGCGTACATGCCGACGAGCCTAGGCGATGTCCTGCCGGAGGCGAAGCCTCCGGACCGCGTCCCCCATATCCGGAGACACCCGTCTCACGAAGTGGGCAACGGGCTGGACGTCCCGCGTGACGACGTAATGTGTACGAGGTGACCGTGAACGCTGAAAACCACGCCCCCGCCGCCAAGGCGACCTGGCGAGACCTTCCCGCGGCGCAGCAGCCTTCGTACCCCGATGCCGAGGCACTGCGCGCTGTCGTCGCGGACCTCGAGTCGTATCCGCCCCTCGTGTTCGCGGGCGAGTGCGACCAGCTGCGCGCCCGTCTGGGAGCCGTCGCCAAGGGCGAGGCGTTCCTGCTCCAGGGCGGCGACTGTGCCGAGGCCTTCGACGCCGTGTCCGCCGACCACATCCGCGCCAAGCTCAAGACGCTGCTCCAGATGAGCGCCGTCCTGACGTACGCGGCCTCCGTGCCCGTCGTCAAGGTCGGCCGCATCGCCGGCCAGTACTCCAAGCCGCGCTCGAAGGACACCGAGACCCGCGACGGCGTCACCCTGCCGACCTACCGCGGCGACTCCGTCAACGGCTTCGCCTTCACCGAAGAGGCCCGGATCCCGGACCCCGAGCGGCTCAAGCGCATGTACCACGCGTCCGCGTCGACGCTGAACCTGGTGCGCGCCTTCACCACCGGTGGTTACGCCGACCTGCGCCAGGTGCACGCCTGGAACCAGGACTTCGTGAAGAACTCCCCGTCCGGGCAGCGCTACGAGCAGCTCGCGCGGGAGATCGACAACGCGCTGAACTTCATGAAGGCCTGTGGCACCGACCCGGCCGAGTTCAAGGCGGTGGAGTTCTACGCCTCCCACGAGGCGCTGCTCCTCGACTACGAGGGCGCGCTGACCCGCACCGACTCGCGGACCGGCAAGCTGTACGACACCTCCGGCCACATGGTCTGGATCGGTGAGCGCACCCGCCAGCTGGACCACGCGCACATCGAGTTCTGCTCGCAGATCGCCAACCCGATCGGCATCAAGCTCGGCCCGACCACCTCGGTGGACGAGGCGCTGACGTACATCGACCGGCTGGACCCCGAGCGCGAGCCGGGCCGGCTGACCTTCGTCGTCCGGATGGGCGCCGACAAGGTCCGCGACAAGCTGCCCGCGCTGGTCGAGAAGGTCACCGCCTCGGGCGCGACGGTCGCCTGGGTCACCGACCCGATGCACGGCAACACCTTCGAGGCGGCCTCCGGGCACAAGACGCGCCGTTTCGACGACGTGCTCGACGAGGTCAAGGGCTTCTTCGAGGTCCACAAGGCCCTGGGCACCCACCCGGGCGGCATCCACGTCGAGCTCACCGGTGACGACGTCACCGAGTGCGTGGGCGGCGGCGACGAGATCTTCGTCGACGACCTGCACCAGCGCTACGAGACGGCCTGCGACCCGCGGCTCAACCGCAGCCAGTCCCTGGACCTGGCGTTCCTCGTCGCCGAGATGTACCGCGACCAGTAAGCGGATCGTGACGGTGGGGCGCGGATCGATGTGATCCGCGCCCCAGTGTCGCATCCAGGTCTTTTAGGGGACCCTAACCTTAGGTACGGTTAGGTAAGCCTCACCGAATAGGAGTGGCTCGTCCGACCCCGTCCACTCCCAGGAGGTGAACCGCGTGTACGTCTGCTCGTGCTTCGGGATCACCGACAAGCAGGTCAAGGAACACGCGGAAGCCGGGGCCTGCACCCCCCGGCAGATCGCCTCGGCCACCAAGGCCGGCACCGACTGCGGCTCCTGCGTCCGCACCATCCAGGGCCTCCTCGGGCGCGGCGCGTGCCCGCGCCGCGAGCTCCTGGAGACGGGCCGGACGGCGGCCGTCCTCGCCGCGCAGCCCGCGCCCGTCGGGCCCGCGCCCGTCGCACAGCCCGCGCTGGCGGACGCGGCCTGACCGCCCGCGCCTGACGGCCCCGGCCGGGCTCAGCTCTCCGGCTGCTCGATCTGCTGCGCGATGTACAGCGGCTCGCCGATGCTCTCGATGAGCTCCAGCTGGGTGTCGAGGTAGTCGATGTGGTGCTCCTCGTCTTCGAGGATCTCCTCGAAGAGGCGCGCGGAGGTGACGTCGCCCTTGCCGCGCATGACCTCGATGCCCCGCCGCAGGCGGTCGATCGCCTCGACCTCGACCTGCCGGTCCGCCTGGAACATCTCCGTCAGGGTCTGCCCGACGCGCACGTGGAAGAGGCGCTGGTAGTTCGGCAGGCCGTCGAGCATCAGGATGCGCTCGGTGATCTTGTCCGCGTGCTTCATCTCGTCGATGGATTCGGCACGGGTGTAGTGGGCGAGCTTCGTCCAGCCCTTGTTGTCCTGGATGCGGTAGTGCAGCCAGTACTGGTTGATGGCCGTGAGCTCGCCGGTCAGCTGCTCGTTGAGGAACTCAAGGACCTCGGGGTCGCCCTGCATCGCAGAGGCTCCTTCCAGGCAGTGTCAGCTAGGTGACTGGGCAGTGCGCGCATCCTTCCACCGTCCTTGGGGGCAGTCCAGTAAGTGCCTCCTTAGTGGGAGTTGCCATGACTTGCCCGAATGAGCCCGGAGCTGGTCATGAACACCCCGCGACGTCTGTCACCATGGAGGCATGGGTCAGCCGGAAAGCCGGGAATCTCCGGGAGCAGAGCAGTTCGAGCTCCCTCCCGGGCAGCGGTTGCAGCGGGGCTGGCCGGTCACCCACTACGGTCCGGTGCCCAAGTTCAAGCCCGACCGCTGGGAGTTCCGCGTCTTCGGGGCCACGGCCGACGGGGAGAAGCACTGCTGGAACCACGAGGAGTTCACGGCCCTGCCGTTCGACTCCGTCGTAGCGGACCTGCACTGCGTGACGAAATTCAGCATGCCGGGGGCCGAATGGGGCGGCGTGCTCGCCCGTACCGTCCTCGCGCTGGCCCCGCCGGCGCCACAGGTCACGCATGTGATGGTGTGGGCCGAGTACGGGTTCAGCTCGAACATGCGATTGGCCGATTTCTCCTCGGAGCGCACCGTCTTCGCCACCCACCAGGGTGGCGAACTGCTGACTGCCGAGCACGGTTTCCCGCTGCGGCTCGTCGTGCCGCACCTGTACGCCTGGAAGGGGCCCAAGTGGGTCCGGGGCGTGGAGTACATGACCGCCGACCGGCGGGGCTTCTGGGAGGAGCGGGGGTACCACAACATCGGCGACCCCTGGCGCGAGCAGCGCTACTCGTACCAGGAGGAGCCGGGCGACGGGCCCGAGATCTAGCCGCCGTCCCCTCGGGTCAGTGGTACTGGTGGACGACCGCGTGGCCCTTGCCGCGGCCGATCATCCACTTGTTGACCGGGGTGGTGACGACGAAGGCGAGCGCCAGCGAGAGCGCGAGCGCCGTCCAGAACAGCGCCTCCGACAGGTGGGCGTCCATCGCGCCCGGCCACAGTGCGATCACGCCGTTGTCGATCAGCTCCATCACGGCGATGGAGAGGGTGTCGGCGGCCAGCGCCACCCGGACGGCCGTACGGAGGTCCACGCCCGCGCCGAGGATGCCGCGCAGGGTGAGCGCGTAGCCGAAGAAGAACGCGAGGACGATGGCCGCGATCATCGTGGCCAGGTTGCCCCAGCCGAGCGCGGTACCGATGATCATGCCGAGCACTTCGCCGACGGCGCAGCCGGTGAGGCAGTGCAGGGTGGCCTTGGCGGCCGTGCCCCAGCTGACCGGGCCGGAGCCGCCGTGGTGCGCGTGGCCGCCGCCGGGTGCAGTGTGCCCGCCGTGGGCTGCGTGCTCGCCGTGGGCCGCGTGGGCCTGCGGCTGCTCGGTTCCGCCGTGGTCGTGGTGCGCGTGTGCGTGGTCCATGGTCAGCCTCCTGGGGACGCCGCCTCTCCGGGGGAGGGCGGGGCGCGGTCCTGGATACCCGAACCGTATACCCCCCAGGGGTATTCCCCAAGGTGTTATGCGTGCGCCTCGCGCAGCTCCTTCAGCAGCGCCACGTCCGCGGCGTGGCCCTCCTTGCCGCCCGGGGTCTCGATGATCAGCGGCACGCCCGCCATCGCGGGGTGGGAGAACAGCTCACCGAACGCCTCCCGCCCGATGTGACCCTGGCCGATGTTCGCGTGGCGGTCCTTGTGGGCGCCGACGCCCTCCTTGGAGTCGTTGGCGTGGACCAGCTTGAGCCGGCCCTCGCCCACCGTGTCCACCAGCAGGTCCAGCGTCTGCTTGGCTCCGCCCGGCTCCGCCAGGTCGTGCCCGGCCGCGAAGATGTGGCAGGTGTCCAGGCAGATGCCGAGCTTCGGGTGGTGGTCGAGCGCCTCGAAGTACGGGCCGAAGTCCCAGGTGCGCGAACACAGCGAGGAGCCCTGCCCGGCCGTGGACTCCAGCAGCAGGCACGGGTCGTCGTCGTGCGTCAGCTCGTCCAGCAGCGGCAGCATGTACTGCCTGACCTGGGCGTACGCCGCCTCGCGGGGGCGGCCGCCGGTGGCCGAGCCGGTGTGCACGACCACCCCGAGCGCACCGATCTCCCGGCCGCGGCGCAGCGAGTGCCGCAGCGACTCCACCGACTTCTCGACGGTCGCCTCCGTGTGCGAACCGAAGTTGATCAGGTACGGCGCGTGTACGTAGGCCGGCACGGACCCGGCCGCGCACTGGGCGCGGAACAACTCGTCCTGCGCGGGACTGCCGGTCGGGGTGGCCCAGCCGCGCGGGTTGGCCACGAAGACCTGGACGGCCTCGGCACCCAGCTCGCGGGCGTACGTCAGGCCGACCGAGGCGAGCCCGCCGGCCACGGGGACGTGCCCGCCCACGGGATTGCGGCGCGCGGCGCTCCGGTCGGCGCCGGGATCGGCCGCCGGGTGGGCGGCCGCGACGGCGGGCTGGTCCGTGGCCTGGTCGACGAGCACTTACAGCCCCTTGGTCCTGATGATGATCGTGCTGCCTTCGGGGGCGCTCTGGCCGCCCGGCACCGACTGCGCGTCGACGGTGTTGCTGAAACCGAAGAAGGGCCGCTCCACCTTCACCTTGAAGCCCAGGGCCTCCAGCGCCCTGCGGGCCACGTCGGCCTCCTGGCCCGTCACGTTCGGCACCTGTACCGGGCGGGGGCCCTTGGACACGGTGAGCGTCACCGTGTCACCCGCCGCCGCCTGGGTGCCGGCGGCCGCGGACTGGTTGGCGACCGTACCGGCCGGGGAGGGGGAGTTGACCTGCTCGGCCGCCGTCTCCACCTTCAGGCCGAGGTCCTGGAGGGCGACGCGGGCCTGATCCACCGGCTGGCCGGCCACGTTCGGCACCTGGACCGGGCGCCCCTTGCTGACGACGATCGCCACCGCCGTGTCGGGGGCCCGCTTCTGGCCGCCCTCCGGGTCCGTGCTGATCACCGCGCCCTGGGGGACGTCCTGGCTGAACGCCTGGGTCACGATGCCGGGCGCGAGACCGGCCGACGTCAGCTCCGCCTTGGCGGCGTCCAGGGTCTTGCCCTTGACCGCGGGCACGCTGACGACCTCGGGGCCGCGGGAGAGCGTCAGCGTCACCGAGCCGTTGCCGCGGATGCGCTTGCCGCCCTGGGGGTCGGTGTTCATGACAGTGCCGCGGTCGAAGGCCTCGCTGAACTTCCGGTCGACGCCCTTCACGCCCAGACCGGCCGCCGACAGCTCGGAACGGGCCTGCTCCTCCGTCTTGCCCAGGAGGTTCGGCACCTTCGTGAACTGGCCCGAGTTGATGTACCAGACCCCCGCGCCGAGCCCGAGGACCAGCAGCACCCCGGCGATGACCAGGTGCAGGCCGCGCGGCCGGCCCCGGCGCCGGGCGCGCGGTGGCGGCGGGGGCGGCGTCGTCAGGCGGGAGGTGTGGTGGAGCGGCTCGGCCGCCGACGCGCCCGCCGGGGCGACGGGCCGGGGGATCACACTGGTGCGGTCCTCGCTCGCGCCCTGCGCGCCCGGGTGCGCCTGCGGCGGTACGGCGTCCAGCTCGGCCTCGCTGAGCGCGGCGCGGGCCTCCAGCGTCAGGCCCAGCAGCGCCGCGGCGTCGGCGGGCCGCAGCTGCGGATCGCGGGCCGTGGCGTACGCGACCAGCGCGTCCAGGCCGGCGGGCAGCCCGGGGACGGCGGCCGAGGGGGGCGGAACGTCCTCGTGGAGGTGCCGGTAGAGCACCTGCGCGGCGGAGCCGCCGGTGTGCGGCTTGGCGCCGGTGAGCATCTCGTAGAGCACGACACCGCAGGCGTAGACGTCCACCCGGGTGTCGGTGACGCCGTTCTCCATCTGCTCCGGGGCGAGGTAGGAGACGGTGCCGAGGACGGAGCCGGTGGTGCTGGTGACCGTGTCCACGCTGCGGACCAGGCCGAAGTCGGCGACCTTGACCCGGCCGTCGTCGCCGATCAGGACGTTCTCGGGCTTCATGTCGCGGTGCACGAAGCCGGCCCGGTGCGCGGCGCCGAGGGCGGCGAGGACCGGTTCGAGGATGTCCAGGGCGGCCCGCGGCTGCAGGGCGCCGCGCCGCAGGAGCACGTCGCGCAGGGTGCAGCCGGAGACGTACTCCATCGCCAGGTACGTGTACGGGCCGTCCGTGCCCTGGTCGAACACGGCGACGACGTTGGGGTGGGCGAGGCGGGCCACGGACTTCGCCTCGCGGATGAAGCGCTCGACGAAGGCGGCGTCCGCGGCGAGGGCCGGGTGCATCACCTTCAGCGCGAGGACGCGGTCGAGGCGGGTGTCGAGGGCCCGGTAGACCGTGGCCATGCCGCCGGCCGCGATACGGGCGTCGATGCGGTAGCGGCCGTCGAGCGTCTGCCCGACGAGGGGGTCATCCAGGGTCGTGTCCACCCGGAGATTCTACGAGCCGCCCCGCCGGCCCCCACCGGTCCGGGTCGCCTTGCAGCGCGGCTGTGACGCGGGGCGGGGGTACGGGGGCGCACGCGGCCGGGGCCTCCACCCCCACAGCCCCCGCCCCGGGGGCGGCGTTTGCCCACCCGCCCCGGGGGCGAGGGGGAGATGGTCAGCCCGTACCCCCGCCCGCTCAGAACGCCGGGCGTTCCGGGTCCAGGGTCGCGCGGCCCTGGTCGGGGGAGGAGGCGTGGGCGAAGCGGCGTTGGGGGATGCGGCCCGCGCGGTAGGCGAGGCGGCCGGCCGTGACCGCGTCCCGCATGGCCGCCGCCATCAGCACCGGCGCCTGGGCGCGGGTCACCGCCGAGGCCAGCATCACCCCGGCGCAGCCCAGCTCCATCGCCAGTGCGGCGTCCGAGGCCGTGCCGGCCCCCGCGTCCAGGATCACCGGCACGCCCGCCCGCTCCGTGATCAGCTCGAAGTTGTGCGGGTTGCGGATCCCCATCCCCGAGCCGATCGGGGAGCCCAGCGGCATGATCGCCGCGCAGCCCACGTCCTCCAGCTTCCGGGCCAGCACCGGGTCGTCGTTGGTGTACGGCAGCACCGTGAAGCCCTCGTCGACCAGGACCTCGGCGGCGTCCAGCAGCTCGACGCCGTCCGGCAGCAGGGTGCGTTCGTCCGCGACGACCTCCAGCTTGATCCAGTCCGTGCCCAGCGCCTCCCGCGCGAGGCGGGCCGTCAGTACGGCCTCGCCCGCCGTGAAGCAGCCCGCCGTGTTGGGGAGCACCGCGATGCCGAGCTTCGTCAGCACCGACAGCACCGAGCCCTGGACCGTCGGGTCCAGTCGGCGCATGGCGACGGTCGTGAGTTCCGTACCGGAGGCGACCAGGGCGCGCTCCAGCACGTCCAGGCTCGGGGCGCCGCCCGTGCCCATGATCAGGCGCGAGGAGAAGGTCCGGCCGCCGAGGGTGAAGACGTCGTCCGCCATGGCCCTCAACCCCCCTGTACCGCGGTCAGGACCTCGACCCGGTCGCCGTCGCCCACCGGGGTGTGCGGCCACTGCCCGCGCGGGACGACCGTCTCGTTGAGGGCGGCGGCGACCCCCTTGGGGGCCCGGGTCAAGGTGGCGACCACCGCGTCGAGCGTGGTGCCGGCCGCGACCTCGCGCGGCTCGCCGTTGACGGAGATGGTCATGCGTACGTCTCCTGACGTGCCTCGGTGAACCGGCGCGGGGTGAAGGGGCGGGCGATCTCCGGCACGGTGCCGGTGGCCAGCAGCTCCGCCATCACGTCGCCGGTGAGCGGGGTCAGCAGCACCCCGTTGCGGTAGTGCCCGGTGGCCAGGTGCAGTCCGGGCAGCGCGGTCGGACCCAGCAGCGGGGCGTTGTCGGGGGAGCCGGGCCGCAGCCCGGCCCGGGTCTCGGTCAGCGGCAGTTCGGTGATGCCCGGCACCAGCTCGTGGGCGTCGCGCAGCAGCTCGTAGACCCCGCCGGCCGTGACGGTGGTGTCCCAGCCCAGCTCCTCGCTGGTCGCGCCGACGACGAGTTCGCCGTTCTCGCGCGGCACGAGGTAGACGTGGCTGCCGCGCACGACCGCCCGTACGGTCCGGGACAGGAACGGGGCGTACGAGGCGGGCACCGTCAGCCGCAGCACCTGCCCCTTCACCGGCCGCACCGGGACCGCCACCTCAGGCGGCACCCCGGGCAGCTGCCCGGACAGCGAGCCGGCCGCCAGGACCGTCTGGCCGGCGCGCAGCTCCGTACCGTCGTCCAGCAGGGCCCCGGCGGCCCGGTCGGCCGCGACGAGCAGCCGGGCGGCGCTCGCCCGGTGCACGGTGACCCCGGCGCGTTCGCAGGCGGCCAGCAGCGCGGCCGTGAGCCGGCGCGGATCCACCTGGTGGTCGCCGTCGACGCGCAGGCCGCCGCGTACGCCCGGGGCCAGCATGGGCTCCAGGCGGCGGCACTCGCGGCCGGTCAGCCACTGCGCGTCCAGGCCGCAGGAGCGCTGGAGGGCGTGCAGTTCGCGCAGGTGGAGGCGGTCGTCGGCGTCGAGGGCGACGGCGAGGGTGCCGCAGGCGCGGTAGCCGATGTCCATGCCGCCGCTCGCCTCGGCGAGCTCGGCGGCGAACTCCGGGTAGCGGGCGGCGGAGGCGACGTTGAGCCCGAGCAGGGTCTCTTCGCCGTAGTGCAGTTCGGTGACGGCGGCGAGCATGCCGGCCGCGACCTGTGCGGCGCCGCCGCCGGGGACCGGGTCGGCCAGTACGGTGCGCAGTCCGCGCCGCGCCGCCCGCCAGGCGGTGACCAGGCCGATGATGCCGCCCCCGATGACGAGGACGTCGGATCCCTCCGGGGACCCCCTCCGAGACGAGTGCATGGGCGTCCAGCCCCTCCCTTCGCCGGCATGACCCGGATCAGGTTCGTACGGTCGGAGGCCGGCCAGCCTCCCTCTCAGCCCGGTGCGTCCGGACTCCCGCGATAGGTACGGTGGCCAGACTAACCCCGCCGAGCACGCCGGGTAAGGCTGCCTCCCCCGGGCCTGTTCCTGATGAAACGTCAGGTGATTAGGGTGGGCGGCGTGAGCGAGCAGACGGAACAGACTCAGAGCGGCGTCGTCATCGTCGGTGCCGGAATGGCCGGGGTGCAGACCGCGGTCGCCCTGCGGGAGCAGGGCTACACCGGCCCCGTCACCCTGCTGGGGGCCGAACCGCACCAGCCCTACGACCGGCCCCCGCTGTCCAAGGCGGTGCTGCTCGGAAAGGCCGAGGACTCCGCCTTCGACGTGGACTTCGAGGCCCTCGGCATCGGCCTGCGGCTCGGGGTGGAGGTCACCGGGCTGCGGGCCGGCGCCCGCGAGGTGGACACCGAGGCGGGCCCGGTCCCGTACGACGTGCTCGTGCTGGCGACGGGAGCGCGCCCGCTGACCCTGCCGGGCTCCGACGGGGTCCCGGGCGTGCACCTGCTGCGCACGCTGGACGACGCCGCCCGGCTGCGGCCCGTGCTCGCGGCGGCGCCCCCGGTGGTGGTGGTCGGCGCCGGGTGGATCGGCGCGGAGTTCGCGACGGCGGCCCGGGAGGCGGGCTGCGCGGTGACGGTGGTCGAGGCGGCGGAGCGGGTGCTGGCGGGGGCCGTGCCGGCGGAGGTCGCGGAGCCGATGGGGCGCTGGTACGCGGAGGCGGGCGCCCGGCTGCTGACCGGGGCGCGGGTGGCGTCCGTGGAGGAGGGCCGGGTCCACCTGGCGGACGGCCGGTCGCTGGAGGCGGGGGCGGTGGTCGTCGGCATCGGGGCCCGGCCCGCGACGGACTGGCTGGCGGGCTCGGGGGTCGAGCTGGGCCCGGACGGCTCGGTCACCGCCGACGCCCGGCTGCGGACCTCCGTACCGGGGGTGTACGCGGTGGGGGACTGCGCGTCGTTCCCGTCGGCGCGGTACGGGGAGCGGCTGCTGGTCCACCACTGGGACAACGCGCTCCAAGGGCCGCGGGTGGTGGCGGCCAACGTGCTCGCGGCGGAGACGGGGGAGACGGCGGAGGGCGCGTCCTACGACCCGGTGCCGTACTTCTGGTCGGAGCAGTTCGGCCGGTTCGTGCAGTACGCGGGGCACCACGGCGGAGCGGACGAGATGCTGTGGCGGGGGGATCCGGCCGGAGCGTCGTGGTCGGTGTGCTGGCTGCGCGGCGGGGCGCTGGTGGCGGTCCTGGCCGTGGGCCGGCCCCGGGACCTGGCGCAGGGACGCCGGCTGATCGAGGCGGGCACGGCGCTCTCCCGGGCGGCGGTCGCGGACCCCGACACCCCGCTCAAGTCGGCGCAGGCCTGACGCACCCGCCCCCGGCCCGGTTCCGGGACCCCCGGCCGGCCCGGGCGCGTCCCGGCCGGAACCCGGACGGGGTGGTCCGAGTACCGGCGGCGAGTCCGAGATGGCAGGCTTGTGCCCGTGACCGAGATTGACGCAAAGATCGATGCCCTTGTCCCCGCCTGGCTCTACCTCCCCGACATCGCCGAGATGCTCGACATCGAAGTGACCCGGGTCCGCCAGCTGGTCAAGGAAGGTCAGCTGCTCGCGGTGCGCCGCGGCGAGAACCGCTCCCTCCAGGTCCCCGCCCCCTTCATCGACGGCGACAAGATCGTCAAGGGCCTCACCGGTCTGCTGACCGTGCTCCGCGACGACGGCTTCTCCGACGAGGAGATCCTGGAGTGGATGTTCACCCCCGACCCGACCCTCCCCGGCACCCCCGCCCAGGCGCTGAGCGAGAATCGTGGCACGGAGGTGAAGCGCCGCGCTCAGGCGCTCGCCCTCTGACGCACCCACGCACGACGTGAGGTACTGATCCACAGGTACTGATCCGCACGTACTGATCCACAGGTACCGATCCACCCGGTGTACGGGCCCCGCGGCCCGTACACCGCCACCACCACGGGGGTACACCCATGCTGCTGTCCGACGCCCGGCTCTACCTGTGCACGGACGCCCGCAAGCGGCAGGGCGACCTCCCCGAGTTCCTCGACGCAGCCCTGGCCGGCGGCGTGGACGTCGTCCAGCTCCGCGACAAGGGCATGGAGGCCGGCGAGGAACTCGAACACCTCCAGGTCTTCGCCGAGGCCGCCCGCCGGCACGGCAAGCTGCTCGCCGTCAACGACCGCGCCGACGTCGCGCACGCCATCGGCTCCGACGTGCTCCACCTCGGCCAGGGCGACATCCCCGTCCCCGCCGCCCGCGCGATCCTCGGCCCGCGGGTCCTCGTCGGACGCTCCTGCCACGGCGAATCCGAGGTCGACGCGGCCGCCGCCGAGCCCGGCGTGGACTACTTCTGTACCGGCCCCTGCTGGCCCACCCCCACCAAGCCCGGCCGCTACGCCCCGGGCCTCGGCCTCGTGCGGTACGCCGCGTCCCTGCGCCAGGACCGCCCCTGGTTCGCCATCGGCGGCATCGACGCCACGAACCTGGACGAGGTGCTCGACGCCGGCGCCACCCGGATCGTGGTCGTCCGGGCCATCACCGAGGCCACCGACCCCGGCGCGGCCGCCAACGAACTGGCCAAGCGGGTGCGCGAGCGCGCCTGACCGGGCCCGCACCACGGTAGTGTCCAAAAACGTGTCCAAAAGGCGGACTGCGCTACGGCCCGCGGCGACCCCCGTCTAACCTGCCGGTATGGCCCTTGGTACCGCTTCCACCTGGTCGGACCGTGCACACACGGTCCGCGACCTGCTCGCGTCCGGGAGCTCGTACTCCTTCGAGTTCTGGGCTCCCAAGACCGAGAAGGGCGAGCGCAACCTCTGGAACGCCCTGCGCCGGGTCGAAGCGGTGGCCCCCAGCTTCGTCTCGGTCACCTACGGAGCCGGCGGCTCCACCCGCGGCGGCACCGTCCGCGCTACCGAGCAGATCGCCGCGAACACCACCCTGACCCCCGTCGCCCACCTCACCGCCGTGGACCACTCCGTCGCGGAGCTGCGCCACGTCATCGGCCAGTTCGCCGACGCGGGGATCCGCAACATGCTCGCGCTGCGCGGTGACCCGCCGGGCGACCCCATGGGTCCCTGGGTCAAGCACCCCGAGGGCGTGGACTACGCCGCCGACCTCGTGCGCCTGCTCAAGGAGTCCGGCGACTTCTGCGTCGGCGTCGCGGCCTTCCCCGAGATGCACCCCCGCTCCGCGGACTGGGACACGGACATCCGGCACTTCGTGGACAAGTGCCGTGCGGGCGCCGACTACGCCATCACGCAGATGTTCTTCGACCCGGAGAATTATCTTCGGCTGCGCGACAGCGTCCAGCAGGCGGGCTGCGAGACCCCGATCATCCCCGAAGTCATGCCTGTTGTGGGGATCAAGCAGCTCGACAGGCTGCCCCAACTCAGCACCGCAGTCTTCCCCGAGGCGGTAAAAGACCGCATGCTCGCGGTCAAGGACGACCCGGCCGCTGTACGCTCCATTGGCATCGAGTTCGCCACGGAGTTCTGCGCGCGGCTGCTGTCCGAGGGTGTCCCGGGGCTGCACTTCATCACGCTGAACAATTCGACGGCGACTCTCGAGATCTACGAAAACCTGGGTCTGCACCAGCGGGCCTGATCGGCCGGCCCCCGTTTCCCGTGCGGTCGGCCGTACCGAGAGGGGCCATGCATGGGAATGACGGTCCTCTACATCGCGTTCGGCTTCGTCGCGTTGTGGCTGCTTGCCGAGGTCCTGATGCAGTACAAGGCCCGGCTCCGCTGGCGCCTGCTCGCCTTCGCCGGGTTCGTCGGGGTGGTCGCCGGCGTGGTGCTGCCGTCGGTGCTGGTCATCGCCGTCGGCGCGGCCGCGTTCGCGGTGGGCCAGACACTGGTGACGCTCTCCTTCCGCAAGGGCTTCGTCGCCGGCTGGGCGCTGCGTCGGGGCGGGGAGCCCGTGCGCAAGGGCGGACGCCGCCGCAGCGGCGGCCCGCGCCCCCCGCGCGCGGAACCCGCGCTGGAGGTGACGGCGCTGGAGTACGGCGCCGAGAGCGACCAGCCGGAGTACGAGGCGTCGGCCGGGCGCCGCGCCGCGGACCGCGACGAACTCGACGCGGGGGACGAGGACGTCTTCACCCCGCAGCCCGTACCCGAGGAGACCGGCTCCTACGGCATACGGAGTTTCGCCTCCCCGGGCCCGCAGGACGCCCACCAGGCGCCGGCCTACACCCAGCACCCCGCCGAAACGGCCGCGTTCGCCTCGCCGTTCACCACGCCCGAGCAGGACGCCCACCAGTTCGCGGCGTACTACGACCCCCAGGGCCAGGGCGGCTACGACTACTCCGCCGGCTACCCGGGCGCCGAACAGCAGGTCTACGCGGCCTACTCGGACCCGTACATCGGCACCGGCGGCGTCGCCCCCGCGCAGGAGTACGACTACACCGCGTACGGCGACTACGGCCGCCAGCAGTACTCGATGGACACCCCGCCCGGCGGGGTCTGGGTCCCGCAGCAGCGCGACGCCGCCCAGCCCTACCTGCCGGAGGAGCCGCAGCAGCCCCCGCAGCAGCCGCAGGGCTACCCGTACCAGGGCGGCCCCGGCGAGTACGAGCCGTACCGCTACTGAGCCGTCCGCGGGCGGGCTAGCGCGAGCCGCGGAAGCCGGCGCCCTCCACGATCAGCCCGGCCACCAGGGCGCCGGTCATCCCGGCGTGGGGGAGGCCGCCGCCGGGGTGGGCCCAGCCGCCCGCGAGGTACAGCCCGGGCAGGGCGGTGGTGTTGGCGGGGTACAGCAGCCGCCCGCCGGCCCCGGCCAGCGCGGGTGCCGGGACGGCGCCGTCCACCGCGCCCGTGGCCCCGGCGATGTCGGCCGGGGTGCGCAGCTCGTGCCACAGCAGCCGCTCCCGCAGTCCGGGTACGGCCCGGGCGGCCGCCGCGAGCAGCTCCTCGGCCGAAGGCGCCGCACCGGGGTCCACGACGGCCTGTACGGTGACGGCCTCGTGCTCCGGGTCGGGCGCCGCGGCCGGGTCGTCCGGGCGCAGCACGGTGACGCCGCCCCCCGTCAGGGTGCGGTGCACGGCGTCCGCCGGGCGCCCCCCGCGCAGGGCGAGGAACAGGGTGTACCGGGCCTGGAGCCCGGTGCTGCGGGCGGGCGGGGAACCCGGCGCGAGCGGGACCGCCAGCGCCCTCGGGTCCACCCCGCACACCACCGCGTCGGCCTCCACCGCCGCGCCGTCGGCCAGCAGCAGCCCGGCCGCCCGGCCCTCGCGCCGTACGACCTCCCGTACCGCGGTGCCGAAGACGAAGTCCACCTTCCGCTCCAGGCACCGGTCGTGGACGGCGGTGGCCAGCGCCCGCAGGCCGCCGCGCACGTACCAGCTGCCGAAGGTCTGCTCCATGTACGGCAGCACCGCCGCGGAGGCGGGCGCCGTCGCGGGGTCCAGCCCGTACGCGCGCACCCGCTCGGCGAGCAGTTCCCCGAGCGGACCGCCCAGCTCGCGCGCGGCGACCTCGGCGAGGGTGGGCGGCCGGCGCCGCAGCAGGCCGCTCTTGCGCAGGGCGGGGTACGGATCCTCGCCCAGTACCTGCCAGTCGGGCCGCAGCGGTTCCTCCAGCAGGGGCCGGCGGGTGGCGTTCCAGGCGTCCCGGGCGCGGCCGAGCACATCGCTCCAGCGCTCCCCGGCGCCGGGCCCGAAGGCCTGGTCCAGGACGGCGGCCGCGCCGCCGCGCGAGGCGTTGGGCAGGGTCACCACCCCGCCGTCGGGCAACACGTGCCGTACGGCGGGGTCGACCTGGACGAGGTCGACGCACTCCTCCAGGGGCCGCTTGCCGGTCTTCACGAAGAGGTCGCGGTAGACGGCGGGCAGGTGCAGCAGCCCGGGTCCGGTGTCGAAGGCGAAGCCGTCGCGTTCGTAGCGTCCGACGGCGCCGCCGTAGGTGGAGCCGCGCTCGTACACCGTCACCCGGTGCCCCGCCACGGCCAGCCGGGCCGCCGTCGCCATCGCGCCCATGCCGGCGCCGATCACCGCAATTCGTGCCATGCGGTGGAGCCTACCGAGCGGGAGCGGAAGCCGATCGACCGAGGTCAGTAGGGCGGGGCGCCGGTGATCCGGCCGCTTTCGGCGGCCAGTCGGCGCTCCTCGCGGCGCTGGGCCCGGCGGCGCAGGAAGCGGCGGATCCGGGTCCAGAGGTAGATCACCAGGGCCAGGCCCGCGGCGAGGAGTACGGCCGCGATGACCGCCGCCGCCTGGGGGTTGAACATCGCGAAGGTGACGATGCCCGCCACCCCCAGGTCCTCGGCGGTGCTGAGCAGCACGTTGCTGAACGGCTCCGGCGAGGTGTTGACCGCCATCCGGGTGCCCGCCTTGACGACGTGGCTGGCCAGCGCCGCGGAGCCGCCGACGGCACCGGCCGCGATGTCGGACAGCGAGCCGCTCTGCCCGGCCAGCAGGGCGCCGACGACGGCTCCCGCGACCGGGCGGATCACCGTGTGGACGGAGTCCCACACCGAGTCCACGTACGGGATCTTGTCGGCCACCGCCTCGCAGAGGAACAGCACGCCCGCGACGATCAGGACGTCGGTGCGCTGGAGGGCGGCCGGAACGTCGTCGCTCAGCCCGGTCGCGCCGAAGACGCCGAGCAGGAGGACCACGGCGTAGGCGTTGATCCCGCTGGCCCAGCCGCTGGTGAAGACCAGGGGGAGCACTGTCATCGGGCCATCATGCCGCAGCGGGACGAACGAGGGACGGCCGCCATCGGCGGCCGTCCCTCATGAAGTCGTACGGGGATCACTGCCCCTGTTCGTCACGGCGGCGCTGCCACCGTTCCTCGATGCGGTTCATCATCGACCGACGCTGCCGGTTCTGCCCTCGGGCAGTACCGCCTGCACTTCCGGAGACGGGCTGCTCGCCGGGCTTGGGTGCTCTGCGCCAACCGGTGACGACGAGAACCGTGCAGGCCAGCATGACGAGGAATCCCACCACGCTGATCCAGAGCACGCTCTGCCAGATCACACCGGTCATGAGGAGCGCGATACCCACCACAATGCCTGCGGCTGCCTGGTAGACCCGTCGCCGGGTGTACGTGCGCAGTCCGCTTCCCTCAAGCGCTGTCGCGAACTTGGGGTCTTCGGCGTACAGCGCTCGCTCCATCTGCTCGAGCATTCGCTGCTCGTGCTCCGAGAGCGGCACGGGAGTCCTCCTCATCCGTCGGTCGCGGGGGGTAGCGACCAGGGGTCCCCTTCAGGATAGGCGGGGAATCGCCCCCGTGACACCCGCCCACTGCGCCAGGTTCGAAAATGCACCACCTGGAAAAACACTGCCGGAAAAGCCTCTGCCTGGAACAAGCGCAGCACTGAACCGCACCGTCGCGGGCGTGGTCATTGAGGCGCTTATTCCCCAATGACCGGTCCGCCATGCCGACCGGTGTCTTCGATCATACGGGGGCGGCGGTCCGTTCGGAGGGTGTCCGGCGAACCCCGTGGCCGGGAGCTTCGCAGATCAGGCGGGCTTCTCGCCCAGGACGTGCAACTGCGTGGCCACCGCGTGGAAGGCGGGCAGCTCGGCAGCGGCCTCCTCCAGGCGCAGCAGCGCCTCCACCGCGCCCGGCTCGGTGTCCACCAGCACCCCGGGGACGAGGTCGGCGAAGATCCGGACGCCGTGCACCGAGCCGACTTCGAGACCCGCTCCACCGACGACCTCGGCCAGCTGCTCGGCGGTGAAGCGGCGGGGTACGGGGTCACCCGCGCCCCAGCGGCCGGCCGGGTCGGTCAGCGCGGTGCGGGCCTCGGTGAAGTGCCCGGCCAGGGCGCGCGCCAGCACGGCTCCGCCGAGGCCGGCGGCGAGGAGGCTGAGGACACCGCCGGGACGCAGGGCGGTGACCGCGTTGGCCACGCCCTCGGCCGGATCGTCCACGTACTCCAGCACGCCGTGGCACAGCACCACGTCGTACGCGTCCCGCTCCACCACGTCCAGCAGGCCCTGGGCGTCGCCCTGGACCCCGCGCACCAGGTCGGCGACGCCCGCCTCGGCGACCCGCCGCTCCAGCCCGAACAGCGCGTTCGGGCTGGGGTCGACCACGGTGACCCGGTGGCCCAGCCGGGCCACCGGGACGGCGAACTTGCCGGTGCCGCCGCCGGTGTCCAGTACGTCCAGCACGTCCCGGCCGGTCGCCTTCGCCCGGCGGTCGAGGGCCTCCTTGAGGACCTCCCACACCACTGCGGTGCGGAGCGAGGCGCGGGGGCGGGAAGTGTCCGACACGACTGATGACTCCTCGGCGTAGGGGGCACCTCCCAGCGGTAGCTGGGGGAGGGTGAGCGGTGCAGGCCCCACCCTATTGCCTCACGCAGCCGGGCAGGTCACCCCGCCTGCGGACGCTCCGGCCGGGGTTGAGGCAGGCCCGGCCGGCCGCCCGGGGCGGCCGGCCCGAGGGCCAGCATCCGCTCGACCAGGCGCACGAACATCCCCACCTCGCGGACGAGGTCGTCGGCGTCCCGGCAGGTCGCCGCATCCGGTATGCCCGCCTCCGCCCGGGCCCGGCGGGCCGCGCCCGCGGCGAACAGGGCGCTCCACTCCGTCAGCTCCGGCGCTATCTCCGGCAGTACCTCCCACGCGCTGCGGATCCGCGGCCGCCGCCGCGGGTTCACCGGCTCGGGCCTCCCGCGCGCGGCGAGTACGGCCGCGGCCGTACGCAGCGCGGCGAGGTGGGCGGTGGCGTACCGCTCGTTGGGCCGGGGCAGAAGGGCAGCCTCGGCCAGGCCCGCACGGGCCTTGTCGAGCAGGTCGAGGGCGGCCGGTGGGGCCGCCGACTTCCTCGGGACGGGGTGGACAGGGGACGGGGACGGTGTGGCCATGACGAACCTCCTGTCGGTGCGTACTGCTGTCGATGCGTGCTGCTGCGGACCGCTGGATGGTGCCGGGTAGCGCTTTCGCTACCTGTCCCCATCGTGAAGGGCCCCACTGACAATCGCGCTGACCTGCGCATTCGCCCCGACGAGGACCGTTTTGGGCCCCTCGGGAGGCGGAGCGCAACTAAGCCTGGTAGTTTTTGAACTGACCGGTCAGTTCAAAAGAAGCAGTTCAACAGAAGGGGGGCGGCAGTGGACAGCCCACACGGCGCGGCCGTCAAGGCCGCGGGCTTCGGACTCAAGGGACCGCGCGGCTGGGTCTTCCGGGGCGTCGGGCTCGACGCGGAGCCGGGCTCGCTCATCGCGGTCGCGGGCCCCTCGGGCAGTGGCCGCACCTGTCTCCTGCTGGCCCTCACCGGCCGGATGAAGCCCTCCGAGGGGCACGCCGAGATCGGCCGCCACCGGCTGCCGAAGAAGATGGCCGCGGTCCGCCGGATCTCCGCCCTCGCCCATGTCCCCGGCGTCAACGACCTGGACCCCGCCCTGACCGTCGCCGAGCAGCTGCGGGAAGGGGCCCTGCTCCAGCGCCGCTACGAAGGCCCCCTCCGGGCCCTGCTGCGCCCGCGCGGCGAGCGCCGCGTCTCCACCGGGGCCCGGATCGAAGAGGCCCTCGCCGCCGCCGGGCTCGACCTGGGCACCCTGCCCAAGGGACCGCGCACCTCGGTGCGCGACCTGGAACGGCTGGAAGCCCTGCGGCTCTCGGTGGCCATCGCCCTGCTGGCCGCTCCGCGGCTGCTGGCCCTCGACGACGTCGACCTCAAGCTCCCGGCCGCCGAGAGCGCCGAGGCCTGGGCCCTGCTCCGCTCGCTCGCCGAGCGCGGGACCACCGTCCTCGCGGTGTGCAGCGAGGCACCGCAGGACGCGACGGTGCTGCGCCTGGGCGCCACCGCCGAAGCGCCGCAGCAGCCCGAGCCGGCCACGGCGCCGGCTGCCCGGGCCGCCCGGGACCCCAAGATCACCTGGGGCGCCGAGCCCACCGCCCGGACCACCGCGCAGGCCGACGCCGCCGGGGCCGTGGCCGGCGGGGCCGTCGCCGGCGAGGCCGGGGGGAGCACGCCCGAGGGGAGCACGCCCGAGGAGGACGCGCCCGCCACCGCCGAAACCGACGCGGCCGCCGATGGCACCGCCGAAACCGACACGGCCGCCGATGGCACCGCCGAAACCGCCGCCGACCACGGCCCGGCCGCCACCACCGACACCGCCACCGCCGCCGACACCGACACGAAGGGGGCCGACGATGCGCTCACCGAAGCTCGCCGCGCTTGAGCTCAAGCGCTTCGGCCGGGGCAAGCTGCCCGCCGCCGCCCTCGTCGCGCTGCTCCTGCTGCCCCTGCTCTACGGCGCGCTGTACCTGTGCTCGTTCTGGGACCCGTACAGCCGCCTCGACAAGATCCCCGTCGCGCTCGTCAACGCCGACCGCGGCGCCGCCGTCGACGGCAAGCGCATCGCGGCGGGCGACGAGATCACCAAGAAGCTGCACACCAGCAAGACCTTCGACTGGCGCGAGGTGAGCGCCGACGAGGCGGCCAAGGGGCTGGAGCACGGGAAGTACTACCTCTCGCTGACCATGCCCGCCGACTTCAGCGCCAAGATCGCCTCCAGCTCCGGTGCGGACCCCGCCACCAGCGCCCTCCAGGTCCGCACCAACGACGCGAACAACTACATCGTCGGATCGATCTCGAAGACCGTCTTCTCCGAGGTCCGCGCCGCGGCGTCCACCAACGCCTCCCGCGGCTTCCTCGACAAGATCTTCGTCAGCTTCTCCGACCTGCACGACAAGACCGCCGAGGCCGCCGACGGCGCCGACAAGCTCAAGGACGGCGCGGGCAAGGCCCAGCAGGGCGCCCAGGAACTCGCCGACGGCCTCGACACGGCCGAGGAGAAGTCCGGTGAACTCACCGACGGCCTGAAGAAGCTCGACTCCGCCGCCGGTCAGCTGGAGACCGGTACCAAGGAGGTCGCCGCCGGCACCCAGCTGGTCGCCGACAAGGTCAACGGCGCCGCCGCCAAGGCGCGCCCCTTCGTCAAGGACCCCAAGTCCCTGGCCGACACCGCCCGGCTGGTCGCCGACACCGCCAAGGTGGTCAACAACCACCTCGACAAGTTCGCCGAGAAGGCACCCGCCGCGGCGTCCGTCACCAAGCGGGTCGCCTCCGACGCCGCCACGTACTACGCGGACCACTGCGTCACCCCGGGCGCCGAGCCGCACCTGGCCTCCTGCCCCACCCTCAAGAAGCTCAAGGACGACGCGGCCGAGGGCGCCCAGCTGGCCGGCGACGTCAACACCGTCGTCAAGGACACCAACGGCGACCTCACCACCCTGCGCGGTCAGCTCACCGACCTGGAGACGAAGGCCAACGCGCTCGCCGCGGCCGCCCCCGGCCTCTCCTCCGACCTCGAAGCGGCCGTCGCCAAGGTCAACGCCCTCAACACCGGCGCCCACCAGGTCGCCACCGGCATGGCCAAGCTGCACACCGGCCTCGGCACCGCCACCGGCGGCTCCGGCGCCCTCGGCGAGGGCGTCGGCAAGCTCGGGGACGGCGCGCACACCCTCGACGGCGGCATGTACAAGCTGGTCGACGGCACCGGCGAGCTGGCCGGCGGCCTGCACGACGGCGTCGGCAAGATCCCCGACTACGACCAGCAGGCGCGCGACGCCCGCACCCAGGTCATGGCCGACCCGGTCCGGCTCGCCAACCAGTCCCTGCACCGGGCGCCCAACTACGGCACCGGCTTCGCCCCTTACTTCATCCCGCTCTCCCTCTGGGTCGGCGCGATGGTCGCCTACATGCTGATCGCGCCCCTCAACAAGCGGGCGCTGGCCACCGGCGCCTCGCCGTGGCGGATCGCCCTCGCGGGCTGGCTGCCCGTGGCCGGCATCGGCGTCGTCCAGGTCGCAGCGCTGATGTCCGTACTCCACTGGGGCCTCGGCCTGGAGCTGGCCCGCCCGGCGCTGACCATCGCGTTCCTGGCGCTGGTGACCGCCTGCTTCGCCGCGATCGTCCAGTGGCTGAACGCCAAGTTCGGCGCGGCCGGACGCATCCTGGTCCTCGCCTTCCTGATGCTCCAGCTGACCTCGGCGGGCGGCACCTACCCGGTCCAGACCAGCCCGGCCTTCTTCAACGCGGTCCACCCGTACCTGCCGATGTCGTACGTCGTCGAGGGCCTGCGCCGGCTGATCACCGGCGGCGACCTGACGCCGGTGTGGACGGGCTGCGCGGTACTGGCGGCCTTCACGGCCGGGGCGCTCGCCCTCACCGCCCTCGCCGCCCGCGGCAAGCAGGTGTGGACGATGGACCGGCTGCACCCCGAACTGAGCCTGTAGGGAGCCGGTGACCTGTGAGAATCAGCGCCATGGAAAGCAGCAGCACCGGTACGGGTACCGGCAGCGGCCGGCGGCGGGCGACCCGGCAGAAGCTCTACGAAGCGGCTGTCACCCTCATCGCCGAGCAGGGTTTCTCCGCGACGACGGTCGACGAGATCGCCGAGCGGGCGGGCGTCGCCAAGGGCACCGTCTACTACAACTTCGCCAGCAAGACCGATCTCTTCGAGGAACTGCTGCGCCACGGGGTGGGGCTGCTGACCGCCTCGCTGCGCGAAGCGGCGGAGTCCACCGAGGCCCGGGGCGGCACCCGGGTGGAGGCGCTGGACGAGATGATCCGTGCCGGCCTGGTCTTCATCGACCGCTACCCGGCCTTCACCCAGCTGTACGTGGCCGAGCTGTGGCGGACCAACCGGGCCTGGCAGTCCACGCTGATGGTGGTCCGCCGGGAGGCGGTGGCCGTCGTGGAGACGGTGCTGCGCGAGGGCGTGGAGCGCGGGGAGCTCAGCGCGGAGATCGACGTGCCGCTGACCGCGGCGGCGATGGTCGGCATGGTGCTGGTGGCCGCCCTGGACTGGCAGTCCTTCCAGAGCGAGCGCTCGCTGGACGACGTGCACTCGGCGCTGTCCCTGCTGCTGCGGGGCCGGGTCAGCGGGAGCCGGTGACACCCGCGGGTGACCCCCGGTCGGCGGTGCCGCCGGGCGGGGGCCGCGGCGTAGAACTGAGTATCCGTACCTAGCCGCCCCCGGGCTTCGAAATGAGTACGTGTACGGATGGGCTCCCACCTGCGCGGACAGCAGACTGGGGGCGACGGACGGGGCCGCTCGGCCCGCACCGCGGACACGGGGCCGCGGAGCGGGACCGGGTCCTCGTCCAGCACCGGGAGGGGAAACCCGGTGGGTCCGCCGGTGCGGCGGGGCTCGGGGGGATCGAGCCCCGCCGCACGGGCGTTTTCCGGCCCGTCAGCCGCGGCCCCGCAGCGGGAGCCGCAGCGCCGCGCGCCGCGCGGAGACCACCGAGGCGAACGCCGACCACCGGGCGGAGACCGCCCAGCCCACCCGGACGGCCGATCGCGGCAGCAGCAGGGCCCGCAGGCGGGTGCCCCGGGACACCGCCGCCAGCAGCCCGGCCCGCGCCGCCAGCACGTCGCCCGCCAGCCCCTCGTACGGCGGCTGCGCGCCCGGCGGCGCGTACAGCGCCCGTTCCAGCGCGCCCGCGACCCGGTGCACCGCCAGGGCCGCCTCACCCTCCAGCCGCCCCTGCGCGACGATGCGCCCGGCCGCCCGCCGGGGCGACAGCGCCTCGTCCGGCGCGATGCCCACGTCCCAGGCCGCGTCCCCCAGCTCCTGCCAGGCGGACAGTACGTCCCGCCCGGCCAGCCGCCGCTCCCGCAGCCGCCTGCGCCACACCAGCGGGAGCAGCGGCAGCGCCAGGAGCACCAGGCCGCCCACCGCCCAGCCCAGCACGGCGAGCGCCGACCCGCCGCCCGAGCCCGCTCCCGCGTCCTGCCCGAGGACCGGCCCCCCGCACTCGCCGAGCCTCTTCAGGTCGGGCGGGCAGGCGTCGGTCTGCGAGGGCGCGGCCGCCGGCTCCGACGCGCTCTGCGACGGCAGTGCGGACGGCGCGGACGGCTGGTTCGCCGGGGTGTCGGTGCGGCCGTAGTCCGGCAGCGAGATCCCCGACCGGGGCGTCGGCTCGAACCGGGTCCAGCCCGCGCCCTCGAAGTACAGCTCCGGCCAGGCGTGCGCGTCGCGCATCGTCACGTTGACGCTGCCGTCCGACTGCTTGGTGCCCGGGGTGAAACCGACCGCGACCCGCGCCGGGATGCCCAGCGAGCGGGCCATCGCCGCCATCGAGAACGAGAAGTGGATGCAGAAGCCCTCCTTGTCGCTCAGGAACCGGGCGATGGCCTGCGAACCCGTCCCCGAGGACACCGTCGTGTCGTAGCGGAACCCGCCGCTGACCGCGAAGAAGTCCTGGAGCAGCACCGCCCGCGTGTAGTTGTCCTTCGCGCCCTGGGTGACCCGCCGGGCCGTCTCGGCGACGACCGCCGGCAGGTTGTCCGGCAGCCTCGTGTACTCGTTCAGGACCAGCGGGTCCGTGGGCGGCGCGTGCTGGAGCTGCTCCGCCGTCGGCTGGATCAGCAGGCTCCGGACGGTGTACTGGGCGCCCTGCACGTTCTGGTAGCTGTCCTTGCCGAGCTGGTCGCCGACCAGGGTCCGGCCGACCGGCTCGAACCGCCACTTCCCGCCGATGTCCACCTGCGTCGCCGGGTACGGCATCGGCAGGTAGCGCTGGGCGTACGTGCCGGCCGCCGAGACGGTCGTGCGCACCTCGGACGCGCTGCGCCGGATCTCCTGGCTGGTCAGCCCCTGCGGGTTCGGCAGCCGCGGCGGTACGTCCGTCAGGGGCCGCCCGGAGGCCTCCCACTTGACCCCGTCGAACTCGTCGAGCGCCAGGATCCGCAGGTACTGCTCGGAGAGCTGCGGGCTGTCCGTGCGGTAGCGCAGCACCACCCGGTTGTCCTGCGCGTTCAGGCTGCTCTGGAGGGAGACCAGCGGGTTCACCGCCGAGATGGTGCCGCCGCCCGCGCCGCTGCCGTCGGCGCCGTCGCCACCGGTCCCCAGCAGCCCGCCGCCCATGGCCGGCAGCGCCAGCGGCGCCGCGAGCGCCAGGCCCAGCGCGACCGCGCCGATCCGCCGACCGGTGCGTACGGGCGCCACGGCCCGGCCGCCGCCGCTCCCGACGCCTCCGGTACCCGGGGCGCCGCCGAACACCCGGCCCCACTGCGCGAGCCGGTCGCGGCTCTCGGACAGCAGCAGCATCAGGTATCCGCCGCCCGCCAGCAGGAAGGAGAGCCAGGCGCCGCTGTGGCCCGCCGACAGCCCGGCGGCCACCGAGTACAGCGCGAGCAGTGGGAGCCCGGCCGCGGCGGCGGACCGCATCGTCACGGCCAGCAGGTCCACCAGCAGCCCGATCAGCAGCACCCCGGACAGCAGCAGCAGCCGGATGCCGTCGGTGGTGGGGGCCGGTATGGCGAACTCGCCGACGTCCCGCACGCCCTGCCCGAACAGCGAACCGAAGTCGGTGAGCAGGTAGCCCAGCACCCCGCCCGAGGGGTTCTCCGCCTTCCCCGCGAACAGGAACGCGAGGAGCAGCAGGGACACCAGGAACTGCGCGCCGGCCGTCAGGGGCCGGGCCAGCGGCACCCGCCGGGCCCCCGCTCCCACCAGGCTCTGTACGCCCAGCAGCAGCGCCGCCTGGACCAGCCAGCCGGCGGATTCCACCAACGGCGCCAGCGACCACGAGGTGAGCAGCGTCGCGAGCAGCGCGAAGAGCGTCAGCCGTGCTTGCCCGCTCATCCGCGGCCTCCCGGAGCAGTCGTGCCGAGAGCGGTGGTGCCGGCCCGGCGCCACAGCTCGGCGAAGGCGGCACCGGGCGGTGCGGCCAGCGCCGTCCAGCCCGCGTCGCGCAGTCGGCGCAGCGGTTCCTCCACCCGCGAGGGCAGCCCGGTCCAGGCCGCGGAGTCCAGGACGAACGCCACCGCCGCCCCGCTGCGCTGGCGCATCCGGGCCGCCAGTTCCGTCTGTACGTCGTCCAGGTCCCCGAAGAAGGCGATGAGGAGCCCGTCGGAGCCGGCTCCGGCGAAGCCGCCGCCGCCCCCGCCGGTGCGCAGGGCCTCGTAGGCGCCACCGAGGTCCGCACCGTCGGAGTGGCCGACGACCGCGAGCGTGTCCATCATCAGCCCGGCCGCCTCGGCGGACTCCTGGGCGCCGGAGGAGAAGCCGCCGCCCGCCCCGCCCGGGACCGAATCGCCGGTGTCGGTCAGCAGCCGCACCGAGAAGCCGTGCTCCAGCAGGTGCAGCAGGCTGGAGGCGGCCCCCGACACGGCCCACTCGAAGGCTGAACCGGGTCCCGCGCCCTCGTACGCGTCCTGCCGGGTGTCCAGCAGGACGGTGGCCTTGCTGCGCTGCGGCTGCTCCTCGCGGCGCACCATCAGCTCGCCGTAGCGGGCGGTGGAGCGCCAGTGCACCCGGCGCAGGTCGTCGCCGAGCCGGTAGGTGCGCGGGATCACGTCGTCGTCCCCGGCCAGGGCCAGCGAACGGCGGCTGCCGTCGCCGTAGCCGGAGGCCTCGCCGCCCAGCCGCACGGCGGGCAGCGCCTCGGTGCGCGGGACGACCGTCAGGGTGTCGTAGGCGCTGAACGAACGGGTCAGCTCGACCATCCCGAACGGGTCGGTCAGGCGCAGCTGGAGCGGGCCCAGCGGGTAGCGGCCGCGCAGGTCGGAGCGGACCCGGTAGGACACCTCGCGGCGGCCGCCCGGCTCGACCCGGTCCAGTACGAAACGGGGCCGCGGCCCCAGCACGTACGGCACCCGGTCCTGGAGCATCAGCAGCCCGGTGGGCATCCGGGACACGTTGTCCATGCGCAGCTGCACCCGGGCCTCGCCCCCGGCGGGCACCCGGGCCGGGGCCAGCAGGCGGCTGCCGGAGACCCGGTAGCGGGTGTGGTGCAGGGCGGCGACGCAGACCAGCGGCAGCAGGGCGAGCAGCAGCCCGACCCGGAGCAGCTCGCTCTGGCCCAGTACGTAGGCGCAGACGGCTGCGGCGGCCCCGGCGGCCAGGAACGACCGGCCGCGGGTGGTCAGCCCCGCCAGCGAGGCCCGCAGACCCCCGGCGCCCTGGGCCGTGCCGCCGGCGCCGTGCGGGGCACCGGCGCTCATCAGTAGCCCCGGATGCCCGCGCCGGGCGGCATCTCGCCGCGGGCGTGCGCGGCGGGGACGGGGGTGCGGTGCAGGATGTCGCCGACGACCTGCTCGGCGGTGCGCCGGTTCAGCTGGGCCTGCGCGGTGGGCAGCAGCCGGTGCGCGAGGACGGGCCCGGCCAGCTGCTGGACGTCGTCGGGGAGCACGTAGTCGCGCCCCGACAGCGCGGCGGACGCCTTCACCGCGCGCAGCAGGTGCAAGGTGGCGCGGGGCGAGGCGCCCAGGCGCAGGTCCGGGTGGCTGCGGGTGGCGGAGACCAGGTCGACCACGTAGCGGCGGACGGGCTCGGCCACGTACACCTCGCGGACGGCCTCGATCAGCTTGACGATGTCGTGGGCGTGGGCGACGGCCTGGAAGTCGTCGAGCGGGGAGACCCCGCCGTGCACGTCGAGCATCTGGAGCTCGGCCTCGCGGCTGGGGTAGCCGACCGAGACGCGCGCCATGAAGCGGTCGCGCTGCGCCTCGGGCAACGGGTAGGTGCCCTCCATCTCCACCGGGTTCTGGGTGGCGACGACCATGAAGGGGCTGGGCAGCGCGTAGGTGGTGCCGTCGGTGGTGACCTGCCGCTCCTCCATCGACTCCAGCAGCGCCGACTGGGTCTTGGGCGAGGCGCGGTTGATCTCGTCGCCGATGACGATCTGCGCGAAGATCGCTCCCGGCTTGAACTCGAACTCGTGGCGCTGCTGGTCGTAGATGCTGACGCCGGTGATGTCGGAGGGCAGCAGGTCCGGGGTGAACTGGATGCGCTGCACCGAGCAGTCGATGGACTTGGCGAGCGCCTTGGCGAGCATGGTCTTGCCGACGCCCGGCACGTCCTCGATCAGCAGGTGTCCCTCGGCGAGCAGTACGGTCAGCGCGAGGCGGACGACCTCGGGCTTGCCCTCGATGACGCTCTCGACCGACTGGCGCACCCGCTCCGCCGTGCTCGTCAGATCCGCGAGGCTCGCTCGGTCGTCGTACGTGGTCACCTGGTTCTCCTCGGCCCTTTCCCAGGGCCGACGCCCCTTGGCGCATGAACCGGCCCACCCCGAAACCCCCCGAATGCGGGGCGCGGACGCCGGGCCCGACGGCTCCCGGGTGGCGTCACCCCGCATTCTTGACGGCGTTGCGGCGCTGTGTCACTCAGGAGACGGGATCGATCTCCCGCAGGAGCCCGGTGTGTACGTCGAAGACGAAGCCTCGCACATCGTCCTTGAAGGGCAGGAAGGGGTTCGTGCGAACCCGCTGCATGGACTGGCGGACGTCCTGGTCCACGTCCCGGAAGGCCTCCACGGCCCAGGCGGGGCGCTGGCCCACCTCGTCCTCCAGTTCGTGCCGGAAGTCCTCGGTCAGGCTTTCGAGGCCGCAGCCGGTGTGGTGGATCAGTATCACCGCGCGGGTGCCGAGCGCCCGCTGGCTGATGGTGAGGGAGCGGATGGTGTCGTCCGTGACGACGCCTCCGGCGTTGCGGATGGTGTGGCAGTCGCCGAGCTGCAGGCCGAGGGCGGCGTGCAGGTCGAGCCGGGCGTCCATACAAGCCACCACGGCCACCTTCAGCACCGGACGGGCGTCCATGCCGGGGTCCGTGAACTGGTCGGCGTACCGCCGGTTCGCCTCGACCAGGCGGTCGGTCACCGTACGGCCGCCGGATGCCTGGGTTGCCGGGTCTACGGGCAGGGATGCGGAAGTCGTCATGGCTACGACGTTAATGGTCACAGCCGGTTGTGGCACGGAGCGGGGGTGGACAAAGAACGTCAACAGGGGTTGTTGTGAGCTAACCCACAGGGGTGGGACGGGGTGGGCCGTTCGAGTGATTGGCGGCTTTTGCGGGTTCCGTTCGAGCGGGGCGCACCGGGCGCGGGGCGGTTCGTTGACGGTGGCGACCGTTGCACTAAAGTGGCGCGAACCGGCCGGAGCCCGGCCCCCACCGGCCGCCCGGCCCCCTGGTAACACTCCGCGTGCGCGGCGCGGCGTATGCCTGCCGCGCCGTTATCTGAGAGGGCGCTTTGACTAGCGAGTCCCGACATGTCCCGGTGATGCTCCAGCGGTGCCTGGACCTGTTGGCCCCGGCGCTGGAGAGGCCCGGCGCCGTAGTCGTCGACTGCACCCTCGGCCTCGGCGGCCACAGCGAGGCCCTGCTGACCCG
The DNA here is from genome assembly GCF_055567555.1 of Streptomyces sp. NPDC026522. Lineage (NCBI taxonomy): Bacteria > Bacillati > Actinomycetota > Actinomycetes > Kitasatosporales > Streptomycetaceae > Streptomyces > Streptomyces sp. NPDC026522. The sequence continues at coordinate 226,821 of NZ_JBVHQF010000005.1, forward strand.
GTTCCCCGAGGTCCACCTGATCGGCCTGGACCGCGACAAGGAGGCCCTGCGGCTCTCCGGCGAGCGGCTCGCGCCGTTCGGCGAGCGGGCCACCCTCGTGCACGCCATCTACGCCGACCTCGCCGAGGTGCTGGACGGCCTGGGCATCCCCGCCGTCCAGGGCATCCTCTTCGACCTGGGCGTCTCCTCCATGCAGCTCGACGAGGCCGACCGCGGGTTCGCGTACGCGCAGGACGCGCCGCTGGACATGCGGATGGACCAGACGACCGGCATCAGCGCCGCCGAGGTCCTCAACACGTACGCGCCCGGCGAGCTGGTCCGCATCCTGCGCCAGTACGGCGAGGAGAAGCAGGCCAAGCGCATCGTCTCGGCGATCGTGCGCGAGCGCGGGAAGGAACCGTTCTCGAACAGCGCCCGGCTGGTCGAGGTGATCCGTGAAGCGCTGCCGCAGGCGGCGAAGCGGACCGGTGGAAACCCGGCGAAGCGGACCTTCCAGGCCCTGCGGATCGAGGTCAACGCCGAGCTGGCCGGGCTGGAGCGGGCCATCCCCGCGGCCGTGGACCGGATCGCGGTCGGCGGCCGGATCGCCGTGCTGTCGTACCACTCGCTGGAAGACCGGCTGGTCAAGCAGGTCTTCGCCGCGGGCGCGGCCTCCACCGCGCCGCCGGGGCTGCCGGTGGTACCGGAGCGGTACCAGCCGAAGCTGAAGCTGCTCACGCGCGGTGCGGAGCTCCCGACGGAGGAGGAGATCGCCGAGAACCGGCGGGCCGCCCCGGCGCGCTTCCGCGGGGTCGAGCGCATCCGGGAGGCGCGGCTGTGACCAGGCGCGGGCTGCTGCGGGGCGGGGGCGGGGCGGGGGCCGGCCAGGGCACCTCCGGCCAGGGCACCTCCGGCCAGAGCGCGTCCGGCCCGGGCACGCCCGGGCAGGCGGCGCGGATGCCGTTCGTCCTGCTGGTCGTGGCCCTGCTGGCCGGCGGGCTGATCAGCCTGCTGCTGCTGAACTCGGCGCTGAACCAGGGCTCCTTCCAGCTGAGCAAGCTCAAGAAGGAGACCACCGTCCTGCGGGACGAGCAGCAGGAGCTCCAGCGGGACGTGGACGGGTACTCGGCGCCGGACGCGCTCCAGCGGCGGGCGCACGAGCTGGGCCTGGTGCCGGGCGGCAGCCCGGTCTTCATCGGCCCGGACGGGAAGGTCGCGGGCACCCCGGCGGCGGCGGAAGCACCGCCCCCGCCGTCGCCCCCGCCCTCCGCGCCGCCGGTCCCCGCGAGCCCGGCCGCGTCGCCCGCCCCGTCGGCCGCGGCCGCCTCACCCACCCCGAGCCCGGCGGGCTCGCCCTCCCCTGGAAGGTGACGTCGTGAACCGAAACCAGCCTCGCCGGCCGTCGAAGCGCGGGGCCGGCGGCGGAGCCCGGGCAGCGGCGCCGCGGACGGCCGCGGCGGGCCGGCGCCGGGGGGCGGGCGCGTGAGCCCGCAGGTGCCGCGGCGGCGGGTGCCCGGCCCGGCGCGCCCGCGGGCCACGGGCCGTCCCGCCCCCGGGCGCACCCCGCACACCATCCGCCTCGGCAGCCCGAGGCCCCGGCTGCGCCTGGTCAGCGTCGCCCTCACCTTCGTGATGCTCGCCTTCGTGGTCCGGCTGCTCCAGGTGCAGGCCGTCGACGCGTCCGCGTACTCCGCCAAGGCCTCCGAGAACCGCTTCGCCAGCTACACCCTGGCCGCCGAACGGGGGGAGATCACCGACCGCAAGGGCGTGGCCCTGGCCACCAGCGTCGACGCGTACGACATCACCGCCGACCCGAAGATGTTCACCCCCCAGGAGAGCAAGGCTCCGGACGCCCCCGAGCAGGCCGCCGCCCTCCTCGCGCCGATCCTCGGCAAGGACGCCAAGGAGATCGCGGGCCGCCTCAAGACCAAGAACACCCGCTACGTCGTCCTCGCGCGCCGCCAGACCCCCCAGGTGTGGAACCAGATCAAGGACCTCCAGAAGGTCTTCGCCGACAAGGCGGCCGCCGACCGGAAGAACAACGGACCCGGCGCCAACGTGCTGGCCGGCGTGTTCAAGGAGGACAGCAGCAAGCGGGTGTACCCCAACGGCGATCTGGCCGCCGGGATACTGGGTTACGTCAACGCCGACGGCAAGGGCGGCGGCGGCCTGGAGTCCGCCCTCGACAAGAAGCTGTCCGGCAAGGACGGCGAACTCACCTACGCCCAGTCCGGCGGCCGCCGCGTCCCCACCGCCAAGTCCGACGAGAAGCCCGCCGTACCCGGCGAGGACATCGAGCTGACCATCGACCGCGACATCCAGTGGGCCGCGCAGAGCGCGATCTCCGAGCAGGTCGAGAAGTCCGGCGCGGACCGCGGCTACGTCATCGTCCAGGACACCCGCACCGGCGAGGTGCTGGCCATGGCCAACGCCCCCGGTTTCGACCCCAACGACCTCAGCAAGGCCACCTCCGCCGCCATGGGCAACGCGGCCCTCCAGGACGTCTACGAGCCCGGCTCCACCGCCAAGGTGATGTCGATGGCCGCCGTGCTGGAGGAGAAGAAGGCCACCCCGGAGACGCACGTCGAGGTCCCCAACCGGCTGCACCGCGGCGACCGGCTGTTCAAGGACGACATCGACCACCCCACCTGGTACCTGACCCTCAACGGGGTCCTCGCCAAGTCCTCGAACATCGGCACGATCCTCGCCACCGGCCAGCTCGGCAGCACCCAGACCGAGGCCAACAAGGTCCTCTACTCCTACCTGGACAAGTTCGGCATCGGGCGGCCCACCGGCCTGAACTACCCGGGCGAGTCCCGCGGCATCCTCGCCAAGCCCGAGGACTGGTCCACCTCGCAGCAGTTCACCATCCCCTTCGGCCAGGGCCTCTCGCTCAACGCCATGCAGGCCGCCTCCGTGTACTCGACGATCGCCAACGACGGGGTCCGGATCGAGCCGACCCTGGTCCGCGGCACCAAGGGCCCCGACGGCCGCTTCACCCCGGCCAAGGCACCCGGGCAGACCCGCGTCGTCAGCCGCGACACCGCCAAGACCCTCGCGCAGATGCTCGAATCCGTGGTCGACGACCAGGACGGCACCGGCACCAAGGCGCGCATCCCCGGTTACCGGGTCGGCGGCAAGACCGGCACCTCCAACCGGGTGGATCCGGCCACCGGCCGCTACAAGGGGTACACCGCCTCCTTCGCCGGTTTCGCACCCGCCGACAACCCGAGGATCACCGTCTACTGCGCCATCCAGAACCCCACGAAGGGCAGCTACTTCGGCGGCCAGATCTGCGGACCGATCTACAAGAAGGTCATGGAGTTCGCGCTCAAGACCCTCCAGGTCGCCCCCACCGGAACCGCCCCCGCCGGGCTGCCGGTCAGCTACGACGCCGCGCCCCCGCCGGCCCCGCAGCCCGCACCCCGGACCAGCCCGCAGCCCGGCCAGTGACCCGGCCACCAGTGACCCGACCGCCCAGCCAGAGACGCGTGAGGCACCATCCGTGACAACGATCACCCCGAAACCCGGGAACCAGTCGGCCCCAGGCCCCGCGGCCGGGCCCTCACTTCGCGAGCGGCCCGCCGCGCCCGGTACGCTCACCGCCGTGTCCCACGCTGATCAGCCCAGAACGCCCCAGAAAGACGCCCCGGCAGCGCCGCCGGGAGCGCCCAGGCCCGTGTCCGCCCGCCCGACCCCGCTGGGCGAGCTGGCGCAGTTGCTGGGAGTCCGCGCAGCAGGCGCCGCCCCGTCGGCGCAGCCGACGCCGATCACCGGCATCACGCACGACTCCCGTGCCGTGCGCCCCGGCGACCTGTACGCGGCCCTGCCCGGCGCCAAGCTGCACGGGGCGGACTTCGCCGCCCAGGCGGCCGCCCTCGGCGCCGCCGCCGTGCTGACCGACCCGGCCGGCGCCGACCGCGCCGCGCAGACGGGACTGCCGGTGCTCACCGTCGCCGACCCGCGCGCCCGGATGGGCGAGCTCGCCGCCGAGATCTACGGCCGCCCCGGCGAGGCCCTGCTCCAGCTCGGCATCACCGGCACCTCCGGCAAGACCACCACGGCCTACCTGATCGAGGGCGGCCTGCGCGCCGCCGGACGCTCGACGGGCCTGGTCGGCACCGTCGAGATGCGCATCGGGGACGAGCGCATCAAGTCCGAGCGCACCACCCCCGAAGCCACCGACCTCCAGGCCCTGTTCGCCGTCATGCGCGAACGCGGGGTGGAGGCCGTGACGATGGAGGTCTCCAGCCACGCCCTGGTGCTCGGCCGGGTCGACGGCTGCGTCTTCGACGTCGCCGTCTTCAACAACCTGAGCCCCGAGCACATGGAGTTCCACTCCGACATGGAGGACTACTTCCAGGCCAAGGCGCAGCTGTTCACCGAGCGCCGCGCCCGCCTCGGAGTGGTCAACGCCGACGACGAGTACGGCCGCCGCCTGGCCAAGGAGGCGACGATCCCGGTCATCACCTTCTCCGCCTCGGGCGACCCCGCCGCCGACTGGCGCGCCGAGGACGTGGTCCTGGGCGCCGCCGACTCCACGCTGACCCTGCTGGGCCCCGACGGACAGCGGGTACGGGCCACCGCCCCGCTGCCCGGCCCGTTCAACGTCGCCAACACCGTCGCCGCGATCGTCACGCTCGCCGCCGCCGGCCTCGACGCGCAGACCGCCGCCGACGGCGTCGCCGCGGTCCCCGGGGTGCCCGGCCGGCTGGAGCGCGTCGAGGCGGGACAGCCGTACCTGGCCGTCGTCGACTACGCGCACAAGACGGACGCCGTCGAATCGGTGCTGCGAGCACTGCGCGAGGTCACCGAGGGCAAGCTGCACATCGTGCTCGGCTGCGGCGGCGACCGCGACACCACCAAGCGCGCCCCGATGGGCGCCGCGGCCGCCCGGTTCGCCGACACCGCCATCCTGACCTCCGACAACCCGCGCTCCGAGGACCCGCTCGCGATCCTCGCCGCGATGTTCGAAGGCGCCGTATCCGTGCCGCCCGCCGAGCGCGGCGCCGTCCTGGTCGACGCCGACCGGGCCGCGGCCATCGCCGCGGCCGTCGCGCGGGCCCGGCCCGGTGACACCGTCCTGGTGGCCGGCAAGGGCCACGAGCAGGGCCAGGACATCGCCGGAGTGGTCCGCCCCTTCGACGACCGCGCGGTGCTCCGCGCCGCCATCGAACGCCAACAGCAGGCCCCCCAGGCCGAGGTGACCCCGTGATCCCCCTCTCCCTCGCCGAGATCGCCGACATCACCGGCGGGCAGCTCCACGACATACCGGATCCGTCCGTCCTGGTCACCGGCCCGGTCGTGTTCGACTCCCGCCAGGTGGAGCAGGGCAGCCTGTTCGCCGCCTTCGTCGGCGAGCGCGTCGACGGCCACGACTACGCCGCCACGGCGATCGGGGCGGGCGCCCGCGCGGTACTCGCCACCCGGCCCGTCGAAGTGCCCGCCATCGTCGTCCCCGACGTCGTCGCGGCCCTCGGGGCGCTGGCCGGCGCCGTCGTCGCCCGGATCGGCACCGACGTGGTGGCGCTGACCGGTTCGGCCGGGAAGACCTCCACCAAGGACCTCATCGCCCAGGTCCTCCAGCACCACGCGCCGACCGTGTGGACGCCCGGAAACCTCAACAACGAGATCGGCCTGCCGATCACCACGCTGCGCGCCACCGAGGAGACCCGGCACCTGGTGCTGGAAATGGGCGCCCGCGGCATCGGCCACATCCGCTACCTCACCGGGCTCACCCCGCCCCGGATCGGCCTCGTGCTCAACGTGGGCACCGCCCACATCGGCGAGTTCGGCGGCCGCGAGGCCATCGCCCAGGCCAAGGGCGAGCTGGTCGAGGCCCTGCCGTCCGAGGCCGAGGGCGGGGTCGCCGTCCTGAACGCCGACGACCGGCTGGTACGCGCCATGTCCGCCCGCACGAAGGCCCGTACGGTCCTGTTCGGCGAGGCCGAGGACGCCGACGTACGGGCCACGGATGTCCGGATGACGCCTCAGGGACGGCCTTCCTTCACACTCCACACACCCACCGGGTGCAGTGACGTGACCTTGCGGCTGTACGGTGAGCACCACGTGTCGAACGCGCTCGGCGCGGCCGCGGTCGCCCATGTCCTGGGCATGTCCGCCGACGAGATCGCCACCGCGCTCTCCGGGGCGGGCACCTTGTCCCGGTGGCGGATGGAGGTCACCGAGCGCGCGGACGGCGTCACCATCGTCAACGACGCCTACAACGCGAACCCCGAGTCCATGCGGGCCGCTCTGCGAGCGCTCGCCGCGATGGGCTCCGCCGCACAGGCGAACGGGGGCCGCACGTGGGCGGTGCTCGGCCCCATGGCCGAGCTCGGTGACGACGCGCTGGCCGAACACGACGCGGTGGGACGGCTCGCCGTCCGGCTCAACGTGAGCAAGCTCGTCGCAGTCGGGGGCAGGGAAGCGTCCTGGTTGCAACTGGGCGCATATAACGAGGGTTCGTGGGGTGAGGAGTCGGTGCTCGTGTCCGACGCGCAGGCGGCGGTCGACCTGTTGCGCAGTGAACTGCGCCCGGGGGACGTCGTGCTGGTGAAGGCTTCCAGGTCGGCCGGTCTGGAGCGGGTCGCACAGGCTCTGCTCGAAGGCGAGGCCTCCGACCGATGAGGCAGATCCTGTTCGCCGGTGTCATCGGCATGTTCCTCACCGTCATCGGCACCCCGCTGCTGATCAAGCTGCTGGCCCGCAAGGGCTACGGCCAGTTCATCCGTGACGACGGCCCGCGCGGCCACGCCGGGAAGAAGGGCACGCCCACGATGGGCGGCATCTCCTTCATCCTGGCCACGCTCATCGCGTACGCCCTCACCAAGGTGATCACCGGCGAGGAGCCGAGCTTCTCGGGTCTGCTGGTGCTGTTCCTGATGGCGGGCATGGGCCTGGTCGGTTACCTGGACGACTACATCAAGATCGTCAAGCGGCGTTCGCTCGGTCTGCGGGCCAAGGCCAAGATGGCCGGCCAGCTGATCGTCGGCATCGCCTTCGCGGTGCTCGCGCTCCAGTTCAAGGACTCGCGCGCGCTGACCCCGGCCTCCACCAAGCTGTCGTTCGTCACGGACTTCGGCTGGTCGATCGGCCCGGTGCTGTTCGTGGTCTGGGCGCTGTTCATGATCCTGGCCATGTCCAACGGCGTGAACCTGACGGACGGCCTGGACGGCCTGGCCACGGGCGCCGCGGTGATGGTCTTCGGTGCGTACACCTTCATCGGTGTCTGGCAGCACCAGGAGTCCTGCGTGAACGCGCAGGACCTGACCAACCCGGCGGCCTGTTTCGAGGTCCGCGACCCGCTGGACCTCGCGGTCGTCGCCTCCGCCCTGATGGGCGCCTGCTTCGGCTTCCTGTGGTGGAACACCTCGCCCGCCAAGATCTTCATGGGTGACACCGGTTCGCTGGCCCTCGGCGGCGCCCTCGCCGGCCTCGCGATCTGCTCCCGCACGGAGTTCCTGATCGCCCTGCTCGGCGGCCTCTTCGTCCTCATCACCATGTCGGTCGTCATCCAGGTCGGCTCCTTCAAGCTGACCGGGAAGCGGGTCTTCCGGATGGCCCCGCTCCAGCACCACTTCGAACTCAAGGGGTGGTCCGAAGTCCTTGTGGTGGTCCGGTTCTGGATCATCCAGGGCATGTGCGTGATCGTGGGCCTCGGACTCTTCTACGCGGGATGGGCAGCGGACAAGTGAGCACCACCGACCTGGCCGGCCTGATCGGCCCTGACGCCCTGGGCCGCTTCGGGCTGCCGGGCCGGATCACCGTGGCCGGCCTCGGCATCAGCGGCATCAGCGCCGCCCGGGTGCTGGCCGGACTCGGCGCGACGGTGACCGTCGTCGACAACGGCGACGGCGCCGCGCACCGCGCGAAGGCCGCCGAACTCGCGGAGCTCGGCATCGAGGTCCGCCTCGGCCTGCTGCCCGACGGGGTCCGGGCCGGGGAGGTGCTGCCCGAGGGCACCGAACTGGTCGTCACCTCGCCCGGCTGGCAGCCGCAGAGCCCGCTCTTCCTGGCCGCCGCCAAGGCGGGCGTCGACGTCGTGGGCGACGTCGAGATCGCCTGGCGGCTGCGTGAGGCCGGCCGGGAACTGCGAGCCGCCCGCACGGGCCGACCGGAGCCGGCCCCCGCCCCCTGGCTCGCCATCACCGGCACCAACGGCAAGACCACCACCACGCAGATGCTCGCCTCGATCCTGCGGGCCGCGGGCCTGCGGACGGCGGCCGTCGGCAACATCGGCACCCCCATCATCGACGTGGTGACCGGCGAGGAGCACTACGACGTGCTCGCCGTCGAACTCTCCAGCTACCAGCTGCACTGGGCGCCTTCGGTGCGCGCCCACTCGGCGGCCGTGCTCAACCTGGCCCCCGACCACCTCGACTGGCACGGCTCCATGGAGGCGTACGCCGCCGACAAGGGCCGGATCTACGAGGGCAACACCGTCGCCTGCGTCTACAACGTCGCCGACCCGGCCACCGAGCGACTGGTCGAGAACGCCGACGTCGAGGAGGGCTGCCGGGCCATCGGCTTCACCCTCGGCGCCCCCGGCCCCTCCATGCTCGGCGTGGTCGACGGCATCCTCGTGGACCGTGCCTTCGTCGAGAACCGGCAGAAGAACGCCCAGGAGCTCGCCGAGGTCCAGGACGTCAAGCCGCCGGCCCCGCACAACATCGCCAACGCGCTCGCCGCGGCCGCCCTCGCCCGCGCCTTCGGCGTCCCGCCCCGGGCCGTCCGCGACGGCCTGCGCGACTTCCGCCCGGACGCCCACCGGGTCGCGCACGTGGCCGAGGTGGCGGGGGTCACGTACGTGGACGACTCCAAGGCCACCAACACGCACGCCGCGGAGGCCTCCCTCGCCGCCTTCGAACCCGTCGTCTGGATCGCCGGCGGCCTCGCGAAGGGCGCGACCTTCGACGAACTCGTGCAGAAGTCGGCGAAGCGGCTGCGCGCGGTGGTACTGATGGGCGCAGACCGGGCCCTGATCGGGCAGGCGCTGGCGCGACACGCCCCGCAGGTCCCGGTCGTGGACCTCGACCGGACCGACACTGGGGCGATGCTCGCAGCGGTCCGGGAAGCGGCCCGGCTCGCCGAGCGCGGCGACACGGTCCTGCTGGCACCTGCCTGTGCCTCGATGGACATGTTCGCGAACTACAACAAGCGTGGGGACGCGTTCGCCGACGCGGTACGCGAACTGGCCGCCGAGAGCGCCTAGGTCGACCCAGGGCAGGTGTCCCTCCCCGACCGGCTGCTCGCCTCGTACGAGTGGAGGGGAAGATCACAGATGCCGGCCAGACAAGTCCTGCCGGGGCGGCGGCCGTCCGCCACGAAGGCCGTCAAGGCGGTCAGAGCCGTCACGTCCGTGAAGGCGGTCCGGGCCCAGGGCCGCAAGCGCCCCGCGGGCCGCCCCGGCGGCCCTGCGGGGCGCGGGCCGCTCGCCGGGCTCCGGCGCACGCAGTGGCAGTTGCGCAAGGCCTGGGACCGCCCGCTCACCGCGTATTACCTGATTTTCGGCAGTTCGCTGCTCATCACCGTCCTCGGACTGGTGATGGTCTACTCCGCATCCATGATCAAGGCGCTCCAGCTGGGCCTGGGCGACGCCTACTTCTTCAAGAAGCAGTTCCTGGCCGCCATGATCGGCGCCGGCCTGCTGCTGATCGCGTCCCGGATGCCGGTCAAGCTGCACCGGGCACTCTCCTATCCGGTGCTCGCCGGAACGCTCTTCCTGATGGTCCTGGTCCAGGTCCCCGGGATAGGAGTGTCGATCAACGGCAACCAGAATTGGATTTCCCTTGGCGGCCCGTTCATGCTCCAGCCCAGTGAGTTCGGCAAACTGGCGTTGGTCCTGTGGGGCGCGGACCTGCTGGCCCGCAAGGGCGAGAAGGGGCTGCTGAGCCAGTGGAAGCACCTGCTGGTGCCGCTCGTGCCGGTGACCTTCCTGCTGCTCGGGCTCATCATGCTCGGCGGGGACATGGGAACCGCCGTGATCCTCGGGGCGATCCTGTTCGGGCTGCTCTGGCTGGCCGGGGCGCCGACGCGGATGTTCGCGGGAGTGCTGGCGTTCGCGGGTGTGATCGTCGCACTGCTGATCAAGACCAGTCCGCACCGGATGGACCGGCTGGCCTGCATCGGTGCGACAGAACCGGGCAAGAACGACCTTTGCTGGCAGGCCGTGCACGGGATCTACGCGCTCGCGTCCGGTGGATGGTTCGGTTCCGGTTTGGGTGCGAGTGTGGAAAAATGGGGGCAACTGCCCGAAGCCCACACGGACTTCATCTTTGCCATCACCGGTGAGGAACTGGGTCTGGCGGGGACGCTGTCGGTGCTCGCACTGTTCGCGGCCCTAGGCTATGCGGGTATCCGCGTGGCCGGACGCACGGAGGACTCCTTCGTACGGTATGCCGCGGGAGGCGTGACCACCTGGATCACGGCCCAGGCCGTGATCAACATCGGTGCGGTGCTCGGTCTGCTGCCGATCGCCGGGGTCCCGCTCCCGCTGTTCTCCTACGGAGGGTCGGCCCTGCTGCCGACCATGTTCGCGGTCGGACTGCTCATCGCGTTCGCGCGGGAGGAGCCGGCCGCGCGCGCGGCGCTCGCGATGCGGCAGCCGAAGAACGGCCGCCTGCGGACCGGGCTGAGATGGAAGTCGATGAGACGGCGCGTCACGAGGCGTCCGTCCGGAGAGCGGTGAATTTCGGTGCATGTCGTACTCGCCGGTGGGGGGACCGCCGGCCACATCGAGCCGGCGCTCGCCCTCGCGGACGCCCTGCGCAGGCAGGACCCTTCCGTGGGCATCACCGCCCTCGGCACGGAACGCGGACTCGAAACCCGCCTCGTGCCCGAACGCGGCTACGAGCTGGGGCTGATCCCCGCCGTACCGCTGCCCCGCAAGCCCACCCCCGAGCTGATCACCGTCCCCGGACGGCTGCGCGGCACGATCAAGGCGGCCGAGGAGATCCTGGAGCGCACCAAGGCCGACTGCGTCGTCGGTTTCGGCGGCTACGTGGCGCTGCCCGGCTACCTCGCGGCCAAGCGCCTCGGGGTGCCGATCATCGTCCACGAGGCCAACGCCCGGCCGGGACTGGCCAACAAGATCGGCTCCCGCTACGCGCACGCCGTCGCGGTGTCGACCCCGGACAGCAAGCTGCGCGGCGCCCGCTACGTGGGCATCCCGCTGCGCCGCTCGATCTCGACCCTGGACCGGGCCGCCGTCCGCCCCGAGGCGCGCGCCGCCTTCGGGCTGGACCCCAACCTGCCGACCCTGCTGGTCTCCGGCGGCTCGCAGGGCGCCCGCCGGCTCAACGAGACGATCCAGGCGGTCGCGCCGACCCTCCAGCGCTCCGGGATCCAGATCCTGCACGCGGTCGGCCCGAAGAACGAACTGCCGCGTGTCGACAACATGCCCGGGATGCCGCCCTATGTCCCGGTACCGTACGTGGACCGGATGGACCTCGCGTACGCCGCCGCCGACATGATGCTGTGCCGTGCGGGGGCGATGACCGTCGCCGAACTGTCCGCCGTCGGGCTTCCGGCCGCCTACGTACCGCTGCCGATCGGCAACGGTGAGCAGCGGCTCAACGCCCAGCCGGTGGTGAAGGCCGGTGGCGGCCTGCTCGTCGACGACGCGGAACTGACCCCCGAGTGGGTGCTCGGCCAGGTCCTCCCGGTGCTCGCCGACCCGCACCGCCTCTACGAGATGTCCCGCGCCGCCGCCGAGTTCGGCCGCAGGGACGCCGACGAGCTGCTCGTCGGCCTGGTCTACGAGGCGATCGCCGCACGCAGTAACCGCTAGCCAGGAGGCACAGGAGTGGCCGGAGCGACGACCGCACAGCGAGGCAATCCCGGTCCCGGCCGGCCCCGCCCCAAGGGCGGGGGCACGGGCGCTCCCAAGCCGCCAGGCGGCCCCAAGCCGCCGAAGCGGACCGGTCTGCGGGGACCCGGCATCAGATCGCGCCGGGTCCTCGTCCTGGCCTCGCTCGTCGCCGCGCTGCTCCTGACCGCCGGCGGCACCTGGGTGCTCTACGGGTCCTCCTGGCTCCGCGTCGAGAAGGTCACGGCCGCCGGTACCGACGTGCTCACCGAGCAGCAGGTGCTCGCGGCGGCGGCCGTGCCCGTCGGCGCACCCCTGGTGAGCGTCGACGGCGACGAGATCGAGCGCCGACTGCTCCGCCGGCTCCCTCGTATCGATTCGGTCGATGTGGTGCGGGCCTGGCCGCACGGAATCGGTCTGAAAGTGAAGGAACGCAAACCGGTCCTGCTCATCAAGAAGGACGCGAAGTTCGTCGAAGTGGACGCTTCGGGTGTGCGATTCGACACGGTGGCGAAAGCACCCGGCGGCGTCCCGGTCCTCGAATTGGCCGCGGAGCACTCGCCGAGCGGCCGTCGCTTCGACGCCGAACGGCTGCTGCACGAGGCGGTGGGGATCGCCGGAGGTCTCCCCGAAGCCGTCGCCAAGGAGACCGTGCAGGTCAAGCTGGAGTCCTACGACTCGGTCGTGCTCCAGCTGTCGCGGGGCCGGACGGTCGTGTGGGGGAGCGGCGAACTGGGCGAGGCGAAGGGGCGGGCGCTGACCGCTCTGCTGAAAGCCGCACCGGGCGCTGGGCACTTCGACGTGAGCGTCCCCACCGCCCCTGCGGTGTCCGGGAGTTGACGTCCGGTCGAACGCCGACGCACCCTGGTTGGCCAGCGATACGGGTGATCACATAGGGTGAAAAGAAAAACGGGAGGTTCGGCGTGTTCGTTGAACACGCGCTACTTGTCGACTTAGTGTCCTGTTCGGAAGAGTCCAAGGAACAGACACACCCCTAACCCTAAACTTCAGGGTTAGGGTTCGGGTCGGCGCGTACGGACCGCCCCATTTCGGCATCAGTCGTCGCAACGCAGGCCCGCGAGGCGGCGACACGTAACTCGAGGCGAGAGGCCTTCGACGTGGCAGCACCGCAGAACTACCTCGCAGTCATCAAGGTCATCGGTGTCGGCGGCGGTGGTGTCAATGCCATCAACCGAATGATCGAGGTCGGTCTCAAGGGCGTCGAGTTCATCGCCATCAACACGGACGCCCAGGCGCTGTTGATGAGCGACGCCGACGTCAAGCTCGACGTCGGCCGTGAACTCACCCGGGGCCTCGGCGCCGGCGCCAACCCGGCCGTCGGCCGCAAGGCGGCAGAGGACCACCGCGAGGAGATCGAGGAGGTCCTCAAGGGGGCCGACATGGTCTTCGTCACCGCCGGTGAGGGCGGCGGCACCGGCACGGGCGGCGCACCCGTCGTCGCCAACATCGCACGCTCGCTGGGCGCCCTGACGATCGGTGTGGTCACCCGGCCGTTCACCTTCGAGGGGCGGCGCCGCGCGAACCAGGCGGAGGACGGCATCGCCGAGCTCCGCGAAGAGGTCGACACCCTCATCGTCATCCCCAACGACCGCCTGCTGTCCATCTCGGACCGCCAGGTCAGCGTCCTCGACGCGTTCAAGTCGGCCGACCAGGTCCTGCTCTCGGGCGTGCAGGGCATCACCGACCTGATCACCACCCCGGGTCTGATCAACCTCGACTTCGCGGACGTCAAGTCCGTGATGTCCGAGGCGGGCTCGGCCCTGATGGGCATCGGCTCGGCCCGCGGCGACGACCGCGCGGTGGCCGCGGCTGAGATGGCGATCTCCTCGCCCCTCCTGGAGGCCTCCATCGACGGCGCCCGGGGCGTCCTGCTCTCCATCTCCGGCGGCTCGGACCTCGGTCTCTTCGAGATCAACGAGGCCGCGCAGCTGGTCAGCGAAGCGGCGCACCCCGAGGCGAACATCATCTTCGGCGCCGTCATCGACGACGCGCTCGGCGACGAGGTGCGGGTCACCGTCATCGCGGCCGGGTTCGACGGCGGACAGCCCCCGGCCCGCCGGGACAACGTCATCGGCGCCGCGTCCACCAAGCGCGAGGAGCCGGCCCCGGCGCCGGTCCGCGCCGCCCCCGAGCCGGTCCGCCCGGCCTTCGGCGGACTCGGCACGGTCACCCCCCGTGAGGACCCCCCGGCTCCGGTCGAGGTCCCGGTCGAGGCAGCGGCCCCGGCGCCGCAGGTCCCGACGGCCCGTCCCTACGCGGACAGCCCGGCCGAGGAACTGGACGTACCGGACTTCTTGAAGTGACGCTGGCACACCACACCGAGAACGGCGCGCATTTCGCCTTCACCGACAGGTGGGGCGGGGTGAGCGCCGTTCCGTACGAGGAGCTCAATCTCGGCGGCGCGGTCGGAGACGACCCGGCCGCCGTTCGTGCGAACCGGACGCGCGCCGCCGAGGCCCTGGGCATCGAGCCCGGGCAGGTGGTCTGGATGAACCAGGTGCACGGCCGGGACGTGACGGTGGTCGACGGACCGTGGGAGGCCGGCCGGGAGGTCCCGGCCGTGGACGCGGTGGTGACCGCCCGTCGGGGGCTCGCCCTCGCGGTGCTCACCGCCGACTGCGTACCCGTCCTGCTCGCCGACCCGGTCGCCGGGATCGCGGGCGCCGCCCACGCCGGGCGGCCCGGGCTGGTCGCGGGTGTCGTGCCCGCCGTCGTCGAGGCGATGACCGCGCTCGGCGCGGACCCCGCCCGGGTGGTCGCCCGTACCGGACCGGCCGTCTGCGGGCACTGCTACGAAGTGCCCGCAGAGATGCGGGCGGCGGTCGCGGAGGTGGTTCCGGCCGCCTGGGGCGAGACCAGTTGGGGCACGCCCTCCGTCGACGTGGTCGCCGGGGTGCACGCGCAACTGGCCGAAGCGGGGGTGGCCGACAGCCGCCGGTCGCCGGTCTGCACACTGGAGTCGCAGGACCACTTCTCGTACCGTCGCGACCGGGTGACCGGCCGACTGGCCGGATATGTCTGGTTGGACTGAAATATGATGGACCGTAAGTCGGAACTCGCCGAGAACCTCGCGCGGGTGGAGGGGCGGATCTCGTCCGCCTGCGCGGCAGCCGGCCGGGCCCGGGACGAGGTGACCCTGATCGTGGTCACCAAGACGTATCCGGCGAGCGACGTACGACTGCTGGCGGAGCTGGGTGTCCGTCATGTTGCGGAAAATCGCGACCAGGACGCCGCCCCCAAAGCCGCGGCCTGCGCGGATCTGCCGCTCGCCTGGCACTTCGTGGGCCAGTTGCAGACGAACAAAGTCCGTTCCGTGGCGGGATACGCGCACGTGGTGCAGTCGGTCGACCGGCCGAAGCTCGTCACGGCGCTGTCGGCGGCCGCGCAGCACGCGGGGCGGGAGCTCGGCTGCCTCGTACAGATCGCCCTCGACGCCGAGTCGGGCGAGCGGGGGGCGCGGGGAGGGGCGGCCCCCGACCTGCTCCCGGAACTGGCGGACCTCGTGGCCGCCGCACCGGGACTGCGGCTCGACGGTCTCATGACCGTGGCCCCGCTGGCGGGCCGCTACGCGGGGCGCGAACAGGCGGCCTTCGAGCGGCTGATGGAATTGTCATCCGGCCTGCGCGCCGACCATCCGGCTGCCACGATGGTGTCGGCCGGAATGAGCGCGGACTTGGAACAGGCCGTGATGGCCGGTGCGACACATGTGCGCGTCGGCACTGCGGTACTCGGCGCGAGACCCCGGCTCGGGTAACGTCGCGAAGAAAGTCGGACCACAGCAGAAAATATGGTCATTTCCGCCGATGAGCGGACAGGCCACGTGGATCGCGGGCAGTTGGTGACATCGCCGACAAAGCCTTCGCTGGCACAGCGGCACCTGCGACAGGGCGATCCACCACAGAGCGGAGGACTCGGAGAATGGCCGGCGCGATGCGCAAGATGGCGGTCTACCTCGGCCTCGTGGAGGACGACCGGTACGACAATCCGGGGTACGACCCCGATGACGAGTTCGAGCCCGAGCCGGAGCCGGAGCGTCGGCGTCAGCCACCCGCGCACCAAACGCCCGTAACGGACGAACCGGTACGGGCCGTACAGCCTCCGGCGCCACGGGAGCCCAGCCCGGCACCGGTTGAAAACGGACGTCCGGCGCGAATCGCCCCCGTGGCATCCATCACACCTGACCGCACCAGCATGGAGAAGAACGCCCCCGTGATCATGCCCAAGGTCGTCTCCGAGCGGGAGCCGTACCGCATCACGACGCTGCACCCCCGGACCTACAACGAGGCCCGTACCATCGGGGAACACTTCCGTGAGGGCACTCCGGTGATCATGAATCTCACGGAGATGGACGACACTGACGCGAAGCGTCTGGTCGACTTCGCCGCCGGTCTCGTGTTCGGTCTGCACGGCAGCATTGAACGCGTGACACAGAAGGTGTTCCTGCTGTCGCCTGCTAACGTCGATGTCACGGCGGAGGACAAGGCCCGCATCGCGGAGGGCGGGTTCTTCAACCAAAGCTAGACCGATCCGTCAGACACGGGGCCGGGAACAGAGCGGGAGCAGGGGAGAGGGAAGCGCGGGATGGGCGTCGCACTGCAGGTGGTCTACATCGCGCTGATGTGCTTCCTTATCGTGCTGATCTTCCGACTGGTCATGGACTACGTGTTCCAGTTCGCACGCTCATGGACACCCGGCAAGGCGATGGTGGTCGTTCTGGAGGCCACCTACACTGTCACCGATCCACCGCTCAAGCTTCTCCGGCGTTTCATCCCGCCGTTGCGTCTCGGGGGCGTGGCACTCGACCTGTCCTTCTTCGTTCTGATGATCATCGTTTACATCCTCATCAGTTTCGTGAGCACCGCTGCGAGAAGCGTGTGAACGATGAGCTTCTCCGCGCGCGCGGGGACAGTCCCGATACGGTCTTGCCGACTGCCGACGACTACGTAGAGGTGAAGAAGACATGCCGCTGACTCCCGAGGACGTGCGGAACAAGCAGTTCACGACCGTCCGCCTCCGAGAAGGCTATGACGAGGACGAGGTCGATGCCTTCCTCGACGAGGTCGAGTCCGAACTGACGCGCCTGCTGCGCGAGAACGAGGATCTGCGCGCCAAGCTGGCCGCCGCCACCCGGGCCGCCGCGCAGAACCAGCAGCAGCAGGGCATGCGCAAGCCCGAGCCCCAGGACCAGCGAGGCCCCGGCGGCCCCGTCCCGGCGGCCATATCCGGCCCGCCGCAGCAGCAGCAGCCGCAGATGGGCCCGCCGCAGCTGCCCGCCGGCCCCGGCGGCCACGGCCCGCAGGGCCCCGGCCCGATGGGCGGCCCCATGCAGCAGCACAGCATGGGCGGCCAGCAGCAGATGGGCCAGCAGCAGCAGATGGGCCAGCAGCAGATGGGGCAGCAGCAGATGGGCCAGCAGCCCATGCAGCAGCAGTCCATGGGCGGCCAGAACCCGCTCGGCCAGCCCATGGGTCAGCCGATGGGCCAGCAGATGCAGCCGATGGGGCAGCAGATGCAGCCCATGGGCCAGCCCATGCACCAGCAGCAGCCGCAGCTCCCGCAGCAGGGCCCCGGTGGCGACAGCGCCGCCCGCGTTCTGTCGCTCGCGCAGCAGACCGCCGACCAGGCGATCGCGGAGGCCCGCTCCGAGGCCAACAAGATCGTCGGCGAGGCCCGTAGCCGCGCCGAGGGCCTGGAGCGGGACGCCCGCGCCAAGGCCGACGCGCTGGAGCGGGACGCGCAGGAGAAGCACCGCGTCGCGATGGGCTCCCTGGAGTCCGCCCGCGCCACCCTGGAGCGCAAGGTCGAGGACCTGCGGGGCTTCGAGCGCGAGTACCGTACGCGCCTCAAGTCCTACCTGGAGTCGCAGCTGCGCCAGCTGGAGACCCAGGCCGACGACTCCCTCGCCCCGCCGCGCAACCCGGCCGGTCCGGCGCTGCCGCCGTCTCCGGCTCCGTCGATGGCTCCGGCCGGTGCGATGGGGCACTCCATGGGCGGCCCGTCGCCCATGGGCGGTCCGTCCCCGATGGGCGGCGGTCCGTCCTACGGCGGCCAGCAGCAGATGTCCCCGGCGATGACGCAGCCGATGGCGCCGGTGCGGCCGGCTGCGCCGCAGCCGATGCAGGCGCCGTCGCCGATGCGCGGCTTCCTGATCGACGAGGACGACAACTAAGCCGCCGCCGCGTCGGTCGGCAGTCGCTTCACGGGCCGGGCCCGGTTCCCCTTCGGGGGCACCGGGCCCGGCCCGTTCCGCGTGCCGCCGCCACCGTGCCTCCGCCCCGGACCCGCGCCTCACTCGCCGGCGGGGCTGGAGTTGCCCCCTGCGGCGCCGCTGCCGTGCCTCCGCCCCGGACCCTCCCCCAGACTCCGTCCGGGGGTACCCCCACGCCTCAAACGCCGGCGAGGCTGAAACCGGGCCCGCGCTCAAACTCCCCCCAGCTACCGCTGGGAGGCGCCCCCACGAGGCGGGGAATGCCCGCCGGGCGCCAGTCCAGCCTCGTCGGCGATTGAGGCGGAAACGCAGAAAGCGGCCCGCCCTTTCCCCGGCCGGGGAAAGGGCGGGGCGGGGAGAAGGAAGGCGGCCCGCGCTCCTGCGGGCGGGATACGGCTGTGGCCCGGGCCCCCGCGCGGGGGCCCGGGCCACGGATGGGCCGGGGTGGCTACGCCTTGCGGAGGCGGAACGTCAGGCCCAGGGGCTCGTCCGTGAACTCGGCGCCGTAGGTGCCGTCCGCCGGACCCTGCCCGAAGTCCGTCGCCAGGACCTCGTCCGAGATCAGCGCCGCGTGGTCCGTCAGGGCCGTCACGAGCTCCGGGTCCGCCGAGGACCACCGCAGGGCGATCCGGTCCGCCACGTCCAGGCCGGAGTTCTTCCGGGCCTCCTGGATCAGCCGGATCGCGTCCCGCGCCAGCCCCGCCAGCCGCAGCTCCGGCGTGATCTCCAGGTCCAGCGCCACCGTCGCACCCGAGTCGGACGCCACCGACCAGCCCTCGCGCGGGGTTTCCGTGATGATGACCTCCTCCGGGGTGAGGGTGACCGGCTCACCGTTCACCTCCACCGAGGCCTCGCCCGAGCGCAGGGCCAGGGACAGCGCCGCCGCGTCGGCCGCGGCCACCGCCTTCGCCACGTCCTGCACGCCCTTGCCGAAACGCTTGCCCAGCGCCCGGAAGTTGGCCTTGGCCGTGGTGTCCACCAGCG
This sequence comes from Streptomyces sp. NPDC026522, assembly GCF_055567555.1. NCBI lineage: Bacteria > Bacillati > Actinomycetota > Actinomycetes > Kitasatosporales > Streptomycetaceae > Streptomyces > Streptomyces sp. NPDC026522. The sequence goes on from NZ_JBVHQF010000005.1 coordinate 245,822, forward strand.
AACCGCCGACCTCGGAGAGCGAGGCCAGGGAGGACACGTTGAGCTCCTCGGTGATCTGGGCGTGCAGCTCCGGGGTGAGCGACTCGAAGCCCGAGACCGCGACCAGTGCCCGCGACAGCGGCTGGCGGGTCTTCACGCCCGACTCCGCACGCGTCGCGCGTCCCAGCTCCACCAGGCGGCGGACCAGCTGCATCTGCTGCGACAGCACCGGGTCGACGGCCGAGGCGTCCGCCACCGGCCACGACGACAGGTGGACCGACTCGGGGGCCTCCGGGGTGACCGGAACGATCATGTCCTGCCAGACCCGCTCCGTGATGAAGGGGGTCAGCGGGGCCATCAGCCGGGTCACCGTCTCCACCACGTCGTGCAGCGTGCGCAGCGCGGCCGCGTCGCCCTGCCAGAACCGGCGGCGCGAGCGGCGGACGTACCAGTTGGAGAGGTCGTCCACGAAGGAGGACAGCAGCTTGCCGGCGCGCTGGGTGTCGTAGGACTCCATCGCCGCCGTGACCTCGGCGGTCAGCGAGTGCAGTTCCGACAGCAGCCAGCGGTCCAGGACCGTGCGGTCCGCCGGCGCCGGGTCGGCCGCCGAGGGGGCCCAGTTCGAGGTGCGGGCGTACAGCGCCTGGAAGGCGACGGTGTTCCAGTACGTGAGGAGCGTCTTGCGGACCACCTCCTGGATGGTGCCGTGGCCGACGCGGCGCGCCGCCCACGGGGAACCGCCCGCCGCCATGAACCAGCGCACCGCGTCCGCGCCGTGCTGGTCCATGAGCGGGATGGGCTGGAGGATGTTGCCCAGGTGCTTGGACATCTTGCGGCCGTCCTCGGCGAGGATGTGGCCCAGGCAGACCACGTTCTCGTACGAGGACTTGTCGAACACCAGGGTGCCGACCGCCATCAGCGTGTAGAACCACCCGCGCGTCTGGTCGATGGCCTCCGAGATGAACTGCGCCGGGTAGCGCTTCTCGAAGATCTCCTTGTTCTTGTACGGGTAGCCCCACTGGGCGAACGGCATCGACCCCGAGTCGTACCAGGCGTCGATGACCTCGGGAACGCGGACCGCTTCGAGGGAGCAGCCCTCGTGGGTGCAGGTGAAGGTGACGTCGTCGATGTACGGGCGGTGCGGGTCCAGGGCCGACTGGTCCGTGCCCGACAGCTCCGACAGCTCCGCGCGCGAGCCGACACAGGTGAGGTGGTTCTCCTCGCAGCGCCAGATGGGCAGCGGGGTGCCCCAGTAGCGGTTGCGGGACAGCGCCCAGTCGATGTTGTTCTTCAGCCAGTCCCCGAAGCGGCCCTGCTTGACCGAGTCCGGGAACCAGTTCGTCTTCTCGTTCTCCCGCAGCATCGCGTCCTTGACGGCGGTGGTGCGGATGTACCAGGACGGCTGCGCGTAGTAGAGCAGCGCGGTGTGGCAGCGCCAGCAGTGCGGGTAGCTGTGCTCGTAGGCGATGTGCTTGAACAGCAGGCCGCGGGCGTCGAGGTCGGCGGTCAGCTTCTCGTCGGCCTTCTTGAAGAAGATGCCGCCGACCAGCGGGACGTCCTCCTCGAAGGTGCCGTCGGGGCGGACCGGGTTCACGACCGGCAGGCCGTACGCGCGGCAGACCGCGAGGTCGTCGGCGCCGAAGGCGGGGGCCTGGTGGACCAGACCGGTGCCGTCCTCCGTCGTGACGTACTCGGCGTTCACGACGTAGTGGGCGGGTTCCGGGAACTCGACCAGGGAGAACGGGCGCTCGTAAGTCCAGCGCTCCATCTCCTGGCCCGTGAAGGTCGGGCCGGTGGCCTCCCAGCCCTCACCGAGGGCCTTCTCCAGCAGCGGCTGGGCGACGACCAGCTTCTCCTCGCCGTTGGTGGCGACGACGTAGGTGACCTCGGGGTGGGCCGCGACCGCGGTGTTGGACACCAGGGTCCAGGGGGTCGTCGTCCACACCAGCAGCGCCGCCTCGCCCGCGAGGGGGCCGGAGGTCAGCGGGAAGCGCACGTAGACCGAGGGGTCCACGACCGTCTCGTAGCCCTGCGCCAGCTCGTGGTCGGAGAGGCCGGTGCCACAGCGCGGGCACCAGGGGGCGACGCGGTGGTCCTGGGTGAGCAGCCCCTTGTTGAAGATCTCCTTGAGCGACCACCACACGGACTCGACGTACTCGGGGTCCATGGTCCGATAGGCGTCGTCCAGGTCGACCCAGTAGCCCATCCGGGTCGTGAGCTCGGCGAACGCGTCCGTGTGACGGGTCACGGACTCGCGGCACTTGGCGTTGAACTCGGCGATCCCGTACGCCTCGATGTCCTGCTTGCCGTTGAAGCCGAGCTCCTTCTCGACGGCGAGCTCGACGGGCAGGCCGTGACAGTCCCAGCCGGCCTTGCGGGCGACGTGGTAGCCGCGCATCGTTCGGAAGCGGGGGAAGACGTCCTTGAAGACGCGGGCCTCGATGTGGTGGGCACCGGGCATGCCGTTCGCGGTGGGCGGGCCCTCGTAGAAGACCCACTCGGGGCGGCCCTCGGACTGGGCCAGGGTCTTGTCGAAGGTCTTGTTCTCGCGCCAGAAGTCGAGGACGGCGTGCTCGAGGGCAGGCAGGTCGACCTGGGCGGGTACCGGGCGGTACTGCGGCGGTGTGGTCATGAGGCTGAACTCTTCCTCCGGCGGGATGCGACTTCCGTCCGGAGGGACGAGAGCCGTCTGCTGCTCCCGCGGTACCACCCTCCTTGGCCGCCGGACAGCGCCGGTGGCCCCCTCATTGGGGTGCGAAGCCGGTTCTACTCGCCGTCGTGACGGCTTTCTTCCGGCGGCTCCGGGGTGATCCTTCGCATCGCGCTCGCCCCCGGGCTCTCACCGTCCCCGGGTCGCTCCTGGCTGCGTCCGACGCTACTCGTCCCCATCCATGCCTTTCGCTGGGCCCAGTGTACGGGGCCGGGTGGTGCGCGGCCGACCGGTTTACCGCGCGGCGCGGGGGCGCGGACGGGTCCGCCGCGGGCCCGGCGGGGCCCCTCGCGTGACCCGGATGGGCCGACGGGGCCGGTCCGGGACCCGCTGGGACGGGAGGGGCGGATTACCGGGCTTCCGGCTGGGCACAACGGATGCAGGTTGGCCACGACGGATGCGCGCCCCGTTGCCGTGGGGCTGGAGCCGATTTATCGTTCCGGCACGATTCGCGAGCAATGATCACAGTATGTGAAGGGGCCGCGGCCATGGTGGCGAAGAAGACCGCCGGGACTACCGAGAAGGCTGTCGGAAAGGCTGCCGAGGCCCGCGCCCGGACGGACGCCCCGGCCGGGAAGGGGGCCGCGACCAGGAAGGCATCCGCGAGCACGCCCGCCACCGAGCGGGCGGCAGGGAAAAAGGCTGCCGGGAAAAGGGCGGCCGGGAAAACGACGGTCGGCAAGAAGGCGGCGCCGTCCACCGGGAAGGGCACGAGAAAGGCACCGGCGACAAAGGCACCCGCGAAGAAGGCGCCCGGGAAGAAGTCAGCTGCCGGCGAGGCGACCACCGAGAAGGCGACCGCCAAGAAGGCATCCGCGACCAAGGCACCCGTGAAGAAGGCAGTTGTGGAGAAGACGGCTGTGCAGAAGGCGCCGACGACCAAGGCACCCGCGACCAAGGCACCCGCGACCAAGGCGCCCGCGACCAAGGCGCCCGCCAAGAAGGCACCTGCCAAGAGGGCACCCGCCAAGAAGGCGCCCGCGGCCAAGGCGACCGCCGAGAAGGCGACGGCAGCCGCCGAGAAGACGACGGCGAGGAAGGCCGCGGCCAAAAGGGCCGGGGCCGAGGGGGCGGCGCAGGCCGCGACAGAGACTGGAGCCCGGAAAGTGGTTGCCAAGAAGAGCACCGGCGCGACGCGCAAGACGGCCGAGGCCGCCACCAGCGGCCTGCCCAAGGCGGTCCCCGCCGGCGCGGGCCACGTCGCCCCCGGCCAGCTGCCCGTACGCCCCGGTGAGGACCCGTGGACGCCCGCCGAGGTCGCCGAGGCCCGCTCGGAGCTGACCGGCGAGGTGCTGCGGCTGCGCGCCGAGCTGGAGGCCTCCGAACAGGCCATCTCGGGCCTCATGCGGGACTCGGGCGACGGCGCCGGCGACGACCAGGCCGATACGGGAACCAAGAACATCACCCGGGAATCGGAACTGGCCCTCGCGGCGAACGCCACCCTGATGCTGGAGCAGACCGAGCGGGCTCTGGAACGGCTGGAGGCGGGTACGTACGGCTTCTGCGAGAACTGCGGAAAGCCCATCGGCAAGGCCAGGATGCAGGCCTTCCCGCGGGCCACCCTGTGCGTGGACTGCAAGCAGAAGCAGGAGCGGCGGCACTGACCGGTCCCGGGGAGGCGGCGCGGCTCACGGGACCCTGACGTACCCTCGTGTCTCGTCAGGGTCCAGGAACCTGCCGGGAACCTGGTTCGTGCTAGTTCGAGGGACTCACGTGGCAGAGGCGGAGCGCATCATCGGTACGCCGGACGTCGGGGACGGCGCGGAAGCGGAGCCGACCGAGCCCAAGGGGCGCCGGCGGATCGCGGCGCTGCTCGTGGTGGCGGTACTGGCGTACCTGATCGACCTCGGCAGCAAGATGGTCGTCGTCGCCAAGCTGGAGCACCAGCGGCCGATCGAGGTCGTCGGCGACCTCCTGAAGTTCGAGGCCATCCGCAACCCGGGGGCCGCGTTCGGCTTCGGCGAGGCCTTCACCATCATCTTCACCTGCATCGCCGCCACCGTGATCGTGGTGATCGTCCGGCTGGCGCGCAAGCTCTACAGCCTGCCGTGGGCGATCGCGCTGGGCCTGCTGCTGGGCGGCGCCCTGGGTAACCTGACCGACCGGATCTTCCGTTCGCCCGGCGTCTTCCGCGGCGCCGTCGTCGACTTCATCGCGCCCGCGCACTTCGCCGTGTTCAACCTCGCGGACTCGGCGATCGTGTGCGGCGGCGTCCTGATCGTCCTGCTTTCATTCAAGGGACTGGACCCCGACGGCACCGTCCACAAGGACTGATCGCGGGACTGCCCGTCTGCCGAGTCCTGCATACTCGACAGGTGAGTACGATTCCCGAGATCCGCACCCTGCCCGTTCCCGATGGCCTCGAGGGCGAGCGCGTCGACGCCGCCATCGCCCGTATGTTCGGATTTTCCCGGACGAAGGCGGCCGAACTCGCGGCCGCGGGGAAGGTGGCGGTCGACGGCAGCGTCGTCGGGAAGTCCGAGCGCGTGCACGGTGGCGCCTGGCTCGAAGTCGAGATGCCCGCGCCGCCGCGGCCGGTCGAACTCGTCGCCGAGCCGGTCCCGGGCATGGAGATCGTCCATGACGACGACGACATCGTGGTCATCATGAAGCCGGTGGGCGTCGCCGCCCACCCGAGCCCCGGCTGGACCGGCACCACCGTCATCGGCGGCCTCGCCGCCGCCGGCTACCGGATCTCCACCTCCGGCGCGTCCGAGCGCCAGGGCATCGTGCACCGCCTCGACGTCGGCACGTCCGGCCTGATGGCCGTCGCGAAGTCCGAGCGCGCCTACACCTCGCTCAAGAACCAGTTCCGCGAGCGGGTCGTGGACAAGCGCTACCACGCGCTGGTGCAGGGCCACCCGGACCCGATGAGCGGCACCATCGACGCGCCGATCGGCCGCCACCCGAGCGCGGACTACAAATGGGCGGTGACCCAGGAGGGCAAGCCCTCCGTCACCCACTACGACCTGATCGAGGCCTTCCGCGCGGCGTCGCTGCTGGACATCAAGCTGGAGACGGGCCGTACGCACCAGATCCGGGTGCACATGTCCGCGCACCGCCACCCCTGCGTCGGCGACCTGACCTACGGCGCCGACCCCACCGTCGCCAAGCGGCTCGGGCTGACCCGGCAGTGGCTGCACGCCGTGCGCCTCGGCTTCGAGCACCCGGCGGACGGGCAGTGGGTGGAGTTCGAGAGCTCCTACCCGGCGGACCTCCAGCACGCCCTGGACGTGATCCGGGCCGAGAGCGAGTGACCACGGCCTTCACGGTCCGCGTCGCGGCGGGCGAGGCGGATCTCGCGGCGTGCTTCGCGGTGCGGACCGAGGTGTTCGTGGTCGAGCAGTCCGTGCCGGAGTCGATCGAGTACGACGCCTACGACGCGGGCGCCGTGCACGTGCTGGCCGAGGGGCCGGACGGGAGGCCGCTGGGCACCGGCCGGCTGCTGCACGGTCCGGACGCCCTCGGCAAGACCGGCTCGCCGGAGGTCGGCTCGCTCGGGCGGCTCGCCGTGAGCGCTGCCGCGCGCGGGCTGGGCGTGGGCGCGGCCCTGGTCCGGGCCATCGAGGTGGAGGCCGGCCGGCTGGGGCTCACCGCCGTGGACCTGGGCGCGCAGACGCATGCGCTCGGCTTCTACGAGCGCCTGGGCTACGTGGCCTACGGCCCGGAGTTCCAGGACGCGGGCATCCCGCACCGCGCCATGCGGCGCCGGTTGCCGTAGCGCGCCTTCCCATCCCACCGGGCCGCACTTTCCCCCTGCTGGCCGACTCCAGCCTCGCCGGCGTTCGAAGCACCGGTCCGTACTTTCAGCCTTGTCCGCGCTGGCGTTTGAGGCGCCGGGCCGTACTTTCAGCCTTGTCCGCGCTGGCGTTTGAGGCGCCGGGGCGCACTTTCAGCCTCGCCGGCGTTTGAGGCGCGGGGTCTGGGGCGGAGCCCCAGGGAACCCGGCTCCGCCGGGCACCGGGCTCTGCCCGGACCCGCGCCCCCAACGCCGGTGAGGATTGATGGGTCGGCGAGGTTTATTT
>NZ_JBVHQF010000005.1:252545-535329 GCF_055567555.1 Streptomyces sp. NPDC026522
TTGGGGGTTGGCTGCGGCCTTCGTGGTGAGGCTGGGAGGTAGGCCTACTGCTCCCGAGGCGCCCGTCGGCGGCAGCGCGCTGGCGCCCGGCCCCCCCCCCCCCGGAACCCGGCTCCGCCGGGCACCGGGCTCTGCCCGGACCCGCGCCTCAAACGCCGGCGAGGCTGAATGGGCCGGCGAGGCTGATTTGGCCGGTGGGGCCGATTGGGCGCGGGAGGGCCGTGGGGTGGGCTGTGGCCGTCCGACACGGGCGCGGCGGGAGCCCCGGCCCCGCGAGCGAGCGGCAGCGTAATGGCAGGGTGGGGGAGTGGATCAGCTCGCTCTGCTTTTCGTACTGCTGCTCGGCGCCGTGGTCACCGTGCCGCTCGGGGACCGGCTGAAGCTGCCCGCGCCCGTGCTGATGACCATCGGCGGGGTGGTGCTGGCGCTCGTACCGGTCGTGCCGAACGTCGACATCCCGCCCGAGTACATCCTGCCGCTGGTGCTGCCGCCGCTGCTGTACGCCTCCGCGCAGCGCACCTCCTGGCGCCAGTTCGCCGCCAACGTCCGGCCGATCCTGCTGCTGGCCGTGGCCCTGGTCTTCGTGACCACGGCGGCCGTCGCCGCCGTGGCGAACGCCGTGGTGCCCGGGCTGCCGGTCTCCGCCGCCGTCGCGCTCGGCGCGCTCGTGGCCCCGCCCGACCCGGTCGCGGCCACTGCCGTCGCCGGACAGCTGGGGCTGCCGCGCCGGCTGGTGTCGATCCTGGAGGGCGAGGGCCTGTTCAACGACGTCACCGCGATCGTGCTCTACCACGTGGCCATCGGCGCCGCCGTCAGCGGCAGCTTCTCCTGGCCGGACGCGCTCGGCGAGTTCGTGCTGTCCGCCGTGGTCGCCCTGGCCGTGGGCCTGGCCCTGGGATGGCTCACGAACCGGCTCATGGGGCGGCTCGGCGACGCCACGCTGCAGATCGGGCTGACGCTGCTGGTGCCGTTCGTCGCGTACGTGGTGGCGGAGGAGCTCCGGGGCTCGGGCGTGCTGGCCGTGCTGACGACCGCCCTGTTCCTCGCCGAGTACGCGACCGACGCCGACGACGTGCTGGGGCGGCTGGCCGGCCACACCTTCTGGGAGATCGTCGACACGCTGGTCACCGGGGTCGCCTTCGGGCTGATCGGGCTGGAGCTGCACCACGTCTTCGGCACCGCGCGCGGTGCCGAAGAGCAGATGGCGGGCTGGGCGGCGGCCGTGGTGGCGGTGGTCGTCGGCGTGCGGCTGCTGTGGCTGCTGCCGGCGGGCTGGCTGGCGAAGCGGCTGCACAAGCGGCGCGACTACGCCGAGGAGATCCCGGTGAGCTGGCGGGAGAGCACGGTCATGTGGTGGGCCGGGATGCGGGGCGTGGCCTCGGTGGCGCTGGCGCTGGCCATCCCGTTGAAGACCGATGCCGGGCAGCCGTTCCCGGCCCGGGACCAGATCATCTTCATCGCCTTCGCCGTGATCATGGTGACGCTGCTCTGCCAGGGGCTGACCCTGCCCTGGCTCGTGCGCCGGCTGGGCGTCGAGGCCGATGAGGACGCGGAGCGGGAGACTGAGCGGCGGCTCGCCGTCCGCGCCGCCAAGGTGCGGCTGCAGGAGATCGAGCGGGACGAGGACCTTCCCGACGACCTGCTGGAGGTGCTGTACCGCAGGGCGTACGACGTGGGGGCCAGGATCAGCCCCGACATGGTCGACGAGGAACGGCGCGAGGCGTACGCGAAGCGGGTGGAGCGGATCCGGGACGTCCAGCGGATCCAGCGGGAGATGATGTCGGCGGCCCGGCACGAGGTGCTGTCCGCACGCAGCGAACCCGGCGCCGATCCGGAGATCGTCGACCGGGTCCTGCGCCACCTGGACGTGCGGAGCCTGCGCAATCCCTGAGCTCGCGCAACCCCCTAGTAGGGCCGGCGGACCGCGTCGGCGGTCGCCACGCGGGGGAGGGCGTAGGGGTGCTCGTCCACCAGCCAGCCGAGCAGGCGCTCGCGGACCGCGCAGCGGACGGTCCACAGGTCGTCGGCGTCCTTCGCCGTGACCATCGCCCGGACCTCGATGGTGTGGGGTGTGGTGTCCGTCACCACCAGGCCGCTCGCCCGGCCGTCCCACTCCGGGGTCTCCTTGAGGATGTACATGAGCTGTTCGCGCATCAGGTCGATCGGCGCCGAGTGGTCCAGGTGCAGGAAGACCGTGCCCGTCATCTGGGCGCCGCCGCGCGACCAGTTCTCGTACGGCTTGCCGGTGAAGTACGAGACCGGCATCGTGATGCGGCGTTCGTCCCAGGTGCGGACCACCAGGAACGTCAGGGTGATCTCCTCGACCGTGCCCCACTCCTTGTCCACCACCACCGTGTCCCCTATCCGGACGGTGTCGCCGAAGGCGATCTGCAGGCCGGCGAAGAGGTTGCCCAGCGAGGACTGCGCGGCGATGCCGGCCACGATGCCCAGCACACCGGCCGAGGCCAGCATCGAGGCGCCGACCGTACGCATCGCGGGGAAGGTCAGCAGCATGGCCGCGATCGCGACGACCGAGACCACCGCCGTCACCGCCCGCTGGATCAGCACCACCTGGGTGCGCACCCGCCGGACCCGGGCGGCGTCCCGGGAGCCGGAGGCGTAGCGCGCGTAGCCGGAATCGACGGTCGCGGCGGCGATCCGGACCAGCAGCCAGGCGGTGGAGGCGATGAGGACCAGGGTCAGGGTCCGGCCGACGCCGTCCGCGTGCTGCGGGAGGATCCGCGAGGAGCGGTAGGAGCCTCTGAGCAGCGCGGTGCACAGCACGATCTGGAACGGCACCCGGCAGCGGCGCAGCATGCCCCACAGGGGCGTCTCGTGGTGCCGGGCATCGGCGCGGCGCAGCAGCAGGTCGAGCACCCAGCCGGCGAGCAGGGTGACGGCCAGCGAGCCGCCGATGACCGCGGCGGGGCGAAGGACGCTCTCCATCTCCATGCGGGCAACCTAACCCGATCGCGCTTTCGGAAACTGGCACGATGGGGGAATGAACATCCTGCTCTTCCATTCGACCTACGGGCTGCGGCCCGCGGTGCACGCGGCGGCCGACCGGCTGCGCGCGGCGGGACACACGGTCCAGGTGCCCGACCTCTTCGCGGGGCGGACGTTCGGCACGGTCGAGGAGGGCATGGCCCACCAGGACGAGATCGGCCGCGACGAGCTGCTCAAGCGGGCCGTACTGGCCGCCGCCCCCTACTCCGACCAGGGCCTGGTCTACGCCGGCTTCTCGTTCGGCGCCTCCATGGCCCAGCACCTGGCCCTGCACGACGAGAAGGCGCGCGGGCTGCTGCTCCTGCACGGCACCTCGGACCTGGAGGACAGTGCCTCGGCCGACGGGCTGCCGGTGCAGCTGCACGTGGCGGACCCGGACCCGTTCGAGCCGCACGACTGGCTGACGGCCTGGTACCTGCGGATGCGGCGGGCCGGGGCGGACGTGGAGGTGCACAGCTACCAGGGCGCCGGGCACCTGTTCACCGATCCGGAACTGGACGACTACGACGCGCAGGCCGCCGAGCAGACCTGGAAGGTCGCGCTGGCGTTCCTCGACGGCCTGTAGGGGCGCGCGGCACACGGGCAGGGGCCCGGTCCGGCTTCCGCCGGGCCGGGCCCCTGTTCACGTGGTCGCCGTCCGCCGCCGCCGCGGCGGGCGCCGGTCAGGCACCGTAGGTGCTGATCAGGCGCGGTAGGCGGTCCACATGCTCTTCATGCGCGCCACCTGGCCGGCCGTGAACTGGTACATGCAGGAGTCGTACGTGTAGTCCATGAAGTTGTGGATCGGGTCGACACCGGTCTTGTTGGCGCAGCTGTCACGGCCCGTCGGGCACTCGAACGCGGCGCTCTGCTCGGCCGGGGTGTCGGAGACGGAGTCACCGCTGCCCGAGCAGCCGCCCTGGAAGGTGTGGTAGAGGCCCATCCAGTGGCCGACCTCGTGGGTCGCGGTGTCGCCCTCGTTGTAGTTGGTGGCGGAGCCGCCCGGCAGCGAGGTGTTGAGGATGACCACGCCGTCCATCGTCGGCTGCGAGGCGTAGGAGCTGGGGAAGGTGGCCCAGCCGAGCAGCCCGCCGCCGAGGTTGGCGGTGTAGAGGTTCAGCGCGTTCTTGCCGCCCTTGCGCAGGGCGGTCTTCATGTCCTTCTCGGCCTGGGTGCCGTCGGAGACGTTGTACCAGGCGGCGTTGTCCGTGTAGTCCGTGCCGGCCAGGCTGAACTGGTAGCCGGAGTCCACGTTGCCGGTGCCCTTGCCGCTGTAGGCCGCGTTCAGCACCGAGAGCTGGTTGTTGATGTCGGTGGCCGTCAGCTTGCCGGCGGTGCCGGAGGTGATGACGTGCACGTACACCGGGATGGTGGTCGCGGCGGTGGCGCCCGCGCGCAGGCCGTCCAGCTGCTGGGGGGACGCCTGGGACAGCTTCTTCTTGAGGTCGGCGTCCATGGCCTTGACCTGGGCGTCCGAGATCTCGTTGGGGTCGGCCGCGTGGTGGTCCTTGGGGCGGGCGACGCGGGCGTTGGCCGACGCCTCGGCGGACTGGCCGGTACAGGCCTCGGCGGACTTGGCGGCGGCGACGGTCGTGGGAGCCGTCAGCGGGGCGAAGGCCAGGGTGCCGGCCAGGACGGCCGTACCCATGAGGCGGCGGCGGAGCAGGGGGGATATGCGGGCGTTGGCGCGCACGTTGACTCCTCGCGAAGCGTGGTGGGGGGTGAGGGACGTCCTCACGCTGACGCGCAGCTTACGTGTGCATGTCATCAGAATGGCAAGATCTCGTAGGTTAAAGATTTGTTGCCGGACAGGCCGAAAGGGCGCCTGGTATGAACCAGGCGCCCTCTCGGACCGCAAATTTGACGCTACGTCAGCGAACCGGACGGTCGGCCCGTTCCACCTTCTGCGTCCCGCTCAGCGTGCGGTACGAGCGCTCCCACGCCGACGTGGCGTCCGGGCGGCGCTTGTCGGAAACGATGTAGTAGTCCATCTGCGAGCGCTCGGCCGTCACGTCCAGGACGCCGTACCCGTGCGCGTCCATGTCCAGCCACTTGACGTGCCAGTTCGCCGCCTTGATGGCCGCTTCGGCGACCAGCGAGGCGGTGTCGGCCGGCACGTGCAGCAGGTCGTCGATGTTGTCGGAAGTCACCGAGGTGACCACGAACTCGGTCGCCGCCGAGCCCGAGGCCGGATACGTCGCCTTGTTCACCGGGACGTCGTTGGCCCACGCCATGTGGATGTCGCCGGTCAGGAACACGGTGTTCTTGATGCCCTGGTCCTTCAAGTGGCCCAGGAGTTCCCTGCGATCGTCGGTGTAGCCGTCCCACTGATCCACATTGACCGCCATGCCGCCTTCGGGCAGCCCGAGCAGCTTGGTGAGCGGCTGTAGCAGGTGGGCGGGCAGCGAACCGAAGGCCACCGGCGAGATCATCACCGAGGTGCCGACCAGCTGCCAGGTCGCGCGCGAGGCCGAGAGCCCCGACTTGAGCCAGTCCAGCTGGGCGCGCCCGGTGATGGTGCGCTCCGGGTCGTCCACCGCGCCGCTGCCGACGGTGGCCTGCTGCGAGCGGAAGGTCCGCAGGTCCAGCAGGTGCAGATCCGCGAGGGTGCCGAAACGCAGCCGCCGGTAGACGGTGCCGGCGATGGAGGGGCGGACGGGCATCCACTCGAAGTAGGCCTGCTTGGCGGCGGCCGCGCGGGCCGCCCAGTCGCCTTCGGCGCCCGGGGTGTGGTTCTGCGCCCCGCCCGACCAGGAGTCGTTGGCGAACTCGTGGTCGTCCCAGATGGCGATGACCGCGTGCGCGGCGTGCAGCGCCTGGAGATCGGCGTCCGTCTTGTACTTGCCGTGCCGGGTGCGGTAGTCGGCCAGCGAGAGGATCTCGTGCTTCGGCTCGTGCTGGCGCACGACGTAGTTGGCCTCCGGGTAACCCCCGGTCTGGTACTCGTAGATGTAGTCGCCGAGGTGCAGGACCGCGTCCACGTCGGCCCGGGCGGCCAGGTGGCGGTAGGCGGAGAAGTAGCCGGACTCCCAGTTGGCGCAGGAGACCACCCCGAAGCGCACGCCCGCCGTGCTCGTGTCGGCGGCCGGGGCGGTCAGGGTGCGGCCCGCGGGGGAGACGGTGGCACCGGCGGTGAACCGGTACCAGTACACGGTCTTGGGCCGCAGGCCGCGCACGTCCGCCTTCACGGTGTGGTCGGCGGCGGCGGTCGCGGTGACGGACCCGCTCGCGACGACCCGGGAGAAGGACTTGTCCTCCGCGACCTCCCAGCCGACCTTGGTGTCCGGGCCGGCGCCGGAGCCGGGCACGGCGTCGGCGGTCGGGGTGACACGGGTCCACAGCAGGATCCCGTCGGGCAGCGGGTCGCCCGAGGCGACGCCGTGCAGGAAGGCGGGGGCGGACTCCGCCGCGTGGGCGGCGGTGGCGCCCAGGGTCGCGATCGGCGCGAGCGCGGCCGTGGCGGCGGCGGCCAGAACGACCGTACGGCGGCGGGGGTTTGCCGAGGCGGCAGAAGAGAGATGACTGGTCACGGCCGATCATATTACTGACCGGTATAGCTCCGGAATACCCTCGGTAAGGCAACGGGCGGGCGAACTCTGGGAGTTCGCCCGCCCCTGGTCAGCCGGTGGTCAGCCCGCGGAAATCAGCCCGCCAGGGCCTTGTCGAGCGCCGCCGTGTACGCCTCGGGCGTCGACGGGGTGTCGATCTTCTTGCCGTCCATCTTGAGCGTCGGGGTACCCGTCACCCCGGACTTGTTGAAGGCCTTGGCCATGTCCATCGCCCACCGGTCGTAGGTGCCGTCCTCGACGGCCTTCTTGAACTCGGCGTTGCCCTTGAGCGCCGGAACCGTGTCCGCGACCTTGATCAGGTAGTCGTCCTTGGCGAAGCTGTCGACCGTCTCGTCCGGGTGCAGTTCCTTGGAGTACAGCGCGGCCTTGTAGTCGAGGAAGGCCTCCGGGCTGACGTTCAGCGCCGCGCCCAGCGCGCTCAGCGCGTTCTTCGAGCCCTCGCCCTTGGCGCCGTTGTCGATGAAGGTGGCGCCGTAGTAGTGGAGCTTGTACTTGCCCGCGTCGACGTCCTTGCGCACCTGCGCGCCGACCGACTGCTCGAAGGCCGCGCACGCCGGGCAGCGCGGGTCCTCGTAGAGCTCCAGGGTCTTCTTCGCGTCCGCCTTGCCGATGACGACCGTCAGGCCGTCGTCACCCGTGGTGTTCTTCGGCTTGACCAGCTCCGCCGTGGCGGCCTTCTCCCAGTGGGAGGGCTTGGTGTTCTGCACGACCAGGTAGCCGACGCCGCCCGCGACCGCGAGGGCCGCGACGACGGCGCCCGCCACGAACAGCTGGCGGCGCGCCTTGGCCTTCCTGGCGTGCTTCTCCCGTTCGATGCGCAGCCGCTCGCGGGCTGCCGCCTTGTTCGCGTGGCTGTTGCGTGCACTCATGTCCGTCTCCGTGGTTCTGCCGTGATGCGAAGGATGGGGGTCTGCCGTACCGCTCAGGCGCTCGCGAGCGCCCAGCGCCGTACGGGAGGTCCCCTCCGTCCCACGGAATGCGCCGGGAACCGGGTCCGGGCCCCGGCGCGCCCCGGCGCCGGCCGTACCGCCGCCCGGACCGGGCCCGCGGCCGCCACCACCGCGGCCACCGCCAGCAGCAGCGGCCGGAAGGCGAGGACGCCGACCGCCCGCAGCAGCCGGCCCAGCGCCCGCTCCCCGTACCGCAGCCAGGCCGCGGCCAGCAGGGCCGCCGACACGTGCGCGCCCAGCAGCAGCCAGGGCGTCCACGGCCCGGGCGAGGCCAGGAGCGCCACCGGGTCGGCGGCGCGTCCCGCCACCCCGGTCAGCGGGCCGCCCACCGGGGCGCCGCCGCAGAGCCCGTCCAGGCCCAGCGCGTGCAGCGGACCGGCCACCGGACCGCCCGCCGGGCCGTAGCAGAAGTGCTGTCCGGCGGTGAAGACGGTGTCGGCGGCCAGCTCCAGCGGCACCAGCAGCGCGGCGATCGGACCGAAGCCCCGCTCCCGGCCGGCCAGTGCGAAGGCGAGTGCGAACACGGCGGCGAAGGCCCCGGCCACCAGCGCGGGCGGCAGCGGCGCCCGGGACAGCAGGACGTGCGAGCCCGTCGAGAGCAGCACGACGAGCGCGCTGAACAGCGCGGCCCGCAGCCCCCGAAGCCCTGCACCGGATATGTCCATCCCGGCGAGTCTGCCACGACTCCCTGTGAATCAGGGCCCGGGGGCCGCACCGGCCCCGACTACGGGGTGAGACGGCCGTTGCGGAACAGGTCCACGAAGATCTGGTGGTCCGCGCGCGCCCGGGCCCCGTAGGCGTGGGCGAAGTCCACGAGCAGCTCGCCGAAGCCCTCCTCGTCGGCGGCGATCGCCGCGTCGATCGCCCGCTCGGTGGAGAAGGGGACCAGGGAGTGGCCGCTCTCCGCCTCGTCCGCGGACGCGTGCATGGTCGCCGTCGCCCGGCCGAGGTCCGCGACCACGGCCGCGATCTCCTCCGGGTCGTCCAGGTCGGTCCAGTCCAGGTCGACCGCGTACGGGGAGACCTCCGCCACCAGCTGGCCGGCCCCGTCCAGCTCGGTCCAGCCCAGCCAGGGGTCGGCATGCGCCTGCAGGGCCCGCTGGGAGATCACCGTGCGGTGCCCCTCGTGCAGGAAGTACTCCCGCACCGCCCGCTCGGTGATGTGCCGGGACACCGCCGGGGTCTGCGCCTGCTTGAGGTAGATCACGACGTCGTTCTCCAGGGCGTCGCTGTGCCCCTCCAGCAGGATGTTGTACGAAGGCAGCCCGGCCGAGCCGATGCCCACGCCGCGCCGCCCCACCACGTCCTTGACCCGGTAGGAGTCCGGCCGCACCAGGGACTCCTCCGGCAGCGTCTCCAGGTACCCGTCGAAGGCGGCCAGCACCTTGTAGCGGGTGGCCGCGTCCAGCTCCAGCGTGCCGGGACCGGAGGCGAAGCGGCGCTCGTAGTCCCTGATCTCGGTCATCGACGCCAGCAGCTCGAACCGGGTCCGCGACCGGGCCGCGCGCAGCGCCCCCAGCAGCGGGCCCTCGGCGGTGTCCAGGGTGAAGGAGGGGACCTCCTCGTGCTTGGCGCCGGTCGCCAGCCGGTGGATCCGCTCCCGGTAGGCGGCCGCGTAGGTCCGCACCAGGTCGCTGATCTGCCCGTCGCTGAGCGCCTTGGTGTAGCCGAGCAGGGCGACGGAGGCCGCGAACCGCTTGAGGTCCCAGGTGAAGGGGCCGACGTACGCCTCGTCGAAGTCGTTGATGTTGAAGATCAGCCGGCCGTTGGAGTCCATGTACGTGCCGAAGTTCTCGGCGTGCAGATCACCGTGGATCCACACCCGGCCCGTCCGCTCGTCCAGGTACGGACCGCCGTGCCGGTCCCGCTCCAGGTCGGCGTAGAACAGGCAGGCCGTGCCGCGGTAGAAGGCGAAGGCGGAGGCCGCCATCTTCCGGAATTTGACCTGGAAGGCAGCGGGGTCGGCGGCGAGCAGCTCACCGAAAGCGGTGTCGAACACGTCGAGTATCTGCTCGGCGCGCTGCTCGTTCGTCGTCTCGGGGACCGCCATGGCGGGTTCCTCCTGGTGGCGCGTGTGCCAATCGGTTTTCGGACAGGTGCTCCTGGCCGGTGCAACGCATGACCGTACCGGTGAGTGCCCCGGATGTGTCACCGGCCCGACGTAGGATTCGAAGTCGCCCCCCACTCCCGTCGCCGGAGGACCCCCACCGTGACCAAGCCGCCGTTCACGCACCTGCACGTCCACACCCAGTACTCGCTGCTGGACGGTGCCGCGCGGCTGAAGGACATGTTCAACGCGTGCAACGAGATGGGCATGACGCACATCGCGATGTCCGACCACGGCAACCTGCACGGCGCCTACGACTTCTTCCACTCCGCGCAGAAGGCCGGCGTCACGCCGATCATCGGCATCGAGGCGTACGTCGCCCCCGAGTCCCGGCGCAACAAGCGCCGCATCCAGTGGGGCCAGCCGCACCAGAAGCGCGACGACGTCTCCGGCTCCGGCGGCTACACCCACAAGACGATCTGGGCGGCGAACGCCACCGGTCTGCACAACCTCTTCCGGCTGTCCTCCGACGCGTACGCCGAGGGCTGGCTCACGAAGTGGCCGCGCATGGACAAGGAGACCATCGCCAAGTGGTCCGAGGGGCTGATCGCCTCCACCGGCTGCCCCTCCGGCGAACTCCAGACCCGGCTGCGCCTCGGCCAGTTCGACGAGGCCCTCAAGGCCGCCTCCGAGTACCAGGACATCTTCGGCAAGGAGCGGTACTTCCTGGAGCTGATGGACCACGGCATCGAGATCGAGCGCCGGGTCCGCGACGGGCTGCTGGAGATCGGCAAGAAGCTCGGCATCCCGCCGCTGGTCACGAACGACTCGCACTACACGTACGCGCACGAGGCCACCGCCCACGACGCCCTGCTGTGCATCCAGACCGGCAAGAACCTCTCCGACCCGGACCGCTTCCGCTTCGACGGCACCGGCTACTACCTGAAGTCCACGGACGAGATGTACGCCATCGACTCCTCGGACGCCTGGCAGGAGGGCTGCGCCAACACCCGGCTGGTCGCCGAGCAGATCGACACCGAAGGCATGTTCCAGTTCCGGAACCTGATGCCGAAGTTCGACATCCCCGAGGGCTACACCGAGGTCACCTGGTTCCGCGAGGAGACCATGCGCGGCATGCACCGCCGCTACCCGGGAGGCATCCCTGAGGACCGGATGAAGCAGGCCGAGTACGAGATGGACACGATCATCTCGATGGGCTTCCCGGGCTACTTCCTCGTCGTCGCCGACTTCATCATGTGGGCCAAGAACCAGGGCATCGCGGTGGGCCCGGGCCGAGGCTCCGCGGCCGGCTCGATCGTCGCGTACGCCATGGGCATCACCGACCTCGACCCGCTCACCCACGGCCTGATCTTCGAGCGCTTCCTGAACCCCGAGCGCGTCTCCATGCCCGACGTCGACATCGACTTCGACGAGCGCAGGCGCGTCGAGGTGATCCGGTACGTGACCGAGAAGTACGGCGCCGACAAGGTCGCCATGATCGGCACCTACGGCACCATCAAGGCCAAGAACGCGATCAAGGACTCGGCGCGCGTCCTGGGCTACCCGTACGCGATGGGCGACCGGCTCACCAAGGCCATGCCCGCCGATGTCCTGGGCAAGGGCATCCCGCTCTCCGGCATCCTCGACCCGAAGCACCCGCGCTACGGCGAGGCCGGCGAGATCCGCGGGATGTACGAGAACGAACCCGACGTGAAGAAGGTCATCGACACCGCCATGGGCGTCGAGGGCCTGGTCCGCCAGATGGGCGTGCACGCCGCCGGCGTGATCATGTCCAGCGAGACGATCACCGACCACGTACCCGTCTGGGTGCGGCACACCGACGGCGTCACCATCACCCAGTGGGACTACCCGAGCTGCGAGTCGCTCGGCCTGCTCAAGATGGACTTCCTGGGCCTGCGCAACCTCACGATCATGGACGACGCCGTCAAGATGGTGAAGGCCAACAAGGGGATCGACATCGATCTCCTGGCCCTGCCGCTCGACGACCCCAAGACCTTCGAGCTGCTCGGCCGCGGTGACACCCTCGGTGTCTTCCAGTTCGACGGCGGGCCCATGCGCTCCCTGCTGCGCCTGATGAAGCCCGACAACTTCGAAGACATCTCCGCCGTGTCCGCCCTGTACCGGCCGGGCCCGATGGGCATGAACTCGCACACCAACTACGCCCTGCGCAAGAACAAGCAGCAGGAGATCACCCCGATCCACCCCGAGCTGGAAGAGCCGCTCGAAGAGGTGCTCGCGGTCACCTACGGCCTGATCGTCTACCAGGAGCAGGTCCAGAAGGCCGCCCAGATCATCGCCGGGTACTCGCTCGGCGAGGCCGACATCCTGCGCCGCGTGATGGGCAAGAAGAAGCCCGAGGAGCTGGCGAAGAACTTCACCATCTTCCAGGCCGGCGCCCGCAAGAACGGCTACAGCGACCAGGCGATCCAGGCCCTGTGGGACGTGCTGGTCCCCTTCGCCGGCTACGCCTTCAACAAGGCGCACTCCGCCGCCTACGGCCTGGTCTCCTACTGGACCGCCTACCTCAAGGCGAACTTCCCGGCCGAGTACATGGCGGGGCTCCTCACCTCGGTCAAGGACGACAAGGACAAGTCCGCGATCTACCTGAACGAGTGCCGCCGCATGGGCATCAAGGTGCTCCCGCCGAACGTCAACGAGTCGGAGCCGAACTTCGCCGCCCAGGGCGACGACGTGATCCTCTTCGGCCTCACCGCCGTCCGCAACGTCGGCCAGAACGTCGTGGACTCGATCATCAAGACCAGGAAGGCCAAGGGGAAGTTCTCCTCCTTCCCCGACTTCCTGGACAAGGTCGAGGCCGTCGTCTGCAACAAGCGCACCGTCGAGTCGCTGATCAAGGCCGGCGCCTTCGACGAGATGGGCCACACCCGCAAGGGCCTGGTCGCCCACCACGAATCGATGATCGACAACGTGGTCGCGGTCAAGCGCAAGGAGGCCGAGGGCCAGTTCGACCTGTTCGGCGGAATGGGCGACGAGAACGCCGGCGACGAACCCGGCTTCGGGCTCGACGTCGAGTTCTCCGACGTGGAGTGGGAGAAGTCCTACCTGCTCGCCCAGGAGCGCGAGATGCTCGGCCTCTACGTCTCCGACCACCCGCTGTTCGGCCTGGAGCACGTCCTGTCCGACAAGACGGACGCCGGTATCTCCCAGCTCACCGGCGGCGAGCACTCGGACGGCGCCGTCGTCACCATCGGCGGCATCATCTCCGGCCTCCAGCGCAAGATGACCAAGCAGGGCAACGCCTGGGCCATCGCCACCGTCGAGGACCTGGCCGGCTCGATCGAGTGCATGTTCTTCCCGGCGACCTACCAGCTCGTCTCCACCCAGCTGGTCGAGGACACGGTCGTCTTCGTCAAGGGCCGCCTCGACAAGCGCGAGGACGTGCCCCGGCTGGTCGCCATGGAGATGATGGTCCCCGACCTGTCCTCCGCCGGAACCAACGCCCCCGTCGTCGTGACCATCCCGACCGTCAAGGTCACCCCGCCGATGGTGACCCGTCTGGGCGAGATCCTGCGCCACCACCGGGGCAACACCGAGGTACGGATCAAGCTCCAGGGGCCGCGCACGACCACCGTCCTGCGCCTGGACAAGCACCGGGTGCACCCCGACCCGGCCCTCTTCGGCGACCTCAAGGTGCTGCTCGGCCCGTCCTGCCTGACCGGGTAGCCCCCGGCCGGCCCGCACGCGCGAGGGCGCGCCCGGAACTCCGGGCGCGCCCTTCCCGCAGGTGCGGGGGCCGTCAGTTGTGGCCGAACTTCTTTTCCTTGCGCTTGCCCGCCATGTGCATCGGGCTCGGGGCCGACGACGGCTCCGGGGACGACTGCACCGAGCTCTTCGCCTGATCCTGGGCCTGCGTGCGGTCCGAGGTCTTGGCGGGCTGCTGGCGGTTCTTGTTCTTGGCCATGGGAAGCCTCCGTGGGGGGTGTAGGGGCCAGGGCCGCCTTCACCCTCACACAGCAGCAGAAACCGCGCATTTTGGATCATTGCCGTCCGTAGTCACGGGCCCCCGCGGGCCCGGAGTGAGATACGCCACGCCGATGATCGAGTTCCGGCCGTCAACACCCTTGCGGTCGGGCAGACTCGGGGAAAACCTATCGAGGACCCCCAGGGAAGAGGGTGGAACGTGGACCGCTGCGTCGTCCTGGTGGACGCCGGCTATCTGCTGGGCGCCGCCGCCAGCCTTCTCGCGGGGGAGCCGTCCCGCTCCCGCATCACCGTCGACCACGCCGCCCTCATCCAGGGCCTGCGCGAACGCGCGGAGGCCGACACCCAGCAGCCGCTGCTGCGGATCTACTGGTTCGACGGGGCCCCCGACCGGGTGCCCCAGCCCGAACACCGGCGGCTGCGCGTCATGCCCCGCGTCACCGTCCGCCTCGGCGCCCTGACCCGCAGCGACGGACGCTGGGCGCAGAAGGGCGTCGACGCCGCCATGCACGCCGAACTCACCGAACTGGCCCGCAACCGGGCCTGCTCGGACGTCGTCCTCGTGACCGGCGACGGCGACCTGCTGCCCGGGCTGATGTCCGCCAAGGAACACGGCGTCGCCGTCCACCTCTGGGCCGTCCAGGCCGCCGACGGGGACTACAACCAGTCCGAGGACCTCGTCGCCGAAGCCGACGAACGCCGCGTCCTGGACCGGGCCTGGATCACCCGCGCCGTCCGCGCCAAGGACTTCAGCGGACTGTGCTCCCCGGCGCCCGCCCCGCGCCCCGAGATCGCCGCCATCCTCTCCGCCCCGCTGCCCGAGGCGGCGCTCGCCGAAGCCGCCCGCAACGGCGCCCCGGCGGACGCCGCCGACACCGCCGAGCGCCCCGTGTCCGTACCGGCGCCCGCCGCCGAGAGCACCGCCGAGGGGGCCAGACCCGTACCCACCCCCAAGGACCTCGCCGCCCTGCGCGCCCCCGGCATCACCGCCGCCCCGCAGAACGCGGCCGGCGCGGCGGCCAGCCCCGCAGGCAGCGCCCTGCGCTGGTCCTCCGACAAGGGCTGGATCGACCGGGCCGGACCGCTCGGCGAACCCGCCGAGACCGCCTCCCTGCCCACCCTCGCCCAGCTCACCAGCGCCGAGCAGCGCTGGGCGGACCGGGAGGAGGACATCACCACCGTCGGCGGCGACCCGTTCGAGGTCGGTCAGGTGTTCGCCCGGCGCTGGATGGAGCGGCTCCCGGAAACCGGCCACCTGCAGAAACTCGCCACCATGTACCCGCGGATCCCGCACCGCATCGACGGGGAGCTGCTGCGCTACGCCGCCCGGTTCGGCCTGCTCGCCCACAAGGACGACCAGATCGACGAGCACGACCGCTACGCCATCCGCGCCGGGTTCTGGCGGGAGATCGACGTCCGGGCCGCCGCCGAGCACGTGGCGGGCCCGGCCGTCACCGTGCCGGGATCGGCGCCGACCCCGGCGGCCGACCAGGGATGAAAGCCGCGTAGGCTGCTCCCTCGTGAGCACGGGCACAGCAAGCGCGAAACAGGACACGGCACCGGCCGCGGCTGTGACCTCCGAGGCGGGTGCCGACGTCGTCTGCGCGGTACGTGACCTGGTCAAGACCTACCCGGCGGTGCGCGGCCGGCGCGGGGCCCCCGCGCTGCCCGAGACCCGCGCCAACGACGGGATCCGCCTGGACGTCCGGCGCGGCGAGGTCTTCGGCCTGCTCGGCCCCAACGGTGCCGGCAAGTCCACCCTCGTACGCCAGCTCACCGGACTGATGCGGCCCGACGCGGGCACCGTCACCCTGCTCGGCCACGACCTCGTACGCCACCCCGAGCGGGCCTCCCGGCTGCTGGCCTACCTGGGGCAGGAATCCACCGCCCTGGACGAGCTCACCGTGGCGCTGGCCGCCGAGACCACCGGCCGGCTGCGCGGACTCGGCGCCCGCGCGGCCCGCGCCGCCCGGGACTCCGTACTGGAGGAACTCGGGCTGACCCCCCTCGCGGGCCGGCCCCTGAAGAAGCTCTCCGGCGGTCAGCGGCGGCTGGCCTGCTTCGCGGCCGCGCTGGTCGGCGAGCGGCCCGTACTGGTCCTCGACGAGCCCACCACCGGCATGGACCCGGTGGCCCGGCGGGCCGTGTGGAACGCCGTCGACCGGCGCCGCGCCCGCCACGGCGCCACCGTGCTGCTCGTCACGCACAACGTCATAGAGGCCGAGACCGTACTGGACCGGGTCGCCGTCATCGACCACGGCAAGGTGATCGCCTGCGACACCCCCGCCGGACTCAAGGCGAAGGTGTCCGG
This sequence comes from Streptomyces sp. NPDC026522, assembly GCF_055567555.1. Classification (NCBI taxonomy): domain Bacteria; kingdom Bacillati; phylum Actinomycetota; class Actinomycetes; order Kitasatosporales; family Streptomycetaceae; genus Streptomyces; species Streptomyces sp. NPDC026522. Next base: position 268,371 of record NZ_JBVHQF010000005.1, read on the forward strand.
CGAGGTCCGGCTGGAGCTGGTGTGGCGCACCGCCGCGCCGCTGGAGGTGCCGGAGGTCGCGGAGCTGGCCCCGGCCGCCGTCGTCTCCGGGCGGCGCTGGGTACTGCGGCTGACGCCCGACCGGGCGCGCGCCGCCGTGGCCGCGGTGACCGGCGGGCCGGCCTTCGCCGCGCTCGACGACTTCACCCTGGCCACGCCCAGCCTGGAGGACGTCTACCTGGCCCTGGGGGGCCGCGCCTCGAAGGGGCTGGTGAAATCGTGACCACCGCCGTCACCGCGGGGGCACCGGCGACCCCGGCACCGCAGGCACCTGAACCCGGACCGCTGGCCCCGCGGGCCCGGTTCTTCCCGGCGCTCGCCGCCGTGTACCGGGCGCAGCTCTCCCGGGCGCGGGTGGCGCGGATCCCGCTGCTGTTCGTGGCCACCTTCCAGTCGGTCGGGATCATGATCCTGATGCGGGGGGTGGTGGACGGCGGCTCCGAGGCCCGGGCCGTCGTCGCCGGATCGTCCGTACTGGTCGTCGCCTTCGTCGCGCTGAACCTGCTGGCCCAGTACTTCGGCCAGCTGCGGGCCGGCGGGGGGCTCGACCACTACGCCACGCTGCCGGTGCCGCCGGCCTCCGTGGTGCTGGGCGCGGCCGCCGCCTACGCCTCCTTCACGGTGCCGGGAACGCTGGTGACGGCCGGGTTCGGATGCCTGCTGTTCGGGCTGCCGATGGGCGGCCTGTGGATCCTGGGCGCGGTGGTGCCGCTGGCCGGGGCGGCGCTGGCGGGGCTGGGCGCGGCGCTCGGTCTGCTGGCCCCGCGGCAGGAGCTGGCCACGCTGGCCGGGCAGCTCGGCATGTCGGCGGCGCTGCTGCTGGGAGTGCTGCCGCCGGAGCGGATGCCGGACGTGATCGTGTGGACGCGGGACCTGCTGCCGTCCACCTACGGGGTGGAGGCCTTCGCCCGGACGTTCGCCCCCGACCCGGACTGGGCGGCCGTCCTGTTCGACCTCGGCGTGTGCGCGGCGGTGGGCGTGCTGTCCCTGGCCGTCGCCACCTGGGCCTACCGGCGGGCAGCGGTCCGCTGACACCGGCGGCCCGGGGACCTGGCACGATGTGCGGGTGACCGAAGCCGTGACCCCGCCGCCGTCCCCCGCCCCGCTGCCCTTCGGCCAGGGCGCGCCGCCGCCCGGGAAGACCACGCCGGGCGATGTCCGGGACGGGGCCGCCGTCGCCCTGGTGGTGGCGGTGGCCGGAGTGCTGCTCGGGGTGCTGTGGGCGTGGCTCGCGCCGAAGGTCCAGTACGTCTCCACCGGGGAGGCCGTGTTCCTGCGGAACTCCGAGAGCGAGGCGCGGATCGGCGCCGACGGGACGTTCCTGCTGCTCGCGGCCGGCTTCGGGCTGGTGAGCGCGGTCGCGGTCTTCCTGTGGCGGCGCCGGGGCGGGGTCCCGCTGGTGATCGGGCTCGGCGCGGGGTCCGTGTTCGCGTCGTTGGTGGGCTGGCGGCTGGGCCTGCGGCTCGGCCCGTCCGCGAACCTCCCGGCGGCGGCCGCGAAGGCGGGCAAGGGCGTCCCGTTCGACGCCCCGCTCCAGCTGCTGGCGCACGGAACGCTGCTGGCCTGGCCCCTGGTGGCGGTAGCCGCCCACCTGGCCCTGACGGCCGTCTTCACCCGCCCGGAACCGACCTGGCCAGGCGCGGACGGCCAGCCGTCGGCCCCCGTCCACGCCCCGAACCCGTCCCACCCCTGAGCGTCGGGCCCCGGCGGGCCGATCCAGCCCCGCCGACGTTCGAGGCGCGGGGGTACCCCCGGACGGATTCCGGGGGAGGGTACGGGGCGGAACCCCGCGAAGCCCGGCGCAGCCGGGGCCGCACCCCACCCCCGCACCCCACCCCCGCAGCCCGGCACCCGCACGCACGGCCGGCGCAGGCTACCGGGCGATCGGGGCCACCACGGCCGACGTCAACGCGGTCAACGTGGCCGGAGCCAGCTCGACCTCCAGCCCCCGCCGCCCGGCGGACACGCAGATCGTGCGGTGCTCCGCCGCCGACGCGTCCACCACCGTCCGCAGCGCCCGCCGCTGCCCCAGCGGCGAGATGCCGCCCACCACGTACCCCGTCGTCCGCTCCGCCAGCGCCGGGTCCGCCATCGCCGCCCGCTTCGCACCCACCGCCCCCGCCAGCGCCTTGAGGTCGAGCGAGCCCGAGACCGGGACCACCGCCACCGTCAGAACCCCGTCCACGTCCGCGACCAGGGTCTTGAACACCTGCTCCGGGGCGACGCCCATCTTCTGCGCCGCCTCCTCCCCGTACGACGGATGCGCCGGGTCGTGCTCGTAGGCGTGCGTGCTGAACTCGGCGCCGGCCGCCGTCAGCGCGGCGATCGCCGGGGTCGGCGCCCCGGCCGCCCCCGCCTTCTTCCTCGCCATCAGTTCGGGCTCGTCGGCGCGCGCGTCAGGTCCACCGCCGGCAGCGACGGCAGGTGCCGGATCACGGCCGTCTCCGCGCGCAGCAGTTTCAGTTCTTCCGCCAGCCGGGTCGCCGTGTCCGGCGCCTGGAGCAGGCGCTGCTTCGCCGGGATGTCCAGTACGGCCGCCGCGGCGACCAGGTACGAGACCACCGACGGCTCGTCGGGCAGGTCGGGCGGCGCGGCCAGGGACCGCTCGCGCGCTCCCGCCAGCCGCTTCTGGTAGTTGCGGAAGGCCCGCAGCACGCCCTCGGCCAGCTCCCCGGCGCCCTCGCCGGCGTCCTCCGCCAGCTCCTCCAGCTCCGCGACCAGGTAGGGCCCCGAGGCGTCGACCGACAGCAGGCGCACCCGGGCGGTTCCGGTGGCCAGCACCTCGAAGCTGCCGTCCTCCCGCTCCCGGATCGTCGCCGCGTCCGCGATGCAGCCCACCCGGTGGAAGGCCTGGATCGGGTCCGCGCCGAAGCCCGCGGCCGGACCGCGCTCCGGCAGGGTCGTCTGGTCCGGCAGGCCGGGCGCGGTCGGGGCGACCTCCCAGCCGTCCCGGATCGCGACGACCGCGAACCGGCGCGGTTCGTCCTCGTCCGTCTTCAGCAGCTCGCGCATCATGGCGCGATAACGCTCCTCGAAGATGTTCAGCGGCAGCACGAGGCCGGGGAACAGCACCGAGTTCAGCGGGAAGAGGGGCAGGCGAACGGTGGTCACGAGGCACAGGGTAGTGGCCGGGGGCCCGCGGCCGTCACCCCCGCCTCAGCAGCCGGGACGCGCCCGCCGCCACCGTCGTGGCCAGGATCCACCCCAGCACCACCAGAGCCGACGCCCCCCACTGCCAGGCTCCGCCCGGCTTCCACTGGCCCTCCTGCCCCAGATCGATCACCGGCAGCAGCAGGTCGAGGGCGTACAGGGCGGCGCTCCACTGGGGGTGCTCGTCCTCCTTGATCGGCGGCGGCGGGTGCTGCGAGAACAGCAGGGTGCCCGCTGCCCACAGGACCGCCATCCACAGCGCCGCCCGCCCCGGCCGGTACCCGTACACCACCGTCCAGTCCTGGAGGTAGCCCCAGGCCTTCGCCGCGGGCGGCAGGGTCTCGCGCCGCCGCCGCTGCTTGGCCAGCAGCACTTCCCGCGCGTCGGAGTCCTCCCCGCTGGCCCGGAGCACCGCCGCCAGCCGCTCGTACGGCTCCGGCGAGTACTCCACCGTGGCCGACTCCACCCAGGCCAGCCGGCGCGGCAGCGGGAAGTGCCCGCGGGGCGCGAGGATCTCGTACGAGAACCCCTCCATCACCAGTCGGCCCGGGCCCGGCCAGCTGGTGGACAGGTCGACCAGCTTGACCACCTTCGCCCCCGACAGCACGACCCGGCCCTGCTCGGGCTGGCCGCCGACGAAGCGGAGTTCCGGCGTGCTGATCCGCCGCAGCGAGAGCTCCTGGTCCGGCGACAGCTGGAACCGGGCCCCGTAGAAGTCGACCGCGTCACCGAAGCGGCCGTCGTCCAGCCGCATCCCGCCCTGGCACTCGAACGCCTGCGAGGCCTGGCCCGGCGCCGGGGTCTGGCCCACGCCGTACGGGGGCGTGCCGGATCCCGAATCGCCCGGGGAGGAGTACAGCGCGATCGAGGTCAGGTACAGGGTCCGCTCGACCGTCAGCTGCGGTGCGTTCAGCGCCCGGCGGCCGCCCGGATTGCGCAGCCGGGCCCCGCGCAGGTTCATCGACACGCCGACCTTCGCGCCGCGCAGGCTGATCTCCCCGTACGTCTCCAGCATGTCGCCCTGGAAGTCCTGGGCGACGGACATGCCGTCTGCGGTGATCGCCCGGCCCTTGTTGTCGGGCCGCACCACGGCGCGGCTGATCAGCAGGTCGGTGCCGATCTGCGCGTCCGTCAGCCGGATCCCGCGGGCCACCCGGGAACCCAGCAGGTGCAGGTCCCCCTCGGTGTGCAGCCGGGCCGCCTCCACCCGGGGGATCGCGCAGTTCACCAGGCGCAGGGTGCAGGCCCGGGTCTCGGACAGCTGGATCTCGCTGTCGAACCGGCACGACTGGAACTCGACGTACGGCTCGACCCGGCCCCCGGACAGTTCCAGCCGCCCCAGGATCCGTACTCCGCGCAGTTTCAGCGCCACCACCCGGCCCGGCACCGGGGGCGGACCGTGCAGCAGCAGCAACGCCACCACCTCGGCGCGGACGCTGCGCTCCGGTCCCCAGGGCCGCCCGGCGTGCGGGTCGTCGCGCTCCGCGACACGCGCACTGAGATCACAGGTGCGGCCCGTGCGATAGGCCTCCCACATACGCTGCTCGGCGGCGGTCAGATCCACCGGCCCGGTCTCCGCGCGTACCTCGGTCATGGCGGCCCCCCTCCGCGGTCACGTACGCGGCAGTCACATACGTGTAGGGGAACGCTAAGGGCCGCCTGTGACATCCGGGGCGTGTATCAGCCAGTGATACAGGCGGACGGTGCCGTGAGCCGGTCTGAGAGAATTGGGACGTGATCTCTCGTATCGACCTGCGCGGTGACACCCTCCCCGAGGGTGCCGCCCTGCGCGACCTGCTGCCCCGTGCCGAGTTCGACGTGGAAGCCGCCCTGGAGAAGGTGCGGCCCATCTGCGAGGACGTGCATCATCGCGGCACGGCGGCGCTGATCGATTACGCGCGCAAGTTCGACGGGGTCGAGCTGTCGCAGGTCCGGGTTCCGGCGGCGGCGGTCAGCGCCGCCCTGGAGCAGCTGGACCCGGCCGTCCGCGCCGCCCTGGAGGAGTCGATCCGCCGGGCCCGGATCGTGCACCGGGCCCAGCGCCGCAGCGAGCACACCACCCAGGTGGTCCCCGGCGGCACCGTGACCGAGAAGTGGGTTCCCGTCGAGCGCGTGGGCCTGTACGCGCCGGGCGGCCGGTCCGTGTACCCGTCGTCCGTGGTGATGAACGTCGTACCGGCCCAGGAGGCCGGGGTCGGGTCGATCGCGCTCGCCTCCCCGCCGCAGGCCGAGTTCGGCGGCCTGCCGCACCCGACGATCCTCGCCGCGTGCGCCCTGCTCGGCGTGGACGAGGTGTACGCGGCCGGCGGCGCCCAGGCCGTCGCGATGTTCGCCTACGGCACCGAGGAGTGCGCGCCCGCGAACATGGTGACCGGGCCCGGCAACATCTGGGTCGCGGCCGCCAAGCGCTACTTCACCGGCCGGATCGGCATCGACACCGAGGCCGGCCCGACCGAGATCGCGGTCCTCGCGGACTCCACCGCCGACCCGGTGCACGTCGCCGCCGACCTGATCAGCCAGGCCGAGCACGACCCGCTGGCCGCCGCCGTCCTGGTCACGGACTCCGAAGACCTCGCCGCGGCCGTCGAGAAGGAGCTGGCCCCGCAGGTCGCGGCCACCAAGCACGTCGAGGACCGGATCAAGCCGGCCCTCGCGGGCAAGCAGTCCGCCATCGTGCTGGTCGACAGCCTGGAGGACGGCCTGCGGGTGGTCGACGCGTACGGCGCCGAGCACCTGGAGATCCAGACCGCCGACGCCGCGGCCTGGGCCGCCCGGGTGCGCAACGCCGGCGCGGTCTTCGTCGGCCCCTGGGCCCCGGTCTCGCTCGGCGACTACTGCGCCGGGTCCAACCACGTGCTGCCCACCGGCGGCTGCGCCTGCCACTCCTCCGGGCTGTCCGTGCAGTCCTTCCTGCGCGGCATCCACATCGTGGACTACACGCGCGACGCGCTCGCCGAGGTCGCCCACCACGTGGTCACCCTGGCCGAGGCCGAGGACCTGCCGGCGCACGGGGCCGCCCTGAAGGCCCGGTTCGGGTGGAAGGTGCCGGGACAGTGAGCGGCATCGGCATCGACGACCTCCCCATCCGGGACGAGCTGCGCGGCAAGTCCCCGTACGGCGCCCCGCAGCTCGACGTGCCCGTCCAGCTGAACACCAACGAGAACCCGTACGAGCTGCCCGAACCGCTCGTGCGGCGCATCGCCGAGCGCGTCGCCGACGCCGCCCGGACCCTCAACCGCTACCCCGACCGGGACGCGGTGGAGCTGCGGACCGAGCTGGCCGCGTACCTGACCCGTACCGGCAAGCACCCGGTGGCGCGGGAGAACGTATGGGCCGCCAACGGCTCCAACGAGGTCCTCCAGCAGCTGCTGCAGACCTTCGGCGGGCCCGGCCGCACCGCGATGGGCTTCGAGCCCTCGTACTCGATGCACGCCCTGATCGCCCGGGGCACCGGCACCGGCTGGACCTCCGGTCCGCGCCGGGAGGACTTCACGATCGACGTGGCGGCCGCGGAGCGGGCGATCGCCGAGCACGCGCCCGACGTCGTGTTCATCACCTCCCCCAACAACCCCACGGGCACCGCGGTCGAGGCGGAGACGGTCCTCGCCCTCTACGAGGCCGCCCAGGCGGCGGCGCGTGCCGATCGGGATTCGGCCTCCCTCGTGGTCGTCGACGAGGCGTACGTCGAGTTCTCCCACCGGGACTCCCTCCTCCCGCTCATCGAGGGCCGGCCGTGCCTGGTCGTCTCGCGGACCATGTCCAAGGCCTTCGGCGCGGCCGGCCTGCGCCTGGGCTACCTGGCCGCGCACCCCGCCGTGGTCGACGCCGTGCAGCTGGTGCGGCTGCCGTACCACCTGTCCGCCGTCACCCAGGCGACCGCGTTGGCCGCCCTGGAGCACACCGACACGCTGCTCGGCTACGTCGAGCAGCTCAAGGCCGAACGGGACCGGCTGGTCGGCGAACTGCGGGCGGTCGGCTACGAGGTCACCGAGTCCGACGCGAACTTCATCCAGTTCGGCCGGTTCGCGGACTCGCACACCGCCTGGCAGCAGATCCTCGACCGGGGTGTCCTGGTCAGGGACAACGGCGTACCGGGATGGCTGCGGGTCACCGCGGGCACCCCCGCCGAGAACGACGCGTTCCTGGAAGCGGTTCGCGCACTGAAGAAGGAGCAGCAGGCATGAGCCGCATCGGACGGGTCGAACGGACCACGAAGGAGACCTCGGTCGTCGTCGAGATAAACCTCGACGGCACCGGCAAGGTCGACGTCTCCACGGGCGTGGGCTTCTACGACCACATGCTCGACCAGCTCGGCCGCCACGGCCTCTTCGACCTCACCGTCAAGACCGACGGTGACCTGCACATCGACAGCCACCACACCATCGAGGACACCGCCCTCGCCCTCGGCGCCGCGTTCAAGCAGGCCCTCGGCGACAAGGTCGGCATCTACCGGTTCGGCAACTGCACCGTGCCGCTGGACGAGTCCCTCGCCCAGGTGACCGTCGACCTGTCGGGCCGCCCCTACCTCGTGCACACCGAGCCCGAGAACATGGCGCCGATGATCGGCTCGTACGACACGACGATGACCCGGCACATCCTGGAGTCCTTCGTCGCGCAGGCCCAGATCGCCCTGCACGTCCACGTCCCGTACGGGCGCAACGCCCACCACATCGTGGAGTGCCAGTTCAAGGCCCTCGCCCGGGCCCTGCGCTACGCCGCCGAGTTCGACCCGCGCGCGGCCGGCATCCTGCCCTCCACGAAGGGCGCGCTCTAGCCGTGAACGGCCTCAACACCATCCTGATCGTCTTCGGCCTGTTCCTGGCCGGGGGTGTCTACTCCTTCCAGAAGCAGAAGATGCCCCTGTCGGTCGTCGTCCTGCTCGCCATCGGCTCCGCGATGTGCCTCGCCGCCGGAGTCCTGCGGATCCAAGGAATCTGGGCATGAGCGCAACCCGCCCCACCAAGACCGTCGTGGTCTTCGACTACGGCTTCGGCAACGTCCGGTCCGCCGAGCGGGCGCTCGCGCGCGTCGGCGCGGACGTCGAGATCACCCGCGACTACGACAAGGCCATGGACGCCGACGGGCTCCTCGTGCCCGGCGTCGGCGCCTTCTCCGCCTGCATGCAGGGCCTCAAGGACGTCCGCGGCGACTGGATCATCGGGCGCCGGCTGTCCGGCGGCCGGCCCGTCATGGGCATCTGCGTCGGCATGCAGATCCTCTTCGAGCGCGGCATCGAGCACGGCGTGGAGACCGAGGGCCTCGACGAGTGGCCCGGCACGGTCGGCCCGCTCAAGGCCCCGATCGTGCCCCACATGGGCTGGAACACCGTCGACGCCCCCGCCGACAGCCAGGCCTTCAAGGGCCTGGACGACGACGCCCGGTTCTACTTCGTGCACTCCTACGCGGCGCACGGCTGGAGCCTGGAGGTCACCAACCCGCTGATCCGCGCCCCCAAGGTCACCTGGGCCACCCACGGCGAGAGGTTCGTCGCGGCGGTGGAGAACGGGGCCCTGTGGGCCACCCAGTTCCACCCCGAGAAGTCCGGCGACGCCGGCGCCCAGCTCCTCACCAACTGGATCGAGACCCTGTGATGCCCGCACCCACGCTTGAGCTGCTCCCCGCGGTCGACGTCCGCGACGGCCAGGCCGTGCGCCTCGTGCACGGCGTGTCCGGCAGCGAGACCTCGTACGGCTCCCCGCTGGAGGCGGCCCTCGCCTGGCAGCGCGCCGGCGCCGAATGGCTGCACCTGGTCGACCTGGACGCCGCCTTCGGCACCGGCGACAACCGCGCCCTGGTCGCCGAGATCACCGGCGCCATGGACATCAAGGTCGAGCTGTCCGGCGGCATCCGCGACGACGCCTCGCTCGCCGCCGCCCTCGCGACCGGCTGCACCCGCGTCAACCTCGGCACCGCCGCCCTGGAGACCCCCGAGTGGGCCGCCAAGGCGATCGCCGAGCACGGCGACAGGATCGCGGTCGGGCTCGACGTGCGCGGCACCACCCTCAAGGGCCGCGGCTGGACCAGCGAGGGCGGGGACCTGTACGAGACCCTCGCCCGCCTGGACTCCGAGGGCTGCGCCCGGTACGTCGTCACCGACATCGGCAAGGACGGCACGCTGACCGGCCCCAACCTGGAGCTGCTGCGGAACGTCTGCGCCGCCACCGACCGGCCCGTCGTCGCCTCCGGCGGCATCTCCTCGCTGGACGACCTGCGGGCGCTGTCCGAGCTGGTGCCGCTGGGCGTCGAGGGCGCCATCGTCGGCAAGGCCCTGTACGCGAAGGCCTTCACCCTGGAAGAGGCCCTTCGGGTGGTGTCCGCATGAGCGCCCCCGACGACGTGCGCCGCATCTCCTCCGGCGGCCCCTACGAGGACGTCATCGGCTACAGCCGGGCCGTGCAGCTCCCCAACGGCCTGGTCCTGGTCTCCGGCTGCACCGCGGCCGACGGCGGCGGCCCCTACGAGCAGGCCATGACGGCCTTCGGCGTCGCCGTCAAGGCGCTGGAGCAGGCCGGTCTCGGCGCCGAGCACGTGGTCCGCACCCGGATGTACCTGACGCACGCCCGGGACGTGGACGACGTCGGCCGCGCCCACAAGGAACTGTTCGACGCGGTGCGCCCCGCCGCATCGATGATCATCGTCTCCGGCTTCGTCGACCCGTCCATGGTCGTCGAGGTGGAGGTAGAGGCGTACCGGAGCCCCGGTGCCGGTGAAGGAGGGGCGGCATGACGCTCGCCGTACGGGTGATCCCCTGCCTGGACGTGGACAACGGCCGGGTCGTCAAGGGGGTCAACTTCCAGAACCTGCGGGACGCCGGTGACCCGGTGGAGATGGCCAAGCTCTACGACGCCGAGGGCGCTGACGAGCTGACCTTCCTCGACATCACCGCGTCCTCCGGCAACCGCGAGACCACCTACGACGTGGTGCGCAGGACCGCCGAACAGGTCTTCATCCCGCTGACCGTGGGCGGCGGCGTACGCACCGCCGACGACGTGGACCGGCTGCTGCGGGCGGGCGCGGACAAGGTGGGCGTGAACACGGCCGCCATCGAGCGGCCCGACCTCATCCGGGAGATCGCGGAGCGGTTCGGCCGGCAGGTCCTGGTGCTCTCGGTCGACGCCCGGCGCACTGCGTCCGGCGCGTTCGAGGTCACCACGCACGGCGGCCGCAAGAGCGCCGGCATCGACGCCGTCGAGTGGGCGCACCGGGCGGCCGAGCTGGGCGCCGGGGAGATCCTGCTGAACTCGATGGACGCCGACGGCACGAAGGACGGATACGACACCGAGATGATCACCGCCGTGCGCAAGCACGTCCGCGTCCCGGTGATCGCCTCGGGCGGCGCGGGCAAGCTGGAGCACTTCCCGCCGGCCATCGCCGCGGGCGCCGACGCGGTGCTGGCCGCCTCGGTGTTCCACTTCGGCGACCTGCGGATCGGCGAGGTCAAGGACACCCTCCGCGAGGCGGGCCACCCGGTCCGCTGACGGCGTCCCGTGCTCCGGCCCGCCGGGCCGGAGCACGGGTGGGGCGTCAGATGCCCAGCTCCGCCACCGTCAGCTTCGCCACCGCCTCCGGCGCGCCGTCCAGTTCCACGGCGGCGGCCTCCTGGCGGCCGAAGCAGAACAGCGTCAGCTCACCCGGTTCGCCCGTCACCGTCACCACCGGGGTGCCCTTGTGGGCGACCGCCGTGCGGCCGTCCGGGCGGCGCAGCACCAGGCCCACCGGCGAACGGCGGCCCGTCAGCCGGGCCAGCTTCTCCAGGCGGGACCAGAGCACGTCCGAGAAGACCGGGTCCAGCCGGCGCGGGGACCAGTCCGGCTGCGCCCGCCGTACGTCCTCGGCGTGGACGTAGAACTCCACCGCGTTGGCCGCCTCGTCGATCTGTTTGACCGCGTACACGGACATCCGCGGCGGCCCGGTACGGATCAGCCGGATCAGTTCCTCGTACGGCTTGGCCGTGTACTCGGCCATCGCCTTGTCCAGCCGGCCCTTGAGCACGTTCAGCAGCAGCCCGCCGGCCGCGTCGGGGCGGCGCTCCCGGACGACCACGTGCGCCGCCAGCTCCCGCGCGCGCCAGCCGTCGCACAGCGTCGGCGCCTCCGGACCCGCCGCCTCCAACAGATCGGCCAGCAGCAGACGTTCACGCTTCGCATGGGTAGACATGGTGGCCAGCCTACGGCCGGAACCCGCCCCGTGCCTGCTCATCAGGCGGACAGGCATCGATGATCGTCACCCGCGCCCGGCACAATGGCCCCATGAGTACGACCTCCCTCGACCCCGCCATCGCCGCCCGCCTCAAGCGCTCCGCGGACGGCCTGGTACCGGCCATCGCCCAGCAGTACGACACCGGTGAGGTGCTCATGCTCGGCTGGATGGACGACGAGGCCCTGCACCGGACCCTGACCACCGGACGCTGCACCTACTGGTCCCGCAGCCGCCAGGAGTACTGGGTCAAGGGCGATACTTCCGGCCACTTCCAGCACGTGAAGTCCGTCGCCCTCGACTGTGACGCCGACACCGTGCTCGTCAAGGTCGACCAGGTCGGAGCCGCCTGCCACACGGGTGCCCGGACCTGCTTCGACGCCGATGTCCTCCCGCTGGCCGCCGAATAGCTAGGTAGGGTCCCACGCCATGGATCTTGAGACGTTCCGCAAGCTCGCGGCCGACCGCCGCGTCATCCCCGTCAGCCGCAAGCTGCTCGCCGACGGAGACACCCCGGTCGGCCTCTACCGGAAGCTCGCCGCCGAACGCCCCGGCACCTTCCTGCTGGAGTCGGCGGAAAACGGCCGGTCCTGGTCCCGCTACTCCTTCATCGGCGTGCGCTCCGACGCCACGCTGACCGTCCGCGACGGACAGGCCCACTGGATCGGCGCCGCCCCCGTCGGCGTCCCCACCGCCGGAGACCCGCTCGACGCCCTGCGCGCCACCGTCGAGGCCCTGCACACTCCGCGCGACAACGCGGCCGGGACGCCGCCCTTCACCGGCGGGATGGTCGGCTACCTCGGCTACGACATCGTGCGCCGCCTGGAGCGCATCGGCGACCACACGTCCGACGACCTCCGGCTGCCCGAGCTGACCATGCTGCTCACCTCCGACCTGGCGGTCATGGACCACTGGGACGGCACGGTCCAGCTCATCGCCAACGCCATCAACCACAACGACCTCGACACCGGCGTGGACGAGGCGTACGCGGACGCCGTCGCGCGCCTGGACGCCATGGAGGCCGACCTCGCCCGGCCCGCGCCCTACGTGCCGACGCCGCTGCCCGCCTCGGAGCTGCCCGAGTTCTCCGCGCTGTGGGGCGGCGAGAAGTACCAGGCCGCCGTCGAGGACGTCAAGGAGCGGATCCGGGCCGGGGAAGCCTTCCAGGTCGTGCCCTCGCAGCGGTTCGAGACCCCCTGCAAGGCCTCCGCGCTGGACGTCTACCGGGTGCTGCGGGCCACCAACCCGTCCCCGTACATGTACCTCTTCCGCTTCGAGAACGGCTTCGACGTCGTCGGGTCCAGCCCCGAGGCCCTGGTCAAGGTCGAGGACGGCCGGGCCATGGTCCACCCCATCGCCGGCACCCGGCACCGCGGCGCCACCCCGCAGGAGGACAACGAGCTCGCCGAGGAGCTGCTGGCCGACCCCAAGGAGCGCGCCGAGCACCTGATGCTCGTCGACCTCGGCCGCAACGACCTGGGCCGGGTGTGCGAGCCGGGCTCCGTCGAGGTCGTCGACTTCATGAGCATCGAGCGCTACTCCCACGTGATGCACATCGTCTCGACCGTCACCGGCCGGGTCGCCGAGGGCAAGACCGCCTTCGACGTACTCACGGCCTGCTTCCCGGCCGGCACCCTCTCCGGTGCGCCCAAGCCCCGCGCCATGCAGATCATCGAGGAGCTGGAGCCCTCCCGCCGCGGCCTGTACGGCGGCTGCGTCGGCTACCTCGACTTCGCCGGCGACTCCGACACGGCCATCGCCATCCGGACCGCCCTGCTGCGCGACGGCACCGCGTACGTGCAGGCCGGGGCCGGTGTCGTCGCGGATTCGGTACCCGAGCTGGAGGACAACGAGTGCCGCAACAAGGCCGCCGCGGTGCTCCGCGCGGTGGGAGCGGCGAACCGCCTCCACGGCGTCTGACCCGGTAGGGGATAGTGGGGTACGTGAGTGCCGTACCCCCGCCCCGAACCGATGCCCGGTCCGCGTCCGAGCCGCCCGAGACCCCCGGCAGCCGCGGCGGCCGCCGCAGCGTGGCCGTCGCCCTGCTGCTCGGCGCGCTCGGCGCCACCGTCGTCCTGCTCGCCTCCGGCCGGGTCTGGGCCCGGGGCAGCGCCGCCGTCGCCGGCGGGTCGCTCCCGCTGAGCGCGGACGGGCAGGACGTCACCGGGCTGCCCGCCGCCCTGGCCATCGTCGCGCTCGCCGCCCTGGTCGCGGTGTTCGCCGTACGCGGCAAGAGCCGGCTGCTGGTCTCCGCCCTGCTGGCGCTGAGCGGCCTGGGCGCGGCGCTGGCCTCGGTGGCCGCCGCCGGCGACCGCCGGGCGCTGGACGAGAAGGCCGCCACCACGACGGCCGACACCGCCGCCCGGGTGGCCGGGCTGACCCACACCCCGTGGCCGTACGTCACCGCCGGCGGAGCGGTGCTGATCCTGCTCGCCGGGCTGCTCGCGCTGCGCTTCGGCAGCGCCTGGCCCGCGATGGGCGGCCGCTACGAACGGGACGGCAGCCCGCGGCCGCGCAAGTCCGCGGTGGTGGACCCGGACCGGCCCGAGGATCTGTGGAAGGCTCTGGACCGGGGCGAGGACCCGACCCACTGACAGCACGCCCCGCCCGGTGCGGGACAATGGTCATCGAGCGTTCGACACAGACCGCGATACAGCACTGCGCGACAGAGCAACGAGGAGCAACTCATGGCGGGCACGCACCACGGACACACCCCGGCCGCCTGGACCGGTGTCATCATCGCCTTCATCGGTTTCTGCATCTCCGGCGCCTTCATGGTGCTGGCGAACCCGCTCGGCTTCTGGGCCGGCCTGGTCGTCGTCGCGCTCGGCGGTGTCGTCGGCATGGCGATGAAGGCGGCGGGCATGGGCGCCCCCAAGCCCGCCCACGACGACCTCGCACAGGTCATCGCCGCCAACAAGGTCGCCGCGAAGGTCTGAGCCGGCCGTCGGCCGCCGCGCCACCCGACCGGACGCGCCACCGGTTCCCAAAGGCGCGGTTTCGAGAGGCGCGGCCCGTCGGGCTGCGCCTTTTGTCATGAGCGGAGACAATCACCGCGTGGACGCCCCTCGCACCCCCGCCCCCGCGCACGTACGGCCCGGCGCGCCGCCCCCGGTCTCCCGGGCCCGGAGCCTGGCCGCCCCCGTGCTCACGCTGGCCGGGACGGTCGCCGCGTTCGCGTACGTGGGCGCCGTCGACCCGAACCAGCCGGGCCACTACCCGGTCTGTCCGCTGCTGCGGCTGACCGGCATCCTGTGCCCCGGCTGCGGCGGCCTGCGCAGCGCCCACGCCTTCGCCCACGGCGATCTGCTGACCGCGCTCGGCGACAATGCCGTCGCCGTCCTCGGCTACTTCCTCTTCGCCGCCTTCCTGGGCCGCTGGCTGGTCCTCGCCGCCCGCGGCGGCCCGCCGCCGAGGATCGCCCTCAGACCGGTCTACTGGTGGGGCGTCGGAGCGGTGGTGCTGGCCTTCGCCGTGGTCCGAAACCTCCCCTTCGGGTCCGCCCTGGCCCCCTGAAACGGGCGGGGCGCGAGGGGAAGCCGGTATTCCGGGGGAACCGCATATTCCGACTGTCCAGTCCATGGGACACCCGCACGCTCCGTGCGGAGGCCGCGGCGACCTGCGGATACCATTTGAGTGCTGACCTTGCAGTGGAACGTGTCTGCAAGGCGGCCGACCGTCATCGACCCGGAAGGGGGCCGCTCGCGTGAGTGTGCTCGACGAGATCATCGAAGGGGTCCGCGAAGACCTTGCCGAACGGCAGGCCCGCGTGAGCCTCGACGAGCTCAAGGAGCGTGCCGCCAAGGCGCCCCAGGCCAAGGACGGTGTCGCCGCCCTGCGCGGCGACAGCGTCAAGGTGATCTGCGAGGTGAAGCGCTCCAGCCCCTCCAAGGGCGCGCTCGCCGCGATCGCCGATCCGGCCGGGCTCGCCGCCGACTACGAGGCGGGCGGTGCGGCGGTCATCTCCGTCCTCACCGAGCAGCGTCGTTTCGGCGGCTCGCTGGCCGACCTGGAGGCCGTCCGCGCCCGCGTGGACATCCCGATCCTGCGCAAGGACTTCATCGTCACGGCGTACCAGCTGTGGGAGGCCCGCGCCTACGGCGCCGACCTCGCCCTGCTGATCGTCGCGGCCCTGGAGCAGGAAGCCCTCGTCTCCCTCATCGAGCGGGCCCAGTCCATCGGGCTGACCCCGCTGGTGGAGGTCCACGACGAGGAGGAGGTCGAGCGCGCCGTCGCCGCCGGCGCCAAGATCATCGGGGTCAACGCGCGCAACCTCAAGGACCTCAAGGTCGACCGCTCCACCTTCGAGCGCGTCGTCGAGACCATCCCCGACCACATCGTCAAGGTCGCCGAGTCCGGGGTCCGCGGACCGCACGACCTGATCGCGTACGCCAACGAGGGCGCCGACGCCGTCCTCGTCGGGGAGTCCCTGGTCACCGGACGCGACCCGAAGGCGGCCGTGGCCGACCTGGTGGCCGCCGGCGCCCACCCCGCCCTGCGGCACGGGCGGAGCTGACCCCACCCGTGCCCGTCTCCCGCTCCTCCGTCCGCACCCGCCCGGGCCACGGCCCGGCCGGCGTGCCGACGGCGCACGCGCCGCTGGCGCGCGGCTGCCGCCCCCGCGGCTGCCGTGCCCCGGCCCGGCGCGTGCACGGCCGGCGGGTGCGGTACGTGATCGGCTCCGAGCCCGGACAGGTCAACGGCATGCGATGGCGCCCCTCGCCCGCGCCGTGACGACGGCTGCCCCGCCCCGGTACCGCTGAGGTACCGGCCGGGCACCCTCGTACGGCCCGTCGCCCAGGAGCCGCCGGCTCCGGCCCGGGCCGCTCGCGTACGTATCCCCAGCACCCCGCCCGCGGGGTGCGCGGGCCGCGGACCGGCGGCGCAATACGGTGAAGCCACCCCGTCGCACCCCGTAGGAGTACGTGGACATGTCCACCCACTCGTTCTTCATCCCGGACCCGCAGGGTCTGGTCCCCAACGCCGAGGGCTACTTCGGCGACTTCGGCGGCAAGTTCATCCCGGAGGCGCTCGTCGCCGCCGTGGACGAGGTCGCCGTCGAGTACGAGAAGGCCAAGGGCGACCCGTCCTTCGCGGCCGAGCTCAACGAGCTCATGGTCAACTACACGGGCCGCCCCAGCGCCCTCACCGAGGTCCCGCGCTTCGCCGAGCACGCCGGCGGCGCACGGATCTTCCTCAAGCGCGAGGACCTCAACCACACCGGCTCGCACAAGATCAACAACGTGCTGGGCCAGGCGCTGCTCACCAAGCGCATGGGCAAGACCCGCGTCATCGCCGAAACCGGCGCCGGCCAGCACGGCGTGGCCACGGCCACCGCCTGCGCCCTCTTCGGCCTCGACTGCACCATCTACATGGGCGAGGTCGACACCCAGCGGCAGGCCCTCAACGTGGCCCGCATGCGCATGCTGGGCGCCGAGGTCATCGCCGTGAAGTCCGGCTCCCGCACCCTCAAGGACGCCATCAACGAGGCGTTCCGCGACTGGGTGGCCAACGTGGACCAGACCCACTACCTGTTCGGTACCGTCGCCGGACCGCACCCCTTCCCGGCCATGGTCCGCGACTTCCACCGCGTCATCGGCGTCGAGGCCCGCCGCCAGATCCTGGAGCGCGCCGGACGCCTGCCCGACGCCGTCGCGGCCTGCGTCGGCGGCGGCTCCAACGCCATCGGCCTCTTCCACGCCTTCATCCCCGACACGGACGTGCGCCTGGTGGGCTTCGAGCCCGCCGGGCACGGCGTGGAGACCGGCGAGCACGCGGCCACCCTGACCGCCGGCGAGCCCGGCATCCTGCACGGCTCGCGCTCGTACGTCCTGCAGGACGAGGAGGGCCAGATCACCGAGCCCTACTCCATCTCGGCCGGCCTGGACTACCCGGGCATCGGCCCGGAGCACTCCTACCTCAAGGACAGCGGCCGCGGCGAATACCGCGCGGTCACCGACGACGCCGCGATGCAGGCCCTGCGCCTGCTGTCCCGCACCGAGGGGATCATCCCGGCGATCGAGTCCGCGCACGCCCTCGCGGGCGCGCTGGACCTGGGCCGGGAACTCGGTCCCGACGGGCTGATCGTGGTCAACCTGTCCGGCCGCGGCGACAAGGACATGGACACCGCCGCCCGCTACTTCGGGCTGTACGACACGGACGGGGAAGTCGCCGAGAACGAGTTCGCCGAGGGGGACGACAAGTGAGCGCCAACGGAAACATCGAGCTGCTGAGCGCGACCCTCGCCAAGGCGAAGTCCGAGGACCGGGCCGCCCTCGTCGCCTACCTCCCGGCCGGCTTCCCGACCGTGGACGGCGGCATCGAGGCCGTCAAGGCCGTCGTCGCCGGCGGTGCGGACGTGGTCGAGATCGGCCTGCCGCACAGCGACCCGGTCCTGGACGGCCCCGTCATCCAGACCGCCGACGACATCGCCCTGCGCGGCGGTGTGAAGATCGCCGACGTGATGCGCACCGTGCGCGAGGCGTACCAGGCCACCGGCGTGCCGATCCTGGTCATGACGTACTGGAACCCCATCGACCGCTACGGCGTCGAGCGGTTCACCGCCGAACTGGCGGCCGCGGGCGGCGCGGGCTGCATCCTGCCCGACCTGCCGGTCCAGGAGTCCGCGCTGTGGCGCGAGCACGCGCGCGAGCACGGCCTGGCGACCGTCTTCGTCGTCGCCCCGAGCAGCCAGGACGCGCGCCTGGCCACCATCACCGCGGCCGGCTCCGGCTTCGTCTACGCCGCCTCCCTGATGGGCGTCACGGGCACCCGCGAGTCGGTCGGCGACCAGGCCCAGGACCTGGTGCGCCGCACCCGGGCCACCACCGACCTGCCGGTGTGCGTGGGCCTCGGCGTCTCCAACGCCGCGCAGGCGAAGCAGGTCGCCGGCTTCGCGGACGGTGTGATCGTCGGCTCGGCCTTCGTGAAGCTGCTGCTGGACGCCCCCGACCTGGAATCCGGGCTGGACGGCGTACGGGCGCTGGCGGGCGAGCTCGCGGAGGGCGTACGCAGGTCCTGACGCCCGGCGGGCCCGATCGGGGGTTCTGTAGCCCGATCGGGTGGAAGTGGGAGCGGGGAGGCACGCGAGTGCCTCCCTGCTTCGTTTGGCCGAACGTGAGCGAGAAGAACGACGACGGTGCGAACCGCGATGCGACGAAACGATCGGCCCGGGAGCGACTCCTCGCGGAGCGCGAGCGGCAGAAGAAGAAGGACAAGCGCCGCCGGACCCTCATCGTGTCCGCGGCGGTCGTCGGCGTACTCGGCCTGGCCGCGGTCGTCGGCCTGATCGCGGCGAACACCGGCAAGGGCGGCAAGTCCGCCAAGGCCGGTCCGGTGGCCGCCCCTTCGGGGGCCACCGGCAAGGACGCGCTCGCCATCCAGACGGGCAAGCCCGAGGCCAAGTCCACCCTCACCGTGTGGGAGGACTTCCGCTGCCCGGCCTGCAAGGCCTTCGAGGACAACTACCGGACCACGGTCCACGACCTGGAGGCCAGAGGACTGCTCAAGGTCGACTACCACCTGGTCACCTTGATCGACGGGAACATGCGCGGCACCGGATCCCTGAACGCGGCGAACGCGGCCGCCTGCGCGCAGGACGCCGGCAAGTTCCCCGCGTACCACGACGTGCTCTTCGAGAACCAGCCGCAGGAAACCGACGACGCCTACGGCAAGAACGCCAGGCTGCTGGAACTGGCGGGCAAGGTGGAGGGGCTGGACACCCCGGCGTTCCGCTCCTGTGTGAACGGCGGCACGCACAACAGCTGGGTCGCGAAGTCGCACGAGGCGTTCCAGGCCGCGAAGTTCCGCGGCACCCCGAGCGTGCTGCTGAACGGCAAGGACATCTTCGCCGACCAGGCCAACCCGCTGACCCCGCAGAAGATCAAGGAAGCGGTGGAGGCCGCCGCCAAGGGCAACGGCGGTGCGGCGACGCCCCCCGGCGGGAAGGGATCGCCCTCGCCCTCGGCGTCCCCCTCGGCCTCCGCGTCGTCGTTGTCCTCCTCCGGTGCGGGCACGGCGAAGTCCGCGTCCTCTTCCGGTGCGGGCACGGCTTCGTCCGGGAGCAAGGGCGGAGGATCCGCCAAGGCGGGCGCCGCGGAGGACTGAGTATCGATTTCACGGCAGGTTGCCGGGCGGGTTGCGGTGGGTACCGCCCGGCAGGGTAGCGTCGGTCCTGCCATGACACTTGCCTATATCCCCAGCCCGTCGACCGGCGTGATCCATCTCGGACCGATCCCGCTTCGCGGCTACGCGTTCTGCATCATCATCGGCGTCTTCGTCGCCGTCTGGCTCGGCAACAAGCGCTGGATCGCACGCGGCGGAAAGCCGGGCACGGTCGCGGACATCGCCGTGTGGGCGGTGCCGTTCGGCCTGATCGGCGGCCGCCTCTACCACGTGATCACCGACTACCAGCTCTACTTCGGCGAGGGCCGGAACTGGGTCGACGCCTTCAAGATCTGGGAGGGCGGCCTCGGCATCTGGGGTGCGATCGCGCTCGGCGCGGTGGGTGCCTGGATCGGCTGCCGGCTGCGCGGGATCCCGCTGCCGGCCTGGGCGGACGCCCTGGCCCCGGGCATCGCGCTGGCCCAGGCCTGCGGTCGCTGGGGCAACTGGTTCAACCAGGAGCTGTACGGGCGGCCCACCGACCTGCCCTGGGCCCTCAAGATCAGCGAAGGCCCGAACCGGGTCGCGGGGACCTACCACCCCACCTTCCTCTACGAGTCCCTGTGGTGCGTCGGTGTCGCGCTGCTGGTGATCTGGGCCGACCGCCGCTTCAAGCTCGGACACGGGCGGGCGTTCGCCCTGTACGTGGCCGCGTACTGCGCCGGGCGCGGCTGGATCGAGTACATGCGGGTCGATGAGGCGCACCACATCTTCGGCGTGCGGCTGAACGTCTGGACGGCGATCGTCGTCTTCGTGCTCGCCGTGGTCTACCTGGTCCTGTCGCAGAAGCTGCGGCCGGGCCGCGAAGAGGTCGTGGAGCCGGACCGGGGTCCGGCGGCCGGGGATCCGGCGGCGGACGCCGGGGACGCGGAGCCCGCGTCCGCCGGCCCCGCTGCCGAGGGCGGCGCCGGCGCTGCCGGGGACTCCGACGCCGAGGCCGGGTCCGGGACGACGGCCGGGTCCACCGCTCAGGAACCGGGGGAGCCGGCGGCGCCGGGCGACCCGCAGGAACCGCGGGACGCCACATCCGCGCCCGAGGCCAAGAAGCTCTGACCCGGTCCGGCCGGAACGCGAAGGGGGCGCCGCGCGACCGCGCGGCGCCCCCTTCGCGTATTCGGGGCGCCGGTCAGGAGGGGATCCGGGAGCCGCGGCGGGCGAGCGCGACCACGCGTTCCGCGCCGGCCAGCACCGCCTGGTCCACGAAACGGCCGTCGGGCAGGGCCACCGCGCCCGGGGTGAGCCGGGCCGCCGCCATGATCTGCTCGGCGGCGCAGACCTCTTCCGGGCCGGGCAGGTAGGCCCGCTCGATCACCGGGAGCTGGCGGGGGTGGATCGCCGCCCGGCCCAGGAAACCCAGCGAACGGCCCCGGGCGCAGGAGACGGCCAGCGCCTCCAGGTCCCGGATGTCGGGGAACACCGACTGCGCGGGCGGGGCCAGCCCGGCGGCCCGGGCCGCGATCACCACCCGGGAGCGCGGCCAGTCCAGGCCCGCCTCGGAGCTGATGCCGAGGTCGGCCCGGAGGTCCGCCTCACCGAGGGACAGCCCGCGCAGGGCGGGGTGGGCGCGGGCGATCTCGTAGGCCCGTTCCACCCCCAGTGCGGACTCCAGCAGGGCGTACAGGGCCACCCCGCCGGTGCGGGCGGCGACCGCCGCGATCTGCTCGGGCGCGCTGATCTTGGGCAGGCGCAGGCCCGCGAGGCCCGGCAGCCCGGTGACCGCGGTGAGGTCGGCGCCGCCCCAGGGGGAGTCCAGGGCATTGACCCGGACATGGACGGGCACCGGCGGCCGCTCGGTGAGCAGTTCGGCGGTCGCGGCGCGGGCGTACTCCTTGCGGGAGAGCGAGACCGCGTCCTCCAGGTCCACGATGACGGCGTCGGCCCCCGAGTGCAGGGCCTTCCAGACCACTTCGGGCCGGTCACCGGGTGCGTACAGCCAGCTAAGGATCATAGGGCCCCTTCCTTGCGGAGAGCGGTGATCTCGGCCTCGGTGAGGCCGAGTTCGGTGAGGACGGCGTCGGTGTCCGCGCCGTGCGGACGGCCCGCCCAGCGGATCGCGCCCGGCGTCCCGGACAGCCGGAACAGGACGTTCTGCATGCGCAGCGGTCCCAGCTCCGGGTCCTCGACCTCGGTGAGCGTGCCGAGCGCCGCGTACTGCGGATCGGCCATCACGTCCCGTACGTCGTAGACCGGGGCGACCGCCGCCTCGGCCTCCTCGAAGGCGGCGATCACGTCGTCGGCCTTGTGCCGGGCGATCCAGCCGCCGACCGCCTCGTCCAGCACCGGCGCGTGGGCGGCCCGGCCGGAGCCGGTCGCGAACCAGGGCTCGGCGATCAGTTCGGGCCGGCCGACCAGCCGCAGGACGCGTTCCGCGACGGACTGGGCCGAGGTGGACACCGCCAGCCAGCGGCCGTCCGCGCTGCGGTAGGTGTTGCGCGGGGCGTTGTTGGTGGAGCGGTTCCCGGTGCGCGGCTGGACGTAGCCCAGCTGGTCGTACCAGAGCGGGTGCGGGCCGAGCACGGTGAGGATCGGCTCGATGATGGCCAGGTCCAC
Organism: Streptomyces sp. NPDC026522; assembly: GCF_055567555.1. NCBI lineage: Bacteria > Bacillati > Actinomycetota > Actinomycetes > Kitasatosporales > Streptomycetaceae > Streptomyces > Streptomyces sp. NPDC026522. Next base: position 290,469 of record NZ_JBVHQF010000005.1, read on the forward strand.
GACCTGCCCCTGCCCCGTACGGTCGCGGCCCGCGAGGGCCGTCATCACGGCGTACGCGGTGGTCAGCGCGGCGATCGAATCCGCGAGCCCGAACGGCGGCAGCGCCGGCGGGCCGTCCGGCTCCCCGGTGATCGCGGCGAAGCCGCTCATGGCCTCGGCGAGGGTGCCGAAGCCGGGGCGGCGGGCGTACGGGCCGTGCTGGCCGAACGCCGTCACGCGGGCCAGGACCAGGCGCGGGTTGGCGGCGGACAGCTCCGGCCAGCCGAGCCCCCAGCGCTCCAGGGTGCCGGGGCGGAAGTTCTCGATGACCACGTCGGCGGTGGCGGCCAGCCGCAGCAGGGTGTCGCGGCCGCCCGGGGCGGACAGGTCGAGGGTCATCGTCCGCTTGTTCCGCCCCAGCAGCTTCCACCACAGCCCGATGCCGTCCTTGGCGGGGCCGTGGCCCCGGGAGGGATCCGGGCGCACCGGGTGCTCGACCTTGACGACCTCGGCGCCGAAGTCGCCCAGCAGGGTGGCGGCGAGGGGGCCGGCGAAGAGGGTCGCCAGGTCGAGGACGCGCAGCCCGGCGAGCGGAGCGGTCGCGGGTGCGGCGCCGCCGGTCATGACAGCGCCGCCGCGAATGCGTCGGTCTCGGCGCGGGTCGGCATCGAGTCCTGGGCGCCGGAGCGCTGTACGGACAGCGCGGCGGCCGCGGCCGCCCAGTGCAGGGCCTCGGGCATCGGGCGGTCCTCGCCGAGCGCCACGGCGAGGGCTCCGACGAAGGTGTCCCCGGCGGCGGTGGTGTCCACCGCCCGGACGCGGGGCGCGGGCACGGTCAGCGGCTCGCGGTCGCGGGCCGCGTAGTGGAGCCCGGCCGCCCCGCGGGTGACCACCACCTCGGGCACGTCCCGGAGCAGGGCCTCGGCCGCCGCCTGCGGGTCGGTCAGTCCGGTCAGGGCGGCGGCCTCGTGTTCGTTCGGCACCAGCAGGTCGGTGAGGCCGAGGAGTTCGGGCGGCAACGGCTGGGCCGGGGCCGGGGTCAGGACGGTCCGTACGCCGTGGGCCCGGGCGGCCCGCGCGCCCGCGAGCACGGCCTCCAGGGGGAGTTCGAGCTGGAGGAGCAGACAGTCGGCGGCGCCGATCCGGGAGTCGTCGCCCGCCTCCAGGCCGGTCACCAGGCCGTTGGCGCCCGGGATGACGATGATGCTGTTCGCGCCCTCCCCGTCGACGGTGATGTGTGCGGTGCCGCTGGCGCCCTCGACGGTGCGCAGGGCGGCCGTCTCGACGCCGGCCGCCGCGAGCGCGTCCCGCAGCCGTACGCCGAACGCGTCGGCGCCGACCGCCCCGATCATCACCACCTCCCCGCCGCAACGGGCCGCGGCGACCGCCTGGTTGGCACCCTTGCCGCCCGGGACGGTACGGAAGGAGGTCCCGGTGACGGTCTCGCCGAGCCGGGGGGCCTTGGGGACGTAGGCGACGAGGTCCATGTTCGTACTGCCGAGCACGGCGATGGCCGTCATGAGCGGGCTGCCTCCTGAGCGGTGAGGTGGGCGAGGGTGTCGAAGCCGACGCCGTCGAACCCGGCGACGGTGCTGACGAGGCGGTTCTTCAGGGGCGCGGCCCAGCGGTGCGGGACCGCGCCCGCGACGAGGGCGGCCAGGGAGCCGGCGGTGGCGCCGTTGGAGTCGGTGTCCCAGCCGCCGGACACGGCGCGGCACACGGAGTGGCTGAAATCGCCGTCGGCGTGGGTGAGGGCGGCGGCGACGAGGGCGGTGTTGGGGACGGCGTGGACCCAGTGGTAGTGGCCGTGGCGGGCGTGGAGTTCGTCCACGACGCGGTCGAAGTCGGCGTACCGCCCGGCGGTGTCGACGGCGTGCCGGACGGCGGCGGCGAGCCGGGAGCGGGGCGGTACGACGGCCAGTCCGGCGCGCAGCGCGGTGTGCACGTCGGCCAGGCCGGTGGCGGCCTCGGCGAGGGCGGCGGCGGTGAAGAGGGCCGCGTAGACGCCGTTGGCGGTGTGGGTGAGGACGGCGTCGCGGTAGGCCTGGGCCGCGGCGGCGGCCGGGTCGCCGGGGTTGGTCCAGCCGTGGACGTCGGCGCGGATGAGGGCGCCGATCCATTCCCGGAAGGGGTTGTGGTGGGTGGCGGTGGCCGGGGGTTCCAGGCCGTACAGGAGGTTGCGGTACGCGATGCGCTCGGCGGTGAACGTCCGGCCGGCCGGGAGCTCGTCGAGCCAGAGGCGGCCGACGTCGGCGGTGGTGAAGCCCTTGCCGTGGCGCTGGAGGAGGAGCAGGCCGAGGAGGGGGTAGTTGAGGTCGTCGTCCTCGGGGGCGCCGTCGATGTTCTCGGCGAGGGAGGTGGCCGCGGAACGGCGGTTCCAGGGGTGGGCGGCGAGCAGCTCGGCGGGGACGCCGCGGGCGGTGAACCAGTCGTCCAGGGGCCAGTTGCCGGTGGCACGGGCGAGCGCGCGGATCCCTTCCAGGGGCAGCTTCTCGACGGGCTTCCCGAGCACACACCCCACGGCCCGCCCGATCCACGCGGCCTCCAACCGCCGGACGAACGCCTGCGGCTGCGGCTGCGGCTGCGGGCGGGGTGCCTCGCGCTGAGCCCGGTGCCGTTCTACGGGCCTTGGCCCGCGGTCCGGCGCCGAGGAGGGGCGGGGGTGCGTGGCCGGCGGCGGCGCCGGGGTGGTCTTCGGCCGGGGGCCGGGCCGGGGGGCGGCGTGGTTCCCGGGCCGCGGGCCCGGGTGTTGTTCCGGCTGCGGGCGGGGGTGTGCCTCGGGCTGAGCCCGGTCCGGCTCCGGGAGGGGGCCCGGCCGGGGGCCGGGGTCGGTCTCGGCCGGGGCGCGCCAGGTGGCGGTGATGGCCTGCCAGGACTCCGGCTCGTCGGGGGCCGAGGGGCGGGGGAGCGCCGCGAGTTGGGTCAGGAGGCGGCACGCCAGCGCGCGCAGCTCGGGGCCGGCCGGTGCCGGGGAGGCGCCGGCCCGCTCCGGCGCCGGGTGCCCGCCCGCCGCGAGCCAGACCCGCAGCAGCGGCTCCGCGTCCCGCCCGTCCTGCGCGGCCTGCCGCAGCTCGTGGCCGACCAGGTCCTCGGGCTGCACCCACGTCACCCGCCCGGGCCCGGTCACCGTGGCCCCGCGCTCACCGTGCACGCCGCCTCGCGCGCGGGGCGTCCGGTCAGCCGTACCGGTCCCGGGCCGGCCGGAGCGGACGCCACCGCTCGGGCGGGGCGCCCGGCCCGGTGCACGGGCGGTCCGGGGCGGCTGAGTCGGGGGTGTCGGTCGGCCGGGCGTGCCGGGCCGGGCCCGGTTGCCGGGGGCGTTGCCGTGTGGGGGCGCTGCCCGGTCCCGTCGGGGCCGGTCGTCGAGCGTCCGCGATGGCTGCCCGGAGGGTGGGGACCCGTCACCCGTAGCGGCGGCCCGGGCCGGGTCGCTGTGGATGCCGTCGGGTGGCGGCTCTGCTCGGTCCCCCCTTGGGGCTGGGCGCACGCGAACCGTGCGGGCCCGGTCGCCGCGGACTGCGTCTCGGGGGAGCGGCGTTGGGCCCCGGTCGGGGGCCGGGGGCCCGTCGCCGCGGGTCCGCGACGGCCGCCCCGGGGGCGGTGGCCAGTCAGCCGTACCGGGTCCGGCCGGGTTGCCGTAGGTGTTGCCGGGTGGGGACGCCGTCGGGTTCCGGCGGGAGGCCGGGCGGGCGTCGGCCGGAGCGCGCCGGTCATGGGGTCCCGGCGCGGGCCGGGCGGTACCGGTCCGGGGCCGGTCAGCATGAGGGGTCCGCGAGCGAGCTGAACGCCGATTCGTGGGCGCGGCGGCGGTCGCGGTCGCGGGCGAAGACCTCGCGGGCCACCGCCGCCAGCGCCGCCGCCGGGGCGTGCAGGTCGAGCCGGCTCGCCTCCGCGACCTGCTTCGCCCAGGCCTCCGGTACCGCCGCGAGGCCGTTCAGGGCTCCGGACAGCGCCCCCGCCATCGTGGCCGTCGAGTCGCAGTCCCGCCCGTAGTTGACGGCTCCGAGCACCGCACCCTCGTACGCCCCGTCCGCGACCAGCAGCATGCCGAGCGCGATCGGGAGCTCCTCGATCGAGTGCAGCCGCGAGGGCCGCCGGGCGCCCAGCGAGGGCCGGCGGTAGTCCGGCCCCACCGAGTCGTACGGGGCGACCGCCTCCCGTAGCGGGACCAGCGCCGACTCGAAGCCCCGGTGGCCGCGGGCGACGTCCCGGACCGCCTCGATGGCCGCCCGGGTGCCGTCCTTCGCCAGGGACGCGGCCGTGTCCACCACCGAGCCCGCGGTCGCCCCCGGCACGCACGCCGCGGCCACCGCCGCCGCGAACACGCCCGCCGCCTCCCGCCCGTACGAGGACTGGTGCGCCCCGGCGACGTCCAGCGCCTCCGCGTACGCGGCCTCGGGATGGCCCGCGTTGACCAGCCCGACCGGTGCCATGTACATCGCCGCCCCGCAGTTGACGATGTTTCCGGTGCCCGCCTCGCGCGGATCGGCGTGCGCGTAGTGCAGCCGGGTCACGATCCACTTCTCCGCGAGGAAGATCCGCTGGAGCGGCAGGGCCTCGGCTTCGAGCTCCGGGATCCAGCGCGGGTTCGTCATCAGGTCCGGGACCAGGTGCTCGGCGACCGCGTACGCGTCGAGGTGGTCGCGTACGGCCTCGTAGACCCGTACCAGGGCATGGGTCATCAGGGTGTCGTCGGTGACGTGCCCGTCCCCCTTGTGGTACGGCGCGATGGGCCGGGCGGTGCGCCAGTCCTCGTACCAGGGGCCGACGATGCCGCGCACGCGGCCGCCGTGCCGCTCGACGATCCGGTCCGGGGACCAGCCCTCGACCGGGCCGCCGAGGGCGTCGCCGACGGCCGCGCCGACGAGACAGCCGGCCGTCCGGTCGTCGAGGCTGAGGGGGGTCAGCGTCATGTCCGAATCATCCCTTGGGGTGGCTGGGCCGCGTGGGCGGCGCGGGCTTTGGGCGAGGTGAGTTCCGTACGGGCGAGGAGCGCGGCGAGCTCGACCAGGTCGGTGCCGGCGAGGTGGGGGAGGGCACAGCCGGAGAGGGTGCGGCAGGCTTCGCGCCAGGCGGCGGGGAGGCAGTCGCCGCCGCCGAGGGCGCCGGTGAGGGCTCCGGCGAGGGCGGGGGCGGAGTCCGCGACGCGCGAGAGGCAGGCCGCGGCGGGCACGGCCTCGGCGACGTTGCCCCGCGCGGCCGTGACCAGCGCGAGCGCTACGGGGACGGTTTCGGCGGCGGCGATGCCGTAGCTGTAGACGTGGTCGACGATCTGGTGCTCCAGGAGCGGGACGAGGGCGAAGGCGCCGGTGCCGGTGCCTTCGTCGGTGCGGGCGAGCTCGACGGCGTGGCGGGCGTTGCGGCCGATCTCGGTGGCTTCGGGCAGTTGCTCCAGGGCGGCGTCGACGGCGGCGTCGGTGTCCGCCCCGGCGAGGGCGGTGGCGATGGCGGCGGCCATGGCGCGGGCACCGTGCACCCCGTCGCCGTCCTGGGTGTAGCGGGCGTCGAACTCGGCGAGGTCCGCGGCCGCCCGGGGATCGCCGGGGTGGACGACGGCGAGGACGCAGGCGCGGATGCAGGCGGCGTCGTCGAAGTAGTGCGGGTTGTCGTGGCCGGTGGCGGGCGGGCGCAGGCCGGCGGCGAGGTTGCCGAGGCCGGCGCGGACGGAGATGCGGGCGCGCAGGGGGAGGACGGCGGACTCCACCTCGGGGGCGCGTTCGGCCGCGGCGGCGACTTCGCTGGCCAGGGCGTTCCAGGCGAGGTCGATGGCGGCGCGCATCCGGCGGGACCGGGAGAGGTCGCTGAGCAGGACGCCGGCGGCGGTCAGCACGGACTCCGCGGCGAAGGCCGCCCATTCGGCGTCGTCGGAGGGGCCGAGGCGCAGGGGTTCGGGGGGCTGGTTGAGGGCGATGGGGACGGGGAGGGTGGTGGTGGCGTTCTGCTCGGCGAAGGTGTCGAGCTCGCGGGTGAGGCGGCGGGTCCATTCGGGCATCCGGCTGGCCCGGTGCCGGGCGGCGGGCCACCCGGCCGCGTCGCCTGCGGCGAGCCCGAGCAGCAACCCCTCGATCCGCCGGGGCCCGTCCGGGGGTACGGGCACGGTGACCGCCCGCGCGGCGGCGGGCCCGGCGTCGGCGGCTCGCGGGCCGGAATCGGGCCCGGCCCGCAGGACCGTCCGGCTGACGGTACGGGCCTGCGCGCGCTCGGGCCCACCGGGGTCCTCGGGGTCTTCGGGGTGCGGTTCGGCCACCGGGCCGGCGGTGGCTCCGCCCTGGCGCACCCAGCCGCTGCCGGACGCCACCGTGTCGGCGCTCGGGCCGGGGGTGAGAGTGGTGTCCGGCCCGGCCGCCGCCGGCGGGGTGTGCGGGTTGTCCCGGTGGCCGGGGGCCGGGCCGGGGGCGGTTCCGCCCTGGCGTACCCATCCGCCGCCGGGCTCTGCCGGGGCGGTGCCTGGTCCGGGGGTCCCGGACGGGGTGCGGGTGGGGTCCGCCGCCCCCGTTGCGGGGCGGTGGTTGCCCGGGGCGCGGTGGGGCTCCGCTTGTTCCGGGCCGTCGGTTTCCGGGAGCCCGGACGGCGGGGTCCGGGTGGGGTCCGGTTCCGCCGCTCCCGGTGCGGGGCGGCGGTTGCCCGGGGCGGGGCCGGGTTCCGCTTGTGCCGGGCCGCCGCCTTCGGGCCGGTCGTCCGGCGGGGTCCCGGTGGGGTCCGCCGCTCCCGGTGCGGGGCGGCGGTCGTCCGGGGCTGTCGGGGGGCGGCGGGCGGGGGCGGGGGGTGCCGGGTGGGGAGGCGGGTCGTAGGGAGGGGGTGGGGTCATCGGGGCGGCTCGGTTTCCGGGGTGAGGAGGTCCGCGATGTCCAGGACGTGGTAGCCCCGCATCGAGGGCAGGCAGCTGCCCCGGACCGGGCCGATCGCCGACGACCACTGCTCCGGGATCGCCCGCACCCCCGACAGCGCACCGGACAGCGCCCCGGCCACCGCCGCCGTGGTGTCCGCGTCGCGGCCCATGTTCACCGCCGTGAGCACGGACTCGGCGAAGTCCCCGCGCGCCGCCGCGAACGCCCCGAACGCCAGGCCCACCGCCTCCGGGGCCAGGTCCGTCCACGGGTAGCCGCCGATCACCACCGCCGAGCGCACCGCCCGCTCGCCGCGCGGGGCCGCCGTCACGGCCCGGCGCAGCGAGCGCGCCGTCCAGGAGTCCGAGGGGATCACCGACAGGGCCGCCGAGACCACCGACGCCGGTGAACCGCCCGCCATCGCCGCCGCGACCCCCGCCGCCACCGCCTGGCCGCCGTAGATGCCCTCCCCGTCATGGCTGACCGACCCGTCGATCGCCACCAGCCGCGCGGCCTCCGCCGGCCGCCCCGCCGCGAAGACCCCGAACGGGGCCGCCCGCATGGCCAGCCCGTCCGACCAGGCGTGCCGGTGCTGCGCCGAGATGGGCGCCGCCAGGCCCCGGCGGAGGTTCTCCAGGGTGCCGCGCTCCGAGAAGCCCGCGCCGCGGAACGGCCCTTCGTCCAGGTCGGCGATCCAGTGGTGCCAGGCCCGTTCCACGTGGGCGACCGCGAGCGCCGACCCGTGGCGCGCCAGCAGCAGCCCGGAGAAGATCGCGTACTCCGTGTCGTCTGTGCCCGCCGGATCGTCGGAGACGAAGCCCTCGATCCGGCCCCACTTCGCCCTGATCTGCGACGGCTTCATGTTCTCCGCCGGGGCGCCCAGCGCGTCACCCACCGCCAGTCCCAGAAGCGCGCCCCTGGCCCGTTCGAGGAGGATCTGCGGATCGCATGCAATCAGCTCCATCGCGCGCCTCTCCACTTGATGGGACTCATCATGAGCCCATGGGGGATTTGTGCCACGGGATGACGTTTGTCGCATGTCGCGAAACACCCCGCGAACGCCGCCGTCACCCGGTCGCCGACCCGCGAAACCCCAGGTAAGTACGGCCTTCCTTGCTGGCGGCCGAAGGAAATCGTGCGTAGTTTCGAGGTGTTCAGGGGGAGCGGCGCCTGCGGGCCGCCTTCGCGTACCCGCTCGCACGAAGAGGCTCAAAGAGGCTCGACGAAGCCCGAAGAAGCTCGGCGAAGCCCGCCCGGCACAGCTCGACAGGGGAGATCCGGCGCATGTCCATCATCGACACCGAAGCATCACTGCACACCGCCCACCGCGACAACCACACCCACCGTGACGTCAACGGCGGATGGCTGCGGCCGGCCGTGTTCGGGGCCATGGACGGGCTCGTCTCCAACCTCGCCCTCATGACCGGTGTGGCGGGCGGTGCGGTGGCCCCGCAGACCATCGTCATCACCGGGCTGGCCGGACTGGCCGCCGGCGCGTTCTCGATGGCCGCCGGAGAGTACACCTCGGTCGCCTCGCAGCGCGAGCTCGTCCTCGCGGAACTCGACGTGGAGCGCCAGCAGTTGCGCAAGCACCCGGTGGACGAGATGGAGGAGCTGGCCGAGCTGTACGTGTCGCGCGGCGTCGAGCCCGCCCTCGCCCGCGAGGTGGCGATGCAGCTGTCCCGCGACCCGGAGCAGGCGCTGGAGATACACGCCCGCGAGGAGCTGGGCATCGACCCGGACGACCTGCCGTCGCCGCTGGTCGCCGCCGTCTCCTCCTTCGGCTCCTTCGCCCTGGGCGCGCTGCTGCCCGTACTGCCCTACCTGCTCGGCGCGACCGCCCTGTGGCCGGCCGTGCTGCTGGCCCTGGCGGGTCTCTTCGCCTGCGGAGCGGTCGTCGCCCGGGTCACTGCCCGGTCCTGGTGGTTCAGCGGTGTCCGCCAGCTGGTCCTGGGTGGCGCGGCCGCCGGTGTGACGTACATCCTGGGAACGTGGATCGGCGGCGTCGTAGGCTGACCGCCGCAGGAATGAGACACTATGCAGAGCGACGCATAAATTAATGGTTACCCCGCGGTTTCGAGCACATCACCGCGGGGCATCACACCAGAGCTCCTCCCGGCCGCGGCCGCGGGGAGCTTCAGGGCAATGAAGCCCGCGCCCCCCAGGGCAACGAAGCCCGCATCCCGGCTCCGGGACCTTTCTTTTCTTACTGCGTCACACCTCGCGCAGTGTCCGCATGCTGGAACGTGATATCCGCTTCGCGGGATCGCAGTCATCATGTAACCTGCACGAAATTTCGCAGAGGGCCAACGTCGTCCCTCGGCACGCACCTTTGCCACGACGACGACGGGAGAGCCGATGCGTTCCGCATCCACGCACTCCGCGACCGGCCCCAGCACCACTGCCTGGTCGCCCATGGACGGTCGCCCCGCCCCCCAGGGCATGTACGACCCGCGCAACGAGCACGACGCCTGCGGCGTCGGCTTCGTGGCCGACCTCAGCGGCGAGGCCGGCCACGCGCTGGTCGAGCAGGCGCTGACCGTATTGCGGAACCTCGAACACCGCGGCGCCACCGGATCCGAGCCGGACTCGGGCGACGGCGCCGGAATCCTCTCCCAGGTCCCCGACGCGTTCCTGCGCGAGGTGGCCGGTTTTGACCTCCCCGAGGCCGGCGCCTACGCCGTCGGCATCGCCTTCCTCCCCGCCGACGGCCCCGCACAGGCCGTCGCCGTGGAGCAGATCGAGGCGATCGCGGCCGAGGAGGGCCTGACGGTCCTGGGCTGGCGCGAGGTACCGGTCACCCCGGACCTGCTCGGCAACGGCGCCCGCGCCACCATGCCCGCCTTCCGCCAGGTCTTCGTGTCCGACGGCACCAGCACCGGCCTCGCGCTCGACCGCAAGGCCTTCGTACTGCGCAAGCGCGCCGAGCGCGAGGCCGGGGTCTACTTCCCCTCGCTCTCCGCCCGCACCATCGTCTACAAGGGCATGCTGACCACCGGCCAGCTGGAGCCCTTCTTCCCGGACCTGTCCGACCGCCGCTTCGCGTCGGCGCTCGCCCTGGTCCACTCCCGGTTCTCGACCAACACCTTCCCGTCCTGGCCGCTCGCCCACCCGTACCGCTTCGTCGCGCACAACGGCGAGATCAACACGGTCAAGGGCAACCGGAACTGGATGGTGGCCCGCGAGTCCCAGCTGGCCTCGGACGTCTTCGGTGAGGGCGCGCTGGAGCGCATCTTCCCCATCTGTACGCCCGACGCCTCCGACTCGGCCTCCTTCGACGAGGTCCTGGAGCTGCTCCACCTCGGCGGCCGGTCGCTGCCGCACAGCGTGCTGATGATGATCCCGGAGGCGTGGGAGAACCACACCTCCATGGACCCGGCCCTGCGCGCCTTCTACCAGTACCACTCCACGATGATGGAGCCCTGGGACGGCCCCGCCTGCGTCACCTTCACCGACGGCACCCAGGTCGGCGCGGTCCTCGACCGCAACGGTCTGCGCCCCGGCCGCTACTGGGTCACCGACGAGGGCCTGGTCGTGCTGTCCTCCGAGGTCGGCGTCCTCGACATCGACCCGGCGAAGGTCGTCCGCAAGGGCCGCCTCCAGCCCGGCAAGATGTTCCTCGTCGACACCGCCCAGCACCGCATCGTCGAGGACGACGAGATCAAGGCCGAGCTGGCCGCCGCCGCCCCGTACGCGGAGTGGCTGGAGACCGGCGAGATCGAGCTGACGGACCTGCCCGAGCGCGAGCACATCGTGCACACCCACGCCTCGGTCACCCGCCGCCAGCAGACCTTCGGCTACACCGAGGAAGAGCTGCGCGTCATCCTCGCGCCGATGGCCCGTACCGGCGGCGAGCCGCTCGGCTCCATGGGCACGGACTCGCCGATCGCGGCCCTGTCCGAGCGCCCCCGGTTGCTCTTCGACTACTTCACGCAGCTGTTCGCGCAGGTCACCAACCCGCCGCTGGACGCCATCCGCGAGGAGCTCGTCACCTCGCTGCTGTCCTCGCTGGGCCCGCAGGGCAACCTGCTGGAGCCGACCGCCGCGTCCTGCCGCAGCGTCACCCTGCCCTTCCCGGTGATCGACAACGACGAGCTGGCCAAGCTCATCCACGTCAACGCCGACGGCGACATGCCGGGCATGAAGGCCGCCACCCTCTCGGGCCTCTACCGGGTCTCCGGCGGCGGCGAGGCGCTGGCCGCGCGGATCGAGGAGATCCGCGCGGAGGCCGACGCCGCCATCGAGAACGGCGCCCGCCTGATCGTCCTCTCGGACCGCCACTCGGACGCCGAGCACGCACCGATCCCCTCGCTGCTGCTGACCTCCGCCGTGCACCACCACCTCATCGCCACCAAGCAGCGCACCCAGGTGGGCCTGCTGGTCGAGGCCGGTGACGTCCGCGAGGTCCACCACGTCGCGCTCCTGATCGGCTACGGCGCGGCCGCCGTCAACCCGTACCTCGCCATGGAATCCGTCGAGGACCTGCTGCGCGCCGGTACCTTCCTGTCCGGCCTGGAGCCGGAGCAGGCCATCAAGAACCTGATCTACGCGCTCGGCAAGGGCGTCCTGAAGGTCATGTCGAAGATGGGCATCTCCACCGTCGCCTCCTACCGCGGGGCCCAGGTCTTCGAGGCCGTCGGCCTGAACGAGGAGTTCGTCGGCACGTACTTCAGCGGCACCGCCACCAAGATCGGCGGCGCCGGCCTGGACGTCATCGCCAAGGAGGTGGCCGCGCGCCACGCCAAGGCGTACCCGGCCACCGGCATCGCGGCCACGCACCGCGCGCTGGACATCGGCGGCGAGTACCAGTGGCGCAGGGAGGGCGAGCCGCACCTGTTCGACCCCGAGACGGTCTTCCGCCTCCAGCACGCCACCCGCAACCGCCGCTACGACATCTTCAAGCAGTACACCGAGCGGGTGAACGAGCAGTCCGAGCGGCTGATGACGCTGCGCGGCCTGTTCGGCTTCAACAGCGACCGCCCGTCGATCCCGGTGGACGAGGTCGAGTCCGTCGCCGACATCGTCAAGCGCTTCTCCACGGGCGCGATGTCGTACGGCTCCATCTCCAAGGAGGCGCACGAGACGCTCGCCGTCGCCATGAACCAGCTGGGCGCCAAGTCCAACACCGGTGAGGGCGGCGAGGACCCGGACCGCCTGTACGACCCGGCGCGCCGCTCCTCCATCAAGCAGGTCGCCTCCGGCCGCTTCGGCGTCACCAGCGAGTACCTGGTCAACGCCGACGACATCCAGATCAAGATGGCGCAGGGCGCCAAGCCCGGCGAGGGCGGCCAGCTGCCCGGCCACAAGGTGTACCCGTGGGTCGCCAAGACCCGGCACTCCACCCCCGGCGTCGGCCTGATCTCCCCGCCGCCGCACCACGACATCTACTCCATCGAAGACCTGGCCCAGCTGATCCACGACCTCAAGAACGCCAACCCGGCCGCACGCATCCACGTGAAGCTGGTCTCCGAGGTGGGTGTCGGCACCGTCGCCGCCGGTGTCTCCAAGGCGCACGCGGACGTCGTCCTCATCTCCGGCCACGACGGCGGTACGGGCGCCTCCCCGCTCACCTCGCTCAAGCACGCGGGCGGCCCCTGGGAGCTCGGCCTCGCCGAGACCCAGCAGACCCTGCTGCTCAACGGGCTGCGCGACCGCATCGTGGTCCAGACGGACGGCCAGCTCAAGACCGGCCGCGACGTGATCATCGCCGCGCTGCTCGGCGCCGAGGAGTTCGGTTTCGCGACCGCTCCGCTCGTCGTCTCCGGCTGCATCATGATGCGCGTCTGCCACCTGGACACCTGCCCGGTCGGCATCGCCACGCAGAACCCCGTCCTGCGCGACCGGTTCTCCGGCAAGCCCGAATTCGTCGTCAACTTCTTCGAGTTCATCGCGGAGGAGGTGCGCGAGCTGCTCGCCGAGCTGGGCTTCCGCTCGATCCAGGAGGCCGTCGGCCACGCCGAGCTGCTCGACACCAGCAAGGCCGTCACGCACTGGAAGGCGCAGGGCCTCGACCTGGAGCCGCTCTTCCACGTGCCCGAGCTGCCCGAAGGCGCGGTCCGCCACGCCCTGATCGAGCAGGACCACGGGCTGGAGAAGGCCCTCGACAACGAGCTGATCGAGCTCGCCGCCGAGGCGCTGGGCGCGGCCAGTGCCGAGGAGGCCCAGCCGGTCCGGGCCCAGGTCGCGATCCGGAACATCAACCGGACCGTCGGCACCATGCTCGGCCACGAGGTCACCAAGCGGTTCGGTGGCGCGGGCCTGCCCGACAACACCATCGACCTGACCTTCACCGGTTCCGCGGGCCAGTCCTTCGGTGCCTTCCTTCCGAAGGGCATCACCCTGCGCCTGGAGGGCGACGCCAACGACTACGTCGGCAAGGGCCTGTCGGGCGGCCGGGTCGTGGTCCGCCCCGACCGCGGCGCCGACCACCTCGCCGAGTACTCGACCATCGCCGGCAACACCATCGGCTACGGGGCCACCGGCGGCGAGATGTTCCTGCGCGGCCGCACCGGCGAACGCTTCTGCGTCCGCAACTCCGGCGCCCTGGTGGTCTCGGAGGGCGTGGGCGACCACGGCTGCGAGTACATGACCGGCGGCACCGCCGTCGTCCTCGGCGGGACGGGCCGCAACTTCGCGGCCGGCATGTCGGGCGGTGTCGCGTACGTCATCGACCTCGACCCGCGCAACGTCAACGCCGGCAACACCGAGGCCGTGGAGGCCCCCTCGGACGCCGACAAGCAGTGGCTGCACGATGTGGTGCGCCGCCACGAGGAGGAGACCGGCTCGACCGTGGCCGCGAAGCTCCTGGCTGACTGGTCCGTGTCCGCGGACCGCTTCAGCAAGATCATCCCGACCACGTACAAGGCAGTGCTCGCCGCCAAGGACGCCGCTGAGCGGGCCGGACTCTCCGAGTCCGAGACCACTGAGAAGATGATGGAGGCGGCGACCCATGGCTGACCCGAAGGGCTTCCTCACCACCCCGCGCGAGACCGCCTGTACCCGTCCCGTCGCCGAACGCGTCAAGGACTGGAACGAGGTCTACGTCCCCGGCTCCCTGCTGCCGATCATCAGCAAGCAGGCCGGCCGCTGCATGGACTGCGGCATCCCGTTCTGCCACAACGGCTGCCCGCTCGGGAACCTGATCCCGGAGTGGAACGACTTCGCCTACCGCGAGGACTGGACGGCCGCCTCCGAGCGGCTGCACGCCACGAACAACTTCCCCGAGTTCACGGGCCGGCTCTGCCCCGCGCCCTGCGAGTCGGCGTGCGTGCTCGGCATCAACCAGCCGGCCGTCACCATCAAGAACGTCGAAGTCTCGATCATCGACAAGGCGTGGGACAACGGCGACGTCACCCCGCAGCCCCCGGAGCGGCTCTCCGGCAAGACCGTCGCCGTCATCGGCTCGGGCCCGGCCGGCCTGGCCGCCGCCCAGCAGCTGACGCGGGCCGGGCACACCGTGGCGGTGTACGAGCGCGCGGACCGCATCGGCGGCCTGCTGCGCTACGGCATCCCCGAGTTCAAGATGGAGAAGGTGCACATCAACCGCCGCATCGAGCAGATGCGCGCGGAGGGGACCAAGTTCCGCACGGGCGTGGAGGTCGGCCGCGACATCGACGCGGCGAAGCTGCGCAGGCGCTACGACGCGGTGGTCATCGCGGCGGGCGCCACCGTCTCCCGCGACCTGCCGGTGCCGGGGCGCGAGCTCAAGGGCATCCACTTCGCCATGGAGTACCTGCCGCTCGCCAACAAGGTGCAGGAGGGCGACTTCGTGGCGCCCCCCATCACCGCCGAGGGCAAGCACGTCGTCGTCATCGGCGGCGGCGACACCGGCGCGGACTGCGTGGGCACCGCCCACCGCCAGGGTGCCCTGTCGGTCACCCAGCTGGAGATCATGCCGAGGCCGTCCGAGGACCGCCCCGCGGGGATGCCCTGGCCGACGTTCCCGATGCTGTACAAGGTCACCTCGGCGCACGAGGAGGGCGGGGAGCGGATCTACTCCGTCTCCACGACCCACTTCGAGGGCGACGAGGACGGCAACGTCCAGGAACTGCACCTGATCGAGGTGGAGTTCGTGGACGGCAAGCTGGTCCAGAAGGAGGGCACCGAGCGGGTCCTGCCCGCGCAGCTGGTCACCCTCGCGATGGGCTTCACCGGCACCGACCAGGCCAACGGCCTGGTGGACCAGTTCGGCCTGGAGCTGGACGCCCGGGGCAACGTGGCGCGGGACGCCTCGTACGCGACCAACGTGGACGGCGTCTTCGTCGCCGGCGACGCGGGGCGCGGCCAGTCGCTGATCGTGTGGGCCATCGCGGAAGGCCGCTCGGCCGCCCGCGGCGTGGACCGCTTCCTGACCGGCGCCAGCACCCTCCCGTACCCGGTCAAGCCGACGGACCGTTCCCTGACGGTGTAGCCCCCTGGCGGGGACGCCTCGTGCGGTGCGTACGACGGTGTGCGGCACTCGGCACGGTGCCCGTCATGGCTCCTTTGGGATGCCGTGCTCGCGCGGTTCGGCCGTGGGCGGCCTTCCGGGCTTCGTCCGGCTGCGCCGGCCTCCGGCCGTCGGGTGCGGGAGCCCCTCCCTGGTGGGGGAGGACGCCTCGTGCGGTGCGTACGACGGTGTGCGGCACTCGGCACGGCGCCCGTCATGGCTCCTTTGGGATGCCGTGCTCGCGCGGTTCGGCCGTGGACGGCCTTCCGGGCTTCGTCCGGCTGCGCCGGCCTCCGGCCGTCGGGTGCGGGAGCCCCTCCCTGGTGGGGGAGGACCCCTCATGCGGTCCGTACAACGGTGTGCGGCACTCGACACAGCGCCCGTCATGTCCCCGACCAGGGATGGCGGGCGCTGTGGCGTGCCCGGGGGGTCAGAGCCGGAACAGGGCTCCGCGCCAGGTCCATCCCGCCGCCAGGACCGCCTTCTGCAAGGGGACCTTCAGTTCCCGGGTGTCGAAGGCGAAGTCCGCCACCGCCCGCCGGCGGCCGTCCGGCCCCCGCTCGATCGTCCACTGCTTCGACACCGTCGTCACCTGCCCCCGCCTGTACTCGGCCGACACGGCCAGCTTCGGCGTGTCCCCGACCCAGGTGACTGCCAGCTCCTCGTCGACGGCCCGCACCTCGTGCTTGCCGGGGACCAGGCGCATCCTCGTCTTGAGGGTCCGGTCGAGCCTTGACTCCAGGAAGAAGGTGCGCCAGGCCGGCTCCAGGACCCGCCACTCCGCCACCAGGTCGGCCTTCTCCGCCGGCCGCGCGTTGCGCACGACGTACGGCTTGTCCGGGCCGTTGACCGCGAGCAACGCCTCCCGCACCTGCGCGGCGGACAGCGGCTCGGCGCCGCCGTCCGGGCGTCGGGTGCCGGTGAACCTGTCGAAGAGGCCCATGGTCAGGCCCCCGTACCGGTGTCGGGGCGTACCGTGCGCAGGAACTGCTGGAAGTCCGGCAGGACGCTGTCGTGCTGGGCGGCGGTGGCGGTCAGGATCGAGCGGACCAGCGCGCGCCGGTCCGGGTCCGCGGCGTCCGTGAGGGCCATATAAACCTGGGACTGCACCAGGTCGCGGCGCGCGCCGGCGACGACGGCCGTCACGGTCAGCCGCTGCGTCAGGCCCGGCGCAGCCGCGGAGCCGATCTCGTGGCGGACGGCCACCCCGACGGACTCGGCGACCCCGCGCACCTGCTCCACCGACGCGTCGGCCAGCTCCTCCAGCGTGGTCTCCTCCCGCAGGAAGCCGCCGTCGATGGTGATGTTGGCGGTGAAACCGTCATCCGGCCGCGGATGCAGCGCGATGAACGCCACGTCCGGAGCGCCGACCTCGTCCGGTGGCGCCGCCCGCCAGCCCTCCGGCAGGCTGAACTCGATCGGCACGGGCAGGGTCGTGGGCATCATCGGCCTTCTTTCCGTGGAGACGGGAAACGTACATCAGTCGAACCAGCCGCCGACCGTGTGCTTGACCGACCCGGCGGTGTCACCGATCGCGTCGGCCGCGTCGCCGAACGCATGGGTGACCTTGCCGGGGTCGACCGTGAACTCGGCGCCCACCGAGCCGCCGAGCCCGAGTGCCAGACCCGCCTTGGTGCCGATGTGCCACTTGCCGTCGTCGCCCTTGCCGAAGGTCACCTTGGCCTCCGCGCCCGCGCCGTACCAGCCTTCGGCGGTCCCGCCGGCGCCCAGACCGGCGACCTCGCCGCCCCCGGCGACGCCGGCCTTCCCGCCGGCGAACGCCTTCGCTCCGGCGTTGAAGCCGTCCTTGCCCGCCCCGGCACTGACCGAGGCCTCACCGCCGGCGAAGACCTCGGTCCGTTCGTACGCGCCGAGGGGCCCGTACTCGCCCTTCACACCCACCAGTTCGCGGATCCCCGCCGATGCCTCGGCCTTGCCGCTGAACCCCTTGTCGGTGAACCCGTAGTTCGCGGTGGACCGGGCGCCTCCGTAGACGTCGTAGACGTCGGAGTACTTGATCCCGCCCTTGCTCCCCTCGCCCGCCTGGCTCAGGTGGAAGAGGTCGGCGTACGCCTTGACCGAGCCCTCCTTGCCGTTCTTCACGCCGGTGATCTTGAAACCCACGTCGGGTCCGGTCACCTTGAGACCGTCGTCGTGCGCCTTGACGTCGCGCTCGGCGGCCTGCTCGGCCCGTGCGGCCTTCACGGCCTTCGTCAGATCGCCCTCCGCGCCCGCGTTGAACCCCGACAGCGACATGTCGGCGCCCTTGCCCAGCGCGTCCTTGTTGCTGTCCACGACTTCGGCCTCGAGGGCCAGCTTGACGTTCTGGTCGAGCTCGGTGACGGCCTTCACCCGGTCGTCGATGTGCTGCTGCCACTTGGTGACGGCCGTGCGGATGGCGGCCTCGCCGTCGGGGTCGTGGTGGTAGGCGCTGCGCTCGGAAGGAGTGAGCTTGCCCCAGTCGAACGCGACGTGGCCCTGCTCGGAGACGGTCATGCCGGCGGCTATCGCGTCGTCGCGCGCGCTTTCGAGCTTGGTCTTCAGGTCGGTGAACTTCTCGTGGGCGTCCCGCAGCAGGCTGCCGATCGCCTTGGCCTGGATCTGCGCGGCCGAGTACTCGTACCGGGTCCCGTCGAAGCCCGACCGGGCGGTACCGGCACTGACCCCGGACCAGGTGTCGCCCGTGGTGATCTTCTGTACGGAGTCTCCGTAGCGGGTCTCGACCTTGTTCAGCTCGTCCGCCATCGCCTCCCACTTGCCCGCGGCCGTCGTCAGCAGACCCAGGTTCGTGGTCATGACCTCGTGGTAGTTCGGCACCGCAGCCCCCTACAAACCATTCAGCTTCGACCGCGTCGCGAACTGGTTGCGGACACCTGTGTCATTGCCCGTGACCAGGCCCGAGGCCCCGCGCAGCGCGGTCTTCTCCGCGTCCAGCCGGGCCATCAGGTTCTTCACCTGCTGGTCCCAGGTGTCCGCCACCTTCTTCAGGCCGGCGGCCGTGTCCCACCCGTCGAAGCCCTTGTGGGCGGCGTTGGTGGCGTCATCCGCGTGCTCCGCGGCCTTCTTCGTGTTCGGCTGCAGCTCGGTCTCGATCGTGCCCGCGGCCGCCTTCTTCTGCGCCGGCGTCGAAGCGAAGTCGCCGGGCCCCTTGCCCGGGGCGAACGGCCCGTACACGGGCGGGGACGACGGACCCGGACCCGATGGCTCCGGCGGTACGTGGTTCAGCCGCATGCCCACCTGCTGGTCCGCGCCGGCTGCGCCCGAACCCCACTCCTGATCGAGATCGCCTGCCATTTTCGGCCTCCCCGTCGGCAAGAACCCGATCATATGCACGGCTCCCGCGGCCGGGCCAAGCCGCCCTCCTCCCCAACTCCCCGGTGCGCAAGGCCTCGTGCACCCCCGGTGACGGGGCCGGTACCGGTCGCTCGTACGGGTGACCGGTCGCCCGGGCCGGCGGGGCCGCCGCCGTACGGTCGCGCAGACCGGGCCGCCGGTACGGGGGAGCCGCGCGCCCGGCGCGGGCCGGCCGCGGCGCGGCCGGCGGCCTGTAGGCCGGATGGCCCAACTGGCGGGCGCAGAACAGCAGTTCGGGCGGCCGTGTCTGGTAACTGTGGGGTCCATGCCGTCCCGAATGATGTTGGCCTCGCTGCTGGGTGCCGCCCTGCTCGCGCCCGCCCCGCCCGCCGTCGCAGACGGGCGGACCGTCGAGTACCACGGGCTGCGCCTCACCGTCCCCGCGCACTGGCGCGTCGTGGACCTCGACCGCCACCCCGACGCCTGTGTGCGTCTCGACCTGCCCACCCTCTACCTCGGGCACGCCGGCGGCCAGGGCGAGTGCAGCGGCCGCGCCGTACGCAGCCGCGCCGACACCCTGCACCTGGAACCCCTCGCCGACACCCCTGAGCGCGCCGACGTCCCGACCGTCCGCGCCGACGGGAGCGGCCTGCCGCCCGCGCCGTCCGGCGACAGCCGCGAAGTCCGCTACGCGCTGAGCGGCTCCGGGGTGATGGCCACCCTGTCGTACGGGAACAGCTCCGACGCCGTACGGGAACTCCTGGCCCGCGCGCGTACGACCACCCCCGCCACCGCGGGCACCCCGGCAGCCGCCGGCAGCCCGCTGACCCCCGCCCTCGCCGGCCGCCCCCGCACCGGCCAACCCGCCTTCAACGGCACCGGCTTCGACGCCTGCACCGCCCCCACCCAGAGCGCGATGGACACCTGGCGGGCCGACTCCCCCTTCGGCGCGGTCGGCATCTACATCGGCGGCCGCGCCCGCGCCTGCGCCCAGCCGCGCCTGACCGCCACCTGGATCCGCCGGCAGACCGACGCGGGCTGGCACCTGATGCCGATCTGGGTCGGCCCGCAGCCCTGGGACAGCGCCAGCACCGGCCTGTCCACCGACCCCTCCGAAGCCGACGGAGAGGGCGTCGAAGCCGCCGAGGGTGCGGTCGAGGCGGCCCGCTCGCTGGGCCTGGGCGCGGGCACGGTGCTCTACAACGACCTGGAGCACTACACGGACCGCGACACCTGGGACGCCCCGGTCGTCGCCTACCTGACGGCCTGGACGAGGCGGCTGCACGAACTGGGCTACCGCGCGGCGGCCTACGTACACGCCGCGTCCGGCGCGCCGGCGCTCAGCGCCCACTACCACCAGGCCCCGCAGGACATGCCGGACGTGCTGTGGGTGGCCCGCTGGAACCTCTCCGCCACCGTCTCGGACGCCGACATGGGCCTGCCCGCCGGCGGCGCCCAATGGCCCGGGCACCGCCGCGCCCACCAGTTCCGCGGCGGCCACGACGCCACGTACGGAGACGTCACCATCAACATCGACCGCAGCCGGCTCGACGTGGACCCGGCCGCCCTCCCCCCGCTGCGCCGCGGCCGGGACCTGATCCCGTTCACCTGAGGGGCGTCACCCCTCGCGCGGCGGCTCGTCGTCGTTGCCCCGGCGCAGCGTGCGCACGGGGTGGCCCGGCGTCCAGGTGCGGATCACCAGGTCCGCGCCCTCGACCGTGACGTGGACGACCTCCGTCAGATCGGCGTGGAAGAGGTCGAAGGGGTGCGGGGTCTCGGTCTCCTCCGCGTACCGGTGCAGCTCCGGCGGGTCCACCAGCTCCAGCGCGCGCCCCGAGACCCGTACGTCCCCGCCGGGCATCGCCTCGTCCTCGCCCGGGTTGGAGTGCAGGGCGAACCGCGGGTCGCGCCGCAGGTCCTTGGCCTTCATCGAGCCGGCCATCATGCCGAGCCACAGCTCTCCGCCGCGGACGTCGACATTGAGCCCGCTCAGGCGCGGGGAGCCGTCCCGGCGCAGGGTGGCCAGGACGTGGTGGGGCCGCTGAGCGAAGCGGGCCCGGACGGCCTGCGCGAAGTCCGGTTCCGCCTTCTCGAACGCTGCCCAGTTGTTCGTCGTCATGCGTCCATCAAAGCGCGCAGCCCCGGCGAGCGCCGCTCAGGCGCACCGCCGTGCGTCAGGCATCGCCCCCGGGGCCGCGTTCGGCGGTGAGCGCCTCGATGTCGTCCAGCATCGCCGCCGCGAGGTCGCGCTCGCAGGCGTAGTACCGCTCGGCCCACTTCAGGGTGAGCGTGGGGTACGCCCAGGCCTCCTCGCCCGCCGCGGCGGCCGCGTCCGCCTCCGCCCGGCGGCGCATCTCCTCGGCGAACTCCCGGTGCCGGCCCAGCACTTCGCGCATCTGCTGCGGCTCCAGCAGATGGCCCAGCCACATGCGCAGCATCGGCCCGTGCTTGAGGACCGGCGGATCGACGGGCGCCTCGCGCGCCCACGCCCGTACGGCCTCCGTACCGGCTTCGGTGATCCGGTACACCCGCTTGTCGCGGGCGCCGTCCTGCGCGCCGACCCGGCGCGAGGAGGCGTAGCCGGCCTCCTCCAGGCGCCGCAGCTCGCTGTAGACCTGGCTGAAGGAAGGGCTCCAGTAGAAGAAGCGCAACGAGCGGTCGGACCACTTCTTCACGTCGTAACCGGAAAGCTCCTTGCCGAAGGAGAGCAGGCCGAGCACCGCCCAGCCGGTGGCGGGCAGCGCGCGCTTGTTCGTCTCGTCTGGCACGCAGCGCAGTCTATGGCCGGTACGCGCCACGGCCCTTCCGCCCGACGGTATATGACTGTTAGAAATATGCCGATGAGCAGTATGCAATCAGGAGTGTGCGCACCCGTCAGATGAACGCCACGCGTTCGACAGGAGGCCTCGTGATCACGCTGGACGGGAAGGTCGTCGTCATCACCGGCGCCGCCCGCGGCCAAGGAGCCGCGGAGGCCCGGATGTGCGCCGAGGCGGGCGCGCGGGTCGTCGTCACCGACGTACGGGAGGACGAGGGCCGGGCGGTCGCGGCGGCGCTCGGCGGCCAAGGGCTGTACGTACGGCACGACGTGAGCGACCCCGCCGGCTGGGCGGCGGTCGTGCGCGCGGCGGTCGAGGCCTTCGGCACGGTCTCGGCACTGGTCAACAACGCGGCGCTGTGGCGCACCGCGCACGTCGAGCGGCAGCGCCTCGCCGAGTTCGAGGAACTGCTCCGGGTCAACCTGCTCGGCCCGTTCCTGGGGATCCAGGCGGTGGCCCCGCTGCTGCGCGCCGCGGGCGGCGGCTCGATCGTCAACGTGTCCTCGGCGGCGGGGCTGGTCGGGATACCCGGCCACGCGGCGTACGGCTCGACCAAGTTCGCCCTGCGCGGGCTGACCCGGTCGGCGGCGCTGGACCTGGCCGGTGACGGGATCCGGGTCAACTCGGTGCACCCGGGGGCCGTCGACACGCCGATGGTCGCCGGGGCGGTCGCGGGGCGGGACTGGTCGCACGTGCCGCTGGGGCGGATGGGGCGGGCGGAGGAGGTCGGCGAACTCGTGCGGTTCCTCTGCTCGGACGCCTCGTCGTACGTGACGGGCGCCGAGTTCCCGGTGGACGGCGGGATGACGGCCCGATGAGCCGGGACGACGGCCCGGAGGACGGTCCGGACGGCGGTCCGGGGAGCGATCCGCTGTCCCCGGCCGCACGGGCGCTGTGCGACGCGCTGACGGCGGGCTTCCCCGGCCCGGGCGACGCGGCGGCGCTGCGGGCGGCGGCCGGTGGGGGCCGCGCCGGGGGCCCGGCGGTGGCCGCCGTCTACGACACGGACGCCGCGGGCGTTCCCGTACGGGTCTACGACCCCGCCCCGGGCGCGGCGGGGCGGCCGCTGGTCGCCTACTTCCACGGGGGCGGCTGGGTGATGTGCGGCCTGGACAGCCACGACCCGGTGTGCCGGGCGCTGGCGGCGGGCTCCGGCGCGGTGGTGGTCTCCGCCGACTACCGGCTGGCCCCGGAACACCCCTGGCCGGCGGCGGCCGACGACGCCCTGACGGTGCTGCTGTGGGCCCGCGCGCAGGCGGCCCGGCTGGGCTGCGATCCGGGCCGGGTCACGGTGGCGGGGGACTCCAGCGGCGGAAACCTGGCGGCGGTGACCGCGCTGCGGGCGCCCGGACTCGCCGCGGGGCAACTGCTGGTCTACCCGCCGCTGGACGCCTCGATGCGGTCCCGGTCCGCCCACCGCTTCGCGGCGGGCTACTTCCACACCGCCGCGCACATGGCCTGGTACTGGGAGCAGTACGGGGGCGACCCGCAGCACCCGCACGTCTCGCCGGCGGCGGCCGCCGACGTGTCGCGGCTGCCGCGCACCCTGATGATCCTCGCCGACTGCGACGTCCTGCGGGACGAGGGCCTGGCCTACGCGCGCCGGCTGGCGGCGGCGGGGGTCGACTGCGCGGTGCAGTTGTATCCGGGCGTCTTCCACGGCTTCCTGGGCCTGCCGCTGCCGGCGGGCGCCGCGGCCCTGGCGGCGGCCGCGGCGTGGCTCGCGCAGTAGGGGGGCGGGGCGGCCGGATTCGAACCGGCGTCCTCCTCCATGCTGTGTAGGCGCACTACCTCTGTGCTACGACCCCGCCCTTGACACGGAGGCTAAGCGACGACCCCGGCCCCGCGCACCCGGATTTCCCCCCTCCCCGGGAACCCGGTGGCGGGTGCGCGGCCGGCTGTCTAGGGTCGGGCCGCATGTCCCTGACGACGACCCTGTGGCGCCCCACCGGTCCGGCCGAGCTGGACCTGGTCCGCGCCGCCGACTGGCGGGCCTGGCCGCCGCGCCTGCCCGAGCAGCCGATCTTCTACCCGGTCCTGAACGAGGACTACGCGGTCCGCATCGCCCGCGACTGGAACGTCCGGCACGACGGGGCGGGCTTCGTGACGCGCTTCGAGGTGGACTCGGCGTTCCTGGAGCGCTATCCGGTCCGGCGGGCGGGTGGGGAGACGATCCTGGAGCTGTGGGTCCCGGCGGCGGAACTGGACGAGTTCAACCGGCACATCGTCGGACGCATCGAGGTGGTGCGGGAGTTCCGCGGGACAATGGAGCGATGACGACACCCCGGACCCGGGCGCGGTCCTTCGACGCCGCCGCCTCCCTGTACGCCGCCAACCGGCCCGGCTATCCCGACGCCCTCTTCGACGCCGTCGAGGAGGCGGCGGGGCGCCCCCTGGCCGGGGCGCGGGTCGCCGACGTCGGGGCCGGGACCGGGATCGCCTCCGGCCCGCTGAGCGCACGCGGCGCCGACGTCGTCGCCGTCGAGCCCGGCGACGGGATGGCCGCCGAGTTCCGCCGCGCGCACCCCCGGATCCCGCTCGTCCGCGGCGACGGCGACCGGCTGCCCCTGGCCACCGCCGGGTTCGACCTCGTCACGTACGCCCAGGCCTGGCACTGGACCGACCCAGCGCGCTCCGTCCCCGAGGCCCGGCGGGTGCTGCGTCCCGGCGGCGCGCTCGCGCTGTGGTGGAACGACATGGACTCCACCGTCCCCTGGGTCGCCGAGCAGGACGCCCGGATCGCCGCCCTGTTCGGCGCCGACGCCTCCACCACCTTCCGCCGGCTGCCGCCCGGGCTGACCTTCACCACCCGTCGGATCCGCTGGTCGCGCCGCGTCCCGCTGGCCGCCCACCTGGCCAACCACGCCAGCCACTCCGCGTTCCTGATGCTCGGCGAGGCCGGCACCCGGGCGTTCATGGACGCCGAACGGGCCCGGCTGGCGGCCTTGTTCCCCGACGGCGTCGTCGAGGAACGGTACGTCGTCGGCCTCAGCGTGGCCGTCCTCTGAGCGGGGTCCGCGCCTCCAGCACCACCGCCCGGCACTGCGACGGCGTGCCCCACGCGTCCCGCAGCGGGCGCGCCTTGCGCAGCCACAGCGAGAGGTCCAGCTCCTCCGTGTAGCCGATCGCGCCGTGCAGCTGGAGCGCGGTCATCGCCGCCGCGTACGCGGCCTCGCCAGTCTTGAGCTTCGCCGCCGCGACCTCGCCCCGGTCCAGCGACAGCGCCCCCGCCCAGAGCAGCGGCCGGGCGAACTCCAGGGCCAGCAGCGTGTCGGCCAGCCGGTGCTTCACCGCCTGGAAGCCGCCGATCGGCGTCCCGAACTGCGTGCGCTGCTTCACGTACTCCACCGTCCGCGCCAGCAGGGCCTCGCCCACGCCCAGGCACTGCGCCGCGGTCAGCAGCCGCGCCCAGTCCAGCGCGAGCCGCGCCGCCTGCGCCACCCGGGGCCCCGCTGCCAGCGGTTCGCCTCCCGCGGGGGCGGCCGGGAACAGCCGCCGGGCCGGATCCGTGGACCGCAGCGGTTCCCCCGGCGCCGGCGCCAATGACAGTTCGGCCGCCTGCGACACGTGGAACCGGTACGCCGCCGCGTCCGCGTCCACGGCGTACGGAGCCCCGCCCGGCAGGGTCAGCGTGGCGAGCACCTCACCCGCCAGCAGGCCCGGCAGGAACCGCTTCGCCAGCGCCCCGTCACCCAGCCGGGACAGCAGCACCGCCACCGCCGCCGTCTCCACCGCCGGGCCCGGCATGCCCGAGCGGCCCCACTCCACGAAGCCGAACGCCGTCTCCACCGGCAGCGGTCCGAGCCCGTCGAGCGTCTCGTCGGCGGCGAGCGCGAACAGCCCCGTCCCGGCGGCCCGGGCCCACAGAGCCCGGCCCGGACCGTGTTCGCCCGCGCCCCAGGCCCGGGCGGCGGCCGGGACGTCCGCCGCGCCGAGCAGGCCGCGCAGCGAACCGGCGAAGTCGCGTTGCTCGTCGGTCGGCAGGAAACGCATCAGCGGCGGCCCTTCGGGAGGCCGAGCAGCCGCTCGGCGATGATGTCGCGCTGGATCTCGTTGGTGCCCGCGTAGATCGGGCCGGCCAGGGAGAACACCCACGGCTCGGCCCACGCGCCGTCCGCCAGTTCCGCGTCCGCGCCCAGCAGGTCCAGTGCCGTCTCGTGCAAGGCGATGTCGTACTGGGACCAGAACACCTTGTTCAGGCTGGACTCGGCGCCGATCGTGCCGCCCGCCGCGAGCCGGGCGACGCCCGCCCAGGTGAACAACTCGTACGCGCGCGCCCCGACCACCGCGTCCGCCACCCGGTCCCGCAGCGCCGTGTCCCCGGGGTCCCCGGCCGCCTCCCACAGCGCCACCAGCCGGTCGGCCGCCGCCAGGAAGCGGCCGGGGGAGCGCAGGGTGAGCCCGCGTTCGTTGCCGGTCGTGGACATCGCGATCCGCCAGCCCTGCCCCGGTTCGCCGATCACGTCCTCGTCCGGGACGAAGACCCGGTCCAGGAAGAGCTCCGCGAAGGCCGGCTTGCCGTCGAGCCGGCCGATGGGCCGCACCGTCACCCCGGGTGCCCGTAGGTCGAACATCAGATAGGTCAGGCCCTGGTGCGGTTTCGCGGCCTGCGGGTCCGAGCGGAAGATCCCGAACGCCCGGTCCGCGAACGCCGCCCGCGAGGACCACGTCTTCTGCCCCGACAGCAGCCAGCCGCCCTCGGTGCGCTGCGCCCGCGAGGTCAGCGCGGCCAGGTCCGAGCCCGCGCCGGGCTCCGACCAGGCCTGTGCCCAGATCACCTCCCCGCTCGCCATCGACGGCAGCACCCGGGCCCGCTGCCGCGCCGTCCCGTGGGCGAAGAGGGTCGGGGCGAGCAGGCTGATGCCGTTCTGCGAGACGCGGCCCGGGGCGCCGGCGGCCCAGTACTCCTCCTCGAACACCAGCCAGCGCTCCAGGTCCACCCCCCGGCCGCCGTACTCCTCGGGCCAGGACACCACCGCCCACCGGCCGGCGTGCAGCCGCGCCTCCCACGCCCGGTGCGCGGCGAACCCCTCCTGCGTCTCCAGGGACGGCAGCGGCGAGGCGGGCACATGGGCGGCGAGCCAGTCCCGGGCCTCGGCGCGGAAGTCCCGTACCCCGGCCGTGTGCGTCAGCTCCATCGGGGGTCCGCCTCCTCGCTTCCCTAACAAGTGTTAGGTAGGTTACCGTACGCGCATGAGCAGCGTCGAGGAGTTCGACCGCACACCCCGGTACACCGCCGGGCACGGGCTGCTGGCGGACCGCACCGCCGTCATCACCGCCGCCGCCGGCGCCGGCATCGGCGGGGCCACCGCGCGCCGCTTCCTGGAGGAAGGCGCCCGCATCGTGATCGGCGACGCGCACGCCCGCCGGCTGGAGGAGGCCGAGACCGCACTCGCCGCCGAGTTCGGGGCGGACCGGGTGACCTCCCTGCCCTGCGACGTCACCGACGAGGACCAGGTACGCGCCCTGTTCACGCACGCCGAGCAGACCCACGGCCGGCTCGACATCGTCGTCAACAACGCCGGCCTCGGCGGCACCGCCGACCTCGCCGACATGACCGATGAACAGTGGAACCGCGTCCTGGACGTCACCTTGGGCGGCACCTTCCGCTGCACCCGCGCCGCCCTGCGCTCCCTCAAGGCGGCCGGCACCGGCGGCGTGATCGTCAACAACGCCTCCGTCATCGGCTGGCGCGCCCAGCGCGGGCAGGCCCACTACGCCGCCGCCAAGGCCGGGGTGATGGCCCTGACCCGCTGCGCGGCGCTGGAGGCCGCGGAGTTCGGCGTACGGGTCAACGCGGTCGCGCCGAGCCTGGCCATGCACCCGCACCTGGCGAAGGTCACCAGCGAGGAACTGCTCGCCGAACTCACCGCCCGCGAGGCGTTCGGCCGCCATGCCGAGCCGTGGGAGGTCGCCAACGTCATCGTGTTCCTGGCCAGCGGCTACTCCTCGTACATGACCGGCGAAACCGTCTCGGTCAGCAGCCAGCACGCCTAGCCCGGCCGACGACCGACAATGGGCGCGTGCCAACGAACAAGAAGAAAACCCAGGTGACCGCATCCCCCGAGCGGCGCCGTGAACTCCTCGACACCGCCGCGGAGGTCTTCGCCGCACAGGGCTACAACGCCACCACCGTCCGCAAGATCGCCGACGCCGCGGGCATGCTCGCCGGCAGCCTCTACTACCACTTCGATTCCAAGGAATCGATGCTCGACGAGATCCTCTCGGCCTTCCTGAACGAGCTGTGGGAGGGGTACGACACCGTCCTCGCGGCCGGTCTCGGCCCCCGCGAGACCATCGAGGCCCTCGTCACCGAGTCCTTCCGCGAGATCGACCGGCACCGCGCCGCCGTCGCCATCTACCAGAAGGAGTCCCGTCACCTCTCCGCGCAGCCCCGCTTCCACTACCTGTCGGACTCCCAGCGCAAGTTCGAGGAGGCCTGGCTCGGGACGCTGGAGCGCGGGGTGGCCGACGGGGTCTTCCGGGCCGACCTGGACATCCGCCTCACCTACCGCTTCGTCCGCGACACGGTGTGGGTCGCGGCCTCCTGGTACCGGCCCGGCGGACAGCACAGCCCCGAGGAGATCGCCCGCCAGTACCTGTCGATGGTGCTGGACGGGATCGCCCTGCGAACCTGACCCGATCCGGAGGAGTCCCGATGCCCGAGGCCTACATAGTCGACGCGGTACGCACCCCCGTGGGGCGGCGCGGAGGAGGCCTGTCGGCCGTCCACCCCGCCGACCTCGGCGCGCACGTCCTGCGGGCCCTGATGGAACGGTCCGGCGTGGACCCGGCGGCGGTGGAGGACGTGGTCTTCGGCTGCCTGGACACCGTCGGCCCGCAGGCCGGCGACATCGCCCGGACGGCGTGGCTCGCGGCCGGCCTGCCCGAGGAGGTGCCCGGCGTGACCGTCGACCGGCAGTGCGGCTCCTCGCAGCAGGCAGTGCACTTCGCGGCGCAGGCCGTGCTCTCCGGCACCCAGGACCTGGTCGTCGCGGGCGGCACGCAGAACATGTCGATGATCCCCATCGCCTTCGCCTCCCGGCAGGCGGCGGAACCGCTCGGCCTCACCGAGGGCCCCTTCGCCGGATCGACGGGCTGGCGGGCCCGGTACGGGGACGCGCCGGTCAACCAGTTCCACGGCGCCGAGCTCATCGCCGCCAAGTGGGGCATCTCGCGCCGGCACATGGAGGAGTTCGCCCTGCGCTCCCACCAGCGGGCCGTACGGGCCGCCGACGAGGGCCGCTTCGACCGCGAGACCGTCGCGTACGGGGACGTGCGCGCCGACGAGGGCCCGCGCCGGGACACCACCCTGGAGAAGATGGCGGCCCTCAAGCCCGTAGTGGACGGCGGCACCATCACCGCGGCCGTCTCCTCCCAGGTCTCCGACGGAGCCGCCGCGATGCTGCTCGCCTCCGAACGGGCGGTCTCCGAACACGGCCTGCGCCCCCGGGCCCGTATCCACCACCTGTCGGTACGGGGCGAGGACCCCATCCGGATGCTGTCGGCGCCCATCCCCGCGACGGCGTACGCGCTCAAGAAGAGCGGGCTGTCCCTGGACGGCATCGACCTGGTGGAGATCAACGAGGCGTTCGCGCCCGTCGTGCTCGCCTGGCTCAAGGAGACGGGCGCCGACCCCGACCGGGTCAACGTCAACGGCGGCGCCATCGCGCTGGGCCACCCCCTGGGCGCGACGGGCGTCAAGCTCATGACCACCCTCCTGCACGAGCTGGAGCGCACGGGCGGCCGCTACGGCCTCCAGACGATGTGCGAGGGCGGCGGCCAGGCCAACGTGACGATCATCGAGCGCCTGTAACGCTGCAGGTCGGCGGCCGGGGACGCACATCACACGATGCTATTGACCCACCCCAGCCGCCATGTGCTAGCTTTGGAGGCGTTGCAGTTGTGGTACCCATGAAACTTATGTGCGCCTGACGGGAATGCTCCGACAGGCGCTTTTGTTTTTTACCGGGATCTCCGGATGGGGCCCTTGCCGCCTATTCAGGAGATTTAAAATGGCACTTGGCACCGTGAAGTGGTTCAACTCGGAAAAGGGCTTCGGCTTCATCGAGCAGGACGGTGGCGGCCCGGACGTCTTCGCCCACTACTCGAACATCGCCACCCAGGGCTTCCGTGAGCTCACCGAGGGCCAGCGCGTGTCCTTCGACGTCACCCAGGGCCAGAAGGGCCCGCAGGCCGAGAACATCCTGCCTGCCTGACGCATTCAGCATGCCGGGGTCCGCACCGCGAGGTGCGGGCCCCGGCTTGTCTGCTGTTTCGACCTTTGTTTTACCTGCCGGTTTCAGGAGGGCTTTCTCGCATGACCAGCTCCAGCTCCGCACGACCCAGCCGCCGTCCCGCCCGGGGCCGAGGAGCGGCCCAGGGACGTCCGAAGGCTGGCGCGGGACGGCAGAAATCCGCTCCCGCCGCCAGGCCCCAGGAATTCACCATGCCCGAACCGCTGACCCCGGCGCTGCCGCCGGTCGCCGCGTTCGAGGACATGGACATGCCCGAGGCGCTGCTGAAGACCCTCGCCGCCCAGGGCGTCACCGAACCCTTCCCGATCCAGGCCGCGACCCTGCCGAACTCCCTCGCCGGGCGTGACCTGCTCGGCCGCGGCCGCACCGGCTCCGGCAAGACGCTGGCCTTCGGCCTGGCGCTGCTCGCCCGCACCGCCGGCCGCCGCGCGCAGCCGAAGTCGCCGCTCGCGCTGGTCCTCGTACCGACCCGGGAACTGGCGCAGCAGGTCACCGACGCGCTGGCGCCGTACGCCACCTCCGTCAACCTGCGCATCGCCACCGTCGTCGGCGGCATGTCGATCAACCGGCAGTCCGGTGCCCTGCGGCGCGGCGCCGAGGTGCTCGTCGCCACCCCCGGCCGGCTCAAGGACCTGATCGACCGCGGCGACGCGATCCTCGACGACGTCGCGATCACGGTCCTCGACGAGGCCGACCAGATGACCGACATGGGCTTCATGCCGCAGGTCACCGCGCTGCTCAAGCAGGTCCGGCCCGACGGCCAGACCATGCTGTTCTCCGCGACGCTGGACAAGAACATCGACAAACTCGTCAAGATGTTCCTGAGCGACCCGGTCGGCCACTCCGTCGACCCGTCGGCCGGCGCCGTCACCACGATGGAACACCACGTCCTGTACGTCATGGACGAGACCGACAAGAAGGCCGTGGCCACGCGCATAGCCGCCCGCGACGGCCGGGTGATCATGTTCGTCGACACCAAGCGGGGCGTCGACCGCATGGTCAAGAAGCTCCTGGCCGACGGCGTCCGCGCCTCCGGCCTGCACGGCGGCCGTTCGCAGCCGCAGCGCAACCGCACCCTGGACTGGTTCAAGACGGGCGAGGTCACCGCGCTCGTCGCCACCAACGTGGCGGCGCGCGGCATCCACATCGACGACCTGGACCTCGTCGTCAACGTGGACCCGCCCACCGACCACAAGGACTACCTGCACCGCGGCGGCCGTACCGCCCGCGCCGGCGAGTCCGGCAGCGTGGTCACGCTGGTCCTGCCCGACCAGAAGCGCGACATGACCCGGCTGATGTCGGACGCCGGGATCTCCCCGCGCACCGCGCAGATCAAGTCCTCCGACGAGGAACTGTCCCGCCTGACCGGCGCCAAGACCCCGTCCGGCATCCCGGTGGTGCTGGAGGTGCCGCAGCCCGCGCAGCCCAAGGCGCGGTCCGGCTCGGGCCGCCGCTCTGGCTCCGCCGCGGGCGCGGCCCCGGCCGCCGGCGGTGGCCGCGGGCGCCGCTCCGGTGGTGGCGGCGGGCAGGCCCCCGCGGCCGGGTCGGGCCAGGCCCGCCGCGGCCAGCAGGCCGGCCAGGGCGAGCGCGGCCGGCGTACCGGCGGCGGCGCCACCTCCGGCGGCGCGGCGGCGGCTTCGTCCCGCAGCCGCGTCGGCGCCCCGGGCCAGTCCCGCCGCCGCTCGGCCTGACCCCCGCAGCCGTACCCCACCCCGCCGGGCCCCGCGCACAGCGCGCGGAGCCCGGCGCGGCCGGGACTTTGACGGCAGGGCCTACGGCCGGACCAGCCTGGTCTGGAGCCTCGACAGGGTGCGCAGGTCCAGGCCGAGGCCGGTCGTCAGGTAGCCGTAGAAGCCGCCGTAGTCCGCGTCCATCCGGGCGGTCGCGGCGTCCAGGTAGTCCTGGCGGACCTCCTGGAGCGGGATCAGCAGGTCCGGGTCCTGCATCCGGCCCGACTGCTTGAGGGCCGCCCGGACCTGGGCGTCGTAGGCCGCCCGGAAGGTGTTCGAGGCCAGGTAGTCCTGCCCGGCCGTGGACCCGGGGACTGCGAGCGCGCGCAGCAGCACGTAACTCAGCCAGCCCGTCCGGTCCTTGCCCGACGTGCAGTGGTACAGCAGCGGTCCGTCGCCGTCCGCGATCTCCCGCAGCGTCGCCGCGAACTGCGCCCGGTTCTCCGGGCTCGTCACGAAGGTGCGGTAGATGTCGCGCATGTAGGCCTCGGCGCGGCCGCCGCCGAGCATCTGCTCCTGCGTGGCGGGGTCGCCGCTGGAGACGGCGGTGAGCAGCATCGCGTACAGGCCGAGGTCGCTGACCGGGCGCGGGGTGGGGGTGAGCCCCGCGGGCAGCCGGTCGGCGCCGTCGTACTGGACCTCCATCGGGATGCGGAAGTCGACGGCCTTCGTGAGGCCGAGACCGGCGACCGTGGTGAGGTCGGCGGCGGTCAGCTTGCCCAGCGCGTCGGAGCGGTAGACCAGCCCCTGGCGGACCTGGCCGCCGGTGTAGGTGCGGTAGCCGCCCAGGTCGCGGAGGTTGACCGCGCCCTGGAGCGGGATCTGACGGATCGTTTCTGCGGTTGCGGCGGAGGCCGGTCGGCGCGTGGCGTCGACGGGCGGCTGCGCTGAGGCGGAGGCAGTGGCGGTGGTGACGGCGAGGGCGGAAGCGAGGACCGCCGTCGCCAGGCGGATACGGGCACGGCTCATCTGGGCGGCTCCTGGGAGGAGGGGAAGGGGGGCTCACCCCGGTGGGGGCGGGGTGTCGTGCGCATGCAGTCGTACGAGCGCGCTCTGCGCCTCGGCCATCACCCGGCCGACGAGCTCCGCACAGGACGGGAGGTCCTCGATCACCCCCGCGACCTGCCCGGACGCCATGACGCCGAGGTCCGTACGGCCCTCGACCATGGACGCCTTGAGGAGCATCGGGGTGTTGGCGGCGAGCAGCACCTGGCTCCAGGACAGGTCCTTGCCGTGTTTCATCGCCAGCCCGTCCCGCACCATCCGCGGCCAGGACAGACCGGACAGCTTCCGGAAACCGGCCGCGTGCCGCACCGCCCGCGCCAGCGCCCGGGCCCGGCCCGCCCGTTCCAGCGAGGCGACCAGATCACTGCGCAGCATCCGGTGCGGCAGCCCGTCCACGGCCGTGGTGACGGTGACGTCCTTGACGCCGGCCTTGAGGTACTCGGCCTTGACCGCGTCCGGGACGGTGGAATCGGAGGTCAGCAGGAAGCGGGTGCCCATCGCGATGCCCGCCGCCCCGTAGGCGAGGGCCGCGACCAGTCCCCGCCCGTCGTGGAAGCCGCCCGCCGCGATGACGGGGATGTCCACGGCGTCGACCACCTGCGGCAGCAGCACGGTCGTGGCCACCTCGCCCGTGTGCCCGCCGCCCTCCCCGCCCTGCACGATCACCGCGTCCGCGCCCCACGCCGCGACCTTCTCCGCGTGCCTGCGGGCCCCGACCGACGGGATGACCACCACCCCCGCGTCCTTGAGCCGGGCGATCAGCTCCCGGGACGGCGCGAGGGCGAAGGACGCGACCCGCACCCCCTCGTCGATGATCAGCCGGACCCGTTCGGCGGCGTCACCGGCGTCGGCGCGCAGATTGACCCCGAACGGCGCGTCCGTACGGGACTTCACCTCGTGCACCGCCGCCCGCAGCCGGTCCGGCGTCATCGTCGCCGAAGCCAGGATCCCCAGGGCGCCGGCGTTCGCCGCCGCCGACACCAGCCGCGGGCCGGCCACCCAGCCCATGCCCGTCTGCACGATCGGGTACCGGACCCCCACCAGCCTGGTCAATGCCGTTTCCACCGGGTCAGCCCCGCACTTCCCGCTCGCGCAGGCCCTCGGGGTCGATCACCTCGCGGATCAGGCGCAGCTCCGCGGCGCTCGGCTCCCGCGTGTACGGGACGTCATCGGCCACCGCGAGCGCGAAACCGGTGGCGGCCCGCACCTGTTCGACGCTGACCCCGGGGTGCAGCGAGGCCAGCCGCATCGAGCGGTCGGGGGTCTCGAAGTCGAAGACGCCGAGATCGCTGACCACCCGGGGCAGGCGGTGGAAGCGGGTCACCCCGGCGGCCGCTGCCCGGTCGTGACCGACGCCGCTGACCATGTCGACGCGTTCCACGAAGACCCGGGGCGAATGCCGGGGGATCCAGTAACTCACCGGGTTGTTGAGGGTGTTGACCGGCGCGCCGCGCACCCCCAGGAGCTGCCGGGCGGGCCGCTCCCAGTCCCCGATGCAGGAGATGTTCTGGTTGCCGTACCGGTCGATCTGACTGGCGCCCATCATCACGTGCCGCCGGCCGCCGGTGACCATGGCCAGGTGACGGCGGTACGGGAGCCAGCCCTCCACCGTGCCGTCGAGACCGACGAGCATCGCTTCGCCGTCGGTCAGGAGCAGGTCGGGGCTGAAGGTCCGCTTCGCGAGCCGCGCGCCGACGGACGGCACCAGGCCCATGGGGCTGGCCAGGACCTCCCCGTCGCCGCGCCAGGCCTCGGCGCAGGCGATCACACAGTATTCGGCGCGGGTCGGCTCACTGCTCACCGCTGCTGCTCCTCGTGCCAGGCCTGGACGGCCGACTGGTAGGCGTGCTCGTCCGGCCCGGACAGGAAGCGGGCGGCGAACTCGGGCCAGGGGGTGGTCGCGTACAGCTTCTGGAAGGGCTCGTCACGGCCGTAGTCGGGGACGCAGGAGGTGAAGTGCGCCCCGTGCGGGGTCTCGACGACGCCGGTGACGCTGTGCCGGCTGACCAGCAGCGACTGCGGCGGCCCGGACTTGGCGAGGTCCGCGCTCTCCACGAGCTGCTCGCAGGAGACGTAGGCGGCGTCGGCGGCCTCGCAGAACAGGTCGTCGAAGTAGGGATCGGGGCCCAGGTACTGGGCGTTGCCGAGGCGGTCGGCGCGGCTCAGGTGGACCAGGGCCGCGTCCATGCGCAGGGCCGGGACGGCGACGAACTCCTCGCCGTCGGGGTACGGGGAGGTGACGGTCCGCAGCTCGGGATTGACCCGCATCACGTCGGAGCCCAGACCGGCGCGCACGGGCAGGAACGGAAGCCGGTTCGCGGCGGCGTGCAGGCCCCACATGAACATGGCCTCGTCCAGCTCGGTCAGGGCGAACGCCCCCCGCTCGCGGGCGGCCCGGAAATGCGGCTCCAGCGGGATCGAGTCGAGGGTGGCGAAGGGGGCGACGAGCCGGCGGATCCGCCCGGCGGCGGCCAGCAGCCCGACGTCCGGGCCGCCGTACGAGACGACGGTGAGATCGGTGATCTCGGAGCGGAGCAGTGCCCGCACCAGCGCCATGGGCTTGCGCCGCGACCCCCAGCCGCCGATGCCGAGCGTCATCCCGCTGCGCAGCCGCCCCACCACCTCCTCCGGGGTCATGGACTTGTCGGTCATGCGTCCCGCTCCTTCCCGAAGGAGTCGCGGACCCGGTCGGCGACCCCGCTGAGATTGGCCTCGAAGGTGAACCCCTGCTCGAAGCGGTAGCTGCGCCGCACGTCGACGGGGTCGATGCCGTTGATGGCCGCCTTGGCCAGCCGGATCAGGTAGCCGTCCTTGCGGGCGATCTCCGCCGCCAGCTCCAGGGCGGCGCCGCGCACCTCCGCGCGCGGGACCACCTTCCACACCGAGCCGTGCGCGTGCAGCTCGGCCGCCGTCGCGGTCCGGGAGGTGTAGTACAGGACCCGCACCAGGTGCTGCGGGACCAGGCGGGCCAGATGAGTGGCGGCGCCGAGCGCGCCCCGGTCCAGCTCGGGCAGGCCGAAGGCGGCGTCGTCGGAGGCCACGATCGCGTCGGCGTTCCCCACCAGCCCGATCCCGCCGCCGAGACAGAAGCCGTGGACGGCGGCCACCACCGGCACCTCGCACTCGTACACCGCGGCGAAGGCCTCGTAGCAGCCGCGGTTCGCGCCGATGAGGGAGCCGTGGCCGCTGTCGCGCTGCATCTCCTTGATGTCGACCCCGGCGTTGAAGCCACGGCCTTCGGCGGCCAGCACGACGCAGCGGACGGCGGGGTCGCGGCCCGCCGCGCGCAGCGCGTCGGCGAGTTCGTACCAGCCGCTCACCGGGAGGGCGTTGACGGGCGGGAAGTCGACGATGACCAGGGCGATGCCCTCGGCCGGGACGGTGGTGGAGACACCCATGGGCGGATCAGCTACCTTTCCACCAAACATTTGTTAGGTGAGGAAGGTAGCAGCCGATGGAGCTCAAGGGGAGGGTGGTCGTCGTCACCGGCGGAACCCGGGGCGTCGGCGCGGGCATCACGCGCTCGTTCCTCGCGGCCGGCGCGCGGGTGGTCGTCTGCGCGCGCCGGCCACCGGAGCGGCCGGTTGCCGAAGGCGGCCGCCAGGCCGCCTTCACCGCCGTCGACCTGCGCGACGCCGCTGCCGTACACGCGGTGTTCGAGACGGTCGCCGCGCAGTACGGGCGGCTGGACTGCCTGGTGAACAACGCGGGCGGCACCCCGTACCGGCTGCTGGGGGAGGGCGGGGCGGCCCGGCACGCCCGGGTCGTCGAGCTGAACCTGCTGGCACCGATGACGGCTTCGCTCGCCGCCTACCCGTGGCTGCGGGCGTCCCGCGGCTCGGTCGTGATGATCGGCAGCGTGAGCGGCACCCGCCCCTCGCCCGGCACGGCCGCGTACGGGGCGGCGAAGGCGGGGCTGGAGCACCTGGCCCGCTCCATGGCGGTCGAGTGGGCGCCCGAGGTACGGGTGAACTCACTGGTCCCGGGCATGGTGCGGACCGAACTGGCGCACCTGCACTACGGGGACGCGGCGGGCGTCGAGGCGGTCGCCGCGACCGTCCCGCTGGGGCGGCTCGCGGAGCCCTCCGACATCGGTGCGGCGGCGGTGTTCCTGGCCTCCGACCGGGCGGCGTACGTGAGCGGGGCGAGCCTGCTGGTGCACGGCGGCGGGGAGCGGCCCGCCTTCCTGGACGCGGCAACCACCAACAAGGAGAGCTGACATGGGACTTGCCGAGGGACGCGTGGTCATCGTGACGGGCAGCGGGCGGGGACTGGGCCGGGCCCACGCACTGGCCTTCGCGGCGCAAGGGGCGCGGGTCGTGGTCAACGACCTCGGCGTGGGACTGGACGGGCTGCCCGGCCCCGACAGCCCGGCCGCCCGCGTCGTGGCGGAGATCGAGGCCGGGGGAGGGGAGGCCGTCGCCCACGGCGGGGACATCGCCACGGGGGAGGGCGCGGCCTCCCTGGTCGAGTGCGCCCTCGCGGCGTTCGGGCGGCTGGACACGCTGGTCAACAACGCCGGGTTCCTGCGGGACCGGATGCTGGTGAACCTGGACGAGGACGACTGGGACGCGGTGGTCCGGGTCCACCTCAAGGGCCACTTCCTGCCGCTCAAGCACGCGGCGGCGTACTGGCGGGCCGAGGCGAAGGCGGGGCGCCCGGTCGCGGCGCGGGTGGTCAACACCTCCTCCGGGGCGGGGCTGCTGGGCTCGGTCGGGCAGGGCAACTACAGCGCCGCCAAGGCGGGGATCCTGGCGCTGACGCTGGTCGCGGCGGCCGAGATGGGCCGGTACGGGGTCCAGGTCAACGCCGTCGCACCGGCCGCCCGGACCCGGATGACGGAACGGACCTTCGCGGAGGCGATGGCGGCGCCGGACGCGGGCGGCTTCGACGCGATGGCACCGGAGAACGTGTCGCCGCTGGTGGTGTGGCTGGGCTCGCAGGCCTCGGCCGGGGTGACCGGGCGGGTCTTCGAGGCAGAGGGGGGCCGGATCACGGTGATGGAGGGCTGGCGGCCCGGCCCGACCGCCGAGCGCGGCGGACGCTGGACCCCGGCGGAGGCGGGCGAGGCCGCGGCGAAGCTGCTGGCGAGGTCGACGGCGCCGGGAGCGGTCTACGGCGCGGCTGAATAGGGCCGAGCGGGCGGGAATGGGGCGGCGCGGGGGAATGAAGCGGAGCAGGAAGCGGTCCGCGGCACCGGGGAATAGGGCCGAGCGGGCGGGGCAACCGGGCAGGAGGAAAGGTCCGGAAACACCCCGGGCCCGGCCCCCTGGCGAGGGGTCGGGTCCGGAAGCTTCGTGCGTGCGTTGGGATATGACTACCCGCTACGCATCCCCGCTGAACCATCCTGGGCCCGACATCCCATAGGCAATGCTGTCGTCATGCCGATTCACTCGTACGAGAACACCTCCCGCACCGCCAAGGCCGGTCCGCTCACCCTCCACTACCACGAGGCCGGCCCCGCCGACGGCCCGGCGCTCGTCCTGCTGCACGGCGGCGGCCCGGGCGCCTCCGGCTGGGGCAGCTTCGCCGCCAACCTGCCCCACTTCGCGGAGCACTTCCGCACCCTGGTCATCGACCAGCCCGGCTACGGCCGCTCCGACCTGCCCGAACCCGACCGGGACTACTTCTCCTACAGCGCCCGCGCCGTCATCGCCCTCATGGACGAACTGGCCATATCCCGGGCACACTTCCTCGGCACCTCGCTCGGCGGCGGCGCCGCCGTCCGGATCGCCGTCGACCACCCCGAACGCGCGGCCAAACTGCTGCTCAGCGCCCCCGCGGGGATCTCCCTCAGCCTCCTCTCCCCGACGCCCAGCGAGGGCCTGCGCGAGCTCATCGAGTTCGGCCGGACGCCGGAACCGACCCGCGAGCAGCTGCGGACCCTCCTCACCACCCTCGTGCACGACCCCTCGCGCGTCACCGAGGCACTTGTCGAGGAGCGCTTCGCCCGGGCCACCGAGGAGCGCGCCAGGCTCGGCAGCGCCCGGATGGCCGCCTCGTTCGCCAAGTGGCCCGAGGGCGCGCAGCTGTGGCGCGAGGCCCACCGCATCAGCTGCCCGGTGCTGCTGACCTGGGGCCGCGAGGACCGCGTCGCCCCGCTCGACGGGGCGTTCGTCGCGCTCGGGACCATCCCCGATGCCCGGCTCCACGTCTTCCCCCGCTGCGGCCACCTGGTCCACAGCGAGGCCGCCGAGGAGTTCCAGCGCCTCGCCACCGGCTTCTTCCGGTACTGACGCCCCGCGGCTCCCGGCCGGCCGCGGCCCTGCCGCTCAGGTGTCCACGTCGAGCTCGGTACGGCACAGGCCGCACCGCGCGGTGAAGGAGCCGCGGCCGGCCGGGAGCCGCAGCCACTGGGCGCAGACCGGGCAGGCGAAGCTCACCCGCCGCCCCGCGCCCGGGTCCTCGAAGCGGTACGGGGCCTGCGGCGCGGCCGTGCCCGCCCGGCGGTCGCGGGCGTAGCGGCGGCGTTCGGACCAGGGCGCGGCCGCCAGCGGGGGCCGGCGGTGGTCCCGGTCGGCGAGCGCGCGACCGCGCACGTACGCCTCGTAGGCCTGGGGGCTGGTGAACCAGGTGGAGGGGTCCTCGCCGAGCAGCCGGCCGCGCTTGGCGAGGACGTAGCCGAACTCCTCGGGGGTGAGGTAGCCGAGCTTCTGGTGGGTGAGGGCGTCCTCGCGGTAGGCGTCGAGCAGCAGCCAGCCCGCCCCGAGGTAGGCGGCCGCGGTGTCGGTGAGGATCTCGTTCTCGGCGGTGGTGGGGAAACGCAGGTCCAGCCGGTGCAGCAGTACGTGGGCCGCCTCGTGGGCCAGGGCGGCCGCCAGGTCGCGGCGATGGGTGCGGAAGCGGTCGTTCACCTCGACGAAGTACTCGGGTCCGGCCGTCAGCTCCACGGCGGCCGCCTCCGCCATCGCCCGGAAGGCGACCACCATCCGGGCGTCGGGCAGCCGCAGCGCGCGCACCACCGCGGAAGCCACCCGGTGCGCGCCGAGGTAGAGGTCGTCGTCGTCGCCGAAGGCCGCGTCGGCGGGGGCGAGGCTCGCTCCGTAGGCCAGGATCCCCTCGTACGAGAGCCGCCGGAACAGCGCCGTGATCGCCCTGCGCACCGTTTCCAGATGCGGAAATCCGTGGGCGACGGGGCTGCTGTGCCTGCCGTTCTCCGTCATGCCGGCCTCCTCGCCGCAGTCACCGGAGCGACTCGCGGAAGTTGTCCGAAAACACGTTCTTGTCGCCCCGCGAGGCGCGTTGTGTCATGGACGCGTCATCCCCCGTGACGCGCACGGCCCAACCCCCCACGAAAGGCAGCGTGTCGACTGTGTCCACCCTTGCCACCCTCCTCAAGCGCACCCTGGCCGTCGGCGCGGTCGCCCTCGCGGCCGTCAGCCTCCAGCCCGGATCCGCCACCGCCTCACCGACCCCCGTCGTCGGTGGAACGCGGGCCGCGCAGGGCGAGTTCCCGTTCATGGTCCGCCTCTCCATGGGCTGCGGCGGCGCCCTCTACACCCAGCAGATCGTCCTCACCGCCGCCCACTGCGTGAACGGCTCCGGCAACAACACCTCCATCACCGCCACCGCCGGGGTCGTCGACCTCAACAGCACCAGCGCCATCAAGGTCAAGTCCACCAAGGTGCTCCAGGCCCCGGGCTACAACGGCTCCGGCAAGGACTGGGCACTCATCAAGCTCGCCAAACCCATCAACCTGCCCACCCTCAAGATCGCCGACACCAAGGCCTACGACAACGGCACCTTCACCATCGCGGGCTGGGGCGCCGCCCGCGAAGGCGGCAGCCAGCAGCGCTACCTGCTCAAGGCCACCGTCCCGTTCGTCTCCGACGCCGCCTGCCAGAGCGCGTACGGCAGCGACCTCGTCCCCGGTGACGAGATCTGCGCCGGCTACGACCAGGGCGGCGTCGACACCTGCCAGGGCGACTCCGGCGGCCCGATGTTCCGCCGCGACGACACCAACGCCTGGATCCAGGTCGGCATCGTCAGCTGGGGCCAGGGCTGCGCCCGGCCCGGCTACCCCGGCGTCTACTCCGAGGTCTCCACCTTCGCCGCGGACATCCGGGCGGCGGCCGCCGGCCTCTGACGCCGCCCCCGGCCTTCCGGCCCGCCACGCACCGGAAGGCCGGGGCACCGGCCGGTCACCGCCCGCGCCAGGCCGTCAGTCACCGCCCACGCCGGGCCGTCGGTCGCCGCCCGGGCCGTCGGTCACCGCGCGCCGTCACCGCCCGCATCCCCGCCGTCACCGCCCGCATCCCGGCCGCCACCGCCCGGGCCCGTCCGCGTACGCCCGCCCGGGCCCGGCCGTCCCCACGCCACCCCGCCCGGACCGGCCGTCTCACTGTCCGGCCGACCAGCCGGGAAGCCGCCCGCGCCACGTATTCTCGGGAACCATGAACACCAGCGACATCGACGAGAGCGGCGAGACGACCGGCGAGGACGTCACCGCCGAACTGGCCCGCCTGCGGGACAGCATCGACAACATCGACGCGGCCGTGGTCCACATGCTCGCCGAGCGCTTCAAGTGCACCCAGCAGGTCGGCCACCTCAAGGCCCGCCACCAGCTGCCCCCCGCGGACCCGAGCCGCGAGGCCAGCCAGATCGCCCGCCTGCGCCAGCTCGCCGAGAACGCCAAACTCGACCCGGCCTTCGCGGAGAAACTCCTCAACTTCATCATCGCCGAGGTCATCCGCCACCACGAGACGATCGCCGCGGGCGAAGAGTAGCGGGCGCCCGGCGGACCAGGGCCGGAGATCCCCGGCCCCCCGCACCCCTGGGGCCCGGCCGCCGGATCCGGCAGCATGGGCCCCATGGCATCCGCACTGACGCGCGACGAAGCGCAGCTCCGAGCCCAGCTCCTCGACGTCCACCACTACGCCGTCTCCCTCGACCTCACCACCGGCGACGAGACCTTCGACTCCGCGACCGTCATCCGGTTCAGCGCCCGTACCGCCGGAGACACGTTCCTGGAGCTGAAACCCGACGAACTGCGCTCCGCCGAGCTCGACGGCCGCCCCCTCGACCCCGCCACCCTCACCGGCAGCCGCCTCCCGCTCACCGGCCTCACCGAAGGCCCCCACGAACTGCGCGTCGCCACCCGCATGCGCTACTCCCGCACCGGCGAGGGCCTGCACCGCTTCACCGACCCCGAGGACGGGGAGACGTACGTCTACACCCAGATGTTCATGGACGACGTCCAACGCGTCTTCCCCGCCTTCGACCAGCCCGACCTCAAGGCCGTCTTCGAGTTCACCGTCACCGCCCCCTCCCACTGGTACGTCCTCGCCAACGGCATCACCACCCGCACCGGCGACCGCGACACCGACGGCGCCGGCATCTGGACCTCCGCCCCCACCCCCGTCATCTCCACCTACCTCGCCGCCGTCGCCGCCGGCCCCTGGCACAGCGTCCGCACCGACCACGCCGGACTGCCCTTCGCCATCCACTGCCGGCGCTCCCTGGCCCCCTACCTCGACGCGGACGCCGAGGAGATCCTGTCCGTCACCAAGGACTGCTTCGACCGCTACCACGAGAAGTTCGCCGAGCCGTACCCCTTCGACTCCTACGACCAGGCCTTCGTCCCCGAGTTCAACGCGGGCGCCATGGAGAACCCCGGCCTCGTCACCTTCCGCGACGAATTCATCTTCCGCTCCGCCGTCACCGACACCGAACGCCAGCGCCGCGCCATGGTCATCGCCCACGAGATGGCCCACATGTGGTTCGGCGACCTCGTCACCCTGCGCTGGTGGGACGACATCTGGCTGAACGAGTCCTTCGCCGAGTACATGGGCTACCAGACCCTCGTCGAAGCCACCCGCTTCACCGGCACCTGGACCGAATTCGGCATGGAACGCAAGCCCTGGGGCTACGACGCCGACCAGCGGCCCTCCACCCACCCCGTCGCCCCCGACGCCGTCCCCGACACCGCCTCCGCCCTCCTCAACTTCGACGGCATCTCCTACGCCAAGGGCGCCTCCGCACTGCGCCAGCTCGTGGCCTGGCTCGGCGAGAAGGACTTCCTCGCCGGCATCAACACCCACTTCACCCGCCACAAGTTCGCCAACGCCTCCCTCGCCGACTTCGTCGACTCCCTCGCCGCCCACACCGAACGCGACGTCCACGCCTGGGCCGACGTATGGCTGCGCACCACCGGCATCGACACCCTCAGCCCCCGCGTCGAGGAGGACACCGCCGGCTGGACCCTCACCGTCGACCACCACGGCAGCCGCCCCCACCACATCGGCGTCGGCCTCTACGACCGCGACCCGGCCGGCGGCGGCCTCGAACTGCGCGAACGCCTCAGCCTCGACGTCCCCACCGACGAGGTCCTCTCCGTCAGCGGCCCGCGCCCCGCCCTGATCGTCCTCAACGACGGCGACCTCAGCTACGCCAAGGTCCGCCTCGACGCCACCTCCGTCGAAA
Source organism: Streptomyces sp. NPDC026522 (assembly GCF_055567555.1). Classification (NCBI taxonomy): domain Bacteria; kingdom Bacillati; phylum Actinomycetota; class Actinomycetes; order Kitasatosporales; family Streptomycetaceae; genus Streptomyces; species Streptomyces sp. NPDC026522. The sequence goes on from NZ_JBVHQF010000005.1 coordinate 333,231, forward strand.
CCGCCCTGCGCGACCTGTCCGCCCTGCCCGACCCGCTCACCCGCGCCGTCGTCTGGAACTCGCTGCGCGACATGGTCCGCGACGGCGAACTCGCGCCCCAGGCCTACCTGGACACCGCCCGCGCCCACCTCCCCGACGAGCAGGACCTGGCCGTCGTCCAAGGCGTACTCGCCTTCGCCCGGACCCACATCGCCGCCCGCTACGTCGCCCCCCGGCAGCGCACCACCGCCCTCGCCACCATTACCGACACCGCCCGCGCCCTGCTGCGCCGCACCGAGGACGGCTCCGACCCCGGACTGCGCCTGGCCGCCGTACGCGTGCGCATCGACAGCGCCACCCAGCCCGACACCCTCGCCACCTGGCTGGCCGACGGCACCGTGCCCGGCGGCCCCGAACTCGACCCCGAGCTGCGCTGGCGCATCCTCGCCCGGCTCGCGGTACTCGGCGCCGTCGGGGAGGACGAGATCGCCGCCGCCCTCGCCGCCGACCCCACCGCCACCGGCGAGGAAGGCGCCGCGCGCTGCCGCGCCGCGCTGCCGACCGCCGAGGCCAAGGAAGCCGCCTGGAACCGGCTCTTCCACGACGACTCCCTGTCCAACTACCTGTTCAGCGCCACCGCCCAGGGTTTCTGGCAGCCCGAACAGGCCGACCTCGTCCAGGACTACGTCCCCCGCTACTACCCGGAGGCGGTGGCCGTCGCGGCCCGCCGCGGCCCCGCCATCGGCGACGCCGCCGGCCGCTGGGCCTTCCCCGCCCACGCCGTGGACGAGGCCAATCTCCGGGCCGGCCGGGCCTGCCTCGAAGACCCCGACCTGATCCCGCTGCTGCGCCGCAAGCTCATCGACCAACTCGACGACCTCGCCCGCGCCCTCCGCATCCGCCCCCCGGCCTGACCGGCCCGCCCGCCCGGGCGCCCCTGCCCGGGCGGCCCGACCGGCGCAGGGCCCCCGGCTGGCTCCGCTGCACGCGCAGGGCCACCGCCCCTGGGCCGCCGCTGCCGTCGCACGTACCGCGCCGCTGCCCCGCCCCGGGGGTCTGACCGGCGCGGGACGTCCGGCACTGGCCGGCCGCATGCGTCGGCCGGCCAGTGCTGCGGCACGTTCTGGGCTGCCCGGGAGGGGCTGGCTGTCGACGGCCGCCGGTCCCGGCTGACCGCCGATTCCGCTGCCGCCGCACGTACCGCGCCGCTGCCCCGCCCCGGGGGTCTGTCCGGCGTGGGATGTCCGGCACTGGCCGGCCGCATGCGTCGGCCGGCCAGTGCTGCGGCACGCTCTGGGCCGCCCGGGAGGGGCTGGCTGTCGACGGCCGCCGGTCCCGGCTGACCGCCGATTCCGCTGCCGCTGCACGTACCGCACCGCTGCCCCGCCCCCGGGGGTCTGACCGGCGCGGGACGTCCGGCACTGGCCGGCCGCCGGAGTCGGCCGACCCGTGCCGGACGACTGCCCGCGCCTGCCGGCTGGCGCCGCTCGACGCTCCGGGCCGCCGCCCCCGGCTGGCACGACCGGCGCGGGGCTGCCAACCCGGTGCCGCCGGCCGACGCCGTTTGCCGGTGGCACCGCACTGGGCCGCCGTCCGCGAGGGGCGGCCGACCCCGGCACTGGCCGGCCGGCGTCGGCGCATGCGAGGAGCCGCCCCAGCCCCGCCCGGGGGACACCGCCCCGCAGGGCCCCGGTCGAACGCGCGGACGTACACCCCACCCCCACGGGGCAATCAGACAAACCCCGGCGGTTACCCCATTCGGGTCTGATCGTTGTGCTGGGCGGGGACCAGGCTGTCCCCGACCAGCCTTCGTTAAGGACACCCCGGATGACCAGCCCGCCCGGCACCCCGCCGCCGCCGCCCCCGCTCGCCGGCGGTCCCGGCGGCGCCGACGCACTGCGGCCCCTCCTCGACACCGTCCTCGACGCGCTGCGCACCGGATCCCGGGAGCGCGGCGGACCCCTCCCCGCCGGCGGACCCGCAACCGTCACCGCCCGCGTCCGGGCCGCCCTGGGCGACGTACTCCCCGCCCACGGCACCGGCGACCACGAAGCCCTGCGCACCCTCGTCCACACCCTCGCCGCCGGCGCCGCCGACCCCGCCGACCCGCTGTGCGCCGCACACCTGCACTGCCCGCCGCTGGCCGTCGCCGCCGCCGCGGACCTCGCCGCCAGCGCCCTCAACCCCTCCCTCGACTCCTGGGACCAGGCCCCCGCCGCCTCCGCCGTCGAAGCGCTCCTCACCCGCACCCTCGCCGCCGAGTTCTACGGCACCCCCCGCGCCGACGCCCTCGTCACCACCGGCGGCACCGAAGCCAACCAGCTCGCCCTGCTGCTGGCCCGCGAACGCCACGGCCCCCGCCTCACCGTCCTGCACGGAGCCAACGCCCACCACTCCATTCCCCGCTCCGCATGGCTCCTCGGACTGCCCCCCGCCATCGCCCTGCCCACCCCCACCGGCACACTCGACCCCGACCGCCTCGCCGAAGCCCTCACCCGCGCCACCGGCCCCGTACTCGTCGCCGCCACCGCGGGCACCACCGACGCCGGCCTCATCGACCCCCTCGGCCCCCTCGCCGACCTCTGCCACCAGCACGGCGCCGACCTCCACATCGACGCCGCCTACGGCGGCCTCCTCGCCCTCAGCCCCCGCCACCGCGCCAAGGTCGCCGGCCTCTCCCGCGCCCACTCCCTCACCCTCGACCTGCACAAACTCGGCTGGCAACCCGTCGCCGCAGGACTCCTCGCCGTTCCCGACACCGCCCTGCTGGCCCCCCTCGCCCACCAGGCCGACTACCTCAACGCCACCGACGACACCGAAGCCGGGCTGCCCGACCTCCTCGGCCGCTCCCTGCGCACCACCCGCCGCCCCGACGCCCTCAAGATCGCCACCACCCTGCGCTCACTCGGCCGCGACGGACTCGCCCAGCTCATCGACCTCACCTGCGCCGCGGCCCACCGGCTCGCCGAACTCCTCGATGCCCACCCCCGCTTCGAGCTCCACTCGCCCCCCACCATCAGCACGGTCCTCTTCCGCCCCACCCCCACGGACGACGACCAGCTCGCGGCCCTGCGCCGCACCCACCTCCTCGACGGCAGCGCCGTACTCGGCCGCGCCACCGCCGACGGCCGGCTCTGGCTCAAAGCCACCCTGCTCAACCCCCACACCACCGCGCAGGACCTGCACCACCTCCTCACCCTCCTGTCCCCGCCCCCGTCCCCCTCCCGGAAGGCAGCACCCACCGATGACCGCGCAGCCCGACGCACCCCATGACCTCGTAGGAATCGGCATCGGCCCCTTCAACCTCTCCCTCGCGGCCCTCGCCCACGGCCTGCCCCGGCAGGGCACCGGCGAACTCGCCACCGCCTTCTACGACCAGCGCCGGGACTTCCGCTGGCACCCCGGACTCCTCATCGACGGAGCCACCCTCCAAGTCCCCTTCCTCGCCGACCTCGTCACCCTCGCCGACCCCACCAGCCCCTGGAGCTTCCTCAACTACCTCCGGCACAAGGAACGGCTCTTCCCCTTCTACTTCGCCGAGCAGTTCCACATCCAGCGCACCGAATACGACGCCTACTGCCGCTGGGTCGCCGACCGCCTCCCCGGACTCCACTTCGGCCACCAGGTCGACGCCGTCCGCTGGAACCCCGAACGCGACCTCTTCGAAGTCGACTTCACCCAGCTCGACACCGACGGCGAAGCCGAAGCCCTCGGCCGCAGCTACAGCCGCAACCTCGTCCTCGGCATCGGCACCGCCCCCTTCGTCCCCGAACCCCTGCGCCCCCTCGCCGAAGCCCCCACCGTCCCCGTCATCCACTCCTGCGACTACCTCGACAACCGCGAACGCGTCCTCGGCGCCGAACACGTCACCGTCATCGGCTCAGGCCAGTCCGGGGCCGAAGTCTTCCTCGACCTGCTCCGCGCCCGCCCCGCCGGCCGCGAACGCCTCACCTGGCTCGCCCGCACCCCCGCCTTCGCCCCCATGGAGTACTCCAAGCTCGGCCTGGAACACTTCACCCCCGACTACACCCACTACTTCCACTCCCTCCCCGAGCCCGTCCGCGACCAGCTCGTCCCCGCCCAGTGGCAACTCCACAAAGGCATCGACACCGACACCATCGCCGCCATCCACCAAGAGCTCTACCGCCGCACCCTCCACGGCGGCTGGCCCGACGCCGTCCTCACCCCCGGCGTCAGCGTCCGCACCGCAGGCCGCGTCGCCACCACCAAGGTCGAACTCCACCTCGAACACACCCAGCAGAACACCCGCTCCCGCCTCACCACCGACGCCGTCGTCCTCGCCACCGGCTACCGCGAACGCCCCCTCACCAGCCTCCTCGCCGGCCTCGACCCCTACCTCCGCAAGGACTCCGCCGGCCGCCCCCGCATCGACGACCGCTACCGGATGATCCTCGACCCCAGCATCACCGGCAGCATCTACGTCCAGAACGGCGAACGCCACACCCACGGCGTCGGAGCCCCCGACCTCGGCCTCGCCGCCTGGCGCAGTGCCGCCATCCTCAACACCCTCACCGGCAAAGAGCCCTACCCCCAGCCCACCCGCACCGCCTTCACCACCTTCGGCCTCGACCAGCGGGAACACGCCCGCCCCCACCCCACGAGCGAACTGCTCCCGCTGGTCGAACACCCCTGACGGCAACCGGGACGAGCGGCGACTACGCGAAGACCGGCACCCCGGCCCGCGTCAGCCGCCAGTCCACCGAAGCGAAGGACGCCGGATCGACCGTCCCCTTCGCCTTCACCCACTGGATGATCGTGTTGCGGATCTCCTCCGAGTTCGACCACAACTGCTCGGCCTGCGGGACGTGCGGGAAGTTCCCCCCGCCCGAGGCCCGGTAGTTGTTCACCGCGAACACGAACCGCGCCGCCGGATCCACCGCCTTCCCCTGGAAGGACAACCCCGTGATCCGGGACCCCACCGGTTGCGCGATGTCGATGTCGTACGCCAGCCCGTACACCGCGTCGTAGTTGTAGTCCGGGACACCCTCGGAGTTCGTCAGCTTCGCCGGATCCACCACATCACCCGGAGCGGTACGCACGTAGTACCTCGCCGAGTACTCCAGGTAGTCCTTCAACTGCGCGCCGGTCAGCAGCCGCGCCTCAAGGGTGTTCTCGAACGGGTACAGCCCCGCCGCGTCCTTGATCGTCACCTGGCCCGCCGGAATCGACGCCGTCCGCGAGAAACACGAAGCCTGGGACAACACCGGCAGCGCCGCCCACTGCGTGCCCGCCAGCGCCGCCTTCACCGTCTCCGCCTGCACATGGTTGATCAAGTCGATGATCGGGACGTCCTTCACCGGCCCGTCCGCCGAATCCATCGCCCGCACCGACGTGCCGATCACCTGGTTGACGTACGCGACGACCTTGCGGTGCTCGTCCGACAACAACCGCGTGATCTTCGGATCCTCCACCGCCGTGTTCGAGTTCAGCACCTGCGCCGCGACCTTCGCCACCGACCACCGGCCCCGCTCCCACACCAGCTCGAAGTCGAACAGCGTCAGCCGCTGCCCCCACTTCAACGGCTCCGACAGCACCACGTCCTTGCCCGTCGCCTTGTTCCGCACCCGGTACTCGGGGATCTCCGTGTGCGCGTGACCCACCAGGACCGCGTCGATCCCCGCCACCTGCTCCGCCACCAGCCCGGCCGCGTTCTCCACGTACGGCAGCTGGTCCCCGTAGCTCGACGTACCGCTCGACCCCGAATGCGCCGACACGATCACCACATCGGCACCCATCGAACGCAGCCGCGGCACGTACTTCGCCGCCTGCTCCTCCAGCCCCGGGAACGTCATCTTCCCCTGCACGTTCGCCTTGTCCCAGATCGCGATCCCCGGGTTCGTCAGCCCCAGCACCGCCACCTTCACATCCCGCCCGTGTGGAGTCCGCAGCCGGTGGATGCTGTACGGCGGGAACGCCGGCTGCAACGTCTTCGCGTCCAGCGCGTTCGCCCCCAGCAGCGGGAAACGGCACTGCTCCTGGAACTTGCGCAGCACCGGAATGCCGTAGTTGAACTCGTGGTTGCCCAGCGCCGCCGCGTCGTACCCGATCGCGTTCATCGCCTGCGCCATCGGATGCACCGGCCCGCGCCGCGCCGTGATCGGATCCACCTTCGCGTAGTAGTACGCCAGCTGCGTGCCCTGGATCGTGTCACCGGCATCGATCAGCAGCGTGTTGCACCGCCCCTTCGCCGCCCGCACCTGCTCCACCAGCGTGGAGATCTTCGCCAGACCGACGTCGTTGTGTGCCTTGTCGTCGAACTCCTTGTCCGTGAAGTAGTCCCAGTTGAAGACGTTCCCGTGCAGGTCGGTCGTCCCCATCACCGTGAACGAGTACGTCCGCGGCGCCGGCCCCTGCTCCGGCCGCCCGCTCACCGCGGCCGCGGCCGGGGTGCTCGTGGCCCCCGCCAACGCCACGGCCGCACCCGTCGCAGCCGAAGTACCCAGAAATGTCCTGCGGTCGAACGCCATGCCATCTCCCCTTTTGAGGCGCTGTTCAGAAGTACAGGCAACGCGCGTAGATTCTGACCCACAGGTAACAAGGCACAACACCCCCAACAGGTTTCGATCCGATGACCACACTCGTACGAGCAGCAGTGCGAGAGTGAAGCCATGACCCAGGACCCCACGCACCAGCCCTACGGAACCCCCGAAGTCCCGCGCGTCGCCGTCCGTGGCGAAGCCCGTATCGAAGTCGACCCCGAGATCGCCCGCATCGGAATCACCGTCAACGCCCGCGGCACCGACCGGCGCACCGCCCTCGAAGACCTCACCCGCCGCAACAACGCCGTACTCGACCTCATCAAGAGCTACGGCGACCCCGTCGAAAAACTCGAAACCGGCGCCTTCTCCATCACCCCCGAACTCACCCGCCACGGCCGCGCCGAACGCGTCCGCGCCTACCACGGCCGCGTCCACATCACCGCCGAACTCAACGACTTCACCACCCTCGGCGAACTCACCACCCGCCTCGCCGACCTCGAACTCACCCGCGTCGACGGCCCCTGGTGGGCCCTGCGCCCCACCTCACCCGCCCACGGCCAGGCCCGCCGCCAAGCCGTACTCGAAGCCGTCCAGCGCGCCCGCGAATACGCCGAAGCCCTCGGTGCCCGCCTCGCCGCCCTCGTCGAACTCGCCGACCTCGGCGCCGAGAACGCCACCCCCTTCCCCGCCGCCCCCGGCTCCGGCATGCGCACCATGGCCTACGGCGCCCCCGCCGAAGACGCCGGCGCCCCGCCCCTCGACCTCGAACCCCAGCGCCAGACCGTCTACGCCCAGGTCAACGCCCGCTTCACCATGACCCCGCCGCAGCTCTGAAAAGCCCCTCCGCACGCCGCCCGGGGGTGCTCATCGGAGCACCCCCACGCACATTCAACAAATGTCAACAACCTTTTGCCCAAAGGTTGTTGAGTGGACACCCGGAACCAATTTCCTACTCCCTGGTAGGGGCATACGCTCGCTCCATGCGCCGAGCGAAAATCGTTTGTACCCTGGGACCCGCCACCGACTCGTACGACCAGATCAAAGCCCTGGTCGAAGCCGGAATGGACATCGCCCGCCTCAACCTCAGCCACGGCACCTACGCCGAACACGAGGAGCGCTACCAGCGCGTACGCAAGGCCTCCGACGAGACCGGCCGCAGCGTCGGCATCCTCGCCGACCTTCAAGGCCCGAAGATCCGACTCGGCCGCTTCCGCGAAGGACCCGTACTCCTTGAACGCGGTGACGAATTCACCATCACCGTCGAAGACCACGAAGGCGACCGCCACACCTGCGGCACCACCTACAAAGGCCTCGCCGCAGACGTCGCCACCGGCGAACGCATCCTCGTCGACGACGGCCGCGTCACCCTCCAGGTCACCGGCATCGACGGCCCCCGCGTCCAGACCCTCGTCATCGAAGGCGGCATGGTCTCCGACCACAAGGGACTCAACCTCCCCGGCGTCGCCGTCTCCGTACCCGCCCTCTCCGAAAAAGACATCGACGACCTCCGCTGGGCCCTGCGCGCTGGCGCCGACATCATCGCCCTCTCCTTCGTCCGCAGCGGCCGCGACATCGAAGACGTCCACCGCGTCATGGACGAAGAAGGCCGCCGCCTCCCCGTCATCGCCAAGATCGAAAAGCCGCAGGCGGTCGACAGCATCGACGACATCGTCGCCGCCTTCGACGGCATCATGGTCGCCCGCGGCGACCTCGGCGTCGAAATGCCCCTCGAACAAGTCCCCATCGTGCAAAAGCGCGCCATCAAACTCGCCAAGCGCAACGCCAAACCCGTCATCGTCGCCACCCAAATGCTCGACTCGATGATCGAGAACTCCCGGCCCACCCGCGCCGAAGCCTCCGACGTCGCCAACGCCGTCATCGACGGAACCGACGCCGTCATGCTCTCCGGCGAAACCAGCGTCGGCAAATACCCCGTCGAAACCGTACGCACCATGGCCCGCATCGTCGAAGCCGCCGAAGAAGACATCCTCGCCAAAGGCCTGCCGCCCCTCACCGAACACAGCAAGCCCCGCACCCAAGGCGGCGCCGTCGCCCGCGCCGCAGCCGAAATGGGCGACTTCCTCGGCGCCAAATTCCTCGTCGCCTTCACCCAGAGCGGAGACACCGTCCGCCGGCTCTCCCGCTACCGCTCACCCATCCCCCTCCTCGCCTTCACCCCCGACCCCGCCACCCGCTCCCAGCTCAACCTCACCTGGGGCGTGGAAACCTTCCTCGGCCCCCACGTCGACTCCACCGACGCCATGGTCGACCAAGTCGAAGAAGAACTCCTGCGGATCGGCCGCTGCGTACCCGGCGACATCGTCGTCATCACCGCCGGCTCACCCCCCGGCGTCACCGGCTCCACCAACCTGGTCCGCGTCCACCACATCGGCGACGCCGTCAGCTGACGAGACCGGGGCCGCCCGCGCACGCCGTCCCGCCGGGAGCACCCGCTCCCGGCGGGACACCGTCACACCAGATCGGTAGGCGGATCGACGGCCCAATGGTTGGCCGCCAGCACCCGCCCCGCGAACACCACCTCACGCGCGGCGAGGAGCCGGAAACCAAGAGACCGGCAGATACCGTTCGAAGCACCGTTGCCCACCGCCGGAAACGCGTGCACCAACCCCCAGCGATCCTCCTCCCGCGCCCGCTCCAACACGCTGCGAACGGCCCGCTTGCCCAGCCCCCGCCCCTGGAACTCCGGCAGGACCATCCAGCCGATCTCCGACACCGGACCGTCCTCCGAGTCGTGGGACCACAAGGTCACCGAGCCCGCCACCACCGCCGGCACGGCCGGATCCGGAACGATCATCTTGATCCAGTCGAGATCCGCCGCCGCCCTACGGACATCCCGCTCGACCTTCTCCTCCATGCCCGCACGAGGCAAGGGCCCACCCAGATCCGCCATCATCGCGGGATCGCACCGCATCCTCACGTAAGCACCGACATCGCCGAGTTCCACGTCCCGCAACTGCACTGCCCACTCCCTCGCTTCGCCGGGCCGCACCGATTCTCCCCGCCCCCCGGAGAACGCCAGGAGACTTGACCTCAAGCTAACTTGAGGTCCTACCTTCTCCGCATGGACTTCAAGCCCTACCCCCAAGAACAACTCGCCGCCCAAGCCATCGGCTACTGGAGCCGCGAAACCGCCAACCTCGTCATCTCCGGCCTGCGCACCGCCCTCGCCGAAGAGGACCTCACCCAACCCCACTGGTGGATCCTCAACCACGTGGCCGGCGCCCCCGGCGCCTGGACCAGAACCGCCCTCACCGGAAAACTCACCCGCTTCGACGACCAGAACACCGACTTCGAAGCCGTCTACGACGACCTCACCACCCGAGGCTGGCTCACCACCGCCAACGGCGCACTCGCCCTCACCGTCGAAGGCGAAGCCGGCCGCCTGCGCGCCCACGACCGCAACGCGGCCGTCCACACCCGCATCCGCCAGGGCATCGACACCCCCACCTACGCCGCCACCATCGACACCCTCCGCCGCATGGTCGCCAACCTCGGCGGCAACGCCGACCTCCCCTGACCCTCCTGCTGTCAGACCCCGCCGCTACCGTCCACCCATGGGCTTCACCAGCGCTTGGGCCATCAGCAGCCACACCGACGACGCCATAGCCGCACTCACCCCCCGCCTGCTGCCCGCCATGCACGCCGACAGCAGCCACCCCGAAGCCCGACGCCGCTGGCGCCAATGGCAACGAACCTGGTCCGAGGCGGACAACGCCGCGACCGACTCCGTCCACGACCTCACCGCCCCGGGCCAGCACGTCGACGCCGTCTGCGACGGCACCGCGGACCCGGCCTTCTACGTCGTCGACGACGTCTGGGCAGGCCAGGACCGGGACGGCATCTTCATCTCCGTCCACTCCAAGCAGTACGCGGTGGCATCCCTCTTCCACACCATCGGACCGGCCCGGGCGAGCCTCCTCCCGGGCTGGTGCGGCAACTTCCTCCTCACCTCCGCCCAGGTCCGCCAACACCTCCCCCAGGTGGAGCGGGCCCTGACCTTCACCCCGCCCGAGGGCCGGGACTGGCTGGACTACGCGAACGACGAGGAGACCGTCCTCGAGGGTCCCCTCCGCGTCTGGCGCACAGCCGCCGAAACCGGCCTGGGCCTCTGCGGCGTGGCGGTCCACCTGTCCTAGTGCTTGGGCCCGATGTGCGCGTCCATCAGGGCCACCGACGCCTTGCGGGCGATGGAGACGTTGAAGGGGTCACTGCCGCGCGCGAGGACCGTCCACTGGACCCCGACCTTGGCCAGGGTGTCCGTACAGAGCCCGCGGATGTCGTCCGACTTGTTGGTGAAGAAGTACCGCGGATACTCGTACCGCTTCCCGTTCCGAACGGTCCAGTTGGTGACCCGGCACCCGTCGGAGTGGATCAGCCCCCGCAGGAACTCCCAGGGGTGGGCGTCGACGATCTCCTGCTGCCAGTCTTCGAGCACGATCCGCCGGTCGTGCTTCTTGCCGGGGCCGTGCTGCGGGAACAGGCACAGCCAGTGGCGCGTGTAGGACTTGACCTCCACGCACCCCTTCTTGTGGCGGCGGCTCGTGCGGGGCATGGCCATGACCAGGTGCATGGCTTCCCCGGCTGCGTCGATGAGCCCGGTCCATGAGGCGTCGCAGAAGACGGACAGGTGGTGCTGCTTGTACTTCGAGATGATGTGGCCGTCGCCGAGGTACAGGCCCAAGAGGTAGGCGTACGCGCGCTGATCGACTTGGCGGCCCGCGCACTTGGGACAGTCGGTCGGCTGGGTGTAGGTCTCGCCCCGGCGTCTCCGGTCCTCGTATCGCCACCAGCCAATGGTGCCGCGGGGTATTCCGAAATGTTCGGCCACCGCCCGGTTTGTCTCGCCCCGGCGGAGTAGGTGGGACCGCTTGTTCGCGAATCGAAGGATTGTGCTCCACTCGCGGGAGCTTCGTCGCTATTCGTCCGGCGGCCCGCTATTCGAAGACGCGTTCACCGTGACGAGTGAAGATCCCCAAATGGGATGGTGACCTTCAAATTAAAGGAGAAGTACCCCGGGTCGGATTCGAACCGACGCTGAATGGGTTTTGAATCCATCGCCTCTACCGCTGGGCTACCGGGGCTCCTTCGAAACGAAGGATACCGAAGACCCTCCGTGTCACAAACATACAGGAGCTAGGTAGGCTCATGGGAGCTGAATCGCCCCGCAACGAGGAGCACCCCGTGACCGCCGAGCACGAGTCGACGCCCACGCCCGACGCCGACCAGTCGCACGTTCCGCCGCTGACGACCCGCGTCGTCATCGCCGAGGACGAGGCGCTCATCCGTCTCGACCTCAAAGAGATGCTCGAAGAGGAGGGCTACGCCGTCGTCGGCGAGGCCGGGGACGGGCAGACGGCCGTCGAGCTGGCCCGCGAGCACCGGCCCGACCTGGTGATCCTCGACGTGAAGATGCCGGTCCTCGACGGGATCTCCGCCGCCGAGAAGATCGCGGAGGAGTCCATCGCCCCGGTCCTGATGCTGACCGCGTTCTCGCAGCGCGACCTCGTGGAGCGGGCCCGTGACGCCGGGGCCATGGCGTACCTGGTGAAGCCGTTCAGCAAGAGCGACGTCGTCCCGGCCATCGAGATGGCCGTGTCGCGTTTCGCGGAGTTGCGGGCGCTGGAGAAGGAGGTCGCGGACCTCTCGCTGCGGCTGGAGACCCGCAAGCTGGTGGACCGGGCGAAGAGCATCCTGCAGACCCAGTACGGGCTGACCGAGCCGGCCGCGTTCCGGTGGATCCAGAAGACCTCCATGGACCGCCGCATGTCCATGCAGCAGGTCGCCGAGGCGGTCATCGAGGACGCCGAGGAGAAGAAGAACGCCGCCAAGTAGGGCGCGGAGCATGCGTGAGGCCCGCCACCGGAATCCGGTGGCGGGCCTCACGCGTGTACAGCGGGCGGGTCAGTCCTCGCCGAGGTAGGCCTTGCGGACGTCCTCGTTGACGAGGAGTTCGCGGCCGGGGCCGGACAGGACGACCTTGCCGATCTCCATGACGTGGCCCTGGTCGGCGAGCGAGAGCGCCGCCTGGGCGTTCTGCTCGACCAGCAGGATGGTCGTGCCCTGGGACTTGAGTTCGGCGATCGTCGCCATGATCTTCTGCATCATGAGCGGCGAGAGGCCCATCGACGGCTCGTCCAGCATGAGCAGCTTCGGCCGGGACATGAGCGCGCGGCCCATGGCGAGCATCTGCTGTTCGCCGCCCGAGAGGGTGCCGGCGGCCTGCTTGCGGCGCTCTCCCAGGATGGGGAAGAGGTCGTAGGCGCGCTGGACGTCCTTCTGGATGCCGTCTTTGTCGCTGCGCAGGAAGGCGCCGAGGAGGAGGTTGTCCTCGATCGTCATGCGCGGGAAGATGTGCCGCCCCTCGGGGGAGTGGGCGAGGCCGAGCGCGACGATGTCGTGCGCGGCGACCTTCTTGAGCGACTTGCCCTGGAACTTGATCTGGCCGCCGCGCGGTTTGATCAGGCCGGAGAGGGTGCGGAGGGTCGTGGTCTTGCCGGCGCCGTTGGTGCCGATGAGGGTGACGATCTCGCCTTCGTCGACGCTGAAGGAGATGCCTTTGACGGCTTCGATCTTGCCGTAGGCGACGCGGAGGTCCTCGACCTCGAGGAGTGCGGTCACTTGGCTTCTCCGTCCGTGCTGGTGGTGCTGTGCGCCTCCGTGGCTTCGGCGTCCTGGGCGGCCTCCGCCTCGGGAGCCTCCGTGGTCTCGGGAGTTTCCGTGGCCTCCGTGGCCTCGGGTGCTTCCGGAGCCTCGGTGGCCTCGGCGGCTTCGACCTCCGCGAGCTCCTCGGCGCCGGGGGCGCCTTCGAAGGGTTCGCCGAGGTAGGCGGCGACGACGCGTTCGTCGCTCTGGACCTCGGTAGCGGTGCCTTCGATGAGCTTTTCGCCCTGGACGAGGCAGGCGACGCGGTCGCAGAGGTTGAAGATGAAGCGCATGTCGTGCTCGATGACGAGAACGGCGATGCCCTTGTCCCGGATGGCGAAGATGAGTTCTTCGGTGGTCCGGGTCTCCTGCGGGTTCATGCCGGCGGTGGGCTCGTCCAGGAGGATGAGGCCGGGGTCGCTGGCGAGGGCGCGGGCGATCTCCAGCTTGCGCTGCTCGCCGTACGGGAGGTTGCGGGCGAGGTGTTCGGCCTTGTGGGCCAGGCCGATGAACTCCAGGAGTTCCATGGCCTTCTCGCGGCTGGCTTCTTCGGCGCGGCCGAAACTGGGCAGGCGCAGGAGGGCCGCCCAGAGGCCTTCCTTGGTGCGGGTGTGCCGGCCGACGAGCACGTTTTCCAGGACCGTCATGTTGTTGAAGAGACGGATGTTCTGGAAGGTGCGGGCGATGCCGGCGGCGGTGACCTTGTACGACTTGGGGGGCAGGACCGTGCCCTTGTACCGGACTTCGCCCTCGGTGGGGATGTAGAGGCCGGTGAGGCAGTTGAAGAAGGTGGTCTTGCCGGCGCCGTTGGGGCCGATGAGGCCGACGATCTCGCCGCTGCGGACGGTGAGGTCGACGTTCTTGACGGCGGTGAGGCCGCCGAATCGCATGGTGACGCCGCGGGCGTCGAGGACGGTCTCGGCGGTTGCCGTGGTGGTCGTCGTCATGGGTCAGACCCCTGTCTTGCCGAGGACTGTGGGCGCTTCGAGGTCCGCGTGGAGTTCGAGCTGGTTGCGCCGGTTGGGGATGAGGCCTTCGGGGCGCAGGCGCATGAGGATGACGAGCGCGATGCCGAAGACGAGGAGCTGGTATTCGCCCAGGAACTGGAGCTTGTTGGGGATCATGAAGAGGAGGGCGCCGCCGACGAGGGGGCCGGAGATGGTGCCCATGCCGCCCAGGACGACCGCGGCGAGGAGGAATGCCGAGTTCGGGGGGACGGCGTTGGCGAAGACGTACTGGTCCGGGGTGACGGTGTAGTTCACGTGGGCCTGTACGGCTCCGGCGAGGCCGGCGAGGGTGGCGCCGAGGGCGAAGGCGACGAGCTTTACGCGGAAGCCGTTGATGCCCATGGCTTCGGCGGCGGTTTCGTCTTCGCGGATGGCGACCCAGGCGCGGCCGATGCGGGATTCGGCGCTGCGCCGGAAGACCATGATCACGATGAGGGTGACCAGGAGCATCAGCAGGAAGTAGTTGGCGAAGCGGCCGACGGTGAATCCGGCGATGGTGTGGTTGGCGCCGAAGTCGAAGCCGAAGAGGTCGACGTTGGGTACGCCGGCGATGCCGTTGGGCCCGTTGGTGAGGTCGGGGCCGGAGACGCCGTCGAGGTTGTTCATGGAGATCCGGAAGATCTCTCCGAAGCCCAGGGTGACGATGGCGAGGTAGTCGCCGCGCAGGCGCAGGGTCGGGGCGCCGATGAGGACGCCGAAGACCATGGAGGCGGCGGCGCCGAGGAGGATGGCGGCCCAGAAGGGGAGGTGTACTCCGAAGGGGGAGTTGGGGGAGCCGGAGACCAGGGCCGCGGTGTAGGCGCCGACGCCGAGGAAGGCGACGTAGCCGAGGTCGAGGAGGCCGGTGAGGCCGACGACGATGTTCAGGCCGAGGGCGACGGTGGCGAAGATGAGGATGTTGACGCCGAGGGTCGCGTACTGGTCGTCGGTCTGGGTGAGGGGGAAGGCGGCGGCCGCGGCGAAGGCGCCGACGAGGGCGACGTTGCGGTGCTTGGTGGTGAGGGCGGTGAAGCGGGCGAGGAGGCCGGCCTTGTTGAGGGCGGCGAAGCCGAAGCCTGCGGTGATGAGGAAGCCGAGGAAGAGTTCCTGGTACGGCGTGGTGATGCCGTAGGTGAAGACTCCGAGGGTGATGGCGAGGACGGCCGCGATCAGCAGGATCTCGGCCCAGGCCGGGAGGGCGCGCGCGGGGCGCGGGGTGTGGTTGGCGAGGGCGGCCTTGACGGTCGTCCAGGTGTTGCCGAGGTGGTGCTTGCGCTGTTCCCAGGGGGTGTCGTCGGGGTCCGGTGCGTCCAGGACGGGGCGCTCGAAGGGGAGTGCGAGTGCGCCGGTCAGGGCGAGGAGGGTGACCACGGCCACGATGTAGCCGCCGGGTTCGAGGTTGACGACGCCGCCGAGGGTGACGGTGATGGTGATGACCGTGTACCAGGCGGTGGCGAAGGCGGCGAGTGCGGCGAGTTTGAGGGCCGCGTCGGCGCCTGCGGGGGCGAGCCAGCCGAGGCCTTTGACTCCGTAGGAGGCGAGGCCGAAGAGGGTGGTGAGGGCGCCGCCGATGAGGACGAGCCACTGGAGGCCGCCGGGGTAGCCGTAGACGGTGAGGTCTCCGGGGAAGGCTGCGGTCCAGGTCCAGGACATGAAGCAGGAGAGGATGGTGAGGACGCCGCCGGCGGTGGCGAGGAGGCGGGCCGTCTTCTCGGGGATCGCGATGAAGCCGGTGTGGGCTGCGGTGGTCTTCGCGGTGTCCGCGGTGATGGTCGTCATGGTTCTCACGCCCTGTCCGCCACGCGCTCGCCCAGCAGGCCCTGGGGCCGCAGGAGGAGCACGAGGATGAGGAGTACGAACGCCCAGGTGTTGCCCCAGGACTGGCCGCCGAGCTGGCTCATGCCGGGGACGTCGGCGATGTAGGCGGTGGTGAGGGTCTCGGCGAGGCCGAGGACCAGGCCGCCGATCATGGCGCCGTAGATGTTCCCGATGCCGCCGAGGACGGCGGCGGTGAAGGCCTTGAGGCCGAGGATGAAGCCCATGCGGTAGTTGACTTCGCCGTACTTGAGGCCGTAGGCGACTGCGCCGACGGCGGCGAAGGCGGCGCCGAGGGCGAACGCGACCGTGATGATGCGGTCGGTGTTGATGCCCATGAGCTTGGCGGTGTCGGGGTCCTGGGCGGTTGCCTGCATGCCGCGGCCGGTGCGGGTCTTCTTGACGAAGAACCCGAGGAAGGCCATGGAGATGGGGGCGGCGATGAGGAGGAAGACGTCACCGGTCTGGATGGTGATGCTGCCGAGGTGGAAGGCGCCGCCGGGGATCTGGGGGAAGACTACGGAGGACTTCGCGTCGGGGTACCAGGCCCATACCGCCTGCTGGAGGACGATGGAGAGGCCGATGGCGGTGATGAGCGGGGCGAGCCGGGGCGCGTTGCGCAGGGGCCGGTAGGCGAAGCGTTCGGCTCCGACGGCGATGGTGGTGGCGACGATGACCGCGCCTATGAGCATGAGCGGCAGCGCGATCCACATGGTGGTGCCGGTGGGGAGCATCAGCCAGACCGTGAGGGCTCCGAAGCCTCCGGTCATGAAGATCTCGCCATGCGCGAAGTTGATGAGCTGGACGATGCCATAGACCATCGTGTAGCCGATGGCGACGAGCCCGTACATGGATCCCAGTAGCAGGCCGTTGACCAGCTGTTGCGGCAGTTCGTGCACCGCAGGTCCTCCGAGTCTTTCGACGGATGTGACACCGCGCGGGGCGCTGTGTGCGCGCCCCGCGCGGCTGGTGAGGGGGTGAGCTGCTAGCGAGCTAGCGGAGGGAGGTCAGCTGCCGAGGGTGCCGGACTCGACGGTCTTGAAGTCGTCGCCGTCGACCTTGTAGACGGTCAGCTGCTTGTTGGTGGCGTCGCCGAATTCGTCGAAGGAGACCTTGCCGGTCACGCCGTCGAAGTTGACGCCCTGGACGGCTGCGAGGACCTTGGCGCGGGCGTCCGAGGGGAGCTTGCCGTTGTTGTCGTCGACGACCTTCTTGACGGCTTCGATGACGGCCCAGGCGGAGTCGTACGAGTAGCCGCCGTAGGCGGAGTAGTCGTCCTTGTAGCCGGCCTTCTTGTAGTTGTCGATGAAGTCCTTGGCGGAGGGCAGCGTCTCGACGGGGGCGCCGACGGAGGTGCACAGGTCGCCCTGGGCTTCGGCTCCGGCGAGTTCGACGTACTTCTTGTCCTTCATGCCGTCGCCGCCGACGAGCGGGATGTTGGTGCCGGAGGCCTTGATCTGCTTGCTGAGCGGGCCGGCCGCCGGGTACTCGCCGCCGTAGTAGACGACGTCGGCGCCGGAGCTCTTGACCTGGGTCACGATGGCGGAGAAGTCCTTGGAGTCCGGGTCGATGTGGCCTTCGCCGACGACCTGGCCGCCGAGCTTGGTGAACTCGCCCTTGAAGGTTCCGGCGAGGCCGGCGCCGTAGGTCTTCTTGTCATCGATGATGAAGACCTTCTTCTTGCCCGCCTTGTTGAAGAGGTACTGCGCGGCGAACGGACCCTGGATGGCGTCCGTGGTCGCGGTGCGGAAGTAGCTCTTGTAGGTGCGGACCTTCTGGCCTTCGGCCCACTTGGGGCCCTGGGTCAGGGAGGGGCTGGTGTTGGCCGGGGAGATCTGGGCCAGTTTGGCGTCGTCGAAGACCTTCTGCATCGACTCGGACACCGAGGAGTTCAGGGGGCCGACGACGCCGAGGACGTCCTTGTCGGCGGTGAGCTTGGTGGCGTTCTGCTGGCCGGAGGAGGCCTGGGCCTGGTCGT
Source organism: Streptomyces sp. NPDC026522 (assembly GCF_055567555.1). Classification (NCBI taxonomy): domain Bacteria; kingdom Bacillati; phylum Actinomycetota; class Actinomycetes; order Kitasatosporales; family Streptomycetaceae; genus Streptomyces; species Streptomyces sp. NPDC026522. The sequence continues at coordinate 351,152 of NZ_JBVHQF010000005.1, forward strand.
CGAGGGCCTGGATCTTGAAGGTGACGCCCTTGACGTACTTCTTCTCGTTGGCCTGCTTGGCGGCGAGGTCGGCGGAGTTCTTGATGCCGAGGCCGAGGGCGGAGAGGTCGCCGGTCAGCGGGGCGTCGACGCCTATGACGACCGTGGTGTTGCCACCGTCACCGGTGGAGCCGGCCTTGTCGTTGCGCGAACCACAGGCGGTGAGAGTGAGAGCGCCTGCGGCGAGGGCGGCCGTCACGGCGATGAGCTGACGATGACGCACGATCAGTCCTTTCCTGGCGCCGCGTCCCCCCTGGGACGCGTCGAGTCGAACGCGCGGAACCGAACTGAATGGAATCCGGTGGTCGCGGTAACTGGCGGTGACTCTAAGCGGGACTTCGGACGTTATGGAGGGCTCAGGCCAATGATGTGACTCTCTTGTTATGCCACGGCGTAATACATACCGGACCCCTGAGGGTGGAAGGGGGGAATTCCGGCCGGTTCGTGCCGTCCGGATGGTGAGATGGTGCAGGACTGTCCGGCGGTTTGAGTCCTGTCGTTCCAGGCCTCTGGGGCGTTTTGGTCATGACGGCGCGGGGGTCCGGCTGTCTCGATCTTCGGGACAGGCCCTGGTCAGAGCGGCGGAGAGATCCCTGGCATAACGGTCACCCGGGATGTAACTGTGCTCCTCTTTCCCGAAATCATTACTGAGGGTTACGTCGAGGAAAGGTAGCCCCGAATTCCGTGCCACATGCACGCAGTCTTCGACGTGAATGCCGATCACGAGCTCGCGGAGCTCCCCCCTGGCCACGACGACGGGCAGCGCCGACTGGATCACTACGCTCAGTGCCTGCGAGGGCTGGCTGATCCGTTCCACCGAGACGGGCCGGACGGACTCGCTGCGCACACGCACAGTGAACGTGAACGCCAGGTCCGGCGCGGGGGTGTCCACGGGTTCGCCGTAGCTGAAGGAGACGCTCTGGGAGGGCGCCGCCGGTGTCTGCGGCGCGGGCCGGGGGCGCCCGGCGTACTGGTGGACGCCCGCGACCGCAAGTGCGGCGGCGCAGGCCAGGGCCGTGAGGGCGATGGCCGTACGGCGGCTGCCCCGGTAACGGGAGTGGATCCGGGCAGCTGCCGGTCCACGGGGCCGCGTACGCGGGAGCTCCTCGCCCGAGGTGCCCTCGCCGGGCTCGACGGGGCCGATGCCGCCGCTCACTGCCAGGGCCCGCCGGTCGGAGTGCCGGAGCGGTAGCGTTCGGCGCAACGGCGCCCGGCCTCCCGGGCGGTGAGTTCCCGGGCGGCTTCCCGGCCGTGGGTGCGTTGCTCGGCGCGGGCGTCTTCGACGACGGCGCGCAGGATGTCGTTCTGCCCGCCGGACAGGCCCATCGCCTGGTAGTCGAGGCTGACGGGGTCGCGTCCTTCGCCGCCGTCGAGGATGATCGCGGCCCAGCGGGTGATGAGGGCGGCGCACAGTTGCGCGGGCGGGGTGGCGTTGGGGGAGGGCTGGCCCGTGCGGGTGGCGGTGGCGCAGCCGAGGAGTGCGGTGCTCAGGAGTGCGGTCGCCGCGCAGGCGGCGGTGGCGCGCCGCGGCGCCGGTCCGGATCCCATGGCGGGAACGCTAGACCGGCGCCGGTGGCAGCACAACTGCTGTCGGCGGAACGGGGGTTACGAGTTCGTGTCGCGCAGGAGGCAGGTGAGGCGGGCCGTGCAGACGCGCTTGTCCTGGTCGTCGGTGATGACGATCTCGAAGGTGGTGGTGGAGCGGCCCTTGTGGACGGGGGTGGCGACGCCGGTGACCAGGCCGGAGCGGATGCCGCGGTGGTGGGTGCAGTTCAGGTCGACGCCGACGGCGATCTTGTTGATGCCGCCGTGCATCATCGCGCCGACCGAGCCGAGGGTCTCCGCGAGGACGGCGGAGGCGCCGCCGTGCAGGAGTCCGTAGGGCTGGGTGTTGCCCTTGACGGGCATGGTGCCCACCACGCGGTCGGCCGAGGCCTCCAGGATGCGGATGTCCATGCGCTCGCCGAGGTCGCCCGCCGAGAACAGGGCGGGCAGGTCGACGCCCAGGGCCGCGTACTCGTCGAGGACCTCCTGCGGGAACTTCACTGCGTGCTGCTCGCCCATGGGCCGGCTCCGTTCGTGTGTCAACGTTCGTTAACCATCTTGTCCTGGGGTCGTTCTATCAGGCCGGTTCGAAGCGCACGACGACGGACTTGCTCGCGGGGGTGTTGCTGGTGTCGGCGGTGGAGTCCAGCGGGACCAGCACGTTGGTCTCGGGGTAGTAGGCGGCGGCGCAGCCGCGGGCCGTCGGGTAGTGCACGACGCGGAAGCCGGGGGCGCGCCGTTCCACGCCGTCCGACCATTCGCCGACGAGGTCGGTGTACGAGCCGTCGGCGAGGCCGAGCTCGGCCGCGTCCTCGGGGTGGACCATGACGACGCGGCGGCCGCCGGTGATCCCGCGGTAGCGGTCGTCGAGGCCGTAGATGGTGGTGTTGTACTGGTCGTGGCTGCGCAGGGTCTGCAGCAGCAGCCGGCCCGCGGGGAGCTTCGGGTACTCGACGGGCGCGGCGGTGAAGTTGGCCTTGCCGGTCTTGGTGGGGAAGCGGCGTTCGTCGCGCGGGGCGTGGGGGAGGCGGAATCCCTCGGGGCGGGCGGCGCGGGCGTTGAAGTCCTCGAAGCCGGGGACGACGCGGGAGATCCGGTCGCGGATGGCGGCGTAGTCCTTCTCGAACTCCTCCCACGGGGTGCGCGAGGCGTCGCCCAGCACGGCGCGGGCGAGGCGGGCGACGATGGCGGGTTCGGAGAGCAGGTGGGGGGAGGCGGGGGGCAGGTTGCCGCGGGAGGCGTGGACCATGCCCATGGAGTCCTCGACGGTGACGAACTGCTTGCCCGAGGCCTGCACGTCCTTGTCGGTGCGGCCGAGGGTGGGCAGGATCAGGGCGCGCTTGCCGGTGACCGCGTGGGAGCGGTTCAGTTTGGTGGAGACGTGGACGGTGAGGGAGGCGCGGCGGATGGCGGCTTCGGTGACCTCGGTGTCGGGGGTGGCGCCGACGAAGTTGCCGCCCATGGCGAAGAGCACCTTGGCGTGGCCGTCGCGCAGGGCCTGGATGGAGCGGACCACGTCGTAGCCGTGGTGGCGGGGCGAGGTGATGCCGAATTCCCGGTCGAGGGCGTCGAGGAAGGCGGGCGCGGGCCGTTCGAAGATGCCCATGGTGCGGTCGCCCTGGACGTTGGAGTGGCCGCGGACGGGGCAGACGCCGGCGCCGGGCCGGCCGATGTTGCCGCGCAGCAGGAGCAGGTTGACGACCTCGCGGATGGTGGCGACGGCGTGCTTGTGCTGGGTGAGGCCCATGGCCCAGCAGACGATGGTGCGCTCGGAGGCCAGGATCATGGCCAGGGCGCGTTCGATGTCGGAGCGGGTCAGGCCGGTGGCGGTGAGGGTCTCGTCCCAGTCGGCCTTCTTCGCGGTGGCCGCGAACTCCTCGTAGCCGTGGGTGTGCTCGCGGATGAACGCCTCGTCGGTGGCTGCGTCGGATTCGATGACGAGCCTGTTGAGGAGGCGGAAGAGGGCCTGGTCGCCACCGATGCGGATCTGCAGGAACAGATCGGTCAGGGCCGTTCCCTTGATCATGCCCAGCGGTTTCTGCGGGTTCTTGAACCGCTCGGTGCCGGCCTCGGGCAGCGGGTTCACCGAGATGATCTTCGCGCCGGCGGACTTGGCCCGCTCCAGGGCGGAGAGCATGCGCGGGTGGTTGGTACCCGGGTTCTGGCCCGCGACGATGATCAGATCGGCCTGGTGGAGGTCTTCGAGGGAGACGCTGCCCTTGCCGATGCCGATGGTCTCGTTCAGTGCGGAGCCCGAGGACTCGTGGCACATGTTGGAGCAGTCCGGGAGGTTGTTGGTGCCGAACTCGCGGGCGAAGAGCTGGAAGAGGAAGGCGGCCTCGTTGCTGGTGCGGCCCGAGGTGTAGAAGAGGGCCTCGTCGGGGGAGCCGAGGGCGCGCAGCTCCTCCGCGATGATCTCGAAGGCCCGCTGCCAGGACACCGGCTCGTAGTGGTCGGATCCGTCCGCCAGGTACACGGGCTGCGTGATGCGGCCCTGCTGGCCGAGCCAGTAGCCGCTGCGGGCGGCGAGCTCGGACACCGGGTGCTCGGCGAAGAACGCGGGGGTCACCCGGCGCAGCGTCGCCTCTTCGGCGACTGCCTTGGCGCCGTTCTCGCAGAATTCGGCGGTGTGGCGTTTGTCGCCCTCGGGCCAGGCGCAGCCGGGGCAGTCGAAGCCGTCCTTCTGGTTGACCTTGAGGAGGGTGCGGGCGGTGCGGGTCAGGCCCATCTGCCGCTCGGCGATCTTGAGGGTGTGCACGATCGCGGGCAGGCCGGCCGCCGCGTGCTGCGGGGGCGCGACCTGCGGCGCGTCCTGTACGGGATCACCTGCGGGCGGCTTGGTGGCCATGTCGCTCCCCTTCGAGCAGTCGGACATCGCGTCGGGCGGGCCGAGCGGTGGCGTATCGGGCCGATCCTGTCACGCCCCGCCGACATCGCGGACGCCGAGAGCGGCCGTCCCGGATTGTCACAGCGGACGCCTAGGATCGGAGGCGTGGCAGATTCAGCATCGAAGAAGACCGACCAGCCGACCGCAGCGGACCGCCCCCGCCTGATGCTCATGGACGGGCACTCCCTGGCGTACCGGGCGTTCTTCGCGCTGCCCGCGGAGAACTTCACGACCGCTACGGGCCAGCCGACCAACGCCATCTACGGCTTCGCGTCGATGCTGGCGAACACGCTGCGCGACGAGGCGCCCACGCACTTCGCGGTGGCGTTCGACGTGTCCCGCAAGACGTGGCGGGCGACGGAGTTCCCCGAGTACAAGGCGAACCGCTCCAAGACGCCCGACGAGTTCAAGGGGCAGGTCGAGCTGATCGGCGAGCTCCTGGACGCGATGAAGGTGCCGCGGTTCGCGATCGACGGCTTCGAGGCGGACGACGTCATCGCGACGCTGGCCACCCGGGCCGAGGCCGAGGGCTTCGAGGTGCTGATCGTCACGGGCGACCGGGACTCCTTCCAGCTCGTCTCCGAGCACACCACCGTGCTCTACCCGACGAAGGGCGTCTCCGAGCTGACCCGGTTCACGCCGGAGAAGGTCGTGGAGAAGTACGGCCTCACCCCGCAGCAGTACCCGGACTTCGCGGCGCTGCGCGGTGACCCGTCCGACAACCTGCCGGGCATCCCGGGCGTCGGCGAGAAGACCGCGGCCAAGTGGATCACGCAGTTCGGGTCGTTCCAGGAGCTGGTGGAGCGCGCCGAGGAGGTCAAGGGCAAGGCCGGGCAGAACTTCCGCGACCACCTGGAGTCGGTGAAGCTCAACCGCGTCCTGACGGAGATGGTCAAGGACGTCGAGCTGGACAAGGTCCCCGCCGACCTGGCCCGCCTGCCCTACGACCGGCAGGCCGTCACCGGCGTGCTGGACGTGCTGGAGATCCGCAACGCCTCGCTGCGCGAGCGGCTGCTGGCGATGGACCCGGGCGCGGCCGAGGCGCCGGCCCCCGCCCCGGCGGCCGGGGTGGAGCTGGACGGGTCCGTGCTGGGCGCGGGCGAGCTCGCCCCCTGGCTGGAGAGCCACGCGGGCGGGGCCCTCGGTGTCGCGACCGTCGACAGCTGGGGCCTGGGCCAGGGCAACGTGAGCGAGATCGCGCTGGCGTCGGCGGGCGGCCCCGCCGCCTGGTTCGAGCCGGCCGAGCTGGACGAGGCCGACGAGCGGGCCTTCGCCGCCTGGGCGGCCGATCCGGCGAAGCCCAAGGTGGTGCACAACGCCAAGGGCTTGATGCGGGTCTTCCCGGAGCACGGCTGGACCCTCGCGGGCGTCACCATGGACACCGCGCTCGCCGCGTACCTGGTCAAGCCGGGCCGCCGCTCCTTCGCGCTGGACGCGCTGTCCAACGAGTACCTGCACCGGGAGCTCGCCCCGGCCGCCGCGGACGGCCAGCTCGCCTTCGGCGCCGACGAGACCGCCGAGGCGGAGGCCCTGATGGCGCAGGCCCGCGCCGTCCTGGACCTGGGCGAGGCGTTCACCGGCAAGCTCGCCGAGGTGGGCGCCGCCGAACTGCTCCACGACATGGAACTGCCCACCTCCGAGCTGCTGGCCCGGATGGAGCGGGCCGGCATCGGCGCCGACCGCGACCACCTCGAAGGCATGGAGCAGCAGTTCGCGGGAGCCGTGCAGCAGGCGGTGAAGGAGGCGCACGCGGCGGTCGGCCACGAGTTCAACCTGGGCTCGCCCAAGCAGCTCCAGGAAGTGTTCTTCGGCGAGCTGGACCTGCCCAAGACGAAGAAGACCAAGACCGGCTACACCACGGACGCGGACGCGCTGGCCTGGCTGGCCACGCAGACCGACCACGAACTGCCCGTGATCATGCTGCGCCACCGCGAGCAGGCCAAGCTGCGCGTCACCGTCGAGGGCCTGGTCAAGTCGATCGCCGCCGACGGCCGTGTGCACACCAGCTTCAGCCAGACCGTCGCCGCGACCGGACGCCTGTCCTCCACCGACCCGAACCTGCAGAACGTGCCGGTGCGCACCGACGAGGGCCGCGCCATCCGCCGCGGCTTCGTCGTCGGCGAGGGCTACGAGTCCCTCATGACCGCCGACTACAGCCAGATCGAGCTGCGCGTCATGGCCCACCTCTCCGAGGACGCGGGCCTGATCGAGGCGTTCCTGTCGGGCGAGGACCTGCACACCACCGTCGCCTCCCAGGTGTTCGGCGTGGCGCGGTCCGCGGTCGACGCCGAGATGCGCCGCAAGATCAAGGCCATGTCGTACGGCCTCGCCTACGGGCTGTCCGCCTTCGGTCTCTCGCAGCAGCTGAACATCGAACCCGCCGAGGCGCGCGGGCTGATGGAAACGTTCTTCGAGCGGTTCGGCGGCGTCCGCGACTACCTCCAGCGCGTCGTCGAGGAAGCCCGCGCCACCGGGTACACCGAGACGGTACTGGGCCGCCGCCGCTACCTGCCCGACCTCAACAGCGACAACCGGCTGCGCCGTGAGGCCGCGGAGCGGATGGCGCTGAACGCCCCCATCCAGGGCACCGCCGCCGACATCGTCAAGGTCGCGATGCTGCGCGTCGACCGGGCCCTCACCGGGGCGGGGCTCACCTCGCGCATGCTGCTCCAGGTCCACGACGAAATCGTGCTGGAGATCGCGCCCGGCGAGCGGAAGAAGGTGGAGGAGCTGGTGCGCCGCGAGATGGCGGCCGCCGTCGAGCTGCGCGCCCCGCTGGACGTGTCCGTGGGCGTCGGCCCGGACTGGGAGTCCGCCGCGCACTGACCCGGCCCGGCACCGGCCCGGCGCCCGTCCCCGCTACGCGGTGGGGACGGGCGTCCGCCTTTTTCCGTCGCTGTCCTGCCGGTCGCCGCCGCGGTGGCGCAGGCGCACCAGGGCCCCGTACAGCAGCAGCGCCACCAGCAGGCCGCCGCCCGCGCCGAAACAGACGGTCGGGATGATGTCCAGGGGCGTACGGATCCGGTCGAAGAACGTGAAGAAGCGCAGCACCCGCATCGTCACCCCCGCCCCCACGCACGCCACCAGCAGCGCGAGCGCGCAGCAGAGCTCCGCCCGCCCCAGCGACGGCACGGACGGCGGAACGGGGGAGGCCGGCAGGCGGCGCAGGGCCGTCACCGTGAACCACAGCAGGGCGCAGCCGGCCAGGGCCGAACTGCCGTACTGCAGGTAGGAGTAGAGGGGCAGGCCGAAGGCGAGCGGCTGTCCCAGCCCGGGCAGCGCGTTGGTCCCCCACCGGTCGAGATGGGTGAAGCTGTCCCACACCACGTGCGTCAGGGAGCCGAGCACCGCCGAGAAGTAGAACCACAGCGCGAGCGCGGGCAGCCGGCGGCGGGCCCGCCAGTCCTCGCCGCGCACGAAGGCGTGCACCCTGCCCTGCCAGGCGCGCGGCAGCAGCGCGACCAGGGGCTCGCGCAGGAGCAGCCAGCAGGCGGCCAGGGCGGCGGTCAGCGCGGCGTCGGCCGTCACCACGCCGAGCAGGGAGTGGGTGAAGTCGCCGTACCCCATCACGCCTTCCACGACCGCGTCCAGGAAGTAGAACGTGTCCGGTGCGAACGAGCCCAGGACCAGCGCGGAGGCGACCAGCGGCCCGCGGGCCCGCCCGGTCCGCCGCACGGCCGGCAGTACGGCCGCCGCATGGCTGAGAGTGAACGGCACGGGTGGCCCCTTCCGGTCTCCGATCGGTCCGGACAGTATGCGCGACCCGCGCAGGACGTGCGGAAATGGTGAAGTCCCGGCTGTTGTACGTGCCTTGTGCAGGCAGTTGACGTAGGGTCACGCGGACGTCGACGGGGAGGAGTCCGGCTCATGCGGGGACGAATACCGGCCCGGTTCGGGTGGCTGCGCAGGAGCGGCGCCGCCGCCCTGCTCTCCGCGCTGGTGGTGGCCGCGGTGACCGCATCCCAGGGGCCCGCCTCGGGCAGCGAGGACCGGCCGCCCGTGGCCGCCGGGAACGGCCCCGCCGCGGCCGCCGGGCAGGGCGGGGACACCGCCTACTCCACCGAACTCCCGCCGCCCGCCGGGCCGCAGCCGCCCGAGGGCCCGCCGGCCGAGGGGTCCGCATCGCCCGCGCCCACGCAGGCAGCCGCGCCGCACACCGAGCCGGTGGCCCAGGGCGGGGCGGTGGGCGCGCGGGGGATACCCGCGAGCGTGCTCGCGGCGTACCGGAGCGCCGAGCGGAAGGTCGCGGACACCGACCCCGGATGCGGGCTGCCCTGGCAACTGCTCGCGGCGATCGGCAAGGTGGAGTCGGGGCAGGCGCGGGGCGGCCGGGTGGACGCCGCGGGCACCACCTTGAGCCCGATCCTCGGGCCCGTCCTCGACGGCAACGGCTTCGCGGACATCGCGGACACCGACGCGGGCGCGTACGACGGCGACGCCCGCTACGACCGGGCCGTAGGGCCGATGCAGTTCATCCCGTCCACCTGGGCGCTCTGGGGCCAGGACGGCAACGGCGACGGCCGGCGGGACCCGAACAACGTGTACGACGCGGCGCTGGCCGCCGGGCGTTACCTGTGCGCGGGGGGCCGGGACCTGCGGGCGGGCGCCGACCTGGACCGGGCCGTGCTGTCGTACAACCGGTCCGGGGAGTACCTGAGGACCGTGCGGTCCTGGTACGCGTACTACCTGGGCGGGGCGCAGGAAGTCGCGGACGAGGGCGGCACGGGCACCGCGACCCCCGCGAAGCCGGGTCCCGAACCGGCGCCGAAGCCCACCCCCACGCCGACGCCCACGCCGTCCCCCGTTCCGACGCCGACGCCGACGCCGACGCCGACTCCGACGTCGACACCGACCCCCACGCCCGCGCCGACTCCGAAACCCACGCCCACGCCCGCCCCGAAGCCGTCCCCCACGCCGACTCCGAAGCCGACCCCGACGCCCACGCCGAAGCCCAGCCCCAGCCCCACCTCCACCCCGACCCCGAAGCCGTCCGCCACCCCCGCCCCGAAGTCCAGCCCCACCCCCACCGCGAGCCGCTCCGAAACCCCGTAGTCGAACGGTTCTCATCTCCGCCCCGCGTTGCTACGGTGCCCCCTCCCTGACACCCCATCAGATCCGGAGGCCCCGCATGCGCGCACTCGCCGCCGCCGCCGTCGGGCTGACCGCCGCGCTGGCCCTCGTCTTCGCCGTCACGGCGCTCGGGGTGCCCGAAGGCACGACCTCGCCCAAGCCCCTGCTCACCACCGCGCCCCCCGCGCCCGGAAAGTAGAGGAGGGCCCGGCCGTGCGACGCAGAGCCAGTCTCGTCCTGCTTGCCGCAGCCGTGTTCTGTGCAGCGCTCGCACCGCTGCTGCGCTGGTACGCGTACCCCCGCCTCGCCAAGATCCCGCCGGACCAGTACCAGGAGATGGTCCTGGAGGCGAAGGACGCCACCCTCCTCGACTACACCGCCGGCATGCAGCCGAAGAAGGTCGACAAGGTCACGATCGTCCAGACGCTCAAGGGCAACGTCGAAGCGTCGAAGGAGATCGAGGCGAGCGCCGGAAAGGACGTCGTCGTCTGGGACACCCTGTCCTACATCATGGGCCCGGACGGCAAGATGGTCTCCCAGATCCCCGAGCGGTACGTCTTCGACGCCCACACCCAGGAGCCGGTCCACGCCACCGGCGAGATGGTCGACGGGGACCCGGTCAAGCGCGAGGGCATCGAGTTCAAGTGGCCGTTCTTCACCGAGCCGCGCGACTACCTCTACTTCGACGCCCAGACGCGCAGTTCGTCCCCCGTCCACTACGTCGGCCCCCGCACGTTCAAGGGCATGGACGTCTACTACTTCGAGCAGACCGTCCCCTGGACCAAGGTGCCCCTGCCCAAGAAGATGCCGATCGAGGGCATCGACCCCAAGACGTTCGAGGAGAGCACCGGAACCAGCCTCTGGTACACGGTCAAGGCGATGTTCTGGGTCGACCCGGTGACCGGCGCGCCCGTCAACGCCGAGCAGCAGATCCAGCAGGAGATGCGGGGCGGCATCGCGGCGGGCGCGCCCGACGGCAGTCTGACCGTCTTCGCCGGTGACGTGAAGATCCGGCCGGACTACTCCGCGTACACCGTGGACCTGGTGCGGTCGAACCGTACGAAGGTCCTCGCCCTGCACACGTACGCGCCCCTCGGCCTGACGGCCGGTGCGCTCGTGCTCCTCGCGCTCTCGCTGTGGCTGGAGGCCCGCAGCCGCCGCCGGGCCGTGGAACTCACCCCCTGAGCCGGGCGTTGGTGTGCCGGGTCGGCTCGGCGGTCGCGGGGTCCTCCGGCCAGGGGTGCTTGGGGTAGCGGCCGCGCAGCTCGGCGCGCACGGCGCGGTAGCCGCCCTGCCAGAAGGAGGCGAGGTCGGCCGTGACGGCGGCGGGCCGCCCGGCGGGCGACAGCAGGTGGACGAGGACGGGCACCCCCGCCACCCGAGGGGTCTCGGCCATCCCGAACAGCTCCTGGAGCTTCACGGCGAGTACGGGCTGCCCGTGCTCCGCGCCGTAGTCGACGCGGATCCGCGATCCGCTGGGCACTTCCAGGCGCTCCGGCGCCAGCTCGTCGAGCCGGGCCGCCTCGCCGGTGGCCCAGGGCAGCAGCCGGTTCAGGGCCTGGCCGGCGTCGAGCCGCGCGAGGTCGGCGCGGCGCCGGGCCCGCGACAGCTCCGGCTCCAGCCAGTCGTCGGCCCGCTCCAGCAGCGCCGGGTCGTCCGTCACGTCGGGCCACGCGCCGCCCAGCGTGCGGTGCAGGAAGCCCAGCCGGGCCCGTAGCGTCCGCGCGTCCGGGGACCAGCGCAGCAGGCCGAGCCCCTCGGTGCGCAGCCCGTCGAGGAGGGCGGCCCGGACCAGCCCGGGGTCGGGGTCGCGCAGCGGCCGCGCGACCAGCTCGACCGCGCCGAGCCGCTCCACCGCCCGGGCCACCACGTCCCCGTTCTCCCAGCGCACCTCCTCACCGGAAGCCAGCAGGTGCCCGGCCGCGGCCCGGGCGGTGTCCTCGTCGATGACGGCCGCGGTCCGGACCCGGGCGGACGCGGAGTGCGCCGGCCGGTCGGCGACGGCCACCGCCAGCCAGGGCGCGCTGCGCAGCCCCGACCCGGCACCGGGCTCGGCCGCCGTCCCGGAGGCCATGAGGAACGAGCCGCCGCCCTTGGCCTTCGCCACCCGCTCGGGGAACGCCAGCGCGGCGACGAGCCCGGCGGCGGCGTCGTCGGTGAGGGAGCCGGGGCTCCGCGCCTCGGAGGAGGGTCCCGCAGGGTCACCGACCGCCCGCTCCAGGCGGCGGGTCTCCGCGCGCCAGCGCCCCGCGTAGGCGTCGCCGCCGTGCCGGGCCGCGCGCCAGGCGGCCGCCAGGTCGTCCCCGTACTCCCGCGGCGGCTCCTCGCTCAGCAGCGCCACCAGCTGCGCGGCCCGCCGCGCGCCCAGCGCCGCCGCGCCGTCCAGCAGGGCCCGCGCCAGCCGCGGGTGCAGCCCCAGCCGGGCCATCCGCAGCCCGCGCGGGGTCGGCCGCCCGGCGCCGTCCACCGCGCCGACCGCCCGCAGCACCTCCCGCGCGGCGGCCATCGCCCCGGCGGGCGGGGCGTCCAGCAGGGCCAGCCCCGACGCGTCGGGGTCGCCCCAGCAGGCCGCCTGGAGCGCGAACGCCGCCAGGTCGGCCATCCGGATCTCCGGCGCCGGGTACGCGGTCAGCCGCCCGTCCTCCGCCTCGGACCAGCAGCGGTACACCGTCCCCGGCGCCTCGCGCCCGGCCCGGCCGGCCCGCTGCCGGCCCGCCGCGCGGGACGCCCGTACGGTCGCCAGGGCGCCCAGCCCCCGTGCGTGGTCCACCCGCGGCTCGCGGGCCAGCCCCGAGTCCACCACCACCCGTACGCCCGGCACGGTCAGGCTCGACTCCGCGACCGCCGTCGCCAGGATCACCCGGCGGTGCGCGGCCGGCGTCAGCACCGCCTCCTGCACGGAGCCGGCGGCCCGGCCGTGGACCTGGAGCACCTCCGCGGCCACGCCGTCCAGCTGCCCGGCGACCCGGGCGAGCTCGCCGACGCCGGGCAGGAAGCACAGCACGTCGCCGGAACGTTCCGCCAGCGCCCGCCGCACCACCGAGGCCACGTGCGCGAGCTGCGCCGGATCCACCCGCATCCCCTGCGGCGGCCGCACCGGCCGGCCCGGCGGCGCCCACACCACCTCCACCGGGTACGAGACCCCCTCGGCCGCCACCACCGGCGCGTCCCCCAGCAGCCGGGCCCAGCCGGCCGCGTCGGTCGTCGCGGAGGCCGCGACCAGGCGCAGCTCCGGGCGCAGGGCCGCGCGTACGTCCAGGAGGAAGGCGGCGGCCGTGTCCGCGTCGAGGTGCCGCTCGTGGCACTCGTCCAGGACCACCACGTCCACGCCGGCCAGTTCCTGGTCCCGCTGGAGCCGCTGGAGCAGCACCCCGGTGGTCACCACTTCCACCGCCGTGCGCGGGCCGGCCACCCGCTCCCCGCGCACCGTGAAGCCGACCGACCCGCCGACGGCCTCGCCCAGCAGCCACGCCATCCGCCGCGCCGCCGCCCGGGCGGCGATCCGCCGGGGCTCGGCCACCACGACCCGGCGCCGCCCGCCGCCGCCCACCAGCCCCGCCAGCACCAGCGGCACCAGCGTGGTCTTGCCGGTCCCGGGCGGCGCGCACAGCACCGCCGTGCCGTGCGCGTCCAGTGCCGAGACGAGGGCGGGCACGGCCGCCCGTACGGGAAGGGCGTCCAGCTCGGCGGTGCGGATCAAGGGCTCAGTCCCTCTCGCAGACGAAGATCGCGGTGCCGGGGATCAGGCTGCCGCGCAGCGGGGACCAGCCGCCCCACTCCTGGGTGTTCCAGGCGGGCCATTCGGGTTCGACCAGGTCCACCAGGCGGAACCCGCCCGCGACCACGTCCCGGACCCGGTCCCCGAGGGTGCGGTGGTGCTCCACGTACACCGCGCGGCCCTGTTCGTCCTGCTCCACGTACGGCGTCCGGTCGAAGTAGGAGGCCGCGACGGACAGCCCCTCGGGGCCGGGCTCGTCGGGGAAGGCCCAGCGGACGGGGTGGGTGACGGAGAACACCCAGCGGCCGCCGGGGCGCAGCACGCGGTGGACCTCGCGCATGACGTTCACCGGGTCGGAGACGAAGGGGACGGCGCCGTAGGCGGAGCAGGCCAGGTCGAAGGAGGCGGCACGGAAGGGCAGCCGGCCGGCGTCGGCCTCCACGAGCGGAACGTCATCGCCGATGCGCAGGGCGTGCTGGAGCTGGCGGTGGGAGAGGTCGAGGGCCACCGGGCGGGCGCCCTGGGCGGCCAGCCAGCGCGAGCACTGGGCGGCGCCGGCGCCGATCTCCAGGACGTCCTTGTCCCGGAGGGAGGAGGCCGGTCCCAGGAGGGCCGCCTGCTCCTCGTCCAGGCCCTCGGGTCCCCAGACGAAACGGTCGTCGCCCAGGAACGCGCCGTGCTCGCTCTGGTACTCGTCGGCGTTGCGGTCCCACCAGCCCCGGCTCGCCCGGCTGCTCTCGGCTTCGCCGGCCGCGCGGCGGGTGGCCTCGGCGTCGGAACCGTCCCCGTCGCCGGCGGCGATTTCGAACGCGTCTTCGGGGAGGTAGTCCTCTTTGTTCATGGGGCCCGTCGTCGTAGTCTGCGAGAAGTGGGGAGCGAGAGCCAGCAGGCCTTCCCCGCCCACGATTTGTGCCGGTAATGCGGCGATCCGCCCGGGGTGTGCGCCTTCGCGCATTGACCCTGTCCGGCTGCCCCCGTATGCTACAAGTTGCGCTGCGAGCCTGTGCTCCTCAGACCTAGCAGGCTGCGCTTGCATCTGTTGATGTCCCCTCGGTTTTCGAGGCCCTCCCCGCTCTCGCGGATCTGGGGCTTCCTTGGCTGTCCGGCTTCTTCGGCAGATGCCGATAAGGGCTCCCGGCGTAGCAGTACCTACGACTTTCTGTCCGTAACCGGAGCCCTTTCCCACATGACGAGCAGCACCGAGACCACCGCCACCACCCCTCCGCAGGTAGCGGTCAACGACATCGGTAACGCGGAAGCCTTCCTGGCCGCGATCGACGAGACGATCAAGTACTTCAACGACGGCGACATCGTCGACGGCGTCATCGTGAAGGTCGACCGGGACGAGGTCCTGCTCGACATCGGTTACAAGACCGAAGGCGTGATCCCGAGCCGCGAGCTCTCGATCAAGCACGACGTCGACCCGAACGAGGTCGTCAAGGTCGGCGACGAGATCGAGGCCCTGGTTCTCCAGAAGGAGGACAAGGAAGGCCGTCTGATCCTGTCCAAGAAGCGCGCTCAGTACGAGCGTGCCTGGGGCACGATCGAGAAGATCAAGGAAGAAGACGGCATCGTCACCGGTACCGTCATCGAGGTTGTCAAGGGTGGTCTCATCCTCGACATCGGCCTCCGCGGCTTCCTGCCGGCCTCTCTCGTCGAGATGCGTCGCGTCCGCGACCTCCAGCCCTACGTGGGCAAGGAGCTCGAGGCGAAGATCATCGAGCTGGACAAGAACCGCAACAACGTGGTCCTGTCCCGCCGTGCCTGGCTCGAGCAGACCCAGTCCGAGGTTCGCCAGACGTTCCTCACCACCCTGCAGAAGGGTCAGGTCCGCTCCGGCGTCGTCTCCTCGATCGTCAACTTCGGTGCCTTCGTGGACCTGGGTGGCGTCGACGGTCTCGTCCACGTCTCCGAGCTGTCCTGGAAGCACATCGACCACCCCTCCGAGGTTGTCGAGGTCGGCCAGGAGGTCACCGTCGAGGTCCTCGACGTCGACATGGACCGCGAGCGCGTCTCCCTGTCGCTGAAGGCGACGCAGGAGGACCCGTGGCAGCAGTTCGCCCGGACCCACCAGATCGGTCAGGTCGTCCCGGGTAAGGTCACCAAGCTGGTTCCGTTCGGTGCGTTCGTCCGCGTGGACGAGGGCATCGAGGGTCTGGTGCACATCTCCGAGCTGGCCGAGCGCCACGTGGAGATCCCGGAGCAGGTCGTCCAGGTCAACGACGAGATCTTCGTCAAGGTCATCGACATCGACCTGGAGCGTCGCCGGATCTCGCTGTCCCTCAAGCAGGCCAACGAGTCCTTCGGTGCCGACCCGGCGTCGGTCGAGTTCGACCCGACCCTGTACGGCATGGCCGCGTCCTACGACGACCAGGGCAACTACATCTACCCCGAGGGCTTCGACCCCGAGACCAACGACTGGCTCGAGGGCTACGAGACCCAGCGCGAGACGTGGGAGCGCCAGTACGCCGAGGCGCAGGTCCGCTTCGAGCAGCACCAGGCGCAGGTCATCAAGAGCCGCGAGGCCGACGAGGCCGCTGCTGCCGAGGGCGCTGCCGCCCCGGCCGCCGGTGGCAACGCCGGTGCGGGCAACATCTCGGGTGGCTCCTACTCCTCCGAGGGCTCGGACGAGACCTCCGGCGCCCTGGCGTCGGACGAGGCCCTCGCCGCGCTCCGCGAGAAGCTGGCCGGCGGCCAGAGCTGATCGCAGCGACACGGCACGCCCGCTCCGCGCCCCGGCGCGTGAGTGAGTGAGCTGAGCTGAACGCTGAGGCCCGTCCCCTTCGGGGGGCGGGCCTCACCGCGTTTCCGGACGCGGGGCCGATTCCTGTGAAACCGGCCAACTGGGGAATGGCGGCGCCGCCTTGGGCGTTCTTGCAGAGAACGCGGCGAGGAGGAGTGGTGGCGGTGCTTGATCCACAGGGTTTGTACGAATGGGACGCCAAGGGCCTGGCGGTGGCCGATCTGGCGCTCGCCCAGGACTCGGCCGGGCTGGTCATGCTCTACCACCTGGAGGGGTACATCGACGCGGGAGAGGCCGGTGAGCAGATCGTCGAGCGGCTCCTGGACACCCTGCCCCACCAGGTCGTGGCCCGCTTCGACGCCGACCGGCTCGTGGACTACCGGGCCCGGCGCCCGCTGCTGACGTTCCAGCGCGACCACTGGACGGACTTCGAGGAGCCCAAGCTGGAGGTGCGCCTCGTGCAGGACGCCACCGGCGCGCCCTTCCTGCTGCTGTCCGGCCCCGAGCCGGACGTGGAGTGGGAGCGCTTCGCGGTCGCCGTGCGGCAGATCGTCGAGCGCCTGGGCGTGCGGCTCTCGGTCAACTTCCACGGCATCCCGATGGGCGTCCCGCACACCCGGCCCGTGGGCATCACCCCGCACGGCAACCGCACCGACCTGATGCCCGGGCACCGCAGCCCGTTCGACGAGGCGCAGGTGCCGGGCAGCGCGGAATCGCTGGTCGAGTTCCGGCTGGGGCAGGCCGGGCACGACGTGCTGGGCGTCGCGGCCCACGTACCGCACTACGTGGCCCGCTCCCCGTACCCGGACGCGGCACTGACGGTCCTGGAGGCGATCACCGCGGCGACGGGGCTCGTGCTGCCGGCCGTGGCGCACGCCCTGCGCACCGAGGCCCACCGCACGCAGACGGAGATCGACCGGCAGATCCGGGAGGGCGACGAGGAACTGGTCGCCCTGGTCCAGGGGCTGGAGCACCAGTACGACGCGGCGGCCGGGGCCGAGAGCCGGGGCAACATGATCGCGGAGCCCGCCGAGATCCCTTCGGCGGAGGAGCTGGGGCGCGAGTTCGAGCGGTTCCTGGCCGAGCGCGAGGGCGAGGGCTGATCCCGTCGGGGCGGGGCCCGGTGCCTGCGTCTAGGCTGCCGGGCATGCTGAAAGTGGGCCTGACGGGCGGAATCGGAGCCGGCAAGAGCGAAGTGTCGCGGCTGCTGGCGGGGTACGGGGCGGTCATCGTGGACGCCGACCGCATCGCGCGGGAGGTCGTGGAGCCCGGGACACCCGGGCTCGCGGCCGTCGTGGCGGCGTTCGGGGAGTCCGTACTGACGGAGGCTGGGGCGCTGGACCGGCCCAAGCTGGGCGCGATCGTCTTCTCCGACCCGGAGAAACTGCGGATGCTGAACGCGATCGTGCACCCCCTGGTCGGGGCCCGGTCCGCCGAGCTGGAGGGCGCGGCGGGCGCCGACGCGATCGTGGTGCACGACGTACCGCTGCTCGCCGAGAACGGCCTGGCACCGCTGTACGACCTGGTCGTGGTGGTGGACGCGGCGCCGGAGACCCAGCTGGCCCGGCTGACGGGGCTGCGCGGGATGGCCGGGGAAGAGGCGCGGGCCAGGATGGCGGCGCAGGCCACGCGGGAGCAGCGGCTGGCGGTGGCCACGCTCGTGATCGACAACGACGGTCCGCTGGAGGAACTGGCGCCGCAGGTCCGCGAAGTGTGGAAGACGCTGACCGAGCGGGCCGCGGCGGCCACCGCGGGAGGCGGGAGCGGGCCGGGCCGGGAAGGGGCGTGAAGGCGCCCGCAGAGGGAAGGAAAGACAACGTGTCCGACACCACGCCTCCGCCGCAGCCGCCGTCGTCCTCCGGGTCCTCCGGCTCGCCGGGCCCGCCCGGCCCGGCTGGCGCAGGCAGTCCGGAGACGCACGTCATCGACTTCCGGGCCGCCGAGCAGCTGCTGGCCGCCCGTGACCCGCGGGGCGCCGTCAGGCTGCTCGACTCGGTGATAGCCGCCCATCCCGAGAACACGGCGGCCCGGCTGCTGCGCGCCCGCGCCTTCTTCGCGGCCGCGCAACTACGCCCGGCGGCGCTGGAGTTCGAGCTGGTGCTGGAGCGCGAACCGGACAACGCGTACGCGCACTTCGCGCTCGCCCGGACCCATGAGCGGTCCGGGCGCCGCGCGCAGGCCCGCAAGCACTTCCGGCTGGCCGCCGCGCTCGACCCGCAGCCCGAGTACCTGGCCGCGGCGCGCTTCGAGGAGTAGGCCCGGGTGCGTCGGCCCCGGGCTCAGCGGGAGCGCGGCGGCTCGTACGGCGGGACGTCGCGGCCGGGCTGGTAGTGCGGGCCCTGCCGGATGTGGCGGACGACCACGACCAGGTCCACCGCCGCCAGCACCGCGACCACCGCGCAGGCGGCCGCCCACCCGGGGCGGCCGGCCAGCGCGAAGAGGGCCGCACCGCCCGCGGCCCACAGCAGGCCCCACATGCTGAGCCACAACCGCAGCCGCAGCGGACTGCGGGCGGTCACCGGTTCGTTCCCGCTACGCATGACCATCGCCTCGCCTCGGATCACCGTGGCCCTCGGTTCCATGGTCCCACCGGTGGCGCGCCGGCAGGGGGCGCGGTCACGGGTTCAGCTTGTGCACGGCCGTGGTGGTGGTCCGCTTGAAGGCCGGCACGGGCGCGTCGGCGAGCGTGCCCATCTGCCCCCACGTCACGACGGTCACGGTCGCGCCGTCCCGGCCGATGCCGAACAGGTGGACACCGGGTTCGGAGTCCGGCACCGAGGTGTGGACCCCGAAGACGTGGGCTCCCTCCTCGACGGGGAGCTTGCCGTAGTCCTGCCAGGAGGCCGTGCCACCGGGTGTCGCACGCAACCAGTCGGCGGCGCAGGCGGCGACCTTGCGCTCCAGGGCCGCGGCGAGGGCCGCGGCCGCCGGGGCGGAGGCGGTGCGGACGGAGAGCTGCGTGGCGCCGGTGTCGTAGTCGGTGGTGAAGACGCGGTGCATGCTGCCGGTGGCCGGGAGCGCCCGCTCCAGGCAGAACGGCGCGTTCTCGGGCGGGCCGTCGGTCACCTTCCCGGCGTACCAGGGCGAGGCGGGGTGCGCGGGCAGGTCGGCGCCGTCAAGGAACCCGGGCGCGGTGGCGGCCACGGCGGTGCCCGGGCCGGAGAGCAGGAGGGCGGCGGCCGCGGCGGCGGTCGCGAGGACGGTGGTGAGGCGTCGGAGCATGGTCGGCTGGTCCCCGTTCCCGGTCGGTGGGTGGTCGGGGGGTTCCTACCCCGGCATGGGCGCCGGGGCGCGGACCGGGACGGAACCGGGACACGGCCGTGACGAGGCGCTGCCGCCTGCCGGCCGGGTCGGCGAAGACGCAGGCCGGCGGGGTTGTCAGTGGGCCCACCTAGACTCGGCGGCAGAGGAGAACCAGCCGACCGGCGGGAGGGGAGGAGCACCGTGGGCACCGCGACACCGGCATCCCAGGCGTACGCGCGGACCCGGGAACCGGCACCGCCGCAGGCACTGCTGCGGTACGCCGCCGTGTTCCTTCCTGCGGCCGTCCCGCGCCAGGGCCGGGTGGCCTTCTGGTGCCCGGAGGGGGAGCAGCTGCCCGAGGCCGGGACGGCGGCCCCGCTCGCCGTGGTCCGGCCGCACGGTGAAGGGGTCCGTACCCGTACCGTCCCGTCCGTCAGCCTGTCGGTCAGCGCGGCGCTCCCGCTGCTGCTCGGGGCGGCCCGCAGCCGCGCCGCCCACCCCGCCACCCGGGCCTGGGGCACCGCGGCCGCGCAGGCGCTCGCCCTGGTCGCGCGCGGGCGGCTGCTCCCGGGCCTCACCGCCGACGGCATCGACGCCTGGCGGGCCGGACCGCTCGACGCCGATGACGTGGCCCACCTGCGCGCGATCGCCGCCGCGCTGCCCCCCGAGGGGTACGCCACCCCGCTCACCGGCCGCCGGCCGCTCCAGCTGCCCGAACCGGAGGCCCTGGTCCGGGCCTTCCTCGACGCCGCCGCGGACAGCCTGCCCCGTACCCCCGCCGCGCCGGTGGCCGCCGGGCGGCCCTTCGCGGCGCGGGAGCCGCAGCGGGTGCCGGGGATAGGGGACTGGGCCGCCGAGGTCGCGGCCGGGGCGGACGCCGGGGTGGGCATCTCCCTGCGGCTGGACCTCTCCTCCTTCCGCCTCTTCGACGAGGCCGAGCCCGAGGACACCCGCCGCGCCGGGGCCGCCGTGGTCCAGGTGCACAGCCTGGCCGATCCGACGCTGGTCGCGGACGCGGCGCAGCTCTGGGCGGGCGCGGCCGCAGCCGGGTTCGGGCCGCGCGCCCGCATCGACGCCGTCCTCGCGCTGCGCCGGGCCGCGCGGGTGTGGCCGCCGCTGCTGCGCCTGCTGGACCAGCCGGTCCCCGATGTGCTGGCCCTCTCCGATCCGGAGCTGGACGACCTGCTGGGGGTGGCCGCGACCCGGCTGGCGGCGGCCGGGGTCGTGGTCCACTGGCCGCGCGAGCTGGCCCGTACGCTGTCGGCGACCGCCGTCGTACGGTCGGCGGCGCCCGGGTCCGCGACCGAGGGCACCGCCTTCTTCGACGCGCAGAACCTCTTCACCTTCTCCTGGGAGCTGGCGCTGGGCGGTGACCGGCTCACCCCGGGGGAGATGGACGCGCTGGCGCAGGCGCACCGACCGGTGGTGCGGTTGCGCGACCAGTGGGTGCGGGTCGACCCGGAGCTGGTGCGCAAGGCCCGCAAACGCCAGTTGGGGCTGCTGGACCCGGTGGACGCGCTGGCCACCGTACTGACCGGGACGGCCGAGGTCGGCGGAGAGCAGGTGGAGGCGGTTCCGGTCGGGGCGCTGGCCGCACTGCGCGACCGGCTGACCGGCGAGCCGGTACCCCTGCCGCCCCCCGCCGGGCTGAAGGCGACCTTGCGCGACTACCAGGCCCGCGGCCTGGCGTGGCTGGACCTGATGACCTCGCTCGGCCTCGGTGCCTGCCTCGCCGACGACATGGGCCTGGGCAAGACCGTCACGCTGATCGCGCTGCACCTGCACCGGGACCGGCCCGAGCCGACGCTGGTCGTCTGCCCGGCGTCGCTGCTGGGCAACTGGCAGCGGGAGATCGAGAAGTTCGCGCCGGGTACCCCGGTGCGCCGCTACCACGGCGGCAGCCGCAGCCTGGCGGGCGTGGCCGGCGGGTTCGTCCTCACCACGTACGGGACGATGCGCGCCGGCGCCGCCAAGCTGGCGGAGCAGAGCTGGGGCATGGTCGTCGCGGACGAGGCGCAGCACGTCAAGAACCCGCATTCGGCGACGGCCAGGGCGCTGCGCACCCTCCCGGCCCCCGCGCGGGTGGCGCTGACCGGCACCCCGGTGGAGAACAACCTGTCCGAGCTGTGGGCGCTGCTCGACTGGACCACACCGGGCCTGCTGGGCCCGCTGACCACGTTCCGGGCCCGGCACGCCCGTCCGGTGGAGCACCAGACGGAGGAGGACGGCGGCAACGAGGAGGCCGTCGCCCGGCTGGCGGCCCTGGTCCGCCCGTTCCTGCTGCGCCGCAAGAAGTCCGACCCGGGCATCGCCCCCGAGCTGCCGCCGAAGACGGAGACCGACCATCCGGTGTCCCTCACGCGCGAGCAGGCATCGCTGTACCAGGCCGCGGTGGACGAGGCGATGGCCGTGATCGAGTCGAGCGAGGGCATCGAACGACGCGGCATGATCATGAAACTGCTGACCTCGCTCAAGCAGATCTGCAACCACCCCGAGCAGTTCTTGAGTGGGCACAGCTTGAACCAGCACAGCCCGAGTGGGCACAGCGCGCAGCCGCACAGCCCGCGTGGGCACGGCATCGCGCACCGCTCCGGCAAGCTGGCCCTGCTCGACGAGCTGCTCGACACGATCCTCGCCGAAGGCGGCTCGGTGCTGGTCTTCACCCAGTACGTGACGATGGCCCGCATCATCGAGCGGCACCTCACCGCCCGGGGGGTCCCCCACCAGCTCCTGCACGGGGGCACTCCCGTCGCTGCCCGGGAGCAGCTGGTCGACCGCTTCCAGGCGGGCGAAGTCCCGGTCTTCCTGCTGTCCTTGAAGGCGGCGGGCACCGGGCTGAACCTGACCCGGGCGGGGCACGTCATCCACTTCGACCGCTGGTGGAACCCGGCCGTCGAGGAGCAGGCCACCGACCGCGCCTACCGGATCGGGCAGACCCAGCCCGTGCAGGTCCACCGGATCATCGCGGAGGGCACCGTCGAGGACCGGATCGCCGAGATGCTGGAGGCGAAGCGGACCCTGGCCGACGCCGTCCTCGGCTCGGGGGAATCGGCGCTGACGGAGCTGACCGACCGCGAGCTGGCCGACCTCGTCTCGCTGCGGAGGCCCGCGTGATCACCGCCCGGGACGACCGCCGCCGTACCTTCGAGACCGTGCCGCCCGGCGTCGAGGCCGGGACCTGGTGGGGGCGGGCCTGGGTGGCCGCCCTGGAAGAGCGCTCGCACGATCCCGCCCGGCTCGCGCGCGGGCGGGCGTACGCGGCGGAGGGCCACGTCGACGCGGTGACGATCACCCCGGGCCGGATCGTGGCCTACGTGCGGGGCAGCCGGGCCCGCCCCTACCGCACCGAGCTGGCGCTGCCGGCCTTCGCGGACGCCGACTGGGCGGAGGTGCTGGAGGCCGTGGCGGCCGATCCGGCGGCTCTGGCCGGGCTGCTGGAGGGGGAGGTCCCGCAGTCCCTCGCGGACACGGTCCTGCCGGGCGCGGGGGAGCTCCTCCCGCGCTGCTCCTGCCCGGACGTCGGCCGGCCGCCCTGCAAGCACGCCGCGGCGCTCTGCTACCGGGCGGCCCGGCTGCTGGACGAGGACCCGTTCGTACTGCTGCTCCTGCGCGGGCGGGGCGAGCGGGAGCTGCTGGCGGAGCTGACCAAGCGCAATGCCGCCCACGCCGCGCGCGAGCGGCCCGATGCCGAGCCCGCCTTCCCCGGGGTCCCGGCCCGCGCGGCGCTGGCCCGGACCGGCCTGCCCCCGCTGCCGGCCCCGTGGGAGCCGCCCGGCGCCGCGGGCCTGCCGCCCGTGTATCCGTCCGATCCCGCCGCGCCGGATCCGCTGGCGCTGGACCAGCTCGCGTCGGACGCCGCCGATCGGGCGCTGGCCATGCTCCGGACCGGTGCGGACCCCCTTGCCGGGCTCACCCTGTGGCAGGACGCCGTCCGGCTGGCCTCCGCGCACCCGACGGCGGGGCTCACCGGCCCCGCCCGGGCCCTCTACCGCGACCTGGCCCGGGCCACCGGCCGCACCACCACCGACCTGGCGCGGGGCGCGGCGGCCTGGCGGCAGGGGGGCCTGGCCGCGCTGACCGTCCTCGAAGAGCCCTGGGATCCGCCGGCCGGCCCCTTCGACCGGGCCCGGCCCGTCCTCGTCGCCGCGGGCTTCGGCTCCTTCCGGCCCGACCGCAACCGCCTCAGCGACCGCTCCCGTCAGCTCCGGCTGGGCCGCCAGGGCCTCTGGTACGCCTACGAGTCCAGGTTGGACGAGGGGGACTGGTGGCCCACCGGCAGGCCCTCCCCGGACCCGGTCGCCGCGCTGCGGAAATGAGCCTGCGCGTGGCGGTCCCGGTCCTGAACGGCTCCGGTCATTCAGTACGGGTTACCCAGTACACGATGGAGTGAAATACGTACCGGTTCTATAACTCGTATGGGTCTACGGCGTTGTCTCCGGTGCGGGCGGGTTGCCCGTGAACTCCTCCGGAAGGCAGGGAAACTGATGCGTCACAGTCGTCGGAACGGCTTGATCGCGGCGGTGGTCGCGGGAGGTGGCGTGGCGGTCGCGGGGATGAGCGGCTTCGCTTACGCCGATGCGGACGCGGGCGGCGCCGCCCAGCAGTCGCCGGGGCTGCTCTCCGGGAATCTGGTGCAACTGCCGGTCCACACGCCGGTGAACGTGTGCGGCAACACCGTGAGCGTGGTCGGGCTGCTCAACCCCGCGGCCGGGAACCGCTGCGTCAACGACGCGCCCGGGGGCGGCGGCAACAGCCATCCGGGGCCGGCCCATCCGTCGAAACCCGGGGCCGGCAACGCGGCGGGAGCCGTGGCCCACGGGAGCGGAAAGGATTCACCCGGGGTGCTGTCCGGCAACGGCGTCCAGCTTCCCGTCGACCTGCCGCTGAACATCAGCGGCAACTCGGTGAACGTGGCCGGGGTCGGCAACGGAGCCGTCGGCAACACCTCGGTCAACGGCGCTCCCGGCCCGGCCGAGCCCGTCCAGCCGCCCGCTGCCCAGCCGCCCGTCACCCCACGGCCGATCACCGCGCCGGCGCAGCAGGAACCCACCGGCGCGCTGGCCCACACCGGCGCCGACGCGGTCGGCTACCTGCTGCCCGGCGGCGGGGCGCTCCTGCTCGGCGGAGTACTGCTCTACCGCCGCTTCCGCCTGGGTTAGGGGGTGCCCGGCGGATCACGGCCGGGCCCGACCCGCCCGGCCGGGGCGCGGCGCTCAGCCGGCCTGGTCCGACCGGAGTGGCCCGGCCGCCGTGGCTTGCGGGTGGGCGCGCCAGCCGTCCAGGATCGCGTCGATCCGCGGCGCGAGCCGGGCCCGCGCCGCGAAGCGGTGGACGCCCGCCATCAGCAGTGCGTCGTACTCGGTGTCGGTGTGGCGCACGGCCGCCCGTACCGCCACCGAGACCGCCTGCTCGTCGAGGGCCCGGCCGGCCGCCGTGCGGCCCACCCGGCCGCTGCCCCGCAGTGAGGCGTGGGCGGCTATCGCCCGGGCGCGGTCGGCGGGGCAGCCGGGGAACAGGCGCAGGATCTCGGCGGCGAAGGCCGCCGTGAAACGGGTGTCCTCGGCCGCGCGGCGCAGCCGGTCCCGTTCCCGGCGGCGGGCCCGCGCGTCGGCGTCGGCGAGACAGGCCCGCTCCGCCCGCGCCAGTGCCTCCTCCTCCACGAGCAGCCCCTGCCGTTCGTAGCGGTGGCGCCGCTTGTGGTGGCGGACGACGACGGCGGACAGCGAACTGGCCTCCCGGGCACGCCGGGTGAGCGCCGCGTCACCACGCGGCAGGTACACCAGGTGTCCGAGGTCGGCGCAGTCGAGGCAGCGGGGCACGCCCTCCTCGCGGACGAGGAGCCGCAGCGGCCCCCGCCGGCAGTCGGCGCAGTGGATGTGCTTCAGCGACTCGAAGACGACGAGACTCATGAAGGAGTGATACCGCCGTCGGGCGCCTATATCACCTTGCCGATATGGGTTGTTGGCTTTTCATCAATCCGCTTCGGACGTCATCAGGTCCACCTACCGTCACTCGGATGGGTGATTTTCCGGCCCATGGAGGAGGACACATGGCTGGATGGCAGGCCACGGTACGGCGCCCGAGAGCGGCTGAGGCCTCGGACCTCATGGGCCGGGAGATCGTCATAGCGCCCGGCGAGTGCACGGGGTGGCACTACCACCACGTGCCGCTGATGGCGGTGGTCAAGTCCGGGACGCTGACCCGGATCCTGCACGACGGCACGGTCGAGGTGCACCCGGCCGGGACCACCTTCGTGGAGCCCCCGGGGATCGACCACATCCACCTGGGCCGCAACCTCGGCACGGAACCGGTCGTGCTCCAGGTGACCTGTTCCCTCGCCGGGGACGCGCCCTGGTCGGTCCCGACCCGGACCCCGCCCGCCGCGACCCCCTGCGGCTGCCCGGACCACGCCGCCTGACGGGACCCGCCGCGCCGCCCGCCGGCCCCGGCGGTCAGACCAGCCGGCGTATCTCCCCGCGCACCCGGTAGAAACCCCCGGACGCCGCATGCAGCCCGTCCACCACGTACCGGGCCCCCGGTTCCCGTATCCCGCGCGGGAACTGCACGTTCCACGAGGGGTCGAAGCCACCGGAGACCACCTGGACCCGCACCCGGCCCCCCTGTCGTACGCACTCCACCACCACGCCACCCGCCGGGGCCGCGGCCACCGAGACGGTCGCCACCGCCGCGGGTGACGCGGGCGGGGTGAACACGGGCAGCGCCGCCGCGGACTTCACGTCCACCGCCGCCGGGACCGAGCCCTGCTGGGCCGCGCTGATCGCCGTCTCGCTCGCGTCCACGCACACCAGCGACCCGTCGGTGGTCACCAGGTACAGCCGCTCGTCCAGGTACTGCATGGACAGCGCGGCCCCGCTGCCCGTACCCAGCTTCCACAGCCGCCGCCCCGAGGCGTCGAAGCAGTAGACCGAGGAAGCGAGGTCGCCGGCGAACACGTGCCGGCCGTCCGGGGACGTCGCACACGAGTACACCGCCGCGTCACACCGGTAGGAGGCCTCCACCGCGCCCGTCGCCTTCGACAGCCGCTGCACGGTGTTGCGGCCGGTGCCCGCGTACACCGCGGTGTCCTCCTGCCAGCCGAACAGCACCGACCCGTCGGTCGGGGTGTGCCACAACTCCCGTCCTCCCTCCGGGGCGTAGGCCGTGACGCCGCCGCTGTGGCCGTGGTAGACCGCCCGCTCGTCGGCCCGCACCATCCAGGCGTTGGACCCGGCCGAGCGGCGCGACCACTGGAACTCGTCCTCGTGGTCGATGACGGTCAGCCCGCCACTGCGGTCGGAGACGTTCAGCACGCCCTCGTGGATGTCCAGCCAGAAGATGTCCACATCCGCGGCTATGTCGTACGCCCCGAACGGCACCTTCGACGACAGGTCGTACACCGTGCCGTCATCGCAGCCCGCGTATATCCAGAACTCGTCCGCCACCAGGCACTTGACCCCGTCCGGCAGCGAGTACCGGGCCAGTACCTCCCCGCCGTGGCTGAGCGTGTAGACGTCCCCCGCCTGATTGCCCACCCAGCAGCGGTCCTCGTCCACGTGGATGCCGAAGGCGGAGGAGCCCGTACGGAAGCGCCACAGCACCGGAGCCACCGCACGCGCCGTCGAGGGCGCCGAGGTCACCTGCCGGCGGGTCACCGACCGCGCCGCGCGGGCCCCGCGCACGGCCGGGGCGTAGCCCTTGCGGACCTTCTCGCCGATCTTCTTCGCGGCGGCCGCCCGGGCCTTCTCCGCCGTGGGGAAGGAGGAGTTCTGCAGCTGGCCGTCCGCGCCGATGCGCCCGTACCGCACCGAGACGGCCGTGCCGTCCACGGTCACCTCGTAGAACTTGTGCGCCCCTCCGCCGTCCTGCGACAGCTCCAGGTACGTCGTCTCCCGCGTCATGACAGACCCCTCCCCAAGGCCGGGCCGACGGCTTCGGTTCGCGTCGGTGATCCCTGGTGAAAGACGCTACGGCCGACCACTGACAATGGGCTGGTGCAGCTGGAACCGATCACCTGGCAGCGGCTGGCCGAGCGGCTCGCCGGTCATCTCGACGAACGCAAACCCTCGACCGGTGAGGCGAGTTGGCAGCGGGTGGGCATCGACGGCGCGCCCGCCGCCGACACCGGGGCGGTGGCGGGGCAGCTCGCCGACGCGCTGCGCTCGCACGGCCGGGCGGTCCTCGTGGTGGCCGCCGACGGTTTCCTGCGCCCGGCCTCCCTCCGCTTCGAGTACGGCCGCGAGGACGTGGACGCCTACCTCGGCGGCTGGTACGACACCGCCGCCCTGTGGCGCGAGGTGTTCGGCCCGACCGACCCGGGGGGCACCGGGCGGGTGCTGCCCGACCTGTGGGACCCGGTGACCGACCGGGCCACCCGCAGCCCGTACGCCGAACTTCCGCCGGGCGGGGTGCTGATCGTGCACGGCCCGCTGCTGCTGGGCCACTGGTTCCCCTTCGACCTCAGCGTGCACGTCCGGCTCTCGCCGGGGGCCCTGGCCCGCCGCACCGAGGAGTCCGCGCGCTGGACCCTGCCCGCGTTCGCGCGCTACGAGTCCGAGACCGATCCGGAGTCGGCCGCCGACGCGCTGGTACGGGCCGACGATCCGCGCCACCCGGCGTGGACCGGCATCCGCGGCGCGGCCGGCTGACGGCCGGCCCGCCCCCAGCCTGCCGCACCGTCACGGACGTCCCCGGTCCGCAACAGCCCGATCCCCGCCCGGTGACGAACCGGATCAGGCCGTCGCGATGGCCGATACCCGCGGGCTACGTTGCCGGGGACGCTTCAACGGCAGCCGTCCCGCGGCGCCTTGGCGGAGGGAGACGGCAATGAACAGAGGCCCGAAGGCAGCGGCACTGACCGCACTGGCCCTGTGCGCGACCCTGGCCCTGACGGGCTGCACCGGTGACCCGGACACGGGAGCCGCCGGCTCGACGCCCGGCGGCACCCCGAGCGCAACCCCCGCCCCGCCCACGGCCCCGGCCGGCGGCGCGCCGCCCCCACCCGCGAAGCCGGCCGCGAAGGCGACCCCGGCCGCGTCCGCCACCGCCCCCGGCAAGCCCGGCCCGTCGGCGCCCGCGCCCGGTTGCGCCTCGAAGGCGCCGGTCTCGCCGGACGAGGTCGCCGTCTACCGCTACACCCCCGAAGGCGGCTCCCACAACCTGATCGTCAAGCACGGCCACTGGGGCTGCCCCGGGCCGGGCGGCGCCGCCCACTTCGAGACGGTCGGCGAGGAGACCTTCCTCCCGGTCGCCGATGACGCCAAGATCACGGCCGTGACCCCGGTCGTCGCGAGCCC
The DNA here is from genome assembly GCF_055567555.1 of Streptomyces sp. NPDC026522. Classification (NCBI taxonomy): domain Bacteria; kingdom Bacillati; phylum Actinomycetota; class Actinomycetes; order Kitasatosporales; family Streptomycetaceae; genus Streptomyces; species Streptomyces sp. NPDC026522. Next base: position 379,690 of record NZ_JBVHQF010000005.1, read on the forward strand.
GGTGAGCAAGCCGATCACCGTGCACGAGCTGAGCGAGTGGCTGATCGCCCACCCGGACAAGGGCCTGGTGTTCCACTACAAGGTGGGCAAGTCGGGCGCCGTCGAGACCCTCGGACAGGAGGAGTACACGGTCTGAGCGCTACGGCCGGCCGCCCAGCCGGGTCACGGCCCGGGCGGCGGCGCGGCAGCCCGCGCGGGCCGCTTCGGCCGGGCCGGCGCCCGTGAGCCGGGCCGCGAGGAAACCACCCGTGAAGGCGTCTCCGGCACCCGTGGAGTCCACCGCCTCGGCGGCCTCCGCCGCGACCTCGGCGGTGATCCGGCCCCCCTCGGCGACCAGCGCCCCCGCCGCCCCCCGGGTGACCACTACCAGCGGTATCCGCCGGCTCAGCTCGGCCGCCGCGCGCGCCACCCCGGCCGGCTCCGGCAGTCCGGCCAGCAGTCCGGCCTCGTCCTCGTTGGGCAGCAGTACGGCCGCCCCCGCCACGGCGGCCAGGAAGCGCTCCGGGCCCAGCGCGGCCAGGAACCCCGCCGAGGCCGGGTCCACGCTCACCGGCACCCCCCGGGCGCGGGCCGCCCGCAGCGCGACCAGGGCCAGGTCCCGGCTGGAGTCGGCGAAGAACAGGTAGCCCGACAGGTGCAGGTGCGCCGCGCCGTCCAGCAGGGCGGGCGCCCAGTCGGCGGGGGACAGCCGCAGCGAAGCCCCGCTGTCGGTCAGGAACGTGCGCTCCGCGTCCTTGCCGACGAGCGCGACCACCGTCCCCGTGGGCTCCTCGCGGTCGATCACCAGCTTCGGCCGCACCCCGGCGTCGACCAGGGCCCGTTCGTGCCAGCGCGCCGATTCCGCGCCGACCCGCGCGAGGAGGCGTACCTCGGCGACGCCCGTACGGGCCGCCCAGCAGGCCGCGTTGGCACCGGCGCCGCCGGGCAGGGTGCGGATCCGGGCCGCCGTGTCGGTGGCCGGGGCCAGCGGTTCCGGATGCACCGCGACCACGTCCGTCACCACGTCTCCCACGACCAACAACGCCCCGGCCGGGCCCCCTTCTAACCGCGCCCCGGTCATGCCCGCGCCGCCCAGGCCCGCGCGATCCGGGCGCCGAGCCGCACGTTGCCCCGTACCGCCGCCAGGTTCGCCTCCAGCGCGGCCCCGCCGGTCGCCCGTACCAGGAACCCCAGCAGGAACGGGGTCACCGCCTGCCCCGTGAGCCCCCGCTCCCGGCATTCCGCGAGGGCCTCGGCCAGCACCCGGTCGTGGAGTTCCGGATCCAACTGCTCATCCTGCGCCACCGGATTGACCACCAGCAGCGCGGACTCCGGCCCGCCGAGGGCGTCCTGGGCGGCCATCACCTCGGCCACCTCCTCCGGGCGGTGCACCGTCCAGTCCACCGGCTCGCCGGAACTGGCCAGGTAGAAGCCGGGGAAACGGTCCGTCCCGTAGCCGATCACCCCCACCCCCAGGGTCTCCAGCCGCTCCAGGGTGGCCGGCACGTCCAGGATCGACTTCACCCCCGCGCACACCACGGTCAGCCGGGTGCGCGCCAGCAGCGCCAGGTCCGCCGACTCGTCCTGGCTCCGGGTCCAGTCCCGGTGTACGCCGCCCAGCCCGCCCGTGGCGAAGACCCGCAGCCCCGCCCGCGCGGCCAGGAAGGCCGTCGCGGACACCGTCGTCGCCCCGGTCGCACCCGTCGCCAGGGCCGGCGCCAGGTCCCGGTGGCCGAGCTTGCGCACGCCGTCGCCGCTCGCGATCCGCTCCAGCGCGGCCTTGTCGAGGCCGGCGTACGCCACTCCGTCCAGGACCGCGACCGTCGCCGGGACCGCGCCCTCCGCGCGGACCAGCGATTCCAGCTCCAGGCCGACCGCCAGGTTCCGGGGGCGGGGCAGGCCGTGGGCGATGATCGTCGACTCCAGCGCGACGACCGGCCGCCCCGCGGCGAGCGCCTCGCGCACCTCATCGGACAGGACCGGAACTCCGGACGGGGATGCGGCTGCTCTGTGCTGTGACATGTCCCCATCCATGGCACGGGATCGCCGCCGCCAAACGCGGGGCGCCGCGCCCGTACCCGCCCCTGGACAGGTTGACGCGTTCCCCGCGCCCGCGCTGGACGCTCTGGCCACCCCGCGGGCCGCGGCACCGGCCTTACGCTTGCGCCCCATGAGCACCAGTGACCCCGGCGGACGCCCCGCCTCCTTCGCCGTCTCCCTGCCCGACGTCCCGGACGCCGAACTGGAGGCGGAGGAGCTGGACCCGGCCCAGATCGTCTCCGGCGAACCGGTCGTGACCGGAAAGGTGCTGTGGGAGGCCGAGGACGGCTCGCAGATCCGCGGGATCTGGCAGATCACCCCCGGCGTGGTCACCGACACCGAGGCCGACGAGCTGTTCGTGGTCGTCAGCGGCCGCGCCACCATCGAGATCGAGGGCGGGGCCACCCTGGAGGTGGGACCCGGCTCCGCCTGCGTGCTCCGCGCGGGCGACAGGACGACCTGGACCGTCCACGAGACGCTGCGCAAGGCCTACCACATCAACTGCTGAGCAGCGCCGGTTACGCGTCCGCCCGCGCCCCCGCCGGCCCGGGCCCGGGGTGGCGGCGGGCGGTGAACAGGGCGAGCGCCGCCATCGGCAGCAGCAGCGCGGCGCCGACCGCGTTGAGCCAGCCGTAGCCCGCCTGGGACATGACCAGACCGGCCGCGGCGCCGCCCACCCCCGCGGCGGTGTTCATCGTCAGGTCGCTCAGGCCCTGTACGGCGGCCCGGGCGCCCTGCGGCACCGAGTCGGTCAGCAGCGCCGAGCCGGCCACCATTCCGGCGGACCAGCCGAGCCCGAGCAGGAACAGGCCGAGCGCGCTCTGGCCGTGGCGGTCGCCCGCCGTACCCGCGAGCAGCGCGGCGAGCGACAGCAGCCCCGCCCCGAGCCCGATGACGGACAGCCGGCCGAGCCGGTCGGCGAGCCACCCCATGAGCGGGGAGAAGGCGAACATGCCGGCGATGTGGCCGCTGATGACCAGACCCACCAGTTTCAGCCCGGCGCCGTGGTGGCCGAGGTCCATCGGGGTCATCACCATGATCGACACCATGGTGGTGTGGGACACCGCGACGGTGAGCAGCGCGAGACGGGCCCGCGGTGAGGCCTTGACGGCGGCGAACCCGGCGCGCAGCGAGCGGCCGGCCGCCGGCCGCGCCGCGGGTGCCGCCAGCGCACGCGCCGTCAGCAGCGGGTCGGGCCGCAGGAAGACGGCGAGCAGGGTGCCGGTGAGGACGAAGACGACGGCGGCCCACAGGAAGGGGCCCGCCGTCCGGGGTATGGAGGTGCCGGCGAAGGCCGCGCTGGCCGGGGCGGAGAGGTTCGGCCCGGCGACCGCCCCGATCGTGGAGGCCCAGACGACCACGGAGATCGCCCGCGCGCGGCGGTCCGGGGCCGCGAGGTCCGCGGCGGCGAAGCGGGCCTGGAGGTTGGCCGAGGAGGCGGCGCCGAAGCAGGCCATGCCCAGCATCAGCAGCGGGAAGCTCTTGACCGATGCGGCCAGCACCACGAGGAGCGCGCCGCCGGCGCCGATCCCGTAGGCCAGGACCAGCCCGGGCCGCCGTCCCCGCGCCGTCATGAAGGCGGCGAGCGGCAGCGAGACCAGGGCGGTGCCGATCACGGAGGCGGTGGAGGCGAAGCCGGACAGCGACTCCGTGCCGCTGACCTCGGTGGCCAGGACCGGGGCCAGGGCGATGCTGATGGGCACGCCCAGGCCGCCCAGCATCTGACTGGCGATCAGCACCCCGGTGACCCGCCGGCGCAGCCGGGGGAGATCCGCGGCCGTGACCGGCGCGCCGGTGCGCTCCGTGCCGACGGACGCCGTCACGCCCGGCACCCCCGTCCGGGCAGCGGGGCGGGTGCGCGGGGGGTGAGGACACCGCGTGCGGCGGCAGAAGTAGTCACCGCCGCAGTTTCCCACCCCTTACCGGCGGACGGAACCGGCAAGCACCCCCCAAGTGGGGGAGGGGCCGGGGGCACCCGCGGGAGCGGCCCCTCAGAACAGCGGCTCGGGCAGCACGCCCTCCAGCGCGAGCAGGATCCGCTTGGCCTCCACCCCGCCCCCGAAGCCCCCGATGCCGCCGTCGTTCTCCACCACCCGGTGGCAGGCGACCACCACCGGCAGCGGATTGGCACCCATGGCGTTGCCCACGGCCTGGGCCGCGCCCGGCTGCCCGACCCGGGCGGCCAGCTCCCCGTACCCGACGACCTGGCCGTAGGGCACCGAGCGGTCGAGCTCCAGCAGCACCTGGCGGTTGAAGCCGGAGCTGAGCCGCCAGTCCAGCGGAAGCTCGAAGCGCCGCAGCGACCCGGCGAAGTACGCCCGCACCTGCCGGACCGGCTCGGCGAGCAGCACCTCCCGCCCCGGATCCGGCCGCCAGGCGTCCGCGCCGAGCCGGGAGACCAGCGAGCCGATCATCCGGTCGATCCGGTCCGGCCCGGCATGGAACCCGACCCGGACCAGGCCCTCCGGCGTCGCGGCAAGGAGCAGGGGGCCGACGCCGCCGGCCACGACGGTCCATTCGAGATGCGGCCCGCGGGGCCGCTCGGAGCTGTCCACCCGTCCACCGTACGGCGCCCCACCGACAGCCCGGGGCCGTTCGGGGACGAGGGCGCCGGGATCAGAACCAGCCCACCGCGTCCCGCACCACGTCGGGCGCGTTGGTGATGATCCCGTCCACGCCCATGCCGTGGACCTTGCGGGCCGTCGCCGCGTCGTCCACGATCCAGGTGTCCACCTCCATCGTCCTGCCGTGGGCGCCCCGGAGGCGGTGCACCGCCTCGACCCAGTCGGCCGAGATCGTCGTGTGCCACGGGTTGATCCGGTCGGTGAAGGCGGCGTAACGCGGCAGGTCGGCGACCTTCGGAGTGCCCAGGAAGGCCGTCACGATGTCCGGCCGCAGGCCGTGCACGGTCCGGATGGAGTCCGCACTGAAGCTCTGCACCACCAGCCGGCGGCCGACGTGCGCCTCGTCGAGCCAGCCGAGCCGCTCCAGCAGGTCGAGGGTCTGCCGCTCGATCCCGGGGTAGAGCTCCGGCTTCTTGATCTCCAGCAGCAGCCGCTGCCGGTTGCGCTGGACCCGGTTCATGTAGTCCCGCAGGGTCGGTACGCGGGCGCCCGCGTACTCCTCGCTGAACCAGCTGCCCGCGTCCAGCCGGGAGATCTCCGCCGCCGTGAAGTCCTTGACGAGCCACGGCTTGCGACCGGGGAAGACCTGCTCGACATTGGTGGTGCGGGCCAGGCTGTCGTCGTGGATCACCACGAGCTCGCCGTCCTTGGTGCGCTGGACGTCGTTCTCGACCCAGGTGATGCCCAGCCGCATGGCGAGGTCGATCGACGTCAGGGTGTTCTCCGGGGCGTACGCCGAAGCCCCCCGGTGGGCGTACACGACGGGGGCGGACGGGCCGAGCGGGCCGGTGCCCGCGGCGGGGCGGCCCGCGGGGCCGGCCGCGGCGGACGAGACCGTCGTGCCGAGCACGGTGAGGGTCAGGCCCAGGAAGGCGGCTGCGGCTGCGGCGGCGGGTCGGACGACGTACATGCGTTCTCCTCGGGTCGTGAGCCCCTGCCCCTGCCTCAAACAGGCGCGAAGCGGCAGACGTTGCGGCGGTGCACTTCACGGCGGTGCGGTTGACGGCGATGCCCTTCACGGAGATCTGCCCCATGGAGATCCGCTGTATGGCGATCATGGAGGTGAAGATCACCGGGCCGCCACCGAACTACGACAAACGGACCAGGCCCGTGCGGACCGGACGGGTACCGCGAACGGCCGGGGCGCCCCGGCCCGGGCCGCCCGGACCGGCGCGAGTGCGTGAGTGTCAGTGGAGGGTCGTACGGTGGAGTCATGCGGCCCGTATCGAAGATCGAACGCACGGTGGCGCCTTTCGAGGTCGTCAGCCCCTACCAGCCCAGCGGCGACCAGCCGACGGCCATCGCCGAGCTGGAGAAGCGCATCCGTGCGGGTGAGAAGGACGTCGTACTCCTGGGTGCGACCGGCACCGGCAAGTCGGCGACCACCGCCTGGATGATCGAGCGGCTCCAGCGCCCCACCCTGGTGATGGCCCCGAACAAGACCCTCGCCGCGCAGCTGGCGAACGAGTTCCGCGAGCTGCTGCCGAACAACGCCGTCGAGTACTTCGTCTCCTACTACGACTACTACCAGCCCGAGGCGTACGTACCGCAGTCGGACACCTACATCGAGAAGGACTCCTCGATCAACGAGGAGGTGGAGCGGCTGCGGCACTCCGCGACCAACTCGCTGCTGACCCGGCGCGACGTCATCGTCGTCGCGTCCGTGTCCTGCATCTACGGCCTCGGCACCCCGCAGGAGTACGTCGACCGGATGGTCGCCCTCAAGGTCGGCGAGGAGATCGACCGGGACCAGCTGCTGCGCCGCTTCGTGGACATCCAGTACACGCGCAACGACCTGGCCTTCACCCGCGGCACCTTCCGGGTGCGCGGCGACACCATCGAGATCTTCCCGGTCTACGAGGAACTGGCCGTCCGCATCGAAATGTTCGGCGACGAGATCGAGGCGCTCTCCACGCTGCACCCGCTGACCGGCGAGGTCATCAGCGAGGACCGCGAGCTGTACGTCTTCCCCGCCAGCCACTACGTCGCCGGCCCCGAGCGCATGGAGAAGGCGATCGCCGGCATCGAGGCGGAGCTGACCGGGCGCCTCGCCGAGCTGGAGAAGCAGGGCAAGCTGCTGGAGGCGCAGCGGCTGCGCATGCGCACCACCTACGACCTGGAGATGATGCGCCAGATCGGGTCCTGCTCGGGGATCGAGAACTACTCCCTCCACATGGACGACCGCGCGCCCGGCTCCGCCCCCAACACCCTCATCGACTACTTCCCCGAGGACTTCCTCCTCGTCATCGACGAGTCCCACGTCACCGTGCCGCAGATCGGCGCGATGTACGAGGGGGACGCCTCGCGCAAGCGGACCCTGGTCGACCACGGCTTCCGGCTGCCGTCGGCGCTGGACAACAGGCCGCTCAAGTGGGAAGAGTTCCAGGAGCGGATCGGCCAGACGGTGTACCTGTCGGCCACGCCCGGCAAGTACGAGCTCTCCCGCGGTGACGGTTTCGTCGAGCAGATCATCCGCCCCACCGGCCTCGTCGACCCCGAAGTGGTGGTCAAGCCGACCGAGGGCCAGATCGACGACCTGGTGCACGAGATCCGCCAGCGGACGGAGAAGGACGAACGCGTCCTGGTCACCACCCTCACCAAGAAGATGGCCGAGGACCTGACCGACTACTTCCTGGAGCTCGGCATCCAGGTCCGCTACCTGCACAGCGACGTCGACACGCTGCGCCGCATCGAGCTGCTGCGCGAGCTGCGCGCCGGCGAGTACGACGTGCTGGTCGGCATCAACCTGCTGCGCGAGGGCCTCGACCTGCCCGAGGTGTCCCTGGTGGCGATCCTCGACGCCGACAAGGAGGGCTTCCTGCGCTCCGGGACGTCCCTGATCCAGACCATCGGCCGCGCGGCGCGCAACGTCTCCGGCCAGGTGCACATGTACGCGGACAAGATGACCCCGGCGATGGAGAAGGCCATCGACGAGACGAACCGGCGCCGCGAGAAGCAGATCGCCTACAACACGGCCAACGGCATCGACCCGCAGCCGCTGCGCAAGAAGATCAACGACATCGTCGCCACCATCGCCCGCGAGGAGCTCGACACCGAGCAGCTGCTCGGGACCGGCTACCGCCAGGCGCGGGACGGCAAGGGGGCGAAGACCCCGGTCCCGGCCCTGGGCGCGGCCGCGGCAGGCGGCGCCGGCGGCAAGGGGGCCAAGGCGGCCAAGGGCGCCAAGGGGGCCAAGGCGGCGGAGGTGCTGACCGACCGTCCGGCCGCGGAACTGGCCGGGATCATCGAGGAGATGACGCAGCGGATGCGGGCGGCGGCGGCCGAGCTCCAGTTCGAGGTCGCGGCCCGGATCCGGGACGAGGTCGGCGAGCTCAAGAAGGAGCTTCGCCAGATGAGGGAAGCGGGCCTCGCCTGACCCGGGGCAGGTCAGTAGGGTGGGCCACGGGCGGCCGCGGGTACTTGCCGCGGGCCCACATTGGGGCGGGTAGAGGAGAGGGGACAGCACGTGACGGTCAACATGACCAAGGGTCAGGCCATCAGTCTGCAGAAGCAGGACGGGGGCACGCTGACCGCGGTCCGGATGGGCCTCGGCTGGCAGGCGGCGAAGCGCCGCGGGCTGTTCGGCTCGCGGACCCGCGAGATCGACCTGGACGCGTCGGCGGTGCTCTTCGCCGACAAGCAGCCGGTTGACGTGGTGTTCTTCCGGCACCTGCAGAGCGACGACGGCTCCGTCCGGCACACCGGTGACAACCTCGTCGGCGGGGTCGGGCAGGGCGGGGACGACGAGGCGATCCTGGTCGACCTCCAGCGCGTGCCGGTGCACATCGACCAGATCGTCTTCACGGTGAACTCCTTCACCGGGCAGACCTTCCAGGAGGTCCAGAACGCCTTCTGCCGCATCGTCGACGAGACCAACGGCCAGGAACTGGCCCGCTACACCCTCGACGGCGGCGGCGCGTACACCGCGCAGATCATGGCGAAGGTGTCGCGCGTCGGCGCGGGCTGGCAGATGACGGCCCTGGGGACCCCGGCGAACGGCCGGACCTTCCAGGACCTGATGCCGGCGATCCTGCCGCACCTGTAAGGAACTGACGAACGGCGCCGACGGCGCGGACGGCCAACAGCACAGCGGGCACGGGGGAGGGCTGCACGATGACGGCCGAGTTGGTCCGGGGGCAGAACCACCCCCTGTCCCAGCGTCAGGTGGAGATCAGGGTAGAGGCGGGTACGCCCGTACTGGCCCTGGTCTCGGCCGGTGACGACGAGGGCCGGCTGCCCGGTCCCGAAGCGCTGGCGCACCCCGGTCACCGGTCCCTGCCCGGGCTGCTGGAGGTGCCGGCGGCGGCCGCCGGCCGGCACCGGTTCTCCCTGGACCTCGACGCCGTCGGGGCGGCCGTCCACCGCGTCCGCGTGGTGCTCGCGCTGCCGCCCGGCGGACCGGTGCGCTTCGGCGCGGTCCCGGCGCCGCACGTGGCGGTGGCCGGCCCCGGCGGCGCCGAGGTCGCCGCCTACACGATGACCGGGCTGGACTCCGAGACCGCCGTGGTGGCCCTGGAGCTGTACCGCAGGCAGGACGCCTGGAAGGTCCGCGCCGTCGGCCAGGGGTACGCCGAAGGGCTCGGCGCCCTGCTCGCCGACGCCGGGCTGGCCGGCCCGGCCGCCGCCGCGCTGGCCACGGCGGCGCTGGGGGAGGGCATCACGCACGCCGCGGCCCTGCCGACGGCCGCCCCCGCCGTGCCGCGCGGCCTGCCCGGCGAGGGCCCGCCCGGCGCGAGCCGGGGTGCCGCCGCCGGGCCGGCGGCCATCGACTACGCCCACCCCCGGCGCCGCCGGACCACCGAGCCGCCCGAGCCGGCGCCCGCCCCCGAGGCGCCCGCCGCGCCCGGGACGCCGCCGCCCCCCGTCGCCGGGGACGCGAGCGGCTGGTCCATGGAGGAGCGGCTCTACAACCAGGTCTGGGGCATGTTCGAGGACCTGGCCCGTACGGTGGCCGCCTACCGCGGCGCCGTCGACTTCGCCGACTCCCGGCTCGACCGGGAACTCGACGAGGCCCTGTCCGACCCGCGCGCCCGCCTCGCCGGCCCCGGCAACGCGGCGCGCGACGCCGCCCGCGCCCGCCGTGACGAACTCGTCGCCCGGGCGCAGGCCGTGCTCGACCGGGACCTCGCCCAGCTGCGCGCCGAAGCCGAGGTGGTCGAACCCGCGCTGCCGGCCGCGTACGCCCGCTGGGACAACCCCGTCTGGCACGGCGCGGGTCTGCCCCGCGAAAGCCCGCTCGCGCTGCGCCTCGGCGACCTGAGCCTGCCCGAGGCGCCCGGCCTGCGCGTGCCGATGCTGATGCGGCTCCCGCTGGAGCGCGGCCTGTGGATCGACAACGGCCGCACCGGCTCCGAGGCCGCCATGACCATGGACACCGACCGGCTGCGCCGCCTCGCCATGGACATGGCCGTTGCGCACGCCGTGCGGCTGCTCGCCGTCCACCCCGGCGGCCGGATCTCCGTCCACGTCATCGACGCGGCCGGGGCCGGTTCCGCCGCGCTCGCCCCCCTCGTCCGGTCCGGCGTGCTGGCCGCGCCGCCCGCCGCGGGCGCCGGGGGCGTCACCGCGACCCTGGAGCGGCTGACCCGGCGGGTGGACCTCGTACAGATGGCGCTGCGCGCCGGTGCGCCCGAGGAGCTGCCCCCGGACGTGGATCCGGCCGACCAGCTGCTGATCGTGCACGACTTCCCGCACGGCTTCGACGACCGCGCCGTCACCCGGCTGCGGTACCTGGCCGACGAGGGACCGGCGGTCGGCGTGCAGCTGCTGATGGTGGCCGACCGGGACGAGGCCTCGGCGTACGGGCCGCTGCTGGACCCCCTGTGGCGGGCGCTGATGCGCCTGTCACCCGTACCGGACCACCACCTCGCCGACCCGTGGGTGCACCACGCCTGGACCTTCGAACCGGACCTGCCGCCGCAGCACAGCGGGGTCCTCGACCGGGCGCTGGAGCGGATCGGGCAGGCGCGCCGCGAGGCCCGGCCATGAGGCCCCGGCCTGCCCTGACGCGGCCTGTCCATGACCTCCGGGTGACCCGTCCCTGACCTTTTCTTGGGCTCCCCTTTACCTTCACCCCCTTCGGCGGCTACTCTCGGAAGCGCGGAGGGGAGTATTCCTGCTTTCCTGCTACGGCGTGCCCGTCAATACGGACCCCACTCGGTCATACGAACCGCGTCGGTCCCGGGGCGCCGGCCCCCGGCCTCCAGGCCGCCCGGGTGGAAGAGACCTCCGGCAGCGATGACGCTGACGCAGTGCTGAGCCATCCGCCGGAGGCGTGTAGACATGGACGTTTCGTTGACCCTCTGGGTGCTGACCATCGTGGGTCTGGGCATCCTCATCGGCGCCGATTTCCTCATCGGCCGCAAACCCCATGACGTATCGGTCAAGGAAGCCGGCGTCTGGACGGTCGTCTGGATCGTCCTCGCCGTGCTCTTCGGCCTCGGCCTGCTGATCTTCGGCAACGCCCAGGCCTCGCAGGAATTCTTCGCGGGCTTCGTCACCGAGAAGTCGCTGAGCGTGGACAACCTCTTCGTCTTCGTCCTGATCATGGCGAAGTTCGCCGTACCGTCCCACCTCCAGCAGCGCGTCCTGCTGGTCGGCGTACTGATCGCCCTGGTGCTCCGCGCCGTCTTCATCGCAGCCGGTGCCGCGATCATCGCGAGCTTCTCGTGGGTCTTCTTCATCTTCGGCGCCTTCCTGATCTACACCGCCTGGAAGCTGATCCAGGAGGCGCGGAAGGACGAGGACGAGGAAGAGTTCGAGGAGAACCGGCTCCTCAGGTCCGTCGAGAAGAAGTTCGGCGTCGCCGACCGGTACCACGGCACCAAGCTCTTCATCCGCAGCAACGGCAAGCGCGTCCTGACCCCCCTGATGATCGTCATGCTCGCCATCGGTACCACCGACGTGCTGTTCGCCCTGGATTCGATCCCCGCGATCTTCGGCCTCACCCAGGACCCGTACATCGTCTTCACCGCCAACGCCTTCGCCCTGATGGGGCTGCGCCAGCTGTACTTCCTCATCGGCGGCCTGCTCAAGAAGCTGGTCCACCTCAGCTACGGCCTGTCCGTCATCCTCGGCTTCATCGGCGTCAAGCTCGTGCTGCACGCGCTGCACGAGGCCGGCGTGCACGTCCCGCAGATCTCCATCCCGGTCTCCCTCGGCGTCATCTGCGGGGTCCTGGTCATCACTACCGTCACCAGCCTGATCGCTTCCAGGAAGCGGGCGGCCGCCGAGGAGGCCGCCCGCCCGGAGAGCGTCGACGCCTGATCCCGACGGCTATACGGGGGCGGCCGCTTCGGCCGCCCCCTGCTCCGCACCCGCGCCGGGCCCCGCGACCGCGGGGTTCGTCTCCGGCAGCAGCGCGAAGCAGCCCAGGCTGAGCAGGGCCATACCGCTCAGGTACCCGGCCACCCCCCACGGCGGACCGGCGCCGCCGTCCGCCAGCGCCGTCGCCACGATCGGGGTCAGGGCCCCGCCCAGCACGCCGCCCAGGTTGTAGCCGACGGCCGCCCCGGTGCACCGGATGCGCGGGGCGTACAGCTCGGGCAGGTAGGCCCCCACCACCGCGAAGGTGGTCACCATGCCCAGCAGGGCGCCCAGGAAGCCCAGGGTCATCAGCAGCGGATCGGTGGTGCACAGCAGCGCGACGAAGGGCGGCATCCACACCGCGCAGATCGCGCAGCCGGCCAGGCACAACGGCTTGCGGCCGTAGCGGTCGCCCAGCACCGCCAGCAGCGGGGTCAGCGCGCCCTTGAGCACGACGGCCGTCATGATGCAGGCCAGCATCACCGTGCGGTCCACCCCCAGGTGCTTCGTCGCGTACGCCAGGGACCAGGTGGTGGTCGCGTAGAAGACGGCGTAACCCGACGCGAGGGCCCCGCCGGTCAGCAGGAGCAGCCGCCAGTGGCCGCGGACCACGTCGGCGAGCGGCGCCTCCGAGCGCCGCCCCGTCCGCGCGAGCGCCCGGAACTCCGGGGTCTCCGCCACCGAGCGGCGCAGCCACAGCCCGGCCAGCGCCAGCAGGCCGGCGGCCCAGAACGGCACGCGCCAGCCCCAGGCGGTGAACTGGCCCTCCGTCAGGGCGGCCGACAGCACCAGGATCGTCCCGTTGGCCAGTACGAAGCCCACCGGCGGCCCCATCTGCGGGAAGCTCGACCACAGCCCGCGCCGGCCCTCGGGGGCGTGCTCGGCGGTCAGCAGGACCGCGCCGCCCCATTCGCCGCCCAGCCCGAGCCCCTGGAGGAAGCGCAGCAGGAGGAGCAGGACGGGCGCGGCCGTGCCGATGGCGGCGTAGGAGGGAACGCAGCCGACCGCCACCGTGGCCAGGCCGGTGAGCAGGAGCGAGCCGAGCAGCACCGGCCGGCGCCCGTAGCGGTCGCCGATGTGGCCGAAGACCGCAGAACCGAGCGGACGGGCGAGGAAGCCGATGCCGAAGGTGCCGAAGGCGGCGAGGGTGCCGGCGAGGGGCGAGAAGGACGGGAAGAAGAGCGGGCCGAGCACGAGGGCGGCGGCCGTTCCGTAGACGAAGAAGTCGTAGAACTCGATGGCGGTCCCGGCGAGCGAGGCCAGCGCGAGCCGCGGCATCGAGGGGGAGCGGCCCGGGGCGGGGTCTTGTTGCATGGTGCAGCAACTACCCCGCCCCGGGGCCCCAGGACGTGCGTTCGGTGAGGATCGACCGGAAGGAGTGCTCGCGCGCCCCGTGTTGACCGGTCGTCGCCGGTGCTACCAGCCGCGCTCGCGCCACTCGGCCAAGTGCGGCCGCTCGGCGCCGAGCGTGGTGTCGTTGCCGTGGCCCGGGTAGACCCAGGTCTCGTCCGGCAGCTGCTCGAAGATCTTGTGCTCCACGTCGTCGAGCAGGTTCGCGAAGGCCTTCGGGTCGTCGTGGGTGTTGCCGACGCCGCCCGGGAAGAGGCAGTCGCCGGTGAACACGTGCGGGTGACCGTGCGGGTCGTCGTAGACGAGCGCGATCGAGCCGGGCGTGTGGCCGACCAGGTGGCGGGCGGTCAGCGAGACCCGCCCGACCGTGATCGTGTCCCCGTCCCCGACCGGGACGTCCGTGGCGACGGGGATGCCCTCCGCGTCCAGGGCGCCCGCGTACGTGCGCGCCCCGGTGGCCTCCACGACGGCCGCGAGGGCGCCCCAGTGGTCGCCGTGCCGGTGGGTGGTGACGACGGACGCGATGCCGTCGTCCCCGATCAGGTTCAGCAGCGTGTCCGCCTCGGCGGCCGCGTCGATCAGCAGCTGCTCGCCGGTGGCCCGGCAGCGCAGCAGGTAGGCGTTGTTGTTCATGCCGCCCACCGCGACCTTGGAAATCATCAGGTCCGCGAGTTCGTGCACGTCGGCAGGACCGCCGACCTTGACCGCTCCGCTGTACGTCATGTCCCGATCCTAGAGCGGAGGAAGCGCGGGCAGGGACCCGCCGACGGCGGTCAGGCGGGCGCCCTTGGTCTCGCGGCCCGCCAGCCAGCCCAGGAGCTCGCTCAGCGGCCCGGTCAGGGTCACGGCGGCACCCGCGGCCGAGCCGGTGTGCCAGACGCTGTCGTCGTGGTCCGCGCGGAGGGTGACCGGCGGTACCTGCGGGTGCCCGGTCCAGCGGTCGGCGAGGAAGGCGATCTCGCGGCGGGCGAACTCCTCGGGCAGATCGGCGAGGCCGTAGCCGATGTTCAGGTCCACGTGGTGCAGCTCCACCTCCACGAGCCGGCGGAACGGCACGTTGGAGGCGAGGTCGGTCACGCCGTTGCGCAGCTCGACGGTCCGCGACCAGTCCTGGGCGGAGTCCGCGACGGCCCGGAAGCGGTCCGCGGAATTACGCACGTCCTCCAGCTGTTCCATCAGAGGCCGGCCGGAATCGCGCTCGATGTCCGCGTCGCGTGCCTCGGCGCTCGTGTACATCGGGCGGCCCTCGAAGACGTTCACCAGGGCGTCGGCGTTGCGGGCGAGGTGGGCGAGGACGTGGCCGCGGGTCCAGCCGGGCAGGTGTGACTCCTCGGCAAGGGCGGCGTTGTCCAGTTTCGCGACTGCGGTCAGCAGCCGGTCCGTGGCTTCACGTACAGATCGCAGGTCGTGCACATGATCAGTCATGGGCCCGAGCCTAGTGGCCGCGGGGCGTCGGCCACACGATCGGGTGAAGCCCACTTGCGCGTGCCGTAAATCGAATGCACGTGCTATACGCTCGGAAGTCAAGCACCACTCCACCGCAAACGCGCCCCCCATACCCTGGGACGGGGGCCCGTGGCCCCCCGCTCTCTCAAGAAAGGTGCGGACCGGCGTGACCGACCGTCTCATCGTTCGTGGCGCTCGCGAGCACAACCTGAAGAACGTCTCGCTCGACCTGCCCCGCGACTCCCTCATCGTCTTCACCGGACTCTCCGGTTCGGGCAAGTCCTCCCTGGCCTTCGACACGATCTTCGCCGAGGGCCAGCGCCGCTACGTCGAGTCGCTCTCGTCGTACGCCCGCCAGTTCCTCGGGCAGATGGACAAGCCCGACGTCGACTTCATCGAGGGCCTCTCCCCGGCCGTCTCGATCGACCAGAAGTCCACCTCGCGCAACCCGCGCTCCACCGTGGGCACGATCACCGAGGTCTACGACTACCTGCGCCTGCTGTTCGCCCGCATCGGCAAGCCGCACTGCCCCGAGTGCCGCCGCCCGATCTCGCGCCAGTCGCCGCAGGCGATCGTCGACAAGGTGCTCGCGCTGCCCGAGGGCAGCCGCTTCCAGGTGCTCTCGCCGCTGGTGCGCGAGCGCAAGGGCGAGTTCGTCGACCTCTTCGCCGACCTCCAGACCAAGGGGTACAGCCGCGCCCGGGTGGACGGGCAGACCATCCAGCTCTCCGAGCCGCCCGCGCTCAAGAAGCAGGAGAAGCACACCATCGAGGTGGTCATCGACCGCCTCACCGTCAAGGACTCCGCCAAGCGCCGGCTCACGGACTCCGTGGAGACGGCCCTCGGCCTGTCCGGCGGCATGGTGATCCTGGACTTCGTCGACCTCGCCGAGGACGACCCCGAGCGCGAGCGGATGTTCTCCGAGCACCTCTACTGCCCGTACGACGACCTGTCCTTCGAGGAGCTGGAGCCGCGCTCCTTCTCCTTCAACTCGCCGTTCGGTGCCTGCCCCGAGTGCACGGGCATCGGCACGCGCATGGAAGTGGACCCGGACCTGATCGTTCCGGACGAGGACAAGTCGCTGGACGAGGGGGCCGTCTCCCCGTGGTCGCTCGGCCACACCAAGGACTACTTCCAGCGACTGATCGGCGCGCTCGCGGGCGAGCTGGGCTTCCGTACGGACATCCCGTGGGCGGGGCTGCCGCAGCGCGCCAAGAAGGCGCTGCTGTACGGCCACCGCACCCAGATCGAGGTCCGCTACCGCAACCGGTACGGGCGCGAGCGGGCGTACACGACCGCCTTCGAGGGCGCCGTGCCGTTCGTCAAGCGGCGGCACGCGGAGTCCGAGAGCGACGCGAGCCGCGAGCGCTTCGAGGGCTACATGCGCGAGGTGCCCTGCCCGACCTGTGAGGGCACCCGGCTCAAGCCGATCGTGCTCGCGGTGACGGTGATGGAGAAGTCCATCGCCGACGTCGCCGCGATGTCGATCAGCGAGTGCGCCGACTTCCTGGGGCAGCTGCGGCTCGACGCCCGCGACAAGAAGATCGCCGAGCGGGTCCTCAAGGAGGTCAACGAGCGGCTCCGCTTCCTCGTGGACGTGGGCCTGGACTACCTGTCGCTGAACCGCGCCGCCGGCACCCTCTCGGGCGGCGAGGCGCAGCGCATCCGGCTGGCCACGCAGATCGGCTCCGGGCTGGTCGGCGTGCTGTACGTACTGGACGAGCCCTCCATCGGCCTGCACCAGCGGGACAACCACCGGCTGATCGAGACCCTCGTACGGCTGCGCGACATGGGCAACACCCTGATCGTGGTCGAGCACGACGAGGACACCATCAAGGTGGCCGACTGGGTCGTGGACATCGGTCCGGGCGCGGGCGAGCACGGCGGCAAGGTGGTGCACAGCGGCTCGCTCAAGGACCTGCTGAAGAACACCGAGTCGATGACGGGGCAGTACCTGTCGGGCAAGCGGTCGATCCCGCTGCCGGAGGTGCGCCGTCCCGTGAACGGGGAGCGGAAGCTGACCGTCCACGGCGCCAAGGAGAACAACCTGCGGGACATCGACGTGTCCTTCCCGCTGGGCGTGCTCACGGCCGTGACCGGGGTGTCCGGCTCCGGCAAGTCGACGCTGGTCAACGACATCCTGTACACGCACCTGGCGCGCGAGCTGAACGGCGCCCGGTCGGTGCCGGGCCGGCACACCCGGGTGGAGGGCGACGACCTGGTCGACAAGGTCGTGCATGTCGACCAGTCGCCGATCGGCCGGACCCCGCGGTCCAACCCGGCGACGTACACCGGTGTCTTCGACCACGTGCGCAAGCTGTTCGCGGAGACGATGGAGGCGAAGGTGCGCGGCTACCTGCCGGGCCGCTTCTCCTTCAACGTCAAGGGCGGCCGGTGCGAGAACTGCTCCGGTGACGGCACGATCAAGATCGAGATGAACTTCCTGCCGGACGTGTACGTCCCGTGCGAGGTGTGCCACGGCGACCGGTACAACCGGGAGACGCTGGAGGTCCACTACAAGGGCAAGTCCATCGCCGAGGTCCTGAACATGCCGATCGAGGAGGCGCTGGACTTCTTCGAGGCGGTGCCGACGATCGCCCGGCACCTGCGGACGCTGAACGAGGTGGGCCTCGGGTACGTCCGGCTCGGCCAGTCGGCGCCGACGCTGTCGGGCGGCGAGGCGCAGCGCGTGAAGCTGGCGTCGGAGCTGCAGAAGCGGTCGACGGGGCGGACGGTGTACGTGCTGGACGAGCCGACGACCGGGCTGCACTTCGAGGACATCTCGAAGCTGATCAAGGTGCTGTCGGGTCTGGTCGACAAGGGGAACTCGGTGATCGTCATCGAGCACAACCTCGATGTCATCAAGACCGCCGACTGGGTCGTGGACATGGGCCCGGAGGGTGGTTACGGCGGCGGCCTCGTCGTCGCCGAAGGGACGCCGGAGCAGGTCGCCTCGGTCGGGGCCAGCCACACGGGCAAGTTCCTGCGGGACATCCTGGGAGCGGACCGCATCTCGGACGCGGCGCCGGTCGCCGCGCCGGCCCGGAAGCGGGCCGCGGCGAAGAAGACCGCGGCCGCGGCCAAGTCCGCGGCCAAGGCCACGGTCACGGCCAAGACCGCCGCCGCGCCGAAGAAGGCGGTCCGGGCCCGCAAGGCCTGACGCCCGGGGCCGGCGGGGGGACGCTTCCCCCCGCCCGCCCCGGTTCCGGCGGGTTCCGCGGGCGCCATCCCGAGGCCTCCCGCCGGACTCAGGCCGCCACGCCCACCGGCTGCCGGACGGTGGCCGGATCCGTCAGGGAGGCCAGGAGGGCGTCCGCGACGTCCGCGCGGGCGATGACCCGGCCGCCCGGCACGTTGGCCCCGATCACCCGGCGGTAGCGCCCCGTACCCGGCCGGTTCAGCAGCCGCGGCGGGCGGATCACCGTCCACTGCGTGCCGCTCGAACTGATCGTCGCCTCCATCGCCGCGAGGTCCGCGTACAGATCGCGCAGCGCCCGGCGCAGCAGGGGCATGAAGACCTTCCGGGCCAGCACCCCGTCCTGCGGCACGTCCGGTCCGACGGGCGCCGCGCTGACCGCGGCGAGGCGGCTCACCCCGGCCCGGTCCATGGCCGACACGATGGCCCGCAGTGCGGGCCCGGCAACCGGCGCCAGCCGCGCCTGCTTGTTGCTCGGGGAGCCCAGCGCCGAGATCACCGCAGCCTGCCCGGTGAGGACGGGGACCAGCGCCTCCTCGTCCGTCAGGTCGGGCACCACCGCCACCCGGAGCCGTTCGTGCGCGGGCACCGGCAGCCGGGCCGGGTCGCGGACCACCGCCGTCACCTCGTGACCGGCATCGAGCGCCTGGCGGACGACTTCGGTCCCGACGCCGCCCGTGGCTCCGAACACCGTGAGTTTCATGGCTGAGCTCCTGCCTCCCCGTGGGTGGGTGAGTATTCACTCACCCCTGATCACCCTTAGAGTGAGTGAATGCTCACCTCGAAGTCAAGCCGTCCCACCCCCGAGCGGCTGCTCGACGCGGCGGAGACGCTCATGCGCACCGTCGGCCTGGCCAACACCACCACCAAGGCCATAGCCCGTGAGGCGGGCTGCTCGGAGGCCGCGCTCTACAAGCACTACGCCAACAAGGAGGAGCTTTTCGTCCGCGTCCTCATGGAGCGCACCCCCAACGCCGGACCGCTCATGGCCGAGCTCGGCGCGGAGCACGACGGGCGCCCGGTCGAGGAGGGCCTCGTCTCCATCGCCCGCCATGCCGCCCTCTTCTACGCCGACGCCATGCCCATGGCCGCCTCGCTCTTCGCGGAGCCCGCACTGCTGACCCGGCACCGCGAGGGCGTCCAGCAGATCGGCACCGGCCCGCACGTCATCCGGGACGCCCTGGCCGGGCACCTGCGCCGGGAGCGTGAGCGCGGGCGGCTGCGCCCGGACGCCGATCCGGAGGCCGCCGCCGCGCTGCTGCTCGGCGCCTGCTTCCAGCGGGCCTTCTTCCTGCACTTCTCGGGGGAGGAAGTGGTGCGCCCGGTCGAGGAGTTCGCCTCCGCCGTGGCCGGCACCCTCTGGGCGGCTATCCGTTGAGCTCCGCCGCGTACGGGGGTTCCGCGCCGGCCCGGGTGCAGGTCAGCGCCGCCGCGCGGGCCGCGTAGGCCAGTACGTCCGGCCAGTCCACCTGCCCGGAGGGCCCCGCCAGCCGGTGCAGCAGCGCAGCGTTGACGGTGTCGCCCGCGCCGATCGTGTCGGCGACGGTCACCGGGCGGGCCGCCGCCGTGTGCTCCGCGCCCTCCCGCGTCCGTACCGTCAGCCCCGCGGCGCCGCGCGTCAGCACCACCGCCGAGGGGCCGGCCGCCAGCCAGTCGGGGATCCGGCCGCCGAGCCAGGCCGCGTCCTCCTCCGACAGCTTCAGCACGGAGACGTACGGGAGCCAGCGCAGGAAGCGCGCGCGGTACGCGTCGGGGTCCGCGATCAGCGCCGGGCGGACGTTCGGGTCCAGCAGGGTCAGCAGCCCGCGCCCGGACTCCCGGCGCAGCAGGGCCTCGTACGCGCTCGCGCCCGGCTCCAGCACGAGGGAACAGGTCCCGAGCGCGAGGGCCCGTACGCCGGAGGGGAGCGCGGGCGGCAGGCTGAACAGCCGGTCGGCCGTGCCCTCGACGTAGAAGCGGTACGCCGCCGAGCCGTCCGGAGCCAGCGAGGGCACGGCCAGCGTGGTCGGCTCCGGCCCGCGCTGGACCAGCGAGAGGTCCACCCCGGCGGCTCGCAGTCCGGCCAGCAGGCTCTCGCCGAAACCGTCGGTGGACACCCTGGAGCAGAAGGCGACCCGCTCGCCGAGCCGCCCCAGCGCCAGTGCGGTGTTGTACGGCCCGCCGCCCGGCCGGGGCGCGAGGGCTCCGGGCGGCTCCGCGAGGGGCACCAGGTCGATCAGGGCTTCTCCACCGACGACGATCACGCGGGGGAAAGTACCCCATCGGGCGGCGGTATCGTCGGGTGGGCCCGGCCGGCCACCGGCCCCACGACACCAGGAGCAGCACATGTCCGCGTCCCAGCCCGCCGCCCGCCGTACCGTGCTCAAGGGCGCGGCCGCCCTCGCCGGGGCCGCCGGAGCCGGACTGACCCTCGCGGCCTGCTCCCCCGGGCCGGCCGGTGCGGCGGGCTCCCCGGGGGCCCCGGGCGAGCCGGTCGAGCTCGGCGCGGCGGCGGACGTCCCGGTCGGGGGCGCGAAGCTGTACCGGGAGCAGAAGCTCGTCGTCAGCTGCCCGGCGGCGGGCCAGTACAAGGCGTTCACCGCCCAGTGCACGCACGCGGGCTGCATCCTGGACAAGATCGTCGACGGGCAGGGCAGCTGCCCCTGCCACGGCAGCCGCTTCGACGTGACCACCGGCCAGGTGCTGCGCGGCCCGGCCGCCGACCCGCTGACGCCGGTCCCGGTCAAGGCGGAGGGCGGCAAGATCATCGCGGGCTGAGTCCGCAACAGCGGAGGACCGCTCAGTCCCAGTCCCAGGCGATGCCCAGGATGCCGCGCCGCACCGACTCCTCCACCAGGTGCACGGCCCGGTGGCGCCCGCTCGGGGTCAGGTCCGCCAGCGCGGTGCGCGGCGCGCCCGGACCGCTGCGGGTGAAGCGCCGGCAGCGCACCGGCAGCGCCGCCTCGTCGAAGCGGACCTGGAGCACGTACTGGCCGCCGGTGTAGCTGAATCCGCGTACGTACTCGGTGCAGCGGCCGCCCGTGCCGTCCTCGAAGCCGTAGCCGAAGAGGTACGTGTCGCCGGCCCGCAGCCGGGCATCGAAGAGCAGCTCGGCGACCGTCACCCCGGCCTCGCGGTGCCACCGCACCCGGCCGGTCCGGCAGTTCTCGCCCGCGCGGACGCGGATCCGCTCCGGGTCGCAGCCCGGGTCGCCGTGGTGGACGGCGAGGTAGCGGTCGATGCCGTCGCGGTGGGCCCGTACGACGTGCTGCGAGGCGCGGTCCAGCAGCTCACCGCCCGCGCCGACGCGTACCCGCTCGTGGTGGCCGACCGTGTGGAGGCCGCCGTCCGTGGGCAGTTCCAGGCCGGCCAACAGCTCGTCGACCGCCGCGCCGGCGCTGACCAGCGCCCGGTACGGGCGGGCCGGTGGCCGGTCCGCGGCCGACCGGGCGGCCGCGGGGGCCGACAGCAGCCGCAGTAACGTTCCCTCGGGCAACTCCAGGATCGGCTCCAGGGCCCGTACGGCTTTCAGCGACTCGGCGCGCTGCGGGCGCCGGGCCCCCTGCTGCCAGTAGCTGAGGCTGGTCACGCCGACCCTGATGCCCTGGGCCGCCAGCCGGTGCTGCACCCGGTGCAGGGGCAGCCCGCGGGCGGTGAGCGCGGCGCGCAGCGCGAGGTGGAAGGGGCCGGCGCGCAGCAGTCGCGGCAGGTCGGGGTCGCCGTCGGCGGACGGTCGCACGGCGCGCTCCTTCCTGTGAACGTTCACGTGCGGCGGGGCGGGGGCAGCGGCGGTGGCCTCTGGGGTCCAGGTGACGGGACGGTCGCCGTTCACACCGGAGCCCCGCCGTTCACACCGCGATCTCACCGTGCATTGAAGCCTGTTGACCTGATCGCGACAACACCCTGATGCTCCTCCTCAGCGTCCGGACGCGCTCCTCCATCCCCACTCCCCCCACGGGAGGAACGCGATGCGCAACCCCCACCGGCGGCTTTCCCTGGCCGCCTTCCTCACCGCCCTGCTGTTCGCCCTGCCCGCCGGCACCGCCACCGCCGCCGATGCCGGCCCGCAGTCCGCCCTCTCCTACAACCGGCTCAACATCACGATGCAGGCGCAGCAGAAGACGAACTGGTGCTGGGCCGCCTCCGGCAACACCATCGCCACCTGGTTCGGCCGCACCTACAGCCAGAACCAGTTCTGCAACGCCGCCTTCAACCGCCAGCAGGGCACCGAGTGCCCCAACAACCAGGCGACCTTGGGCAACGTCCAGACCGCCCTGCGCTGGGCGGGCATCAACTCCGGCTCCTACGTGACCGGCTGGCTCCAGTACTCGACCGTCCAGAACGAGATCAACGCCAACCGGCCGGTGGAGACCCGTATCCAGTGGTCCAACGGGGGCGGGCACATGCACGTCCTGTACGGGTACGACACGGCCAACAGCTGGGTGTACTGGGGCGACCCGTGGCCCTCCAACGACCGCTACAACTGGGCCTCCCACGCCTGGTACGTCGACAACAGCACCTTCTCCTGGACCCACTCGCTCTACCGGATCGGAGCGTGACCGCGTGAACGCCCAGCAGCTGCGTACCGCCGCCGTCGCGGTCCTCGCCACCGCCGCCGCCTGCCTGGCGGTGGCCCCGCCGGCCCAGGCGGCCCCCGTGCCCCAGCCGCAGTCCGCGACCGCCGAGGTCAAGGCGGCCGCGGGGCAGGCGGCGGCCGCGCCCGGAACACTGGCCACCCTGTCCCGGTTCTTCGCGCGGGAGGGCAAGGTCGCCGTCAGCGCCGCGCAGCCGCGGGTGGAGGGCGAGGCGATCCCGGTGAACTACCTCTCGCCCGACTTCGTGGCGGGCAAGGCCGGGGCGCCGGTCGCCCGGCTGGAGTTCCTCGCCAGCCAGGCGGTCTCCTCGGACGGCCAGCGGGCCGCGCTGTGGACGGCGCGGACGGAGGCCGGGTGGCAGGTGGTGAACATCGCCACCGGTGACGACGAGTTCCGCTACGCGCGGCTCGGCGCGGAGAAACTGCCGGGCGGGACGGTGTTCCGGGAGCCGCAGATCGACGCGTGGTACGTGGCCCAGGGCGCGCGGGTGCTGCCGCTGGACGAGGACGCGGAGCGGGCCGTGGGCGCCGGGGGCACGACCCTGGCCGCCTACCGGACGCGGGTCGCGCGGGCGTACGGGGACAAGCTGCCGGGCTCGGCGTACGCGAAGGCCGGCCGGGCCGGGGGCTACGCGGACGGCTCCGCCGGTACCCCGGGCGCCCCTGCCGGTGCCGCGGGTGCCGCCGGCGCCGCGGGTGCACTGGCGCTGGGCGGAGCGGGAGCCCTGCTCCTGCGCCGCCGCACGCTGCGGGCATAGCCCCCGGGGGCCTGCCGTACCGCCAGGGCGGCAGGCCTGGGGCCGGGCGCCCGGCCTTGCCCTGGACGGCAGGCCCCGCCGGGTAGCCCCGCCGCCTTCGCACGACGGCAGACCCTCGCCCCGCCGGGCGGGGGTGCTGCTGCGCCGCCGCCGACGCTGCGGACACAGCCGCCCCGGGTCCGCCGTACCGCCAGGACGGCAGGCCCCGGGCCAGGCGCCCGGTCTTGCCTGGACGGCAGGCCCCGCCCCGCCAGGGCGGCCGGGCCCTCCCACGACGGCAGGTCCCCGGTCGGGGCGCCGCCCGGTCTGCCCCGCGACAGTAGGCCCGCTGCCACCAGGTCCCGTCCGGGTGGGACAGGCCACGCCGCCCCGCCGCCCCGCCGGGCCGACGGGCCGGGCGCGCCCCGCGGGGCTGCTCCCCGCCCCGCCCCATCCACGTCTCCTGGGGCTCCGCCCCAGCCCCGGCCCGGGGTTGCGCGGGCCTTGCGGGCCCGCTCCCCGTCCGGGTATCCCCAAGGCCCGCACCGGCAGGCGGACGCGGTATCCGTGCGTTGCCCGCGCCCGGGGTTCCGGGTGGACGCGGCCCCGCCCCCCCGTTGGTACGGAGTGGCCTCGGGCTGCGGCACGTCTCCCGGGCTCCGCCGCCCCAGTGCCGTCCTGGCGCGCAGCCGAGCGGGGCACGTCGGGTGGCCCGCCCCAGTCCCGGCCCGGGGTTGCGCGGGCCTTGCGGGCCCGCTCCCCGTCCCGGCGCCCCACATCCGTGCGTTGCCCGGGCCCGGGGTCTTCCGGCTCCGGTCCCGCGGACTCCGCCGCCCGCCCGGCACGGTGGGCCGCCGGCCGGGGCGCCGCGGGGGCGCGGGTGTCCGTCGGGGCGGGCGCTGACGTACACCCATGTCCCCGGCACGGGCGGGCAGCACCGGCCCCGGCACGGGCGGGCAGCACCGGCCCCGGCACGGGCGGGCAGCCCCGCGACCGGAAGTGGCCGGCGGGTCGGGGCGCGGGGGTGGGTTGTCCGTGGGCGACAGTAGGGTGGTTGGCATGGCCGACCCTTCCAGCTACCGCCCCCAGCCGGGGCAGATCCCCGACTCCCCCGGGGTCTACAAGTTCCGCGACGAGCACCGCCGGGTGATCTACGTCGGGAAGGCCAAGAGCCTGCGCCAGCGCCTGGCCAGCTACTTCCAGGACGTCGCGAACCTGCACCCCCGTACCGCCACCATGGTGACGACGGCCGCCGCCGTGGAATGGACCGTCGTCTCCACCGAGGTCGAGGCGCTCCAGCTCGAATACTCCTGGATCAAGGAGTTCGACCCCCGGTTCAACGTCAAGTACCGCGACGACAAGAGCTACCCCTCCCTCGCCGTCACCATGAACGAGGAGTACCCGCGGGTCCAGGTCATGCGGGGGCCCAAGAAGAAGGGCGTGCGCTACTTCGGTCCCTACGGCCACGCCTGGGCCATCCGCGAGACCGTCGACCTCATGTTGCGGGTCTTCCCCGTGCGGACCTGCTCCGCCGGGGTGTTCAAGCGGTCCGCGCAGATCGGCCGGCCCTGCCTGCTCGGCTACATCGGCAAGTGCTCCGCGCCCTGTGTCGGCCGGGTCACCCCCGAGGAGCACCGCGAACTAGCCGAGGACTTCTGCGACTTCATGGCCGGCCGCACCGGTACGTACCTCGCCCGGCTCGAAGCGCAGATGCACGAGGCCGCCGAGGACATGGAGTACGAGAAGGCCGCCCGGCTGCGCGACGACATAGGCGCACTGCGCCGGGCCATGGAGAAGAACGCCGTCGTGCTCGCCGACGCCACCGACGCCGACCTCATCGCCGTCGCCGAGGACGAGCTCGAAGCCGCCGTGCAGATCTTCCACGTACGCGGCGGCCGGGTCCGCGGCCAGCGCGGATGGGTCACCGACAAGGTCGAGGCCGTCGACACCGCAGGGCTCGTCGAGCACGCGCTCCAGCAGCTGTACGGGGAGGAGAAGGGCGAGGCCGTCCCCAAGGAGGTGCTGGTCCCCGCCCTGCCCGAGGACACGCCCGTGCTGAGCCAGTGGCTCGCCGAGCGGCGCGGCGCCCAGGTCAGCCTGCGCATCCCGCAGCGCGGCGACAAGAAGGCCCTCATGGAGACCGTCCACCGCAACGCGCAGCAGTCCCTCGCCCTGCACAAGACCAAGCGGGCCGCCGACCTCACCACCCGCTCCCGCGCCCTGGAGGAGATCGCCGAGGCCCTGGAGCTGGACGGCGCGCCGCTGCGCATCGAGTGCTTCGACATCTCGCACCTCCAGGGCGACGACGTGGTGGCCTCCATGGTCGTCTTCGAGGACGGGCTGGCCCGCAAGAGCGAGTACCGGCGCTTCCAGATCAAGACGTTCGAGGGACAGGACGACGTCCGGTCCATGCACGAGGTGGTCTCCCGGCGCTTCCGGCGCTACCTCCAGGAGAAGCTGAAGACCGGCGAGTGGTCCCCCGAGGACGCGGAGGCGGACGGGGTGCCGGAGGACGACGGGCGCCCCAAGCGCTTCGCGTACCCGCCGCAGCTCGTCGTGGTCGACGGCGGCCGTCCGCAGGTCACGGCCGCCAAGCGGGCCCTGGAGGAGCTGGGGATCGACGACGTGGCCGTGTGCGGCCTCGCGAAGCGGCTGGAGGAGGTGTGGCTGCCCGGCGAGGACGACCCGGTGGTGCTGCCCCGCACCAGCGAGGGCCTCTACCTGCTCCAGCGGGTACGTGACGAAGCCCACCGCTTCGCCATCCAGTACCAGCGCAACAAGCGCGGCAAGCGGTTCAAGGCGGGCCCGCTGGACGAGGTGCCGGGCCTCGGCGAGAGCCGCAAGCAGGCCCTGATCAAGCACTTCGGTTCGGTGAAGAAGCTGAGAGCGGCGACAATCGACCAGATCTGCGAGGTTCCGGGCATAGGCCGTAAGACGGCCGAGACCGTGGCCGCCGCGCTCGCCCGGGCCGTCCCCGCCCGTCCTGCCGTCAACATGGCGACAGGAGAGATCATTGAGGATGAGCCTCCCGCACCGGCGGGAGCGTCCGAACGGGGGACAACGCCATGACCGAGCGCCCAGCGAACGAACACGCAGTGGACCAGAACGAGACCGAGCACGACCGAGACGGAGCACAGGTGAGTACGGGCACGACAGTGGAGCCCGGCGATACCGCCGAGGCGGCCATCCCCGAGCTGGTGATCATCTCCGGGATGTCCGGGGCCGGCCGCAGTACCGCGGCCAAGTGCCTGGAGGACCTCGGCTGGTTCGTCGTGGACAACCTCCCGCCGGCGCTCATCCCCACCATGGTGGAGCTGGGCGCCCGCTCGCAGGGCAACGTGGCGCGCATCGCCGTCGTCGTCGACGTCCGGGGCCGCCAGTTCTTCGACGCCCTGCGCGAGTCCCTCGCCGACCTGGAGGCCCGCGGGGTCACCCGCCGCATCGTCTTCCTGGAGTCCTCCGACGACGCGCTGGTCCGCCGCTTCGAGTCGGTCCGCCGCCCGCACCCGCTCCAGGGCGACGGGCGCATCGTCGACGGCATCGCCGCCGAGCGCGACCTGCTGCGCGAGCTGCGCGGCGACGCCGACCTGGTCATCGACACCTCCAGCCTGAACGTGCACGAGCTGCGCGCCAAGATGGACGCCCAGTTCGCCGGCGACGAGGAGCCCGAGCTGCGGGCCACCGTCATGTCCTTCGGCTACAAGTACGGCCTCCCCGTCGACGCGGACCTCGTCGTCGACTGCCGCTTCATCCCCAACCCGCACTGGGTCCCGGAGCTGCGCCCCTTCACCGGGCTCAACGCGGAGGTGTCGGGGTACGTCTTCAGCCAGCCCGGCGCCAAGGAGTTCCTCGACCGGTACACCGAGCTGCTCCAGCTCATCGCCACCGGCTACCGCCGTGAGGGCAAGCGGTACGTGACCATCGCGGTCGGCTGTACGGGCGGCAAGCACCGCAGCGTGGCCATGTCCGAGAAGCTAGCGGCCCGCCTCGCCTCCGAGGGAGTAGAGACCGTCGTCGTCCACCGGGACATGGGGCGCGAGTGACCGGACGTTCCCTGCGCCTGCGCCGTCTGCGCCGGCTCGCCCCGGGCCGGGGCGAGGACGGCGCGGGCCGCACCGGACGCCGCGCGGCCGCCAAGGTGGTCGCGCCCAAGGTCGTCGCCCTCGGCGGGGGCATGGGCCTGTCGGCCTCCCTCGCCGCGCTGCGCCGGATCACCGGCGAGCTCACCGCCGTCGTCACCGTCGCCGACGACGGCGGCTCCAGCGGCCGGCTCCGCGAGGAGCTCGGCGTACTGCCCCCCGGGGACCTGCGCAAGGCGCTCGCCGCGCTGTGCGGGGACGACGAGTGGGGCCAGACCTGGTCGCGGGTCATCCAGCACCGCTTCCAGTCCGCGGGCGACCTGCACGAGCACGCGGTCGGCAACCTGCTGATCGTCGCCCTGTGGGAGCAGCTCGGCGACCCCGTGCAGGCGCTCGACCTGGTCGGCAAGCTGCTCGGCGCGCAGGGCCGGGTGCTGCCGATGTCGGCGGTCCCGCTGGAGCTCCAGGCGCTGGTCAAGGGCCACGACCCGGCGCGCCCGGAGGACGTGGACACCGTACGGGGGCAGGCCACGGTGGCCCTTACCCCCGGCGAGGTGCTGTCCGTGCAGGTCGTCCCCGGCGATCCGCCGGCCGTTCCGGAGGCGGTCGCGGCCGTGCTCGACGCCGACTGGGTGGTGCTCGGTCCGGGGTCCTGGTTCTCCTCGGTGATTCCGCACCTGCTGGTGCCGGAACTGCTCGACGCGCTCATCGCGACGAAGGCCCGCAGGGTGCTCTCGCTGAACCTCGCGCCGCAGCCCGGTGAAACAGAGGGCTTCTCTCCGCAGCGTCATTTGGAGGTTTTGGCCCGACACGCCCCTAAACTCGCCCTGGACGTGGTGCTGGCCGACGAGGCCGCCGTGCCCGACCGCGAGTCCCTGGCCGATGCCGCCAAACGGTTCGGCGCCGCGGTCGAGCTGGCGCCCGTGGCCAGGCCGGACGGGGCTCCGAAGCACGATCCGGAGCTGCTGGCCGCCGCGTACGACCGTATTTTTCGGATGCATGGAAGGATCGGCCCATGGCGATGACGCCCGCGGTGAAGGATGAGATCTCCCGCCTCCCCGTCACCCGGACCTGCTGCAGGAAGGCGGAGGTCTCGGCGATCCTTCGGTTCGCGGGCGGGCTGCACCTGGTGAGCGGCCGCATCGTCATCGAGGCGGAGCTGGACACCGGCATCGCCGCCCGGCGCCTGCGCAAGGACATCCTGGAGATCTTCGGGCACTCCTCCGACCTCGTGGTGATGGCTCCGGGCGGGCTGCGCCGCGGCAGCCGGTTCGTCGTCCGTGTCGTGGCGGGCGGGGACCAGCTGGCCCGGCAGACCGGCCTCGTGGACGGCCGCGGCCGCCCCATCCGGGGGCTGCCCCCGCAGGTCGTTTCCGGGGCCACCTGTGACGCCGAGGCGGCCTGGCGCGGCGCCTTCCTGGCCCACGGCTCGCTCACCGAGCCCGGCCGGTCCTCTTCCCTCGAAGTCACCTGCCCGGGCCCGGAGGCCGCCCTGGCCCTGGTGGGCGCCGCCCGCAGGCTCTCGATCGCCGCCAAGGCGCGCGAGGTGCGCGGGGTGGACCGGGTCGTGGTCCGCGACGGTGACGCGATCGGTGCGCTGCTGACCCGGCTGGGTGCGCACGAGTCGGTGCTGGCCTGGGAGGAGCGCCGGATGCGGCGCGAGGTGCGGGCCACCGCCAACCGCCTCGCCAACTTCGACGACGCCAACCTGCGCCGGTCGGCGCGGGCCGCGGTGGCCGCCGGCGCGCGGGTGCAGCGCGCCCTGGAGATCCTGGGCGAGGAGGTCCCCGAGCACCTCGCCGCCGCCGGCCGGCTGCGCATGGAGCACAAGCAGGCCTCCCTGGAGGAGCTGGGCGCGCTCGCCGACCCGCCGCTGACCAAGGACGCGGTCGCGGGCCGGATCCGGCGGCTGCTGGCGATGGCGGACAAGCGGGCGCAGGACCTGGGCATCCCGGGCACCGAGTCGAACCTCGACCTCAGCGAGGAACTGGCCGACAACATGGCCGGCTGATTTCCCTCCCCGTCAGACAGCCCTTAGCCGCGGAGCAGGGCCGACAGGGACCCGCACGGGTGATCGTGCGGGTCCTTCGCGGTATGCCCCATTGACATGGGCATGGAGTGTCGTGAGCCTGGCTGCCAACGCTTTCGTGGCAGACGACGCCCAGGGGGGCACATGAGGCACCGCGCGAGATCGATCCTCGCCGCAAGCGCACTCGTCATCGGAACCACACTCGCCGCGGCACCCGTGGCGGCACACGCCCGGCCCGCGGCGGACAGCGGGCCCGGACCGGCCTCCGACGAGGTCCGGGTCTACGACGCCGACATCACCAAGGAGCAGCTCCCGCTCGTCCTCGCCTCGGGCCAGGACGCCCACGAGCTGACCGAGCACCCGCCCGAGACCGGGACGGCGAAGGTCGAACTGTTCCTCACCGAGCGCCAGGCCGGGAAACTCGCCGCGCAAGGCGTCAGGCTCGCCGAACGGAAGATCGCCCCGTCCGCCCGGGCGCAAGCCCCCGGCGACGGCGTCTTCCGCCCCTACAGCGGCAAGGGCGGCCTCCAGGAGGAGATCCTCAGGACCGCCCAGGACAACCCCTCGCTCACCAAGGTCGTCTCCATCGGCAAGACCGGCCAGGGCAAGGACATCCTCGCCCTGAAGGTCACCAAGGACGCCAAGAAGACCAAGGACGGCGCCAAGCCGTCGGTGCTCTACATGTCCAACCAGCACGCCCGCGAGTGGATCACCCCCGAGATGACCCGGCGGCTGATGCACCAGACGCTGGACACCTACGGCAAGGACCAGCGCATCACCAAGCTGGTGGACTCCACCGAGCTGTGGTTCCTGCTCTCCGCCAACCCCGACGGCTACGACTACACGCACGCCCCGGACGGCCGGCGGCTGTGGCGCAAGAACCTGCGCGACAACGACGGCGACGGCAAGATCACCGCCGTCGACGGGGTCGACCCCAACCGGAACTTCGCCTACCGGTGGGGCTACGACGACGAGGGCTCCTCCGAGAGCCCGTCGAGCGAGACCTACCGCGGCCCCAAGCCGAACTCCGAACCCGAGACCGTCGCCCTCGACGCGTTCGAGAAGCGCGTCGGCTTCGCGTACGCCGTCAACTACCACTCGGCCGCCGAGCTGCTGCTCTACGGAGTGGGCTGGCAGGTCGCCACCCCCACCCCCGACGACGTGGCCTACAAGGCGCTCGCCGGCACCCCCGGGCACTCGGCCATCCCCGGCTACTACCCGCAGGTGTCCTCCGAGCTCTACACCACCAACGGCGAGGCCGACGGCCACGCGGCCAACGTCAACGGCGTCATGATGTTCACGCCGGAGATGAGCACCTGCCAGACGGCCTCCGCCGTCGACCCGAACGACCGCTGGAAGCCCGAGGACTGCCCGTCCGTCTTCAACTTCCCGGACGACGAGAAGCTCATCCAGGCCGAGTTCGCCAAGAACGTCCCCTTCGCACTGTCGGTCGCCGAGAGCGCCGCGCACCCGGACCGGCCGGTGTCCTCCGTCGGCCTGAGCGCCGCCGACTTCACCCCGGACCCCTTCACCACCTCCTACGTCCAGCGCGGCGAGGACCAGACCGTCGCCGTCACCGCCCGCAAGGCGCTCCAGGACAAGCAGCTCAAGTTCCGGATCAACGGCGGCCGTACGCACGACGACGGTCTGAAGGCCTGGAAGGGCGGCGAGGTCTACGGCGGCGACGACAACAACTGGTTCGACGAGTACCGCGCCGAGGTGGACGGCGCCAAGCCGGGCGACCGGGTCGAGGTCTGGTTCACCGGCCGCGACCGCGGCCGCGAAATCGCCAGTGAGCACTTCACCTACACGGTGGCCGAGCGGCCCCGCGACGCCGACGTCCTCGTGATCGCCGAGGAGGGCGCCAAGGCCGCCCACGCCCAGGAGTACGTCGACGCCCTGCGCGCGAACGGCAAGAAGGCCGCCGTCTGGGACGTCGCCACCCAGGGCGTACCGCACCACCTCGGGGTGCTGTCCCACTTCCGCACCGCCGTCCACTACACCGGGGCCAAGGCGCCCGGCGGCGACACCCAGCTCGCGCTGCGCGACTTCCTCAACGAGGGCGGCAGGCTGGTCGAGGCCGGTGAGCTGGCGGGCGGCGACGCCCAGGTCGGCCGCGCCGCCACCGACGACTTCAGCCAGTACTACCTCGGCGCCTACGGCCGGGCCGGGGTCAGCGGGCCCACCGCCTTCACCGGCGCTGGGGCCCTCGCCGGAGCCAAGGCCGGCCTCGGGAACGCGGCGGACAACCCGCTGGACGCCCCCGGCTCCTACTCCGTGACCTCGGAGACCCTGCCGCCGGCGCAGTTCCCGCAGTTCAAGAGCGCGCAGGCGGGCGGGTACGCCGGGGTCGTGAATCCGTACGCCCCCTACGCCGGCAGCGGGATGGCCTCAGCCACCCACGAGGACAACGAGTGGAAGCGGCTGACCCGCACCATCGACCTCACCAGGGTCTCGGCCGCGGACCGGCCGCAGCTCAAGATGGCCCTCAACTGGAACACCGAGCCGGGGTACGACCACGCCGTCCTGGAGGCGCACTCCACCGGGGCGGAGGACTGGACCACGCTGCCCGAGGCCGGCGGCCTCAGCAGCACGGCCGTCCCCGCCGAGTGCGAGGCCGGGTTCTTCGTCAACGGACACCCCTTCCTGCGCCACTACCTCGACCTGACCGCCGGCGGCTGCGCCCCGCACGGCAGCAGCGGGGCGTGGAACAGCTTCACCGGCTCCTCGGGCGGCTGGAAGCAGGTCTCCTTCGACCTGAGCCCCTACGCAGGCAAGTCCGTCGAGCTCTCGCTGTCGTACATCACCGACGGCGGGGCGGGCGGCCGGGGCGTCTTCGCGGACGAGGCCCGGCTCGCGGTCGGCGGGGTGGACCAGGCCGTCGAGGGCTTCGAGACCTCGCTGGGGGCCTGGACCGCCCAGGGCGCACCGGCCGGAAGCCCCGTCGTCCCGGGCGACTGGTACAGGTCCGGAGAGCTCTTCAAGTCCTACGCGGCGGTCACCACGCGTAACACCGTCCTCCTCGGCTTCGGCCTGGAACACGTACCGGCGGCGGCGGACCGAGCGGTACTCGTCGGTAAGGCGATCCGTTCGCTGAATCACTGATCCGAGGCTTAACCGGCCCTCACTCCGGGTAACGGGGACAAGGTCCCAGAGGTCCCGTGCCGGTACGTCCGGTACGGGGCCTCGCGGTGTCATTCCTGGGAAGCGGGGGAGTGTCAGCCGTCGGCCGATGTCACTCGGAAGCTCACGGAGAGGTAGGGTCGTAAGCGGTCGGGGACATCCCATACAGCTCGCCGGGGGACTTTTACCGGCGCACCAACGAGGAGATCGGTTCGTGACGATCCGCGTAGGCATCAATGGTTTTGGCCGAATTGGCCGCAACTACTTCCGGGCGCTCCTTGAGCAGGGAGCGGACATCGAGATCGTCGGTGTCAACGACCTGACTGACAACGCCACTCTGGTGCACCTGCTCAAGTACGACACGATCCTCGGCCGCCTCAAGGCCGAGGTCTCGCACACCGACGACACCATCACCGTCAACGGCAACACCTTCAAGACGTTCGCCGAGCGCGACCCCGCCAACCTGCCCTGGGGCGAGCTGGGCGCCGACATCGTCATCGAGTCGACCGGCATCTTCACCAAGAAGGCCGACGCCGCCAAGCACCTCGCGGCCGGCGCGAAGAAGGTCCTCATCTCGGCTCCGGCCAAGGACGAGGACATCACGATCGTGATGGGCGTCAACCAGGACAAGTACGACGCGGCCAACCACCACATCATCTCCAACGCCTCCTGCACCACCAACTGCGTGGCGCCGATGGCCAAGGTCCTCGACGAGAACTTCGGCATCGTCAAGGGCATGATGACGACGGTCCACGCCTACACCAACGACCAGCGCATCCTCGACTTCCCCCACTCGGACCTGCGCCGCGCCCGCGCCGCCGCCGAGAACATCATCCCGACGTCGACGGGTGCCGCCAAGGCCACCGCGCTGGTCCTCCCGCAGCTCAAGGGCAAGCTGGACGGCATGGCCATGCGCGTCCCGGTCCCGACCGGCTCGGTCACCGACCTCGTCCTGGAGCTCTCCCGCGAGACCACCAAGGAAGAGATCAACGCGGCGTTCCAGAAGGCCGCCGAGGGCCAGCTCAAGGGCATCCTCGACTACACCGAGGACGCGATCGTCTCTTCCGACATCGTGAACTGGCCCGCGTCCTGCACCTTCGACGCGTCCCTGACGATGGTTCAGGAAGGTACGCAGGTCAAGGTCATCGGCTGGTACGACAACGAGTGGGGCTACTCCAACCGCCTCGTCGACCTGACCGTGTTCGTCGGCGGTCAGCTCTGATCGTCACGGCAGGCAGCACGATGTGAGGCACAGGGTCCGGGTGGCGCAACGAGGCGCCGCACGGGCCCTGTGGCTTGTCTCGTACCCTCTCACCCAGGTCGGGACGGAAACCCCACGTGGGGATAAGGAGTAGAAACACATGAAGACGATCGACGAACTTCTCGCCGAGGGCGTCTCCGGCAAGCGGGTGTTCGTCCGCGCGGACCTCAACGTGCCGCTCGCCGGCACCGAGATCACCGACGACGGACGCATCCGTGCCGTCCAGCCGACCATCGCGAAGCTCGCCGAAGCCGGCGCCCGGGTGATCGTCGCCTCGCACCTGGGCCGCCCCCAGGGCGCCCCGGACCCGGCCTTCTCGCTGGCCCCGGCCGCCGAGCGGCTCGGTGAGCTGCTCGGCACCGATGTCGCGTTCGCCACCGACACCGTCGGGTCCTCCGCCCAGGAGACCGTCGCGGCCCTCGCCGACGGCCAGGTCGCCGTCATCGAGAACCTGCGCTTCAACCCCGGCGAGACCTCGAAGGACGACGCCGAGCGCGGCGCCTTCGCGGACCGGCTCGCCGGGCTCGCCGACCTCTACGTCGGCGACGGCTTCGGCGCCGTCCACCGCAAGCACGCCTCGGTCTTCGACCTCCCGGCGCGCCTGCCCCATGCGGCCGGCTACCTCATCGCCACCGAGGTCGGCGTCCTGAAGAAGCTGACCGCCGAGGTCAAGCGCCCGTACGTGGTCGTGCTGGGCGGCGCCAAGGTGTCCGACAAGCTCGCCGTCATCGACCAGCTGCTCGGCAAGGCCGACCGCATCCTCATCGGCGGCGGCATGGCGTACACCTTCCTCTACGCCAAGGGCTATGAGGTCGGCATCTCCCTGCTCCAGAAGGACCAGGTGGACGTCGTCAAGGAGTACATGGACCGCGCCGAGAAGAACGGCGTCGAGCTGGTCCTGCCGGTCGACATCCTCGCCTCCGCGGAGTTCCCCGACCTCAAGGGCAAGACCCCGGCCGACTACATCACCGTCGACGCGGACAAGATCCCCGCCGACAAGGAGGGTCTGGACATCGGTCCCAAGACCCGTGAGCTGTACGCGTCGAAGATCGCCGACGCGGAGACCGTCTTCTGGAACGGTCCCGTGGGCGTCTTCGAGCACCCCGACTACGCCGGAGGCACCCGCGCGATCGCGCAGGCCCTCGTCGACAGCGACGCGTTCACCGTCGTCGGCGGTGGCGACTCCGCCGCCGCCGTGCGCACGCTCGGTTTCGACGAGAATGCTTTCGGCCACATCTCGACCGGTGGCGGCGCCTCCCTCGAATACCTCGAGGGCAAGACGCTCCCCGGCCTCGCCGCACTGGAGGTCTGACCCTCAATGACCACGCGCACCCCGCTCATGGCGGGCAACTGGAAGATGAACCTCAACCACCTCGAGGCCATCGCGCACGTCCAGAAGCTCGCCTTCGCGCTCGCCGACAAGGACTTCGACGCCGTCGAGGTGGCGGTCCTGCCGCCCTTCGTCGACCTGCGTTCCGTCCAGACCCTGGTCGACAGCGACAAGCTGAAGATCAAGTACGGCGCCCAGGACATCTCGGCGCACGACTCCGGTGCCTACACCGGTGAGGTCTCCGGCCCGATGCTGGCCAAGCTGGCCTGCACCTTCGTGGCCGTGGGCCACAGCGAGCGCCGCCAGTACCACGGCGAGAGCGACGAGCTCTGCAACGCCAAGGTCAAGGCCGCCTACCGGCACGGGATCACCCCGATCCTGTGCGTCGGCGAGGGCCTGGACGTCCGCAAGGCCGGCCACCAGGTCGAGCACACGCTCGCCCAGGTCGACGGCGGTCTCAAGGACGTACCGGCCGAGCAGGTCGAGTCCATCGTGATCGCGTACGAGCCCGTCTGGGCCATCGGGACCGGCGAGGTCGCCACCCCCGAGGACGCCCAGGAGGTCTGCGGGGCGATCCGCGGCCGCCTGGCCGAGCTGTACTCGCAGGAGCTGGCCGACAAGGTCCGCATCCAGTACGGCGGCTCCGTCAAGGCCGGCAACATCGCCGCGATCATGGCCCAGCCCGACGTCGACGGCGCCCTGATCGGCGGCGCGGCGCTGGACGTGGACGAGTTCGTCAAGATCGTCCGGTTCCGGGACCAGTAGCGTCCGGCCGTCCCCGCCGCGAGTATGCGGCGGGACGGATCCGTCGTACCCTTGCGGGGGCCAGGGGGCTGCACCACCAGCCACTGGCCCCCGCGCACGTCACAGCAGAGCCGGAAAGCCAGAAAAGCCAGAAAGTAGGAATCAGCCGTGATTTTGGGGTTCTCGATCGCCCTGATCGTCTTCAGCGCCCTGCTGATGCTGCTCGTGCTGATGCACAAGGGCAAGGGCGGTGGTCTTTCCGACATGTTCGGCGGCGGCATGCAGTCGTCCGTCGGCGGCTCCTCGGTCGCCGAGCGCAACCTGGACCGCATCACCGTCGTGGTCGGTCTGCTCTGGTTCGCCTGCATCGTCGCGCTGGGCCTGCTGCGGAAGTAATCCGGAAGCCCACCGTTCCGGCCATTGTGCCGGTCCGACCCGCCCCCTCCGGCCTATCATGGGCTTCTGCGGGGGCGCCCCCTCCAGTTGCTGGACGGCCGCCCGGCCTTACGTAGACTTGGGCGCCCGCAGCGGAATACCCCTCACGCTCCGCGGCACCATCAGGCAGGGAGTTACGACCGTGGCAAGTGGCAACGCGATCCGTGGAAGTCGGGTCGGAGCGGGGCCGATGGGCGAGGCCGAGCGCGGCGAATCCGCGCCCCGCCTGCGCATCTCCTTCTGGTGCTCGAACGGGCACGAGACGCAGCCGAGCTTCGCCAGCGACGCGCAGGTGCCGGACACCTGGGACTGCCCGCGCTGCGGGTTCCCCGCGGGCCAGGACCGGGACAACCCGCCGGCGCCGCCGCGCACCGAACCGTACAAGACGCACCTGGCGTACGTGCGGGAGCGGCGCACCGACGCCGACGGCGAGGCGATCCTCGCCGAGGCGCTCGCCAAACTCCGGGGCGAGATCTGAGAGTCGGTCCTCGCCGGTCGCACTCGAGAGTGACTTGGGGCCCGGCCCGCGGGAGACACGATCCCGCGGGCCGGGCCCCTTTGTGTGCGTTGTCCCCCTTCGGATCCCTTAGGTTGGGGCGTGGCGGGGCACAACAGGACGGAAGAAGTGGGTTGATGTCCGAGATGAACGCAGACGGCCGTAGGACGAGGCTCAACCGGACCCCCGAGTGGCTGGCGCTCGGCAAGCACCGGGAAGCGCTGGGGCAGACGCATCTGCGGGAGCTGTTCGAGACGAATCCGGGCCGGGGCACCGGCTACACGCTGCGGGTCGGGGACCTGTACATCGACTATTCGAAGCACCTCGTCACCGACGAGACGCTCGCGCTGCTGCGCGAACTGGCGTCGGCCACCGGCGTGGCCGAGCTGCGCGACGCGATGTTCCGCGGCGAGAAGATCAACACGACGGAGGACCGGGCGGTCCTGCACACCGCCCTGCGCGCGCCCCGGGACGCGGTGGTTGAGGTGGACGGCGAGAACGTCGTGCCCGCCGTGCACGCCGTCCTCGACAAGATGGCCGCCTTCTCCGAGCAGGTCAGGTCGGGGGAGTGGACCGGGTTCACCGGCAAGCGCATCAAGAACGTCGTCAACATCGGCATCGGCGGCTCCGACCTCGGTCCGGCGATGGCCTACGAGGCGCTGCGCGCCTTCACCGACCGCGGGCTGACCCTGCGGTTCGTCTCCAACGTGGACGGCGCCGACCTGCACGAGGCGGTACGGGACCTGGACCCGGCCGAGACGCTGTTCATCATCGCCTCCAAGACGTTCACGACGATCGAGACCATCACCAACGCCACCTCGGCGCGCAGCTGGCTGCTGGCCGGACTGGACGGCGAAGACGCCGCGGTGGCACGGCACTTCGTGGCGCTGTCGACCAACGCCGAGAAGGTCGAGGAGTTCGGCATCGACCCGGCCAACATGTTCGGGTTCTGGGACTGGGTCGGCGGCCGCTACTCCTTCGACTCGGCCATCGGCCTCTCGCTGATGATCGCGATCGGCCCGGACGCCTTCCGGGAGATGCTGGGCGGTTTCCACGCCATGGACCAGCACTTCCGTACGGCCCCGCCGGAGCGGAACGCGCCCTTGCTGATGGGCCTGTTGGGCGTCTGGTACGTGGGGTTCTTCGACGCGCAGTCGCACGCCGTGCTGCCCTACAGCCACTACCTCTCGCGGTTCACGGCGTACTTGCAGCAGCTGGACATGGAGTCCAACGGCAAGTCCGTGGACCGGGACGGCGAGCCGGTGGACTGGGACACCGGCCCGGTGGTCTGGGGCACGCCCGGCACCAACGGACAGCACGCGTACTACCAGTTGATCCACCAGGGCACTCGGATGATCCCGGCGGACTTCATCGGCTTCGCCCGCCCGGTGGCGGAACTGGAGCCGGAGCTGGCGGCCCAGCACGACCTGCTGATGGCGAACTTCTTCGCGCAGACCCAGGCGCTGGCCTTCGGCAAGACGGCGCAGGAGGTGCGGGCGGAGGGCGTCGCCGAGGCCCTGGTCCCGCACAAGACGTTCCGGGGCAACCACCCGACGACGACGATCCTGGCGGACGAGCTGACGCCGGCGGTACTCGGCCAGCTGATCGCCCTGTACGAGCACAAGGTGTTCGTCCAGGGCGCGGTGTGGAACATCGACTCCTTCGACCAGTGGGGCGTGGAACTGGGGAAGGTGCTGGCCAAGCAGGTCGAGCCGGCCCTGGTGGACGGCTCCCACATGGAGGGCCTCGACCCGTCCACCCGGGCGCTGGTCTCCACGTACCGGGAGCTGCGCGGCCGGGCCTGAGCCGGAGCGGGGACGGGGGCGCCGGGCCCCCGCACCCCGCGTCCGGGGCCGTACGTCAGGCCGAGGCCGGCGGGTAGAGCGCCGCGGGCAGCTTCGCCGCCGCCGCGCGGTCCAGCAGCCACAGGGTGCGGCTGCGCCCGTACGCCGCCGCGGCCGGGGCCTGGACCGCACCGGCGCCGCCGAGGGCGAGGGCCACCGCGCCCGCCTTGTCCTCGCCGGCCGCCAGCAGCCAGACCTCGCGCGCCGCGCGGATCGCCGGGAGGGTCAGTGAGACCCGGGTCGGCGGCGGCTTGGGCGCCCCGTGCACCCCGACCACCGTACGGTCGGCCTCGCGCGCCGCCGGGTGCTCCGGAAAGAGCGACGCCACGTGCGTGTCCGGGCCCACGCCCAGCATCAGCACGTCGAAGCGGGGAACCGGCCCGTGGTCCTCGGGCCCCGCGGCCTTGCGCAGCTCCTCGGCGTAGGCCGCGGCCGCCGCGTCCACGTCCGGCCCGTACGGGCCGTCCGAGGCCGGCATCACGTGGACGCGCGCCGGGTCGACGGGGACGGAGTCCAGGAGCGCCTCGCGGGCCTGGACGTGATTGCGCTCGGGGTCGTCGGCGGGGACGTAGCGCTCGTCGCCCCACCACAGGTCCAGCCGGGACCAGTCGATCGCGTCCCGGGCCGGGGCCGCGGCGAGCGCGGCGAGCAGCCCGTTACCGTTGCGGCCTCCGGTCAGCACCACCGAGGCGCTGCCGCGGGCCGCCTGCGCGTCCACGACCTTCGTGATGAGCCGGGCCGCGGTGGCCTGCGCCATCAGCTCCTTGTCCCGGTGGACGACGACCTGGGGAGTCGTCATACCCATGTGTGTGCCGCCTTCTTGCTCGTGCCCGGCGTACGTGCCGGACGTACGCGGTGCCGGACGGAAAAGGGAGCGGCCGCCGGCCGGACCCCCGCACGGGGATCCGGCCGGCGGCCGTGGAACGTCACTGCTTGGCCGTGGCCTTCTTCGCCGCGGACTTGGCGGCCGGCTTCGCCGCCGGGGCGGCCGCCGCCCCGTCGGGGGCCTCGGCGGGGGCCTCCTCGGCCGCCGGGGCGGCGGCCGCCAGCCGGCTCACGCCGAACTTCAGCGAGGACTCGTACGTGTTGTCCGGGTCCAGCCGACGCAGCTCCTCCGCCAGCAGCTCGGCGGTCTCGCGGCGCTTGAGCGCCACGGACCGGTCGGGCTGACCCGGCATGCACAGCGTCGCCAGGGCGCCGTCCGCGCGGTCCAGGACGATCTGGCCGTCCTTGGTCTCCAGCCGGACGGCGGTCAGACCCGGGCCCTGGGACAGCGTGCGCGCCACCGGCACGTCCAGCCGGTCCGCGAGCCACATGGCGAGCAGCTCGCAGCTGGGGTTCTCGTCCTCGCCCTCCACCGTGGCGGAGACGACCGACACCCGCTGCTGGTCCAGCGCGGCGGCCAGCATCGAGCGCCAGGGGGTGATCCGGGTCCAGGCCAGGTCCGTGTCACCCGGTGCGTACGCCTCGGCCCGGGTGCCGAGGGCGCCGACGGGGTCCTCGGAGGAGTAGGTGTCCGTGATCCGGCGCTGACTGAGCGCACCGAGCGGGTCGCCCGCCAGGTCCGTCGGAGCCCCCTCCGGCCACCAGACGACAACGGGGGCGTCGGGCAGGAGGAGCGGGAGAACCACGGACTGGGCGTGGTGGACCAGTTCACCGTGCAGGCGCAGCACCACCGTTTCGCCGGTGCCCGAGTCCGCCCCGACGCGGAGCTCCGCGTCGAGCCGGGCGTCGCGACGGCTGCGGGGGGAGCGGCTGACCCGCCTGACCACGACGATGATCCGCGAAGGGTGTTCGTGGGACGCGTCGTTGGCCGATTTGAGCGCGTCGTACGCGTTCTCCTCGTCGGTCACGATCACCAGCGTGAGGACCATGCCGATGGCCGGCGTGCCGATGTCCCGGCGGGCCTGCACCAACGCGGCGTTGATCTTGCTGGAGGTGGTCTCCGTAAGGTCGATCTTCATGGCCGGCGCCAGCTCCGTCCGTCTCGTGCGAGCATCTCGTCCGCCTCGACCGGCCCCCAGGTACCCGCCGGGTACTGCGCGGGCTTCCCGTGCTTGTCCCAGTACTCCTCGATCGGGTCGAGGATGTTCCAGGACAGTTCGACCTCCTGGTGGCGCGGGAAGAGGTTCGCGTCACCCAGCAGGACATCGAGGATCAGCCGCTCGTACGCCTCGGGGCTGGACTCGGTGAAGGACTCGCCGTACGCGAAGTCCATCGTCACGTCGCGGACCTCCATGGAGGTGCCCGGAACCTTCGAGCCGAACCGCACCGTCACGCCCTCGTCCGGCTGGACCCGGATGACCAGGGCGTTCTGCCCCAGTTCCTCGGTCGCGCCCGACTCGAACGGCAGGTACGGGGCCCGCTTGAAGACGACCGCGATCTCGGTCACCCGGCGGCCCAGGCGCTTGCCGGTCCGCAGGTAGAACGGGACGCCCGCCCAGCGGCGGTTGTTGATCTCCAGCCGGATCGCCGCGTAGGTGTCGGTCTTCGACTTGGGGTCGATGCCGTCCTCTTCGAGGTAGCCGACGACCTTCTCGCCGCCCTGCCACGCCGCCGAGTACTGGCCGCGCACGGTGTGCTTGCCCAGGTCCTCCGGCAGCTCCACGGCGGTCAGCACCTTGAGCTTCTCGGCCACCAGCGCCTTGGGGTGGAAGGAGCCGGGCTCCTCCATCGCCGTGAGCGCGAGCAGCTGGAGCAGGTGGTTCTGGATGACGTCACGGGCCGCGCCGATGCCGTCGTAGTAACCGGCCCGGCCGCCGATGCCGATGTCCTCGGCCATCGTGATCTGCACGTGGTCGACGTACGACCGGTTCCAGATCGGCTCGAACATGGTGTTGGCGAAGCGGAGCGCCAGGATGTTCTGGACGGTCTCCTTGCCGAGGTAGTGGTCGATCCGGAAGACCTCGTCACGGGGGAAGACCTCGTGGACGACCTTGTTGAGTTCCTCGGCGCTCTTGAGGTCGTGGCCGAAGGGCTTCTCGATGACGGCGCGCCGCCAGGAACCCTCCTTCTGCGCCAGACCGTGGTCCTTGAGCTGCTGGACCACCTTGGGGAAGAACTTGGGCGGGACCGACAGGTAGAAGGCGAAGTTGCCGCCCGTGCCCTGCGCCTTGTCGAGTTCCTCGATCGTGGCCTTGAGGGTCTCGAAGGCCGCGTCGTCGTCGAACTCGCCCTGGACGAAGCGGCAGCCCTGGACCAGCTGCTGCCAGACCTCCTCGCGGAAGGGGGTCCGCGAGTGCTGCTTGACGGCTTCGTACACCTCGTGGGCGAAGTCCTCGTCCTGCCACTCGCGACGGGCGAACCCGATCAGCGAGAAACCCGGCGGCAGCAGGCCGCGGTTCGCGAGGTCGTAGACGGCGGGCATGAGCTTCTTGCGCGACAGGTCACCCGTAACGCCGAAAATGACCAGGCCGGACGGCCCCGCGATGCGCGGGAGCCGCCGGTCCTGTGCGTCACGAAGCGGGTTCGCTCCGTTCACCGACAAAATACTCAGTCCTCCGCGGGGGCGAGGCGCTCGAGCTCCGCCTGGGTCGACTTCAGCAGGTCGTTCCACGACGCCTCGAACTTCTCGACGCCTTCGTCCTCCAGCAGCTGCACCACATCGTCGTACGAGATGCCCAGCTTCGCGACCGCGTCGAGCTCGGCGCGGGCCTGCTCGTAGGTGCCGCGGATGGTGTCGCCGGTGACCTCGCCGTGGTCGGCGGTGGCCTCCAGGGTGGCTTCCGGCATGGTGTTGACGGTGCCGGGGGCGACCAGGTCCACCACGTACAGGGTGTCCTTGTACGACGGGTCCTTCACGCCGGTCGAGGCCCACAGCGGGCGCTGCTTGTTGGCGTGCGCCCGGTCCAGGGCGGCCCAGCGCTCGGAGGAGAAGACCTCCTCGTACGCCTCGTAGGCCAGCCGGGCATTGGCGAGCGCCGCCTTGCCCTTGAGGGCCTTGGCCTCGGGGGTGCCGATCTCGTCCAGCCGCTTGTCGATCTCGGTGTCCACGCGGGACACGAAGAAGGAGGCCACCGAGTGGATCTGGGACAGGTCCAGGCCCGCGGCCTTGGCCTTCTCCAGGCCCGCCAGGTAGGCGTCCATGACCTGGCGGTAGCGCTCCAGCGAGAAGATCAGCGTCACGTTGACGCTGATGCCCCGGCCGATGACCTCGGTGATCGCGGGCAGGCCGCCCATGGTCGCCGGAATCTTGATCAGGGTGTTCGGGCGGTCCACCAGCCAGGCCAGCTGCTTGGCCTCGGCGACGGTCGCCTTCGTGTTGTGGGCGAGCCGCGGGTCGACCTCGATCGAGACCCGGCCGTCCTGGCCCTCGGTCGCGTCGAAGACCGGCCGCAGGATGTCGGCGGCGTCGCGGACGTCCGCCGTGGTGATCATGCGGATGGCTTCCTCGACGGTCACCTTGCGGGCGGCGAGGTCCGAGAGCTGCTGGTCGTAGCCGTCGCCCTGGCTGATCGCCTTCTGGAAGATCGACGGGTTGGTGGTCACACCGACCACGTGCTGCTGGTCGATCAGCTCGGCGAGGTTGCCGGACGTGATGCGCTTGCGGGACAGGTCGTCCAGCCAGATCGCCACGCCCTCGTCGGAGAGGCGCTTGAGTGCGTCTGTCATGGGAATTGCATCTCCTACTGGTCGGGTACGGGCGTCAGCGCGCAGCGGCTGCGATGCCACGGCTTTCGTCGAGGGAGGCCCGGGCGGCGGCGGCCACGGCCTCCGGGGTGAAGCCGAACTCACGGAACAGCACCTTCGCGTCGGCCGAGGCACC
The DNA here is from genome assembly GCF_055567555.1 of Streptomyces sp. NPDC026522. Classification (NCBI taxonomy): domain Bacteria; kingdom Bacillati; phylum Actinomycetota; class Actinomycetes; order Kitasatosporales; family Streptomycetaceae; genus Streptomyces; species Streptomyces sp. NPDC026522. The sequence goes on from NZ_JBVHQF010000005.1 coordinate 423,046, forward strand.
GAAGTGCTCCAGCGACACGATGCGGCCGGCGTCACCCACGTAGCGGTGCCAGGTCAGGCCGATGCCCGCCTCGACCGCGACCCGGGCCCGCACGGACGGCGGCAGGACGCTGTCCTTGTACGCCTGGTCCTGCTCCTCGAACCACTCGACGGACGGCATCGAGACCACCCGGGTCGGGATGCCCTCGGCCTGCAGCGCCTCGCGGGCGCCCACGGCGAGCTGGACCTCGGAGCCGGTGCCGATGAGGACGACCTCGGGCGCCCCGCCCTCCGCCTCGAACAGCACGTACCCGCCCTTGGCGGCGTCGTCGTTGAGCTCGTACGTCGGCACGCCCTGGCGGGTCAGCGCCAGACCGTGCGGGGCACCCTTGCCGAACACCTTGGTGTGGCGGCGCAGGATCTCGCGCCAGGCGACGACGGTCTCGTTCGCGTCGGCCGGACGGACCACGTTCAGACCCGGGATGGCGCGCAGCGAGGCGAGGTGCTCGACCGGCTGGTGGGTCGGGCCGTCCTCGCCGAGGCCGATGGAGTCGTGGGTCCACACGTAGGTGACCGGCACGTGCATCAGCGCCGACAGCCGTACGGCGTTGCGCATGTAGTCGGAGAACACCAGGAAGGTGCCGCCGTAGATGCGGGTGTGGCCGTGGAGTGCGATGCCGTTCATGGACCCGGCCATCGCGTGCTCGCGGATGCCGAAGTGGATGGTGCGGCCGTACGGGTCGGCCTCCGGCAGCGGGTTGCCCTCCGGCAGGAACGAGGAGTTCTTGTCGATGGTGGTGTTGTTGGAGCCGGCCAGGTCGGCCGAACCGCCCCACAGCTCCGGGATGACCGGGCCGAGCGCCTGGAGCACCTTGCCGGAGGCAGCGCGGGTGGCGACGCCCTTGCCGGGCTCGAAGACGGGGAGCTTGTCCTCCCAGCCCGCGGGCAGCTCGTTGGCCTCGATGCGGTCGAACTCGGCGGCGCGCTCCGGGTTGGCGGTGCGCCAGGCGGAGAAGTCCTTCTCCCAGGCGGCCTTGGCCTCGCGGCCGCGGTCCAGCGCCTTGCGGGTGTGCGCGATGACCTCGTCGGAGACCTCGAAGGTCTTCTCCGGGTCGAAGCCGAGGACGCGCTTGGTGGCGGCGACCTCGTCGTCACCGAGCGCCGAGCCGTGCGCGGCCTCGGTGCCCTGGGCGTCCGGGGCCGGCCAGGCGATGATCGAGCGCATGGCGATGAAGGACGGACGCCGGGTCTCGGCCTTCGCCGCCTTGAGCGCCTCGAACAGCGCCTTCGGGTCGAGGTCGCCGTTCTCCTTGGGGGCGACGCGCTGGACGTGCCAGCCGTACGCCTCGTAGCGCTTCAGGGTGTCCTCGGAGACGGCCGTCTCCGTGTCGCCCTCGATGGAGATGTGGTTGTCGTCCCACAGCAGCACCAGGTTGCCGAGCTTCTGGTGGCCGGCCAGCGAGGACGCCTCGGCGGAGATGCCCTCCTGGAGGCAGCCGTCACCGGCGATCGCGTAGATCATGTGGTCGAACGGGGAGGTGCCCGGGGCGGCGTCCGGGTCGAACAGACCGCGCTCGTAACGGGCGGCCATGGCCATGCCCACCGCGTTGGCCACGCCCTGGCCGAGCGGGCCGGTCGTGGTCTCGACGCCCGGCGTGTGGCCGTACTCCGGGTGGCCGGGGGTCCTGGAGCCCCAGGTGCGGAATGCCTTGAGGTCGTCCAGCTCCAGGCCGAAGCCGGCGAAGTAGAGCTGGGTGTAAAGGGTGAGGGACGAGTGGCCCGCGGAGAGCACGAAACGGTCGCGGCCGACCCACTGGGGGTCCGCCGGGTCGTGCCGCATGACCTTCTGGAACAAGGTGTACGCGGCGGGGGCCAGGCTCATCGCCGTTCCGGGGTGGCCGTTCCCGACCTTCTGGACCGCGTCCGCGGCCAGGATGCGGGCGGTGTCGACGGCCCGCTGGTCCAGTTCGGTCCACTCGAGCTCTGTGGTGGTCGGCTTGGTGCTCACCGTGAGTCAGGGCTCCTCTCCACATGTTGTTTCCCGGTGACGAACGGTGCACCGGCGCGATTCCGAGCCTACCCCCGAGACGGCGTGCCACTATTCGAGTGCCGGTAGTGCGTCGCCGGGTCGGCGACTGCTGTTCACCTGCGCTCGGGCCGATCGGCCCAACACGGGGCGACCCCGGGGCCGGGCGGGGTGAGGGCAACGTCTAGAGTGGCGTGGTACGTGCGAGCCTTGCCGGACCTCCTGTCCGCGGCTCGCTGAATTCTCTGTCAGGGGTGTGCGTGACGGCCGTCGAATCCCGTCCAGCGGGGGTGCTCGGGACCCCTCCCGGTCACCGGCCGTTCGGGGCCAGGGTCATGGCTTTCGTGGCTTTGACCAAGCCGCGGATCATCGAACTTCTGCTGATCACCACAGTGCCGGTGATGTTCCTGGCCGAACAGGGCGTGCCGTCCTTGTGGCTGGTCCTCGCGACCTGCTTCGGCGGCTACCTCTCGGCCGGCGGCGCCAACGCGCTGAACATGTACATCGACCGCGACATCGACGCGCTGATGGACCGTACGTCGCAGCGCCCGCTGGTGACCGGCATGGTGAGCCCGCGCGAGTGCCTGGTCTTCGGCATCACCCTCGGCGTCCTGTCGACGCTGTTCTTCGGGCTGCTGATCAACTGGCTCTCGGCTGCGCTGTCGCTCGGCGCCCTCCTCTTCTACGTCGTCGTCTACACGATGCTGCTGAAGCGGCGCACCGCCCAGAACATCGTCTGGGGCGGCATCGCGGGCTGCATGCCGGTGCTCATCGGCTGGTCGGCGGTGAAGAACGAGGTCTCCTGGGCCGCGGTCATCCTCTTCCTCGTCATCTTCTTCTGGACGCCGCCGCACTACTGGCCGCTGTCGATGAAGGTCAAGGACGACTACGCGCGGGTCGGCGTGCCGATGCTGCCGGTCGTCGCGGGCAACACGGCCGTCGCCCGTCAGATCGTCCTCTACAGCTGGGTGATGGTCGCCGTCTCGCTGCTGCTGACGCCGCTGGGCTACACGGGCTGGTTCTACACCGCGGTCGCACTGCTGGCGGGCGGCTGGTGGCTGTGGGAGGCGCACGCGCTGAACGCGCGGGCCAAGGCCGGGGTGACGGGCGCGAAGCTCAAGGAGATGCGGCTGTTCCACTGGTCGATCACCTACGTGTCGCTGCTCTTCGTCGCCGTGGCCGTGGATCCCTTCCTCCGCTGATACTTCCTCCCTCCATTACCCGCCGGTAGCATGCCGTCCATGGCAGACACCACCGCGGACACCGCAGACACCAAGAAGCAGGACCGTAAGGCCGCGAAGCTGGCCAGGCAGATCGGCGCGTTCGCCGGGCGGCACGGCGGCGCCGAGGGGCAGCTCGCGTACATCGGCCAGGCCGGCACCCGGATCGTGCTCGTCGGCGCGGACGGCGGCTGGGGCGACCTGGTGGCCCCGACCTACGCGGTGGCCGAGCAGGCCGCCCAGAAGGCCGGGCTGACCCTCCACGAGCAGTTCGACGGCGAGTTCGCGGCCCGGGTGAAGACCGGCCCGTACGAATGGTCGCGCATGGCGGGGATCCAGCTCTGATTGGGGCTCGGTTCGTGCCGACTTCGGTCGGGCAAGGGGGCTGCCCCCCACGTGGACCGTGAGGGGGTCGGCTCGGTCAAGCGCGCGAGCAACACCTGGTGTGCCGCTCACCCGTTAGGACGTGTGGAAGCCGCTTCCTCACGTCCGCAACGGGATGCCCGGATGATCGAAACGCCGCCCCTGGTGGACCAGTACTGCCAGGGAGTGCTCCGCACGGAGCTCGGCCTCGGCACCTTCGAGGCCCAACTGGTCCGCTCGGCCGGCCCGCCCGCCGCGGGCACCACCTTCTTCGACACGCAGACCGGCTTCGCCGTGCGCCGCTGGTGCCCGCCGCTGCTCGGGCTCGAACCGCACTGCGCGCCCGCCCGCTACCTCGCCCGGCGGCGCGAGCTCGGCGTCGCCGAGACCGGGCGGCGGCTGCTGCGGGGCGCGGGGGTCGGCGCCTTCCTCGTCGACACGGGGGCGGCCGGCGACCTCACCGCCCCCAAGGAGCTGGCCCGCGCCGGTGCCGCCGAGGCCTTCGAGGCCGTCCGGCTGGAGCCGCTGGCCGAGCAGGTCGCCGATACCTCCGGGACCGTTGCCGCGTTCCTCGCCAACCTCGCCGCGGCCCTCCACCACGCCGCCGCCGGGGCCGTCGCCTTCACCTGCGGGGCCGACGCCGGTTACCCCGCCGTACTGGCCCACGCGCCCGGGCCGCCCGGTCCCGGCGAGGTGCGCGGGGCCGCCGGGCGGTGGCTGGCCGGCCGCGCCAAGGGCGGGGCCGTACACGACCCCGTCCTCCTGCGGCACTTGCTGTGGAGCGCCGTGGCGACCGGGCTGCCGATCCAGCTGCACACCGGCGCGGGGGACCCGGGGCAGCGGCCCGAGCACGCCGACCCCGCGCTGCTGACCGGCTTCGTACGGGCCACCGCGGGCCTCGGCGCCCCGCTGGTGCTGCTCGGCGGCTACCCGTACCACCGCAGCGCCGCCCGGCTGGCCGAGGCGTTCCCCCACGTACACGCCGATCTGGGGCCGCTGCTGGCGCGGACCGGCGCGGGGGCGGCCGCCGTACTGGCCGAGCTGCTGGAGCTCGCGCCGTTCGGGAAGCTGCTGTACTCCAGCGGCGGCCGGCAGCTGCCCGAGCTGCACGCGGTGGGCGCCCTGGTGTTCCGCGAGGCGCTGGGCCGGGTGCTGCTCGGCTGGGTCGGCGACGGCGCCTGGTCCTGGCGGGACGCGAACCGGGTCGCGGCGATGATCGCGGCGGGCAACGCCCGCCGCGTCTACCGGCTGGACGAGCGGGCCTGACCCGCTCGCGCGGCTCAGACGGCGGAAAGCTGGCTGTCGCCCTGGGCGGGGATGTCCGCCCGCTCCACGGCCCGCTCGCGCAGGCTCAGCACCACGCGCAGGACCGCGATCCACACCAGGCAGGAGCCGAGCATGTGCACGGCGACCAGCACCTCGGGCACGTGGGTGAAGAACTGGACGTAGCCCACGGCGCCCTGGGCGAGCAGCACGACCAGCAGGTCCCGGGCGCGCGCCCGGGTGTCGAGGGGGGCGTCCGCCACGCGCAGCACCAGCCACACCGCGAACGCGAGCGCGCACACCACCCAGGCGGCGACGGCGTGGACGTGCGCGGTGGCCGCCCAGTCGAACGGCATCCGCTCGATCTCGCTGCTGTCACCCGCGTGCGGGCCGGAACCGGTGACCACCGTGCCCGCCGCGATCAGCACCAGGGTGGCCGCGACCAGCGCCCAGCCGAGCCTGCGCACCGGAACGGGCACCCGGGGCCGGGGGGCGGAGTCGCCCTCGCCGGTGCGCTGCCAGGTGACGGTGGTGACCGTGATCAGCGAGGTGGCGAGCAGGAAGTGCCCGGCCACGCTGTACGGGTTCAGCCCGGTCAGCACGGTGATGCCGCCGAGGACCGCGTTGCCCATCACGAGGGCGAACTGCAGCCAGCCGAGCCTGGTGAGCGAACGGCGCCACGGCGTGGCGGAGCGGGCGGCCAGGATGCACCAGCCGACCGCCGCGCAGAGCACGTACGTCAGCATGCGGTTGCCGAACTCGACCGCCCCGTGGAATCCCTGTTCCTGGGTGACGATCAGGCTGTCGCCGGTGCACTTGGGCCAGGTGTCGCAGCCGAGCCCGGATCCGGTCAGCCGCACCGCGCCGCCGGTGACGACGATGGCCACGCTCATGAGGAGCGCGGCGAACGCGGCCCGCCGGACGGTCCGGGGTGACGGAGTCCAGCGGCTGGCGAGGAAGGCGAGGGGGTTCAACACGGCCCCTATCGTAGGCCGCGCCTTGTGCAAAGTTTCACGAGGGGGTACCCATGGGTGCGTCGGGGCCGATGACCAGGCGGAACTTCGCCCCCGCCGGGTCGCCCTCCTCGTGCCACCACACCCGCACGCGCCAGAAGCCCTCATCGCCCGGGTACTGCGGCGATGCCAGGAACCCGCGGATCAGCTCGGCCGCCACCTCCTCAGCCGTCCGGTCGCGGACCTCGGACGCGCCGTGCCAGGGGTGGTCCGGTACGGTCCACAGCCCGTCGGCGCCGCGCACCTCGACGCGCCACACCGCGAGCCAGGGGGTGACCTCCAGCATCGTGGCGACCTGTTCGCCCTCCAGCCCCAGCCGGGCCGCGATCTCGGGTTCCGCGGCGCCCTGGATCCGGGCCGCCACCACGGCCTGGGGCAGCAGCCGCTCGGGCAGCAGGCCGCCGGCCCGCAGGCCGGCCAGGGAGTCGAAGGACAGGTGACGCAGCCGCAGCTCCAGCTGGCGGCCGATGTGGTCGAGGGCGGCCTCGGCCTCCTCCGCCGCCTCCTGCGCCTCCTCCGAGCCCGGCGCGGAGAGCAGGATCCGGCGGAACCCGGCCTCCGCGTCCACTGCCCAGGCCACCGCCTCCTCGGCGGAGCCCAGCTCGGCGAGGCGGTCCCCGAGGAACACCTTGGCCTGTGCCAGACCGCGCCGGTTGACGGGCTCGCGCTGGTCGAGGCCCGCCCACACCTCCACGGCGGCCCGGGTCACGTCACGGGCCCGCTCGCCGGCCGCGCGTTCCATGGGGCTCGGGCCGTTCTCCGCGGCCGCGCCGAGCGGGTAGCGGGGCAGCCGGTCCCCGTCGCTCAGCGGCCAGGCCAGCCACACGCCCTGATTGATCAGCGCCCGGGCGTACCAGCGGGCGTACTCGGGGTCGTGCCCGGCCGCGTCCCGAGCGTGCCGCAGCCCTTCCTCGACGGCGGACAGGGCCCCCGCCCGGTCCCCGGCGGCGAACCGGCGGGCCGCGAGGTCACCCAGGCGCAGGCCCAGCCGCGCGGCGCACTCGGCGTCGGTCCGGGCGGGCTCGCGCAGCGCGCCGATCAGTTCGGCGAGCAGCCGGTCGCCCTCGCCGGGCCCGGCCTGCGCGGCGCCCGAGCGGACCCTCGCCCACTGCTGGTCCAGCCGCAGAACGGCTTCGCGCTGTCCCATGCCCCGCTCCCGGTGTCCTGGTGTGCGTCGCCGATGTGCGGCGGCGCCCATCCTCCCGCCGGGACAACGAACGGGGGAGGGGATTCACTCCCAGCGGAAGAAGCGGGCCGCGGCGCCCAGGCCCAGTACCGCCCAGCAGGCCAGCACGGCCGCGTCGCCCCACGGCATCGCCGCCCCGTGCTGGAGCACCTCGCGCAGCCCGTCGGAGAGCGCCGAGATGGGCAGCAGCTCCAGTACGGAGCGCACCGCGCCCGGGAACTTCTCCAGCGGCACGATCACCCCGCCGCCGACCAGCAGCAGCAGGAACACCAGGTTCGCGGCGGCCAGGGTCGCCTCGGCCTTGAGCGTCCCCGCCATCAGCAGCCCGAGCCCGGAGAAGGCGGCGGTGCCCAGCAGCAGCAGCGCGGCGACCGCGAGCGGGTTCCCGTGCGGCGACCAGCCCAGTGCCAGCGCGATCAGCGTGAGCAGGGCCACCTGGAGCACCTCGGTGACCAGCACCGACAGGGTTTTGGCGGCCATCAGCGCGCGGCGCGGCAGCGGGGAGGCGCCGAGCCGCTTGAGCACCCCGTAGCGCCGGTCGAAGCCGGTGGCGATGGCCTGGCCGGTGAATGCGGTGGACAGTACGGCGAGCGCCAGGACGCCGGGCGCGAGGAAGTCCACGGACTTGCCGCTCCCGCCCTCGGAAATCGGCACGTCGACGATGTCCACGGCCGAGAACAGCACCAGCAGCAGCGCCGGGATGATCACCGTCAGCAGCAGCTGCTCGCCGTTGCGCAGCAGCATCCGGGTCTCCAGCGCGGTCTGCGCCCGGATCATCCGGGCGAGCGGCGCCGCCCCGGGCCGGGGGGTGAACGTACCGGCGCTCATGCGCGCAGCTCCTTGCCCGTGAGTTCCAGGAAGACGTCTTCGAGGGTGTGCCGCTCCACCGTGAGGCTGTCCGGCAGCACCCCGTTCTGCGCGCACCAGGAGGCGACGGTCGCCAGCAGCTGCGGGTCGACCTCGCCGGTGACCCGGTAGACGCCCGCGCCGAGCTCGGCGGCCTGGGTGCCGTCGGGCAGTGCTTTCAGCAGCGACGCCAGGTCGAGGGCGGGGCGGCCGGTGAAGCGCAGGGTGTTCTCGGCGCCGCCGCGGCACAGCAGCTCGGGGCTGCCGTGCGCGATGACCTTGCCCGCGTCGACGATGGCGACCTCGTCGGCGAGCTGTTCGGCCTCGTCCATGTGGTGGGTGGTGAGTACGACGCTGACGCCGTCGGCGCGCAGTTCCCGTACGAGGTCCCAGGTCGCGCGGCGGGCCTGCGGGTCGAGGCCGGCGGTCGGCTCGTCCAGGAAGACCAGCTCGGGGCGGCCGACGACGGCCATGGCCAGGGCCAGCCGCTGCTGCTGGCCGCCGGAGAGCCGGCGGTAGGGGGTGCGTCCGCAGCCGCCGAGGCCGAGGCGTTCCACCAAGGTGGGGACGTCGAGCGGGTCGGCGTAGAGCCCGGCCATGTGGCGCAGCATCTCCACGGCGCGGGCGCCGGAGTAGACGCCGCCGGACTGGAGCATCACGCCGATCCGCGGGCGCAGGGCCGGGGCCTGTGCGACCGGGTCGAGGCCGAGGACGCGTACGGTGCCGGCGTCGGGGCGGAGGTAGCCCTCGCAGGTCTCCACGGTGGTGGTCTTGCCCGCGCCGTTGGGGCCGAGGACGGCGGTGACCGAGGCCTTGCGGACGGTGAGGTCGAGGCCGTCCACCGCGGTCTTGGGGCCGTACCGTTTCACCAGTCCGCGGATCTCCACGGCGGGGTCGTTACTCATGCGGGTGAGTCTACGGAGGGCCGGACGGCCCCCCGGGCCGTGGGGTGTAAGGGGCCGGAACTCGCTCTCACGTGCGGCTTTCGGTGATCTTTTAAGTAAATAAGGTAACCCTTAGTGATGGAGGACACCAGGAGTGGCGTCCGTCACGGCTTGTCTGGCCCGAGCTAATTACGCAACAATGGCGTTGTGAAATACGGCGAACGGATGATCGAGACCCCTCAGGGGGAGCTCGCAACCGGGGAGCGGTCAACCCGCGACCGGGTCGCGCGCTCCATCCTGGACCACGGTCCGTCCACCGTCGCCGACCTCGCACAGCGCCTCGGCCTCACCCAGGCCGCCGTGCGCCGTCACCTCGACGCACTCGTCGCGGACGACGTGGTCGCACCCCGCGCGCAGCGCGTCTACGGGGCGCGCACCCGGGGCCGGCCCGCCAAGGTCTTCGCGCTCACCGACTGCGGCCGCGACGCCTTCGACCAGTCCTACGACTCGCTCGCGGTGGACGCCATGCGCTGGATCGCGCAGGCCGCCGGCGGGGGCGAGCAGGGAGAGGCGGCCGTCGCCGCCTTCGCCAGGGCGCGCATGGCCGCACAGGCGGAGACCTACCGGGAATCCCTCGACGCGGCGGCCCCCGAGGACCGCGCCGAGGCCCTGGCCAAGGCGTTGACCGCGGACGGGTACGCTGCTACGGCGAAGAGCGCTCCCGGTCCGCACAGCGGTGAACAGCTCTGCCAGCACCACTGCCCGGTGGCCCACGTAGCCGAGCAGTTCCCGCAGCTCTGCGAGGCGGAGACCGAGGTCTTCTCCCGCCTGCTCGGGACCCATGTGCAGCGACTCGCCACCATCGCCCACGGCGACGGGGTGTGCACGACGTTCATTCCGCGAAGCGGAAGCGCCGGCGCCACGGGCGCCGCACAGACCGACACATCAGTATCTGCAAGCACGGCCGGGAGGAACCCCGCATGACCACGGAGACTGCTCACCCTGAGCTCGATGGCCTGGGCACCTACGAATACGGCTGGGCCGACTCCGACGCGGCCGGTGCCGCTGCCAAGCGGGGTCTGTCCGAAGAGGTCGTCCGCGACATCTCCGCCAAGAAGTCCGAGCCGGAGTGGATGCTGAACCTCCGCCTCAAGGGCCTCAAGCTGTTCGACAAGAAGCCCATGCCGAACTGGGGCTCCGACCTCTCCGGCATCGACTTCGACAACATCAAGTACTTCGTGCGCTCCACCGAGAAGCAGGCCGCTTCCTGGGAGGACCTGCCGCAGGACATCAAGAACACGTACGACAAGCTCGGCATCCCCGAGGCGGAGAAGCAGCGCCTCGTCGCCGGTGTCGCGGCCCAGTACGAGTCCGAGGTCGTCTACCACCAGATCCGCGAGGACCTGGAGGAGCAGGGCGTGATCTTCCTCGACACGGACACCGCGCTCAAGGAGCACCCGGAGCTCTTCCAGGAGTACTTCGGCACGGTCATCCCGGTCGGCGACAACAAGTTCGCGTCCCTGAACACCGCCGTGTGGTCGGGCGGCTCGTTCATCTACGTCCCCAAGGGCGTCAAGGTCGACATCCCGCTCCAGGCCTACTTCCGCATCAACACGGAGAACATGGGCCAGTTCGAGCGGACGCTGATCATCGTGGACGAGGACGCGTACGTCCACTACGTCGAGGGCTGCACCGCCCCGATCTACTCCTCGGACTCGCTGCACAGCGCCGTGGTCGAGATCATCGTCAAGAAGGGCGGCCGCTGCCGCTACACGACCATCCAGAACTGGTCGAACAACGTCTACAACCTGGTCACCAAGCGCGCCGTGGCGTACGAGGGCGCGACCATGGAGTGGATCGACGGCAACATCGGCTCCAAGGTCACCATGAAGTACCCGGCCGTCTACCTGATGGGCGAGCACGCCAAGGGCGAGACCCTGTCCATCGCCTTCGCGGGCGAGGGCCAGCACCAGGACGCCGGCTCCAAGATGGTCCACATGGCGCCGCACACCTCCTCCAACATCGTCTCCAAGTCGGTGGCCCGAGGCGGCGGACGCACCTCGTACCGCGGCCTGGTCGAGATCGGCGAGGGCGCGCACGGCTCCAAGTCCAACGTGCTGTGCGACGCGCTGCTGGTCGACACGATCTCCCGCTCGGACACGTACCCCTACGTGGACGTGCGCGAGGACGACGTCTCCATGGGCCACGAGGCCACCGTCTCCAAGGTCTCCGACGACCAGCTCTTCTACCTGATGAGCCGCGGTCTGACGGAGTTCGAGGCCATGGCCATGATCGTGCGCGGCTTCGTCGAGCCCATCGCGCGTGAGCTGCCCATGGAGTACGCGCTGGAGCTGAACCGGCTGATCGAGCTGCAGATGGAGGGTTCGGTCGGCTGATCCCGGCCACCCGGATCCGTAGCAATTCTTCGACGCAGGCAGCGCTTCAAAAGAGAGTGAGCAACACGACAGCCATGGCTGAGGCTCAGAACATCCCGGCGGGCTCGACCACCGCCGGCGCGATCGCGGTGGCCGCAGAGTCCACCGTCGCCACCCGGATGAGTGCACCCCCGTCCTTCGACGTGGCGGACTTCCCCGTCCCCCACGGCCGCGAGGAGGAGTGGCGGTTCACCCCGCTGGCGCGCCTGCGTGGTCTCCACGACGGCACCGCGGTCGCCAACGGCACCATGAAGGCCCAGATCGACGCCCCGGACGTCGTCACGATCGAGTCGGTCGGCCGCGACGACGCCCGCATCGGCAAGGCCGGCGCCCCCGTAGACCGCGTCGCCGCCCAGGCGTTCTCCTCCTTCACCAAGGCCACGGTCGTCACCGTGCCCAAGGAGGCCGTCCTGGACGAGCCCGTGCGCGTCTCGCTGCACGGCGAGGGTGGCACCACCTTCGGCCACACCGTCTTCGACGTGCAGGCCTTCGCGGAGGCCGTCATCGTCATCGACCACACCGGTGACGGCGTCCGCGCCGCCAACGTCGAGTTCCTCGTCGGTGACGGCGCGAAGCTCACCGTCGTGTCGGTGCAGGACTGGGACGACACCGCCGTGCACTGCTCGCAGCACAACGCGCTGGTCGGCCGGGACGCGAGCTACAAGTCGATCGTGGTCACCTTCGGCGGCGACGTCGTACGCCTGCACCCGCGGATCAGCTACGCGGGCCCCGGCGGCGAGGCCGAGCTGTTCGGCCTGTACTTCACGGACGCCGGCCAGCACCAGGAGCACCGCCTCCTGGTCACGCACGACGCCCCGCACTGCAAGTCCCACGTGGTCTACAAGGGCGCGCTCCAGGGCGAGGACGCCCACGCCGTCTGGATCGGTGACGTGCTCATCGAGAAGACCGCCGAGGGCACCGACACCTACGAGATGAACCGCAACCTCGTCCTCACGGACGGCGCGCGGGTCGACTCGGTGCCGAACCTGGAGATCGAGACCGGCGAGATCGTCGGCGCCGGCCACGCCTCCGCCACCGGCCGGTTCGACGACGAACAGCTCTTCTACCTCCAGGCCCGGGGCATCCCGGCCGACGAGGCGCGGCGCCTGGTCGTGCGCGGCTTCTTCGCCGAGCTCGTCCAGCAGATCGGTGTCCCCGACATCGAGGAGCGCCTGCTCGCCAAGATCGAGGCCGAGCTCCAGGGTTCCGTCTGATGAATTACGTCAAGGCCTGCGCACTGAGCGAGCTGGAGGACAACACCCCGAAGCGGGTGGAGCTCGACGGCACGCCGGTGTCCATCGTCCGCACCGACGGGGAGGTGTTCGCGATCAACGACATCTGCTCGCACGCGAACGTCTCCCTCTCGGAGGGCGAGGTCGAGGACTGCATGATCGAGTGCTGGCTGCACGGATCGTCCTTCGACCTGCGCACCGGAAAGCCGTCCGGCCTGCCCGCGACGCGCCCCGTCCCCGTATACCCCGTAAAGATCGAAGGGGACGACGTGCTCGTCTCCCTCACCCAGGAGTCCTGAGGTATCCATGGCAACGCTTGAAATCCACGACCTGCACGTCTCCGTCGAGGCCGAGAATGGCGCCCGCGAGATCCTCAAGGGCGTCGACCTCACCGTCAAGCAGGGTGAGACGCACGCCATCATGGGTCCCAACGGCTCCGGCAAGTCCACGCTGGCGTACTCGCTGGCCGGTCACCCGAAGTACACCATCACCGGTGGCACCGTGACCCTCGACGGCGAAGACGTCCTGGAGATGTCCGTCGACGAGCGCGCCCGCGCCGGCGTCTTCCTCGCCATGCAGTACCCGGTCGAGGTCCCCGGCGTCTCGGTCTCCAACTTCCTGCGCACCTCGGCCACCGCCATCCGCGGCGAGGCGCCGAAGCTGCGCACCTGGGTGAAGGAGGTCAAGTCCGCCATGGAGCAGCTCCAGATGGACCCGGCCTTCGCCGAGCGCAACGTGAACGAGGGCTTCTCCGGCGGTGAGAAGAAGCGCCACGAGATCCTCCAGCTGGAGCTCCTCAAGCCGAAGATCGCGATCCTCGACGAGACCGACTCGGGCCTGGACGTCGACGCCCTGCGCATCGTCTCCGAGGGCGTCAACCGCGTCCGCGAGACCGGCGAGGTCGGCACCCTGCTGATCACCCACTACACGCGCATCCTGCGCTACATCAAGCCCGACTTCGTGCACGTGTTCGCGAACGGCCGCATCGCCGAGTCCGGCGGCGCCGAGCTGGCGGACCAGCTGGAGGCCGAGGGCTACGACAAGTACGTGAAGGGTGGCGCGACCGCGTGACACAGCTGCCTGGCCTCCTCACTGGCTCTCATCTGCTTGACGAGGCGATCCGCAAGGACTTCCCCCTGCTGGATCGTGTGGTCCACGACGGGAAGAAGATCGTCTACCTGGACAACGCGGCGACCTCGCAGAAGCCGCGCCAGGTGCTCGACGCGCTGAACGAGTACTACGAGCAGCACAACGCGAACGTCCACCGCGGCGTGCACGTGCTCGCGGAGGAGGCCACGGCGCTGTACGAGGGCGCCCGCGACAAGGTCGCCGCCTTCATCAACGCGCCGAGCCGCGACGAGGTGATCTTCACGAAGAACGCCTCGGAGTCGCTCAACCTGGTCGCGAACATGCTCGGCTGGGCCGACGAGCCCTACCGGGTCGACCGCGAGACCGAGATCGCCATCACGGAGATGGAGCACCACTCCAACATCGTGCCGTGGCAGCTGCTCTCGCAGCGCACCGGCGCGAAGCTGAAGTGGTTCGGCCTGACCGACGACGGCCGGCTCGACCTGTCCAACATGGAAGAGGTCATCACGGAGAAGACGAAGATCGTCTCCTTCACGCTGGTCTCCAACATCATGGGCACGGTCAACCCGGTCGAGGCGATCGTCCGGCGCGCGCAGGAGGTCGGCGCGCTGGTGCTGATCGACGCCTCGCAGGCCGCCCCGCACATGCCGCTGGACGTACAGGCGCTCGGCGCCGACTTCGTGGCCTTCACCGGCCACAAGATGTGCGGCCCGACCGGCATCGGCGTCCTGTGGGGCCGCCAGGAGCTCCTGGAGGACCTGCCCCCGTTCCTCGGCGGCGGCGAGATGATCGAGACCGTGTCGATGCACGCCTCGACGTACGCCCCGGCGCCCCACAAGTTCGAGGCGGGGACGCCCCCGATCGCCCAGGCCGTCGGCCTCGGCGCGGCGGTGGACTACCTGACCGCGATCGGCATGGACAAGATCGCCGCGCACGAGCACGCGCTCACCGAGTACGCGGTCAAGCGCCTCGCCGAGGTCCCGGACCTGCGCATCATCGGCCCCACCACGGCCGAGGACCGCGGCGCCGCGATCTCCTTCGTCCTCGGGGACATCCACCCGCACGATGTGGGGCAGGTGCTGGACGAGCAGGGCATCGCCGTCCGCGTGGGACACCACTGCGCGCGCCCGGTCTGCCTGCGCTACGGAATTCCCGCGACGACGCGAGCGTCTTTCTACCTGTACTCCACTCCCGCCGACGTCGACGCGCTGATCGACGGGCTGGAGCACGTACGGAACTTCTTCGGGTGAAGACGAGTCGGACGACGAGGCTGACGAGGACGCTGTGAAGCTGGATTCGATGTACCAGGAACTGATCCTGGACCACTACAAGCACCCGCACGGGCGAGGCCTGCGCGACGGCGACGCCGAGGTGCACCACGTCAACCCCACCTGTGGCGACGAGATCACGCTGCGTGTGAAGTACGACGGCGAGACGCTCACCGACGTCTCGTACGAGGGCCAGGGCTGTTCGATCAGCCAGGCCAGCGCGTCCGTACTGAACGAGCTGCTCGTCGGCAAGGAGCTGGCCGAGGCGCGGAAGATCCAGGGCGTGTTCCTGGAGATGATGCAGTCCAAGGGCAAGATCGAGCCCGACGAGGCCATGGAGGAGGTGCTGGAGGACGCGGTCGCGTTCGTCGGCGTCTCCAAGTATCCGGCGCGGGTGAAGTGTGCTCTGCTGAGTTGGATGGCGTGGAAGGACGCGACCGCCCAGGCACTGGGCGACGCCGAGAGGAAGACGGCATGACCGAGAACGCGACGCCCGAGGCGTCGATCAAGCCCGCCACCGAGGAAGAGGTCCGCGAGGCCCTCTACGACGTGGTCGACCCCGAGCTGGGCATCGACGTCGTCAACCTGGGCCTGATCTACGGCATCCACATCGACGACGCGAACATCGCCACCCTCGACATGACGCTGACGTCGGCGGCCTGCCCGCTGACCGACGTCATCGAGGACCAGGCGAAGTCGGCGACGGACGGGATCGTCAACGAGCTCCGCATCAACTGGGTCTGGATGCCGCCGTGGGGCCCGGACAAGATCACGGACGACGGCCGGGAGCAGCTGCGCGCGCTCGGCTTCAACGTCTGACCGCTCCACCCGCGTGAGGGCCCCCGGCACGGTCGTGCCGGGGGCCCTTTCGTGTTCTTGCGGTGGTCGGTCCATGTGCACCGGAAGTTGGCCGGGGTGGCCGAATCTTCTCGACGGCCGCCATGAGGTGGCGGACCCGGACGAGAGGACCCTTCGGATGAAGAAGCAACTGGGGATCGCCGCCGTCGCGGCGCTGGTCGTCGCCGGTGCGGCGCTGCCGGCGCACGCGGTGACGTACGGTACGCCGACCATCACCCTGTCCTCGTCCTACCTGTCCGGCGCCGTCGGCGGCGTCGGCGACCAGACCGTCGCCGTGACCGTCGGGCAGAGCGGCGCCGACGTGTCCGCGCTGACCGTCAGCGCCTCCGCCTCCAGCAAGGCCTCCGTCGCCGGGACCGGCGACGTCACGGTCACCGGGGCCGGCGCGGTACGCCGGCTCGCCGTCACCGCACGGGGCCGCGGCTACACCAGCCTGACCGTCAAGGTGACCGGGCTCGGCGGCAAGACCGCCACCAAGACCCTGTCCTACGCGGCCTCCGCGGCGGTGCAGAACCCGGCCGACGCCCGCTACTTCAGCGGCGCCTCCGACTCCTCGGCCGCCGTGGACGTCGGCGGCGGCTACACCGTCGTCGCCGACGACGAGAACAACGTGCTGCGCCTGTACGACCGCGCGCGCTCCGACGCGCCCGTCAGGACCTGGGACTTCAGCTCCCAGCTCGGTGTCACCAAGGAGGTGGACATCGAGGGGGCGACCCGGATCGGCAACACCGTCTACTGGACCGGCTCGCTCGGCAACAACAAGGACGGCGAGTACAAGGCGCCCCGGAACACGGTGTTCACCACCACCGTCAGCGGCTCCGGCTCGGGCACGCAGCTCGCGTACGGGCGCTCGTACACGCAGCTCCGCGACGACCTGGTGGCCTGGGACGAGGCGAACGGCGACCGGTACGGCTTCGCCGCCGGGACCGCGGCCGGCCAGGCGCCCAAGCAGATCGACGGGTTCAACGTCGAGGGGCTGGAGTTCGCCCCCGGCTCCACGACCACCGCCTACCTGGGCTTCCGGGCCCCGCTGGCGCCCGCCGTACCGGGCGGCAAGGCGCTGCTCGTGCCGGTGACCAACTTTGACAAGGTGCTGTCGAGCGGTTCGAAGGCCGTGTTCGGGACCGGGATCGAGCTCGACCTGGGCGGCCTCGCCGTCCGCGACATCCGCAAGAACGCGGCGGACCAGTACCTGATCCTCGCCGGCTCCTGGGCCGCCGACGACAACTCCGACCCGTACGCCCTCTACCAGTGGGACGGGATCGCCGGCCACGCCCCGGTCAAGCGGGCCGACCTGCCGACCACCGACCCCGGCGGCTGGGAAGCCATCGTGGAGGTGCCTGACCTGACGGCGCCGGGCGCGCGGGTGCAGCTGATCACCGACAGCGGGTCGGCGGACCTGTACGGCGACGGAGTCGAGGCCAAGGACCTCACGCACCCGGAGTGGAAGAAGGCGCGCGCGGCCTGGTTCACGCTGAACTGACGTGCCCGTTCGTGTACGCACGTACGTAAGGCATGTGTACCGTTGTACACATGCCTTACGTGTTGCTCGCGGCGGCCATCGCCTCCGAGGTGGCCGGGACCACCGCCATGAAGTACAGCGACGGCTTCACCCGGCTCTGGCCGTCGCTGGGCACGCTGTTGGGGTACCTGATCGCCTTCACCCTGCTCGCGCAGACACTGAAGTCGATGTCGGTGGGGACGGCCTACGCGATATGGGCCGGGGTCGGCACGGCCGCCATCGCCGCCATCGGGATGGTGTTCCTGGGGGAGGCGGCCACCGCGGCGAAGATCGCCGGGATCGCCCTGATCATCGGCGGCGTGGTCCTGCTGAACCTGGGCGGGGCGGCGCACTGATGGGCCGCCGGTACGACCCCGACCGCAGGCAGCGGATCATCGACGCGGCGACCCGGGTGGTGGCCGCCGAGGGCATCGCGGGGCTGAGTCACCGGAGCGTGGCGGCGGAGGCCGACGTACCGCTGGGCTCGACGACGTACCACTTCGCCACGCTGGACGAGCTGCTGGTGGCGGCGCTGCGGCAGGCGAACGAGGGCTTCGCGGTGGCGCTGGCCGAGCTCGGCGACGGCGACGGCGACGGTGACCGTTCAGGCGAAGGCGGCGACCTGGCGGCGGCGCTGGCCCGCCGGCTGGGGGAGTTCCTGACGGCGGACCGGGCGGGCGCGGAACTGGAGTACGAGCTGTACCTGGCCGCCCTGCGCAAGCCGGCGCTGCGGCCGGTGGCGGCCGAGTGGTGCGAGGCGGTGGTGGCGGCGCTGGCCGCACGGGTGGACGCGGCGACGGCCCGGGCGGTGTCGGCGGTGCTGGACGGCATCAGCCTCCAGGTCCTGCTGACGGATGCCGAGTACGACGAGAGGTACGCGCGCGAGCTGCTGGCGCGGGTACTGGGGCGGCCGCAGCGGCCGTAGGGGCGGCCGCTGAGGGCCGCCGCTCAGGCGCCGGCCGCGCGGACCGCGGCGAGGGCGGCCCCCACGCTCGCCTCGATGTCCCCGATCGGGTAGAACACCTCGCGCACGGTCCGCTCCCGGTCCACCACCAGCGTCAGCCGCTTGATCCGGCTCACCCCCGCCGCCCGGAAGGTGGGCAGCCGCAGCGCCGCCACCAGTCCGAGGCCCGCGTCCGACAGCAGCGGGAAGCGCAGCTGCTCCGCCTCGGCGAACTCCCGTTGTTCGTCGGGGCGCTGGGTGGAGACCCCGTGCACCGTCGCGCCCGCCGCCCTGAACTGCGCCAGCTGGTCCCGGTACGTGCACGACTCCAGCGTGCATCCCTTCGCCCCCGGGATCCCGGCCCAGCCCGGGGGGTAGGACTCGGCCCGGGCGTACGCGCCCGGGAAGCAGTACAGGACCGTGAACGGCGTGTCGGCCACCGGGTCGCGCAGCTCGCCGAAGCGGTCCGGCAGCAGCAGCTCCGGCAGCCGGGTGCCGCGCAGCGCGTGCACCCGTACCGCCTCGCGCGAGGATTCCGCGGTCGTCGCCGTCATCTCTCCCTCTCCGAGGATCCAGGTGTCGCCCCAGTCCTGGAGGGCGACCAGTACCGGCAGCAGGCCCCGCCCGCGCGGGGTCAGCCGGTATTCGTGCCGCACCGGGCGTTCCTGGTACGGCACGCGCGCCAGCACCTCGGCTTCGACCAGCAGTTTCAGCCGCTCGGCGAGCACCTTCCGGGACATGCCCAGCTCGCGCTGGAACTCGTCGAAGCGGTGCACGCCGCGCGCGGCGTCGCGCACGATCAGCAGCGTCCACCAGTCCCCGACCACGTCGAGGGCCTGGGCGATGGAGCAGTCCGCGTCGCCGAGGGTGGTGCGCTGGGCCATGGGAACTCCTTTGTCCGTTGACCCGAGGCTGCCATGCTGACATAGTCCGTTCCCAAAAGGAACTAACTCGGGGTGGGGTGGCCGTGCCGCAGGTCTTCAAGGACGTGCCGAGGGTCGTGTGGCTGCTGGCCGCAGGCGTGTTCGTCAACGCCGTCGTCAGCTTCACGTTCGTTTTCGTCTTCCTCTACCTTTCCGGCCCGCGCGGGCTGGGCGCGGCCCAGGCGGGCGTCGCCGTCGGCGTCGGAGGCATCGGCATGGTCGCCGGGAACTTCACCGGCGGCTGGTACGGCGACCGCTTCGGCCACCGCCGGGTCCTCCTCGCCGCCGCCTGCCTCGGCGGACTCACCCTGGTGAGCCTTCCGCTGCTGGCCACGCCGCTGCTGTACGCCGCCCTGCCGGTGGCCCAGTACGCCTCCGGGGTGATCCGGGCCGCGAACTGCGCACTGGTCGCCGTCACCGTGCCGGAAGGGGCCCGCCGGCAGGCCTTCGCCGTGGTGCGCTGCGTCTCCAACGGCGGTTTCACCCTCGGGCCGCCCCTCGGAGCCCTCGTCGCGACCGCGGTCTCGTACGACTGGCTCTTCGTCGCCGACGGCCTCGGCACGCTCCTGTTCGCCGGCTGGACCGCCCGCGTCG
Organism: Streptomyces sp. NPDC026522; assembly: GCF_055567555.1. Classification (NCBI taxonomy): domain Bacteria; kingdom Bacillati; phylum Actinomycetota; class Actinomycetes; order Kitasatosporales; family Streptomycetaceae; genus Streptomyces; species Streptomyces sp. NPDC026522. Next base: position 442,668 of record NZ_JBVHQF010000005.1, read on the forward strand.
TCCCGGCCCGGGGCGCCGCCCGGAAGCCGGCCGCGGCCCCGGACGGGGGTCGGGGCCGCGGCGTATGGGGCGAACTGCGGGCCAGGCCGGCCGTGCTCGTCCTCCTCGGCGCGATCCTCGTCACCGACCTCGTCTACCGCCAGCAGTACGGCACCTTCCCGGTCTTCCTCGCCGACCACGGCCTCGACGTCAGCGCCTTCGGGCTGGTCATCGCCCTCAACGGGGGCGTCATCCTGCTGCTGGAGCTGCCCGCCGCCGTCGCCCTGCGGGACCGGCCCCCGCTGCCCGTCATCGCCGCCGGGCTCGTGCTCGTCGGCGCCGGGTACGCGGCGCTGCTCGGCGGGGCGGGCGCGGCGAGCGCCGTCGCCATGATGGTGCTGCTGAGCCTCGGGGAGATCCTCTACAAGACCACCGCCACCGCCTACGTGGCCGACCAGGCGCCGGAGCACGCGGCCGGGCGGTTCCAGAGCCTGTACGCCGGCATGTCGGTCAGCGGGGTCGTGCTCGGCGCGCCGCTGGGCGGGGCGCTGTACTCCGCCGCGCCCGGGCTGCTCTGGCCGCTGTGCGCGGCGCTCGCAGCGGGCGCCGGCGGGGCGGTGCTCTGGGCCTCGGCGCGCCAGTCCCGGCGGGAGGAAGCCCGCGGGCAGGACGCCGGCCGGGACGGGGGCCGGGACGCCGGCCGGGGCGGGGGCCGGGCAGCGCGCCCGGCACATGAGACCGGTTCGCAACCGCAGGCCCTGGCCGGTTAGGTTTCGGATATGACTGCTACGCGTACCACCGGCGCCGTCGCCGCCGGACTTGCCACCCTCGCCGCCGACGGCACCGTCCTCGACACCTGGTTCCCCGCCCCCGAGCTGGTCGCCGAGCCCGGCCCGGCCGGCACCGAGCGCCTCACCGCCGAGCGGGCCGTGGAGCTCCTGGGCGAGGCCGCGCCCAAGGCCCTCGGGCCGGACGCGCGGCGCGGCGTCGAGGTCGTAGCCGTCCGCACCGTGATCGCCTCGCTCGACGACAAGCCGCTGGACGCGCACGACGCGTACCTGCGCCTGCACCTGCTCAGCCACCGCCTGGTCAAGCCGCACGGCCAGAACCTGGACGGCCTCTTCGGCCTGCTGGCCAACGTCGCCTGGACCTCGCTCGGCCCGGTCGCCGTCGACCAGGTGGAGACCGTACGGCTGAACGCCCGCGCCGAAGGCCTGCACCTCCAGGTCACCTCGATCGACAAGTTCCCCCGGATGACGGACTACGTCGCCCCGAAGGGCGTCCGCATCGCCGACGCCGACCGGGTCCGCCTCGGCGCGCACCTGGCCGAGGGCACCACCGTCATGCACGAGGGCTTCGTCAACTTCAACGCCGGCACCCTCGGCACCTCCATGGTCGAGGGCCGCATCTCGGCCGGCGTCGTGGTCGGCGACGGCTCCGACATCGGCGGCGGCGCCTCCACCATGGGCACCCTCTCGGGCGGCGGCAAGCAGATCATCTCGATCGGCGAGCGCTGCCTGGTCGGCGCCGAGGCGGGCGTCGGCATCGCGCTGGGCGACGAGTGCATCGTCGAGGCCGGCCTCTACGTGACCGCGGGCACCCGCGTCACCCTGCCGGACGGCCAGATCGTCAAGGCCCTGGAACTCTCGGGCGCCAGCAACATCCTCTTCCGCCGCAACTCGGTCACCGGCGCCGTCGAGGCCCGCCCGAACAACGCGGTCTGGGGCGGCCTGAACGAGGTCCTGCACAGCCACAACTGACCCGGGCCCGCCCGGTTCCGCACGAACGCCCTCCCACACCCCCGAGCGGGGTGGGAGGGCGTTCGTGCGGTACGGGGCGGTCAGTGCAGGGCGATGGTGCGGATCAGGCCCGCGAAGGCCCGTTCCTCCTCCTCGGTCAGCTGGACCGTCTCCATCGGGTGGCCGGCCGGGCCGCGCTGGGCCGGGATGGCCGCGAGGCCCTGGCGGGCGCCCGGCTCCGGATGGTGGAGCCGGCTGTCCCACAGCATGTGGCCGAGGCCGATGACCCAGGTCAGCGCCGCCAAGAGCAGCACGGCCAGGCCGATTTCCTGGGCGAGGGAGACGGAGGGGAACACGCGGTCCTCCAGGAGTGCGGGGGGACGGGATCGGGCGTGGGCCTGGCGTGGGGATACTCAACACCACAACCCGGGTTGAATGGGTACGGATGTGGCCAGCGTCACGCCAGGGGCGAAAGTCCCCATCTCGCCTCCGCCGGCGCCCGTTCAGTCCGTCAGCGGCAGCTTGAAGCCGTCATGGCTGCGCGCGAAACCCAGCCGTTCGTAGAAGCGGTGTGCCTGCACCCGCCGCTTGTTGCTGGTCAGCTGTACCAGACCGCAGCCCCGCTCGCGGGCCCGCGCCACCGCCCGCCCCATCAGCTCGGTGCCCAGCCCGTCGCCCCGCCGGTCCGGGCGCACGCGTACCGCCTCGACCAGCGCCCGCTCCCGGCCGCCCTGGCCGAGACCGGGAACGTACGTCAGTTGGAGGCACCCCAGTACCTGGCCCTCGTCCGCCAGGACGAGCATCTCGTTGCGCGGGTCCGCCTCGATGGCGGCGAAGGCCCGCTCGTGCGCCTCGGTGACCGCGGCGGCGCCGCCGTCGGCCAGCAGGGCCAGGAGGGCGGGCAGGTCGGTACGGGTCGCGGTGCGGAAGATCATGCCCGGAAGTGTGGCAGGCGGCCCGGGCGGGAGGGGAGGGCACCCGGGGCCGCCTGCGGTCCGCGGTTACGGGCGGAAGCGCAGCACCTGCGGGTCGTGGTCGCTGTTCTGGGCGGCGAACTCCGCGTTGATGTGCACGCTGTCGTAGGAGAAGTTCTTGACGGCCGGGCTCGTCAGGATCTGGTCCAGCACCTGGGCGTTGCCCTGGTAGACGTAGGAGTAACGTTCCGCCTTCGGCAGCGACTTGATCGCCGAGTACAGCGCGCCGCCGTCCTCCAGCGCCTGCGCCGTCCCCGAGAACTCGAAGTCGTTGATGTCACCGACCGCGAGGACGTCGGCGTTCTTCTCCGTCGCCAGGATCTCCTTGACGAAGCCGTTCACGGCCTGCGCCTGGAGCCGCCGCTTGGCCTCCGAGGAACGTACCGGCGGCTGGTGCGCGGAGGTCAGGCCCTCGTCGCCGCCCTTCGAGGTGAAGTGGTTGGCGATCACGAAGACCGTCCGGCCGCGGAAGACGAACTCGCCGGCCAGCGGCTTGCGGCTGTCGGCCCACGCCGGGTTCGCCGGGTCGATCCGGCCGGGGGAGTGGGTCAGGGCCGCGTGGCCCTTCTCCGTCATCACACCCGTCGCGGTCGTGGAGTCGCCCGCCGCCCGGTCGGTGAAGGAGACCCGGGCCGGGTTGAACAGGAACACCTGACGGATGTTGCCGCCGGGCTCGCCGCCGTCCTTGTTGTTCTCCGGGTTGATGGTCCGCCACTGGTAGGCCGGGCCGCCCGCCGCCGCGATGGCGGCGGTGAACTTGGTGAGCGTCTGCTCCGCCGAGACGGTGCCGTCGTTCTTGGCGCCGTTGTCGTCCTGGATCTCCTCCAGGGCCACGATGTCGGGGGAGGCGAGGTTCTCGACGACCGCCTTCGCCAGGTTGTCGAACTTCGACTGCGGGTCGGTCGGGTCGAGGTTCTCGACGTTGTACGTGGCCACCGCGAGCTCGCCCGGGGCCTGCGCCTTGGTCTTCTCCGGGGCGAGCGTGCCCGCCTGGACCTGCCCGAGGGTGCGCGCGGCCAGGGTGTAGCCGCCGAACTGGTTGAAGTCGAGCGGGCCTTCCGTGGTGCCGGTCAGCTTGTCGCCGACGTTGGCCACCGGGAACGGCTGCTGCGCGAGGGGCGCCAGCTGCTGGATCTGCAGGCGGCCCGTGTTCTGGGACTCGTACGAGCCGTAGATGGTGCCGCCGCGCTTGGCGGCGTTCTCCCAGCCCTTCACCGTGACCCACAGCTCCGAGTACGGGTCGGTGGCCCCGACGACGCGCGAGGTGCCGATGCGGACGTTCATGCCCTCAAGGGACTCGTAGTAGTCCAGGGCGTACCGCGAGGGGTCCAGCGTCAGGCCGTTGATGCTGCCGGCGGCGGCCGCGTCACCGGCCGGGGCGTACTCGGCGGGGACGCTGTACTCGTTGATCGCGACGGCTTCGGGCAGCGCGTTGCCGGAGGACACCACGGTGACGGCCGGCTTGGAGATCTGGGTGACCGACTGGTTGCCGGAGGAGACACCGCCCGGGACGTACTCGCCGACCGTGCCGTTCACCTTGACGGCGTCACCGACCGCGACGGTCGGGACCGAGCCGGTGAAGACGAAGATGCCCTCGCTGGTGGCGGCGTCGTCGTCGGCGTCCGGGTCCTGCATCCAGAAGCCGCGCGAGCCGTACGTGCGCACGCCGGTGACGATGCCCTCGACGCCGGTGACCTGCTTGCCGTTGAACGGGGATATCCGGGTGGTGCCCTGGATGTCGTGGATGCGTACCGGGTCGGCGGACGCGGTGCCCTCGGCCGCGTCGGCGGAGCCCGCGAGCAGACCGGTGGCCAGGGCCGTGGCGACGAGGGCCGCGATGGCAGCGGAACGGGGGTGCGTGGAGCGCATGGTCAGGAACTCCGGTGTGTGGAGGAGGGGCCACCCGGGGATCGCGGGGTGCCCGGAATCGTTGGCAGGGAGCGGGGTTTGGCTCTTCGCTACATCTACGCGCGTCAATTTCCTCGTGGAGCGTGAAGTTGTCAAGGTCTCCAGGGAAGACGGCAGCTGACTGTGGGATGAACCAAAGGCGTTGGCTCCCTGGCCGTGCCCGAAATGCGTCTACGCTGGGCGTCGCCGTCCGGCCCGACGGTCCCACCACCGCGTCCACGAGGAGAACCGCCCCATGTCCGCAGAGCCGCACCCCACGCTGCCGCCGGTACGGCTGCACTCCGATGCGGAACTGGCCCGCGACGCCCTCGTCGCACCCCTGTTCGCCCGGGCCGTGCGCCTAGCCCGCTGGGCCGGCCCCGGCACGCGCGTCGAGGTCGGCGGCGAACTGGCCGCCGACCAGCTGCCGCAGGCCGCGGCCGCGCTCGGGCTCGACGCGGCCGACCCGGACGGTCCGGCGTACGCGAGCCAGGCCTGGCGGGTGGCCGTCGACACCGGCCTGGTCGACGTGACCGAACCCGAGGAGGACGCCGGTGAGACGGCACACGGGACCGCCGCGCCCGGCGAGGACCTCGCGCTGATCAGCGGGGGCGCGCCCGGTGACGTACTCGACCTGTGGCTGGCCGCCCTGGAGACCGTCCTCGCGGACGCGGCCGTGCCCGATCTGGACGACCTCGTCGACGCGCTGGACGACGGCGGGGAGCTCGACTTCGACCGCCTCGACTGGAACCCGGCGCGCGAGGCGGACTTCCTGGACGGGGTCCTCGCCAACCTCTACCTGCTCACCGTCGCCGAGGGCGGTGCGGGGGAGAGCCCGGTGCCGCTGCCCGTCCTCGCCGCTTCGATGGTCGTCCCCGACGACATGGGGGAGCCGACCGACGCGGTGCTGGAGCAGGTCTCCGACGCGATGATGCGCCTCGACGACCAGTTCCGGCAGCTGGAGCCCGTCGGGCTGGTCGAGTTCCGGCCCGTCGACGAGGAGCTGATGGCCGAGGCCGACGACGAGGAGCTGCTCCCGGACCCGGCCGACGCGGACGAGGAGGACATCGCCCGGTACGGCATGGTACGGCTGACCGCCCTCGGCCTGTACGGCGTCCGCGCCCGCATGCTCGAAGCCGGGGTCGAGGCGCCCGCCATCGGAGAACTGGCCGACAAGGGCGCGGACGCCCTGCTGGACACGGTCTCCCGCTACCCGGAGGACGCGGCGCAGGCGGAGATCGAGCTGTGGCTGGCCGGCCGCGAACTGCCCGCGGCGGTGACCGAACTGCTCGACGCGGCCCGTGGCGACGACGAAGCGGCCCCGCTGCGCCGGCTGCGCTGCCAGCAGGCCCTCGCCCCGGCCGGACCGGAAGCGGAACCCGCGGTCCGGGCGGTACTGGACGATCCGCAGCTGGGCGGGCTCGCCCGGGTGTGGCTGGCCGAGCGCGGGGCGGCGGACGTACCGGCTCCGGACGGGGCGATGGTGTTCTGGCTGACGGTCGACACGATCGCGGCGCAGCTCGCGGCGGACGGGGAGGCGGAGGAACTGCCGCTGCTGATGCAGACCCTGACGGGACACCACGCCGGGTTCTTCGACGAGGTCTGGCGGGTGGCACACCCGGCGACGGCGGAGGTACTGGAGGCGATGGGCCGGCTGCACCCCGACAAGAAGGCGGCGAAGGAAGCCCGGAAGGCCGCCTTCAAGGCCCGTTCCCGCCGCCCCTGACGGAGCGCCCACGGCACCGGGCGCCCCGGGCCCGGCCGCCCCGGGCCCGGGCGCCGCGGGCCCGGGGTATACAACGCGCCGAACACCGGCCGAAGTTCGCCATTGCGGCGGGCGGCCAAGGATCAGTCGGCTTTCCGGGGTAGTTCAGCCGCCGTTCACGTGCGGGCGGGAGCGTGTGCGCCGACGACCGTACGACAGGTGCACCACCGCCCACCCTCCCTGGAGCCACGATGCCCCTCAGCCGTAGAGACTTCACCGCCCGCACCGTCATCGCCGGCGCGGGCGTCGCGCTCACCGGGACCGTCGGCGCGCTCGCCACCGCCCCCGGAGCGCTGGCGGCCGACGACACCACCCGGCACGACGAGCACGGTCGTCCGCCCGAGCCCGGCTACGGCCCGCTCGTCTGCGACCCGGCCGGAATCCTGGCCCTCCCGGCCGGCTTCACCTACCGCGTCATCACCCACAGCGGCGTGACGAAGCTCGACTCCGGCGAGAGCACCCCCTCCAACCACGACGGCACGGCCGCCTTCGAGGGCCACCGGGGGGTCACCCTCCTCGTCAACAACCACGAGCTGAGGGGCCCCCGTTCGGGCTGGGCCCACCCGGTCCCCCTCACCGAGGGCCTCGTCTACGACCCGGCCGCATCCGGCGGCTGCACGGTCGTCGAGGTCCGTCGCGGCGGCGAGGTGGCCGAATGGGTCGGCATCGCCGGTACGTCCACCAACTGCGCGGGCGGCGCCACCCCCTGGGACACCTGGCTGACCTGCGAGGAGACCGAGGACCTGGCCGGCAAGAACGGGATGACCAAGGACCACGGCTACGTCTTCGAGGTCGACCCGCACGACCGCCGCGCCAACCGCGACCCGCAGCCCATCAAGGCGTTCGGGCGGTACGCGCACGAGGCGGTCGTCATCGACCCGCGCGCGGGCCACGCGTACCTGACGGAGGACGCCTCCGGCCCCAACGGCCTGCTCTACCGCTGGACCCCGCCGGAGGGCTTCCACCACGGGCGCGGCAAGCTGCGTACGCTCGCCCCCGACGCGGGCGTGCTCGCCGTGGCCAAGTGCTTCGACAGCTCCGGGCGGTTCGTGGACGACCTCTCGCGCGCGACGCAGACCGGCACCGTGTACGGGGTCGACTGGGTGGAGGTGCCGGACCGCGACGGGCGCACGACGCCGGTGCGCAAGCAGTTCGGGGCGGACGCCGTGACCCGGGCGCGCAAGCTGGAGGGCATGTGGTGGGCCGACGGGGGCGCGTACTTCGTCTCCTCCTACGCCCGCTCCGAGAGCCCGGGTGCCGCGCACGACGGCCAGGTGTGGTTCTACGACCCGAAGCGGCGCACGATCCGGCTGATGGTCCTGCTCGGGGTGAACGCCGACCCGTCCAAGGACGGCGCCTTCGACGGGCCCGACAACATCACGGTGTCCCCGTACGGCGGCCTGGTCATCGCGGAGGACGGCGAGGGCGTCCAGCACCTGCTCGGCGCGACGGAGTCGGGCCGCACCTACCCGCTCGCCCGCAACGAGATGAACATGGGGACGGCCGAGAGCCCCGAGTACTCGGAGTTCACCGGCGTCTGCTTCTCCCCTGACGGGCGCACCCTGTTCGCCAACATCCAGGAGCCGGGGATCATGCTGGCCATCACCGGGCCTTGGCGGCGCGCCCACTGAGGACGCCGACGGACGCCGGCTGACGGCGACGGACGGCGGCCGGGCCGTTACGGCCCGGCCGGCCCTACTGGGCCGGGGCGGCCTCCGCACGGGAGGCCGCGGCCCACTCTTCGAGCAGGAATTCGTACGCCTCGGAGGGCCACTCGTCGTCCACCCTGGTCTCGACGAGGTGCCGGATCGCCGCGTTCGCCTCTGCGGCGGACGGGCGGGCCGGACCCGCGGGCTGGAGTGTCTTCTGCATGAGTCCAAGGCTACGGGCGGCCACTGACAGTCACCTCCGATTTCGGGGTGGCATCGCTCACCCGGCGTTCGCCGCCGGTCGCACGATGTGGCCGCTCACCTGCTCAGAGTGCCTCCGCGCCGGGCTTGACCATGCCGCGCACTGTGCGGGACTTCACAAAGTCGCCCATGGCCGTCATCTCCCACTCGCCGCTGAACTGTCTGATCAGCTTCGCCATCATGACGCCGGTCTGCGGCTCCGCGCCGGTGAGGTCGAAGCGGACCAGCTCCTCGTCGCTCGCCGCGTCGATCAGGCGGCAGTAGGCCTTCGCCACCTCGGTGAACTTCTGGCCGGAGAAGGAGTTGACCGTGAAGACCAGGCCCGTGGCCTCGGCGGGCAGCCGGCCGAGGTCCACGACGATGACCTCGTCGTCCCCGGCGCCCTCGCCGGTCAGATTGTCACCCGAGTGTTTGACGGCTCCGCCGAGGATCGACAGCTTGCCGAAGTAGCAGCTGTCGATGTGGTTGCGCTGCGGGCCGTAGGCGATGACGGAGGCGTCGAGGTCGATGGCCCGGCCGCCGAACGCGGGCTCCCAGCCGAGGCCCATCTTGACCTGTGAGAGCAGCGGGCGGCCGCCCTTGACGAGGGAGACGGTCTGGTTCTTCCGGAGGTTGACCCGCCCCTTGTCGAGGTTGATCTTTCCGGTGGCGGCAGCGGCGGTGACCGGTGCGGGCGCCGACGGCATGACCGGCGCGGCCGGGGCGGCCGCGGGCATCGGCGGGGCGGCCGCGGGCATCGGCGGGGCGACGACGGCGGCGGGCGCGGGGGCTGCGGGCGCGGGGGCGGCCGGCTCCTCCTCGACCGTGACCCCGAAGTCCGTGGCGATGCCGGCGAGGCCGTTGGCGTACCCCTGGCCCACGGCGCGCACCTTCCACGCACCGCCGCGCTGGTACACCTCCACCACCACGAGGGCGGTCTCCGGGCCGAGCCGCGGCGGGGTGAACGTGGCGATCACCGCGCCGGTCGCGGCGTCCCGCACGGTGGCGGTGGGTTCGATGCCCTGGAAGGTCTGCCCGGCGGCGTCCGGACTCGCGGTGACCACGATCCGCTCGATGCCCGGCGGGAGGGCGGCGGTGTCGACGGTGATCGAGTCGGGCGCCGAACCGCCGCCGGACCGGTAGCTCACACCGGGCCCGGACGGCTGGTTGTAGAAGATGAAGTCGGCGTCCGAACGCACCTTGCCGTCCGCCGTGAGGAGGAGCCCGGAAACGTCGAGCCGCACCGGGGCAGCCACATCCACCGTCACACGGACGGTGTTGAGCGGCAGATTGGAACCAGGGGTCATAGCGGTCATGCCCGGAGAACGACCGACACCGCTTTGCCGTTCCCTTACCCTCGCAAGACTTCTCAGCCGCGGTTGCGCGGATGGTCGCGCGCCGTGCGCTCGTTGCCGAACTTGTAGGCGCCGGTCCAGCGGGCCATGACCAGCTGGGCGTCGCCCGACTCCACCTCGGCGAGGAACTTCTCGGCCCGGGCCCCGCGCAGGGTGCCCGCGGCCCGGCCCCGGTGCGTGATGACGACGCGGTCGCCCTGTTTTTCGTACGTGAACCCGTGCGGCTTCGGCATGGGCGGCAGCCTGCCCTGCCCGGGGCGGAGGCGGCAACGGATTTGCCCCGCGCCCGACGAGCGGGCCGGAGTCCCCCGCGGGTTGCCCGGCCCGGCCCGCCGCCCGGCAGCCTCCGCCCGGGGCCCGCCCCCCGGCGTCAGCCCCCGGTGACCCGGCGCGGCAGCCCCAGCGGGTTGCCCTCGCGCAGCTCCGCGGGCAGCAGCGGGTCCGGCACCGACTGGTACGCCACCGGCCGCAGCCAGCGCTCGATGGCGGCGCCGCCGACCGAGGTGAAGTGCGAGGTGGCCGCCGGGTACGGGCCGCCGTGGTGCTGGGCCGGCGCCACCGCGACCCCGGTCGGCCAGCCGTTCACCACGATCCGCCCCGCCAACCCGGTGACCTGCGCGATCAGTTCGGCGGCCGGCCCGGGCGCGCCCCCGGTCTCGGCCGCCGAGAGGTGCAGGGTGGCGCTCAGGTTCCCGCCGAGCCGGTCGAGCACCGCGGCCGCCTCGGCCGCGTCCGCGTACCGGACGACGACGCCGACCGGCCCGAAGCACTCCTCCAGGAGCACCTCGTAGGACGGCCCGCCGTCGAGGAGGGTCCGGGCCGGCAGGGTCAGGTACCCGGCGGCGACGGTGTGCTCCCCGCCCGGGCCCGGGGCGACGGGCGCGGCCACCCCGGGCAGGGCCGACCGCTCGCGGACCCCGGCCACGAAGGCGTCCCGCATCCGGTGGTCCAGCAGCACCCCCGGCCCGGTCCCGCCGAGCGCCTTGCCGAGCGCGGCGGTGAGCCGGTCGCCGTCCGGGCCCGCGGGGACGAGGGCCAGGCCCGGCTTGACGCAGAACTGGCCGACGCCGAGCGTGAGCGAGCCCGCGAGCCCCGCGCCGATCTCCTCGGCGCGCTCGGCGACCGCCGCCGGGGTGACGACGACGGGGTTCAGCGAGCCCAGTTCGCCGTGGAAGGGGATCGGCACCGGCCGGGCGGCGGCCGCGTCGAACAGGGCCCGCCCGCCCCGGATGGAACCGGTGAACCCGGCCGCCGCGACGAGCGGGTGGCGGATCAGCTCCAGGCCGGCCCCGAAGCCGTGGACGACGGCGACGACCGCGGCCGGCAGGCCGGCCCGTACCGCCGCCCGGCGCAGCAGCGAGGCACACAGTTCGGAGGTCGCCGGGTGGTCGGGGTGCGACTTGACCACCACCGGGCAGCCGGCGGCCAGGGCGCTCGCGGTGTCCCCGCCGGGCACGGAGAAGGCGAGCGGGAAGTTGGACGCGGCGTAGACGGCGGTCACGCCCAGCGGCACCTTGTAGCGGCGCAGTTCGGGGCGCGGCGGGGTCAGCGAGGGGTCGGCGCGGTCGATGCGGATGTCGAGGTAGCCGCCCTCGTCGACGGCGTCGGCGAAGGCCCGCAGCTGGCCGGTGGTGCGGGCCAGCTCGCCGGTGAGCCGGCCGGGCCCGAGCGCGGTCTCGGCGTCGGCGGTTTCGACGACCTGGTCCGCGGCCGCGTCCAGCAGCTCGGCGGCCCCGCGCAGGAAGGCGGCGCGGGCGGCGCGCTCGGCCAGCGCCGTCCGGGCGGCGTGCGCCGCGCGCACGGCCGCGTCCACCTCCTGGGCTGTGGCCTCCACCGCAACCTGCCCGTGCTGCTTCCCGGTGCGGGGGTCCACACTCCAGACTGGTGTAGCTGCCATGGCGCACTGCCTCCTGGATCCGCGCTGACCCGCGGGATGGCGTTCAGTATTCTGAACGCTGTTCCGATGGGTGAATGATCACATCCAGTGTGGACTCTATTTCCGCGTCTTCCCGGTTGACAAGGGAAACGAGACAAGAGGGGCACGAGGCAGATGACCAGAGGTGATTCCGGGACGCCGGGGGACGAAGTCGCGGATGCGGGCGGTCCGGGAGCTCCGGCGGCCGTCAAGTCGGCCGTTCGCACGGTCATGTTGCTGGAGCACTTCGCGGCCCGGCCGGGGCTGCACAGCCTCGCCGACATCCAGCACGACCTCTCGCTCCCCAAGTCCAGCCTGTACATGCTGCTGCGCACGCTGGTGAACCTGGGCTGGGTGGAGACCGATGCCACGGGCACCCGGTACGGCATCGGCGTGCGCGCCCTGCTCGTCGGCAGTTCCTACATCGACGGCGACGAGGTGGTCGCGGCGGCCCGGCCCACCCTGGACCGGCTCTCCGACGACACGACGGAGACGATCCACCTGGCCCGGATGGACGGGACGAGCGTCGTCTACCTCGCGACCCGGCAGTCCCAGCACTACCTGCGGCCGTTCACCCGGGTCGGGCGGCGGCTGCCCGTGCACTCCACGGCCCTAGGCAAGGCCCTGCTGGCCACGCACACCGACGACGAGGTGCGCGGGCTGCTGCCGCGCCGGCTGGAGGCGGTCACCGAGCACACCATCACCGACCGGGAGCGGCTGGTGGACGAGCTGGCGCTGGTGCGGGAACAGGGGTACGCGGTCGACCGGGAGGAGAACACCCTCGGGCTGCGCTGCTTCGGGGTGGCGGTGCCCTACCGCACCCCGGCGCGGGACGCGGTGAGCTGCTCGGTGCCGGTCGCCCGGCTGACACCGCGGCACGAGCAGGCGATCAAGGCCGCCCTGTTCGAGGCGCGCGACCGGCTGTCGGTGGCGACCCGCCGGATGTGAGCGCGAATGCGAGCGCGGGGTGACCGGCGCCGGGCCGGGGCTTCCCGGTGAGGGAAGCATGAAGAAAAGCTGAGAACCCGGCCACAATCGGGGCAGAGCGGAACGTCCGGCGCCGCTCGTGCGTCTTTCCGGGGGATGAACAAGACGATCAGGCGCGCGTCCGTCTTCTGTCTGCTTCTGGTGGCGGCCCTCTTGGTACGGGTCACCTGGGTGCAGGCGTACCAAGGCCAGGCGCTCGCAGACGACAAGAACAACCGGCGCAACCTCATCGGGCAGTACGAGAACCCGCTGGGGAACATCATCGTGGGCGGCGAGGCGATCACCGGCTCGGTGAAGACCGGCGGCAAGGACTTCCAGTACAAGCGCACCTACGTCGACGGCCCCCTGTACGCGCCGATCACCGGCTACAGCTCCCAGGCATACGGCGTGAGCATGCTGGAGGGCGTCTACAAGAACATCCTCAACGGCTCCGACAGCCGGCTCAAAACGCCGATGGACGTCCTCACCAACAAGCGGGCCTCCCCGGGCAACGTGCTGACCACCATCGACAAGGGCGTCCAGAAGGCCGCGTACGACGCACTGCAGGGCAAGCAGGGTTCCGCGGTGGCCATCGACCCGGCGACCGGGCAGATCCTCGCCATGGTGAACAATCCCTCCTTCGACCCGGGCCGGATCACCGGCGCCACTGACGAGGAGGCCTGGAAGGAGCTCTCTGCCGACCAGGGCAAGGCCATGGAGAACGTGGCGCTGCGCAAGCCGCAGGCACCCGGCTCCACCTTCAAGCTGGTCACCATGGCCGCCGCCATCGAGAACGGCCTGGTCCCGGACATCGACGCGCCGACCGGCATCCCCGGCGCGTACACGATCCCGGGCACCCGCACCGCCCTGCCCAGCGAGGCGGGCAACGAGGCGTGCAACAACGTGTCCGTGCGCACCGCGCTGCGGCTGTCCTGCAACAACGTCTTCGCCGAACTGGCCTCGAAGCTCGGCCAGGACAAGATGCGGGCGATGGCGGAGAAGCTCGGCTTCAACACGGAGACCGCCACTCCCGTCACCGCCCGGCCCGCGAGCAAGTACCCGTCGCAGAAGATGTCGGTCGACCAGGTCGCACAGACGGGTATCGGTCAGTTCGACGTGCAGGCCACACCGCTCCAGATGGCGATGGTGACGGCGGCGATCGAGAACGGCGGCAAGCTCGTCGCCCCGCACATGGTCTCCGAGGTCACCGATTCCGGCGGCAACGTGCTGGAGAGCTTCAAGGATCCCAAGTCGGACCAGGTCATGAGCGCCAAGACCGCTGCGATGCTGCAGGACGCCATGCGCACCGTAGCCACCCAGGGCGGCGGCAAGCCCGCGCAGGTCGCGGGTGCCGAGGTCGGCGGGAAGACGGGTACCGCGCAGCGCGGCGTGAACAACAGCCTGCCGCCGCTCGCCTGGTTCACCTCGTACGGCAAGCTCGACGGCAAGCAGATCGCGGTCGCGGTGGTGATCGAGAACTCGGACACCGACCGCTCCGAGATCGGCGGCGGCAAGCTGGCCGCGCCCATCGCGCAGAAGATGATGGAGGCGTGGCTCAAGAAGTAGCCTCCGACCGCGCGGGTCGCCGCGCCGGGAACCGCCACGGTTCCCGGCGCGTTCCCCTATCCATGATCAGAGCTGCGCGCCCCGACGACCTCGACGCCATAGCCGCCCTGCACACCCGGGCCCGGGCCACCTACTACCAGGGCCACATCCCCGAGGAGGAGTACGGGGGCGAGGCCGAGCTCGCGCGCACCCGTGAGGGCTGGTCCCGCGCCGTCGCACGGACCGCCTCCGAGGGCGGGATGTTCTGCGCCGAACAGGACGGCGTGCTCACCGGCGTCGCGGCCTTCCGTACGGAGGAGGGGGAGAGCACCCTCACCCAGCTGCACGTGGACCCGGACCACTGGCGCCGCGGCACCGGCGCGGCGCTGCACGCCGCGTGCCTGGACGCCTGGCGCCGGGCGGGCATACGCCGGGCCCGCCTGGAGGTCTACGAGCACAACCTGCGCGCGCAGTCCTTCTACGCCGCCCACGGCTGGCGTCCGGACCCCGGGCTGCCCCGGTCCGGTACCCACGTCACGCTGTGGCTGAGCGTGGGGGACCCGTCGGGGGAATGAGACGTTCCGGCAGGTGGTTGAAGGGGAAACCGTCCGGTCCCGCCGACCGGACGGCCCCCGAGAGAAGAAGGATCATGCGCGTAGAGATTTGGGCCGATATCGCCTGCCCGTGGTGTTACGTCGGAAAGGCCCGCTTCGTCAAGGGGCTGGCCGGGTTCGCGCACCGCGACGAGGTGGAGGTCGTCTTCCGGTCCTTCGAGCTCGACCCGAACGGCCCCAAGGGCGTGACCGCGCCCGTCGTGGAGGTGCTGGCCGAGAAGTACGGCCGCACCCTCGACGAAGCCCGCGGCATGGAGGAGCACGTCGCCGCCAGTGCGCGCGGCGAGGGACTGGAATACCGGGTGGAGGGCCGCGACAACGGCAACACCTTCGACATCCACCGCCTGCTGCACCTGGCCGCCGCCCGGGGCCGCCAGGAGGAACTGCTCGACCTGGTCTACCGCGCCAACTTCGCCGAGGAGCGCAGCGTCTTCGACCCCGAGGTGCTGGTGGCGCTCGCCGTCGAGGCAGGTCTGGACGAGGCGCAGGCCCGTACGGTCCTCGCCGACGACAACGCCTACGCCGAGGACGTGCGCGCCGACGAGCGCGAGGCGGCCGAGCTGGGCGCGAGCGCCGTACCGTTCTTCGTCCTGGACCGCCGCTACGGCATCTCCGGCGGGCAGCCCGCCGAGGTGTTCACCCGGGCGCTGGAGCAGGCGTGGGCCGGCCGCGAGGTCACCCCGCCCGAGGCCGCCGGCGGCGAGGCCTGCGAGCCCGACGGGGAGTGCGCCGTCCCCCGGGCGTGAGCCGTCGTCCACGCGTCACGGGCATGGACGCGGACTCGATCTCGGCGCAGAGTTGAGGGCATGGATCTCTCCGCCCTCAGCGCCGAGTTCGCACACTCCAACACCTACCTCAACACGGCCAGCTGCGGGGTGCTCCCGCGTTCCGCCGTCGCCGAGGTCCGGGCCCTGGCCGAGGCGGCCGGGGCCGGGGACCCGGCCGGATTCGGGGACTTCGACCGGGTGGGCCGGGTCCGGGCCGCCTTCGCCCGGCTCGTCGGGGTGCCCGTCGAGCGGGTCGCGCTCGGGTCCTCCGTCGCGACCCACGTCGGCCTGGTCGCGGCCGCCCTGCCCGCCGGGGCCGAAGTCCTGTGCCCCGAGGGTGACTTCGCCTCGGTGATGAACCCCTTCGTGGTGCGCACCGACGTCAAGCTCCGGCTCGCCCCGCTGGAATCGCTGGCCGAGGCCGTCGGTCCGGACACCGCGCTCGTCTCGCTGTCCGCCGTACAGTCCGCCGACGGCCGCACCGCGGACCTGGCGGCGGTACGGGCCGCGACGGCCGCCCACGGCGCGCGGATGCTCGTCGACGCGACCCAGGCGGCGGGCTGCGTGCCCTTCGACGCCGCGCCCTACGACTACACCGTCACCGCGGGCTACAAATGGCTGCTCGGGGCGCGCGGAGCCTCGTACCTCACCGTGTCCGAGGAGGCCCAGGACACCCTCACCCCGCTGCACGCGGGCTGGGTGGCGGCGGAGTCCGTGTGGGACGCCACCTACGGGCCGATGCCGCGACTGGCCGCGGGGGCGCGGCGCTTCGACGAGTCCCCGGCCTTCCTCGGCTACCACGCCGCCGAGCCCTCGCTGGCGCTGCTGGAGCGGATCGGCATCGCCGCCGTCCACGCCCACGACACCGCCCTGGCCGCCCGCTACCGGGCCGGCCTCGCCCGCCTGGGCCACGAACCAGTGCCCGGCGGCACCCCGATCGTCACCGTGCCCGGCCTGGCATACCGCCAGCCCGCGCTCCAGGCCGCGGGCATCGCCACATCGGCGCGCGCCGGCGGTCTGCGGGCCTCGTTCCACCTCTACAACACCGAAGCCGACGTCGACCGGCTGCTGGACGTCCTCGCGGGCTGACCCCGGGCCGAACGGGAGCCGACCGCGCGCTACCAGGCCGCGGCCGCCGCGGCGAGCGCCGGGGCGGGGTCGGCCGACAGGGCGGCGGCCAGCGCGGTCAGGGACGCCCGCACCGCCTCCAGGGAGGCCGCCGGACCGTAGTGGTTGACCCGGATCATCTCCTGGGCCAGCGCCCCGCCGCCCGCCGCGAGCGGGGCCGCCGGGTCCGCCGACAGCGCCTTGGCCACCACCACCGAGGCGTCCGCCACCCGCAGGGTCGTCGCCACCGGCGCCGCCTCCGCCGCCACCGGGACGTACGGGGCCACGCCCAGCGCCGTCGCGCCCGCGCGGGTCGCGGCGGCCGCGGCCGCGTGCCGGCCCGCCACCGCGGGCAGCCCCTCGGCGGCGATCCGGTCCAGGCAGGCCTCCAGCGCCAGCATCTCCAGCTGCGCGGGAGCGTGCAGCAGCGTCGTACGGCCGGCGTCGATCCAGCGCTCCTTCCAGTCCAGCAGCGAGAGGTACGAACGCCGGGGCGCGGCCGGGTTCTGTGCGAAACGGGCCCACGCGCGCTCGGAGACCGACACCGCCGAGACGCCCGCCGGGCCGCCCATCGCCTTCTGCGCGCCGATCACGCACAGGTCCACGCCCCACGCGTCCGGGAGCAGCGGTTCGGCGGCCACCGAGGCCACCGCGTCCAGCATGAACAGGGCGCCGTGGGCCCGGACGGCCTCGCCGATCTCCGCGACCGGGTTGGTGTTGCCCGTCGCGGCCTCGGCGTGCACCAGCGACACGAAGTCGATCTCCGGGTGCTCGGCCAGCGCCCGGGCGACCTGCTCCCCGGTGACGGCGGTGTGGAACGGCACCGCCAGGTCCACCACCGTCGCCCCGCAGTCGCGCAGCCAGTTGCCGAACGTGGTCCCGTACGGCCCGGTCACGATGTTCAGGGCCGTCGAACCGGGACGGGCACCCGAGCGGATGCACGCCTCCAGCGGCAGCAGCGCCTCGCCCTGGGTGATCACCACGTCCTGGCGGGTACCGAGCAGTTCCGCCACCCCCCGCTCGATCGACGCGAAACGGGCGGCGGTCAGCGCCGGGAGGTCCAGCAGCGGGTGGGTCACGGCGGTGCTCTCTTCGTCCGGGGTCACCGGCCGAGCCTACCCAGCACGGACGTAAGGTGCCGCCATGAGCGATGCGCGCGAGATGAGCGGAGCGGGCCGGCCCGGCGGCGGGCCCGGGGGCGAAGTGCTGCACGTCAAGGGGCGGGTGCTCGTCGGACCCGACGACGTGCGCGACGAGCTGTGGGTGGTCGGAGGCCGGATCTCCTACGAGCGCCCGCGCGCCGCCCGCGAGATCACCACGCTCGCCGGCTGGACCCTGCCCGGCCTGGTCGACGCGCACTGCCACGTGGGCCTCGACGCCCACGGGCCCGTCGACGCCGGGACCGCCGAACGCCAGGCGCTCACCGACCGCGACGCCGGCACGCTGCTGATCCGCGACGCCGGATCGCCCTCCGACACCCGCTGGATCGACGACCGCGAGGACCTGCCGAAGATCGTCCGGGCGGGCCGGCACATCGCCCGGACCCGCCGCTACATCCGCAACTACGCGCACGAGATCGAGCCGGCCGACCTCGTCGAGTACGTCGGGCGCGAGGCGCGGCGCGGCGACGGCTGGGTCAAGCTGGTCGGCGACTGGATCGACCGCGACGCCGGGGACCTGACCGCCTGCTGGCCCCGCGCGGAGGTCGAGGCGGCCATCGCCGAGGCGCACCGCCTCGGCGCCCGGGTCACCGCGCACTGCTTCGCCGAGGACTCGCTGCGCGACCTCGTCGAGGCCGGCATCGACTGCATCGAGCACGCCACCGGACTCACCGAGGACACCATCCCGCTGTTCGCGGAGCGCGGGGTCGCGATCGTCCCGACCCTGGTGAACATCGCGACGTTCCCCAAGCTGGCGGCGGGCGGCGAGGCGAAGTTCCCGGCCTGGTCGGCGCACATGCGGCGGCTGCACGAGCGCCGCTACGACACGGTACGGGCCGCCTACGACGCGGGAGTTCCCGTCTACGTCGGCACCGACGCGGGCGGCTCCCTGCCGCACGGCCTGGTCGCCGCCGAGGTCGCGGAGCTGGTGAAGGCCGGGATCCCGGTGCAGGCCGCCCTCTCGGCCACCGCCTGGTCGGCCCGCGAGTGGCTCGGCAGGCCCGGCCTGACCGAGGGCGCGCCGGCCGACCTCGTGGTCTACGGCTCGGACCCGCGGGTTGACGTACGGACCCTGGCGCAGCCGCTGCGGGTGGTGGTCAACGGGGCCGTCCGGGCGTGACGAGCGGGAACTCCCGTTCCTCATGGGGCGGATGATTCGCACGCACGGTCGGAAACCACCCGTTGGGGTGAAGTCGCCTCAGGTGTACCCGCGTTCACCCACAGTGCTTAAAGAATCCGAGGGTCGAAGCCGTCGGCGTGCGCGATGTCCCCCATTGGCCGCGCGACGGCACCCATCTCCCCGGGGGTTCCACCACCTTGAACAGCAACACCTTCCGCATGCCCGCGGCCGCCCTGCTCGCCACGGGGGCGGTGGCCCTGTTGACCGCGCCGGCCGCCACCGCCGCCACCGGCGGGGGCAGCGCGGCCGACGAGGGCAAGGCCGGCGCCGTCGTCCTGCGCGCCGGGCTCGACGTCGGCCTGCTGGGCCAGGCCGTGCACGTTCCGCTGCGGACCACCCTCAACGAGGTCAGCGCCCCCGCGACGGCCGAGAAGACCGCCCTCACGGTGACCCTCGACGGGGCCGAACAGGGCAAGCCGGTCAGCGTCCTGCGGGCGGACGTGGCCACCGCCAAGGCGACCGCGGACGCGCACCGCGCCCAGGCGGAGTCGCACCTCGCCAACGCCGAGGTGCACGTGCCCGGACTGCCGCTGCTCTCCCTGATCCAGGTCGGGCAGGTCACCTCCAAGGCGGTGTGCGAGACCGGCCGCGAGCCGGTGGCCACTGCGAACGTGCTCGGCGCCGTCACCGTCCTCGGCAAGAAGGTCACCTTGTCGGCGGGCGGCCCGACCAAGGTCGAGGTCCCCGGGGTCGGCCTGGTCTCCCTGGAGCTGTCCGGTACCCAGACCACCTCCACCACGGCCGCCGCGGCCGCGCTCCGGCTCAAGGTCTCCGTCAACCCGCTGAAGCTGAACGTGGCCGAGGTCGAGGGCGAGATCGTCCTGGCCGAAGCGCACTGCGAGACCCCGGCCGGCGCCGCGCCGAGCGGGTCCGCCCCGGCAAAGCCGGACGTCAAGCCCCAGACGGTGGCCGGCGGTACGGCCCCCGCGCGCGCCGACCTGGCCGAGACCGGGAGCAGTTCGGCGACCCCCTACGTGGCCGGCGGCGCGCTGCTCCTGCTCGGCGTCGGCGCGGGCGCGCTGGTCCTCAGCCGGCGCGGCAGGTCCTCGTAGCGACCCGGCCGGCCCCGGGGCCCGTCAGCGCGTGGCGTGCTCCAGCCCCTGGGCGGTCGCGCCGCGGGCCGTCACCGCGGCGGTGACCTGCTGGTCGACGCGGGCGTACGCGCTGCGCTTGGCGGCGGTCAGCGAGCCGTCGGCGGCGGCGCAGGAGGCGCAGACGACCCGGAACGGCGGCCCCATGTCCGAGTACTGCGTGAGGTATTCGGCCTTCACCACCTCCCAGCGGCCCGGGTGCGCGGCGGCCGGGGAGAAGGTGAAGCGGGGCACGGAGGACATGTTGCCGCGCAGCTGGGCGGTTTCGTAGAAGCTGGCGATCTGGTCGCCCATGCCGTAGACCACCCAGGTGCCGTTGATCTTCTCGTAGGGCTGCGGCACGTGGTTGTGCGTCCCGATGATCAGATCGATGTCGGGGAGCCCGTCGGGGGCGCGGGAGGCGGTCAGCGCCTGGGCGAGGTCGCTCTGCTGCCGGTCGGGGGCGGTCTGCCACTCCGTGCCCCAGTGGATGCTGAGGACGACGACGTTCGCGCCGGCCGCGCGGGCGGCGCGGGCGTCGGCGATGATCCGGTTCTGGTCGATGAGGTTGACGGACCAGGGCTTGCCGTCCGGGAGCGGGATGCCGTTCGTACCGTAGGTGTAGTCCAACTGGGCGACCTTCGCGCCGCCCGCCTGGAGCACGGCGGGGGTGGCGGCCTCCTCGGCGCGGCGGGCCGAGCCCACGTGCTTGATGCCGACGCGGTCGAGGTGGTCGAGGGTGCGGGCGAGGCCCGCGTAGCCGTCGTCCAGGGTGTGGTTGGAGGCGGTGGAGCAGCTGTCGTAGCCGGCGTCCTTGAGGGCGTCGGCCAGCTGGTGCGGGGCCTTGAAGGCGGGATAGCCGGTGTAGGGGCCGCCGGGCGGCCCGTACGGTATCTCGTGGTGGCATATCGCCAGGTCGGCTGCGGAGACGAGGGGCTTGACGCCGGCGAGTATCTTGCGGAAGTCGTGGCTCTGGCCGGTGCCTTGGGCGTCGTCCGCCGCGCGCTGGATGATCGAGGGGTACGGGATCACGTCCCCGGTCGCCACCAGGGTGAACGGCTTTCCGGCGGGGGCGGCCGGGGTGTCCCGCCCGGGCTTGGGCCCGAGCCGCTGCTCGGCGGCGGTGTCGCCGCCGGCCCGGTCCAGCAGCACCGGTACGGCGTACACCGCTCCGCCCACCAGCGCCAGCCCGCCCAGGGCCGCGCCTATCCTGCCGACTGCCTTCATCTTCGTACCCCCGTGATCCCGAATGCGACTACCGGGATCCTCCCGCACCCCCCACCCCACCGCTACGCGACCCCTTGGCGGAGCCGGGCCCACCGGGGCGCCCGCCCCAAGCGCCGGCGGGGCTGGGTGGGGTGTCCTGTCGGTGGGTGGGTGAGGCGGCCGGCCTGGCGCCGGTGGTGTGTGCCGGTGCCCCGGCCGTGCCCGGGGCCGCGCTGGGTCTCTCGGGGGCGCCATCCCAGCCCCGGCGGGGACTGCGACGGGGACAGCCGTGTCCAGCGGCGGGGCGCCGCCGAGCGCCGACCGGGGGCGGGTCCTGCCCGGTGGGCAAGGCGGCCTGCCGGGGCCTTTCGTGCGCGGGGCCGCGGGCCCGGCGTCCGGGCGGAGCCGGTTGCCCCGGTGCTGCCCGGGACCCGCGCCTCAAGCGCCGGCGGGGCTGGGTGGGGTGGTGGCGTCCGCGGCCGGGGGCGGGCCTCCTGTCCGAGGGTGGTGAGGCGGGCGGCTGCCGGGGTCGTTGGGCGCGTTCCGGACCCGGTGCCTGCGGTGGCGGAGGGGGGCAGCCGCCAGCGGGCGGAACCTGCTGCTGGTTCTGGGGGCGGTGGCCGCGGTGACCGCTCCTCGCGGCGGTCTCGGCGCCCCGAGCCCGAGCCCGCCGCCGAGGGGGCCTGGGGGTGGGTGGCTGCCGTCGGGCCGCCTTACGTCACCCGGCGGGCGCGGGCTCGTCGGCCGGCGTCCTGGCGGAGTCGGCGCCCCGGCCCGGCCCCGGCGCTGGGGTGGGTGGGCTGCTCGCCCCCCCGCCGGCGGCCCGCCGGGGGGCCGTTGGGGCTCACGACCCCGCCGGCGCCAGGTCGGGCGGGCCACCCTCGGGCCGGGGCCGGGGCCGGGGCCCGGGTTACCGGGTGCTCAGGGTCAGGGCGTGATCCAGGGCCTGGAGGAGGCGGCCGGTCGTGGGGCGGTCGCGGACCGCGAGGCGGAGCCAGTCGGCGTCCAGGCCCGGGAACGTGTCCCCCCGGCGGACCGCGAAGCCCAGCGCGCGCAGGCGGGCCCGGACCTGCTCCGCGCCCGGCACCCGGATCAGTACGAACGGCCCCTGCGCCACCCCCGACACCGAGATCTCCTCGAACTCCGCGAGCCCCGCCAGCAGGTGCGCCCGGTCCACCGCGATCTGCCGCGCCGCGGCCTCCGCCTCCGCCAGCGCCTCCGGGCTCACGCACGCCTGCGCCGCCACCAGGGCCGGGGTGGACACCGGCCACAACGGCTGCGCCGCCGCCAGCTTCGCGATCACCTCCGGCTCGGCCAGCACGTACCCGATCCGCAGCCCCGCCAGCCCCCACGTCTTCGTCAGGCTGCGCAGCACCACCAGCCCCGGCACGTCCGTCCGGCCCGCCAGCGCCTCGCGTTCGCCGGGGACCGCGTCCATGAAGGCCTCGTCCACCACCAGGATCCGGCCCGGCCGGGCCAGCGCCTCCAGGGTGGCCGCGGGGTGCAGCACGGACGTCGGGTTGGTCGGGTTCCCGACCACCACCAGGTCGGCTTCCTCCGGCACCGCCGCCGGGTCCAGCCGGAACCCGTCCGCCGCCCGCAGCACCACCCGCTCCACCCGGTGGCCGGCGTCCCGCAGGGCCGCCTCCGGCTCGGTGAACTGCGGATGCACCACCACCGGCCGTACGGCGCCCAGCGCCCGCGCGATCAGTACGAACGCCTCCGCCGCCCCCGCCGTCAACAGCACCCGCCCGGCCGGCAGCCCGTGCCGCTCCGCCACCGCCGCGCGGGCCGCGCGGCCGTCGGGGTACGCCGCGAGATCCCCGAGGGAGGCCGCGATCCGCTGCTTGAGCCACTCCGGCGGTGTGTGCGCCCGTACGTTGACCGCGAGGTCGACCAGCGCCCCGCCCGCGTCCCGTACCTCCGCGTCCCCGTGGTGGCGCAGGTCGTGCCCCTGCGCGGTGGCGACGGCGCAGGTCGCCGCCACCGACCGGCGTTTGGGTACGAGGAGTTCCCCGCCCCCCGCGAGCGCCGCGGCCTCCGCCACCGAGGCGGTGCCGACGCCGTCGCGCGCCGCGTCCGAGGGGTGCGGTACCGGGATGGCCGCCAGCTTCTGCGCCGAGTAACCGAGCAGCGGCACGCCGAAACGTTTCGCCGCGCCCGCGATCCCCGCCTCCTTCGTCTTCGGCTCCACCGTGGCCAGGGCCGTCACCGCGTCGGTGGCCAGCCCGGCCCCCCGCAGCGTCTCCTCGACCAGCGCACAGACCTCCGCCACGGAGACCCCCGCACGTCCGCCCACCCCGACCACCAGCCGGGTCGCGTACTCGCCCACCGGGGCCCTCCCTCCGTCGTCCTGTCGAGTCATTGTCGGGCCGCCGCCGTCCGGGCGTCTTCGCACCCCGCCCGCGCGGGGAAGTGCGCGCGGCGCCGACAATCGGTATCCAGGGGCACATGGCCGTGATCGTGGCGTTGGGCGCGTTCCTGATGACCCTGGCGGGCGGATGGACGGCGCAGCGCGTCACCGACCGGCGCCACCTCGTGCTGGGCCTGGCCGGCGGGCTGATGCTCGGCGTCGTCGGTCTCGACCTGCTCCCCGAGGCGATGCGGGCGGCGGGCCGCGAGGTGTTCGGCGTCCCGCTCGCCCTGCTGCTGTTCGTCACCGGCTTCCTGCTCGCGCACGTCGCCGAGCGGCTGCTCGCCGTACGGCAGGCCGCGCACGGCGCGAAGAACGGAGCCGAGAACGGAGCCGAAAACGGAGCCGCGCACGGAGCCGAGAACGGAGCCGCGCCCGGCCACCCCCACCCGCACCCCCACGACCACGCGCACCGGACCCCCGAGGTCGGGCTCGCCGCGGCCGCCGCCATGGTCGGCCACAGCCTCGCCGACGGGGTGGCCCTCGGCGCCGCCTTCGAGGTCGGCGGCGGGATGGGCGTGGCCGTCGCCCTCGCCGTCGTGACGCACGACTTCGCCGACGGGTTCAACACGTACACGCTCACCAGCCTGTACGGGAACGCCCGCCGCAAGGCGCGGCTGATGCTCTTCGCGGACGCCGCCGCGCCGGTCGTGGGCGCCCTTTCCACCCTGGTGTTCACCCTTCCGGAGGAACCGCTCGGGGCGTACCTCGGCTTCTTCGCCGGCGTCCTGCTCTACCTGGCCGCCGCCGAGATCCTGCCCGAGGCGCACCACCGGCACCCCGCCCTGTCCACGCTGCTGTGCACGGTGGGCGGGGTGGCCGGGATCTGGCTCGTGGTCGGCCTGGCGGACTGAACTCACCCCCGCGCCGCGGCCGCTGCCGCGAACCGCCGGGCGACCGACGGCTGCGCCGCCCAGTGCGTGTGCAGGTAACTGGCGTGGACCCCGCCCTGTACGAATCCCTCGACGCGGCGTTCGGGATGCGTGAACCCCCAGGCGGGCGCCGCCCCGGCGCCGGGTTCGATCACCGTCCGGTGGAACTCGTGGCCCCGCAGCCGGGTCCCGGCGGCGGCGAGCGCGCTGTCCGACACCGCCACCGCCTCGCGGTAGCCCAGCGTCAGCCGCTCCGACATCCGCGCGTCGGCGTCGAGCACCCCGCACATCGGCTTCCCGTCCAGCGACCGCGCCAGGTACAGCAGCCCGGCGCACTCGGCCGCCACCGGACCGCCCGCCGCGGCGAAGCCGGCGACGGCCCGGCGCAGCGCGGCGTTGGCGGACAGCTCGGGCGCGTACACCTCGGGGAACCCGCCGCCGATCACCAGGCCGGTGGTCCCGTCGGGCAGGGCCTCGTCCCGGAGCGGGTCGAAGGTGACGACCTCCGCCCCCGCCGCCGTGAGGAGCTCCGCGTGCTCGGCGTACGAGAACGTGAACGCGGGGCCGCCGGCGACCGCGATGACCGGGGGTTCGTCCGGCGCAGCGCCGTCTTCGGGGGCGCCGCCCCCGAAGCCCCGCGCCCCGAACGCCGGCGGGGCCGGGTTGTGCCGGGCGGCGCCCGAACCGGGCGCCGTGGCACCGGACAGAGCCTGTTCCGCGGACCAGGCTGCGCAGTCCAGCGGCGGCGCCGTCCGGGCCAGGGCCAGCAGGCCCTCCAGGTCGCACCCGGCCCGGACCTGGTCCGCCAGCGCCGCCACCGCGGCCACCGCGTCGGCCCGCCGCTCCGCCACCGGCACCAGCCCCAGGTGCCGCGACGGCGCGGCCACCTGCGGAGCCCGCCGCAGCACGCCCAGGACCGGCGTCCCGGCCTCCTCCAGCGCCTCCCGCAGCATCACCTCGTGCCGGTCGGAGCCGACCTTGTTGAGGATCACCCCGCCCAGCCGCACCTGGGGGTCGAACGACGCGAAACCGTGCACCAGTGCCGCCACCGAACGCGACTGCGAGGACGCGTCCACCACGAGCACCACCGGCGCCCGCAGCAGCTTGGCGACCTGCGCCGTCGACGCCAGCTCACCCCGCCCCGCGGCCCCGTCGTACAGCCCCATCACGCCTTCGACGAGGGCCAGGTCGCAGCCCGCCGCCCCGTGCGCGAACAGCGGCGCGACCAGTTCGGGCCCGCACATGAAGGCGTCCAGGTTCCGCCCCGGCCGGCCGGTGGCCAGCGCGTGGTAGCCGGGGTCGATGTAGTCGGGCCCGGCCTTGTGCGGGGACACGGCGAGGCCGCGCTCCGCGAAGGCCGCCATCAGGCCCGTCGCCACGGTGGTCTTGCCGCTGCCGGAGGACGGCGCGGCGATCACCAGCCGCGGCATGTGGAGCGAGGTCACCACTCGATGCCCTTCTGGCCCTTCTGGCCGGCGTCCATGGGGTGCTTGACCTTGGTCATCTCGGTGACCAGGTCGGCGAACTCCAGCAGCTTCTGCGGCGCGTTGCGGCCGGTGATCACCACGTGCTGGGTGCCGGGACGGTCCCGCAGCACCTCGATCACCTCGTCCACGTCGATCCAGCCCCAGTGCATCGGGTACGCGAACTCGTCCAGCACGTACAGCCGGTGGGTCTCCGCGGCCAGGTCCCGCTTGACCTGCTCCCAGCCCTCCTTCGCCGCCTGCTCGTTGTCGAGCTGCGCGTCGCGCTGCACCCAGGACCAGCCCTCGCCCATCTTGTGCCAGACGACCGGGCCGCCCTCGCCGGAGGCGCCGAGCACCTTGAGCGCGTTCTCCTCGCCGACCTTCCACTTCGCCGACTTGACGAACTGGAACACCCCGATCGGCCAGCCCTGGTTCCAGGCGCGCAGCGCCAGCCCGAAGGCCGCCGTGGACTTGCCCTTGCCCGGGCCGGTGTGGACGAACACGAGCGGACGGTTACGGCGCTGGCGCGTCGTGAGCCCGTCGTCCGGAACGACGGACGGCTGTCCCTGCGGCATTACGCGGCCCTCCTGTTGGGGGTGGTGGTCGAGGTCACTGAGGTACGTACGTTCTTCACGAGGCCGGCCAGCGAGTCGGCCCGCAGCCCGTCGAGGGTGACGGCCGGGCCGCCGAGGTCGGCGGCCAGCGCCCCGGCCAGCCCCAGCCGGACCGGGCCCGTCTCGCAGTCCACGACCACCGAGGCCAGCCCCTGTGCGGCCAGCAGCCGCGCACTGCGCGCCGACAGCTCGCGCGGGTCCCCGCCGAGCGCCCCGGCCGACGTCGCCCGCCCGTCGGTGACCACCACGAGCAGCGGCCGGCGCGAGGGGTCCCGCAACCGCTCGATCCGCAGCACCTCGTGGGCCTTCAGCAGCCCGGCCGCCAGCGGGGTCCGCCCGCCGGTCGGCAGCTGCTCCAGCCGGGCCGCCGCCGCGTCCACGGACGAGGTCGGGGGCAGCGCCAGCTCGGCGCCCGCACCGCGGAAGGTGATCAGACCGACCTTGTCGCGGCGCTGGTAGGCGTCCAGCAGCAGCGACAGCACGGCTCCCTTGACCGCGCTCATGCGCTGCCGGGCCGCCATCGACCCCGAGGCGTCGACGAGGAACAGGACGAGGTTGCCCTCGCGGCCCTCACGGGTCGCCTGCCGCAGGTCGTCCCCGCGCACCACGAGCCCCCGGCCGCTGCGCCCGCGCGCCTTCTGGTGCGGCGCGGCCGCCTGGACGGTCGCGGCCAGGTGCAGCTTCGTCAGCCGGCCCCGGGGGCGCTGGGCGCCGGTGGTACGGCCGTGCGCGGTCCGGGCGCGGGAGCGGCGGCCGGCCGCGCCCTCGCCGAGGCCGGGCACGCTCAGCATCTTGGTCCGGAACGGCTCGGTGGCCCGTACGGGCGCCTGTTCGGGCGGCCCGGCGCCGTCGGCGGGGGCGTCGGGGGCGGGCTGCGGCTCGGGGGCGTCGGGGGCGTCGGGCGCCTGCGCGGCGTCCGGCCCGTCGCCCTGCGGGGGTACGCCGCCACCCCCGTCGGGGCCGCCGCCGCCCGGGCCGTCGTCGCCCGGGCCACCGTCGTCGGGGCCCTCCGGCTCGGGTTCCGGCTCCGGTTCGGGCTCCTCGTCGGGGAACCGGTCCAGGATCTGGTCCAGCTTGTCCTCGTCCAGCCCGGGCGCGTCGAAGGGGTTGCGGCGGCGCCGGTGCGGGAGCGCCAGCAGCGCGGCCTGCCGGACGTCCTCCTTGCGCACCTCGGTCCGCCCCGCCCAGGCGGCCAGGGCCGTCGCGGTGCGGGCCATCACGATGTCGGCCCGCATGCCGTCGACCTCGAAGCCGGCGCAGGTGGCCGCGATCTGCATCAGCGAGGTGTCGCCGAGCACGACCTGCGGCAGCAGCGCCCGCGCGGCCACCACCCGGGATCGGACCTCGCGCTCCTCCTCGGCCCAGCGGCCCGCGAAACCGGCGGGGTCGTCCTCGTAGGCGAGCCGGCGGCGCACCACCTCGACGCGCTGGGCGGGCTCGCGCGAGGCCGCGACCTCGACGGTGAGCCCGAACCGGTCCAGCAGCTGCGGGCGGAGCTCGCCCTCCTCGGGGTTCATGGTGCCGACGAGGAGGAAGCGGGCCGCGTGGCGTACGGAGACGCCCTCGCGCTCGACGTAGGAGGCGCCCATCGCGGCGGCGTCGAGGAGGACGTCCACCAAGTGGTCGTGGAGGAGGTTCACTTCGTCCACGTACAGGATCCCGCGGTGCGCGTCGGCCAGCAGGCCCGGCTCGAAGGCCTTCACGCCCTCCGCCAGGGCCCGTTCGATGTCGAGGGCCCCGACGAGACGGTCCTCGGAGGCACCGACCGGCAGCTCGACCATCCGCGCGGGCCGGAGGGCGCCGCTGCCGGGCTCGTGCGGGCCGTCGGGACAGGCCGGGTCCGGCGCACCGGGCGCGCACGAGAACCGGCAGCCGGGCACGACGTCCACCTGCGGCAGCAGCGCGGACA
This sequence comes from Streptomyces sp. NPDC026522, assembly GCF_055567555.1. Classification (NCBI taxonomy): domain Bacteria; kingdom Bacillati; phylum Actinomycetota; class Actinomycetes; order Kitasatosporales; family Streptomycetaceae; genus Streptomyces; species Streptomyces sp. NPDC026522. The sequence continues at coordinate 471,060 of NZ_JBVHQF010000005.1, forward strand.
GCGCGCGCACGGCGGTGGACTTGGCGGTGCCCTTCTCGCCGCGCACGAGCACCCCGCCGACCGCCGGGCTCACGGCGTTGAGCAGCAGCGCCAGCCGCAGGTCGGTCTGGCCGACCACCGCGGTGAACGGATAGGGCAGGCTCATGCGTTACTCACTCCTTCGAAGCGGACGGCTGTCGGTCGCGGCGCCGCGGCCGGGGCGGAGCCCCGGGTACCGGGAAGCGCCGGGGGAGGGGCCGGGGTGGCGCAACGGCCCCGCGGGGCCAGGGCCGTCACGGCGCGCCCGGCGGCAGGAACGGGAGCCCGGCGGGCGCGCCCGACTCGATCAGCCCCAGCAGCGCGGCGGTGTCGGCGTGCTCCTCGATCAAGTCGCCCAGCAGGTCGAGCTGCCGCTCCCGCAAGGCGGAGAACGACGTGTCCGGCGCCGGTACGAACCGGCGCCCCGCGGCCGCCGCGACCTCCCGCAGGAACGCCCGGCGGAAGCCGTCCGACTCCAGCGAGCCGTGCCAGTGGGTGCCCCACACCTCACCGACCCGGCAGCCGTCCAGGAACGGGGTTCCGCCCAGCACCTCGGCCACGCCGTGGTGGATCTCGTACCCCTCCACGGGCTCGCCCAGCGCCGAACCCACCGGCCGCGCCAGGGTCTTCTCCCGCTCGAAGCGCACGCGTACGGGCAGCAGCCCGAGGCCCTGGACCGTGCCCGCCCGGGATTCCACCTCGTCCTCGATCAGGTCGCCCAGCAGCTGGAACCCGCCGCAGATGCCCAGCACCGGCCGGCCGGCGGCCGCCCGCGCGGCCAGGGCGCCGGCCAGCCCGCGCTCGCGCAGCCAGCCGAGCGCCTGCACGGTGCCCCGGGTGCCCGGCACGACCACGAGGTCGGCGTCGGTCAGTTCCTCGGGCCGGTCCACGAACCGCACCACGACGCCGGGTTCCGCCGCCAGCGCATCGACGTCGGTGAAGTTCGACATCAGCGGCACCGCGCACACCGCGACCCGCAGTACGTCCTCGCCGACCGGCGGGGCGACCACCGACTCCCGTACCGCGCCGCGCAGCGAGACCCTCAGGCCGTCCTCCTCGTCGATGCCCAGCCCGTGCCGGTACGGCAGCACGCCGTACGTGGCCCGCCCGGTCAGCCCGCGCAGCATCTCCATGCCGGGTTCCAGGAGCGAGACGTCGCCCCGGAACTTGTTCACCAGGTAGCCGGCGATCAGCGACTGGTCCTCGGGCGACAGCAGCGCCGTCGTACCGAAGAACGAGGCGAAGACCCCGCCCCGGTCGATGTCCCCGACCACCACCACCGGGAACCGCGCGGCCCGCGCGATGCCCATGTTCACGATGTCGGTCCGGCGCAGGTTGATCTCGGCCGGACTGCCCGCCCCCTCGCAGATCACGGCGTCATACGTGCCCCGCAGCTGCTCCAGGCAGTCCGTGACGACCCCGAGCAGCCGCTCGCGTCCGCCGTGCGACGTCTTCCCGCCGGCCGGCCCCCCGGGATCCCCGAAGAACCCGCGGGCGCTCATCTCGCCGACCGGCTTGCCCAGCAGCACCACCTGGCTGCTGCGGTCACTGCCCGGCTTGAGCAGCACCGGGTTCATCAGCGCGGTCGGCTCCACGCGGGCGGCCTGCGCCTGCATCGCCTGGGCCCGGCCGATCTCCGCGCCCTCCCGGGTGACGAACGAGTTCAGCGACATGTTCTGCGCCTTGAACGGCGCCACCTTCACGCCCTGGCGCGACAGCCAGCGGCAGATGCCCGCCGTGACCACGCTCTTGCCCGCGTCCGACGTGGTGCCCGCGACCAGCAGGCCGCCGCCGCGCTTCGAACCGCTCGTGCCGCTCATGCCCGCCCCTTCCCCGACCACCGGGTCACCGCACACCGCAGTGCCACACACGCGCCCAGAGCCACCCACGTCACCTGACGCGACAGCCGTACCGCACGTTCGATGTCCGCCACTTCGACCGGCCGCCCCGCGGCGCCGTTCAGCACGGCCCGGTGCTCGACCCGCCCGCCGTACGCCAGCGTCCCGCCCAGCCGTACGCCCAGCGCCCCGGCGAACGAGGCCTCCACCGGCCCGGCGTTGGGGCTCGGATGCGCGGCGGCGTCGGCGCGCCAGGCCCGTAGGGCGCCCCGCCTGTCGGGTCCGGCCAGTACGGCGGCCAGCGCGGTCAGCCGGGCCCCGGGCCAGCCCGCCACGTCGTCGAGCCGGGCGGAGGCCCACCCGTAGCGCAGGTAGCGCGGCGACTTGTGGCCCACCATCGCGTCCAGGGTGTTGACGGCACGGAACGCCAGCAGCCCGGGCACGCCCGCGACGGCGCCCCAGACCAGGGCCCCGACCACCGCGTCGGAGGTGTTCTCGGCGACCGACTCCACGACGGCGCGGGCCAGCTGCTGCTCGTCCAGGGCCTGCGGGTCGCGCCCGCACAGGTGCGGCAGCCGCTCCCGGGCCACCTCGGCGTCCCCGGCGGCGAGCGCCCCGCCGATGGCCCGGGCCTCCCGGCCCAGCGAGGTACCGCCGACGACGGCCCAGGTGGCGGCGGCGGTCAGGGCGATACGGGCGGCCGCGGGCCGGGAGCGCACGGCGCGGGCGCCGAGCGCCCCGACGGCGGCCGCGCCCCCCGCGCACACCAGGGTGTGGACCACGCCCCGCGCCCGGTCGTCACGCCACAGGGCGCGTTCGAGGGCGGCGGCGGCTCTTCCGAAGGCGGCGACGGGGTGCCCCCGGCGCGGATCCCCGAGGATCCGGTCGCCGATCAGGCCCGCCGTGACGCCGTACGCGAATACGCGATCGGCACGCATGGTGGCAGGTATGTCCTCGCTCAGGGTCCGCGCCCTGGTTCGACGTGTCCGGCGGCGAGAGTTCCTGGCTCCCGGGACGCACGGACCGCGTGCGCTCCCCGGTGACAGTGGCGGGACCGCGCCGGATTCGCACCGGACTTCCTCTCCATGCCGCCGTATTGGCTCGGGCAGTCCACCACGCGCCGAGAACGCCCGTCAACTTGCCGTTGACCTGCGGCGAGGGGGTGGGGCGGCCGGGGCGGGGGCATGCGAAAGCTCCCCGCGGGATTCCCGCGGGGAGCTTTCGGCGTCGTCGCGTCAGCTGACGATCAGATAGATCGCGTAGGCCACGGCGACGCCGCAGAGCGCGAAGCACGCGTACGCGCCGCTGCGCGCCGCGGTGGCGGCGCCGCCCTGCTCGGTGGCGGCCTCGTGCTTGGAGAGACCCACCAGGCCCAGGGTGAACAGGGCCACGAGGGCGACGGTGGCGGAGAGGCTGACCCCGAAGACGGAGCCGAGTGCTGCCCAGTCGATCTTCATACCGCTGAATCCTCTGTCGTTCTCGGGGTCAGACCGCCGCGGCCGGAGCCGCGGGTGCCGGGGCGGCCGCCGGGATGGTGGCCTTGAGGTCCTCGTCCGTCACCGCGGCCGTGGTACCGGCGGCGGCGATCGGCGGGACGGTGACGGCGGCCATGGCCGTGGTGACGACTCCGGGCGCCTCGGCGGCGGCCGGCTCCACGTCCGTGACGTTGTGGTGGTCGACGACCTGGCGGCGCGAGATGAGCCAGATCGCGGCGCAGGAGGCGACCAGGAAGACCACGACGGCGGCGATGCCGACGTTGCCGGTGCGCATGACCATCTCGGCGCCGGCGCCGACCAGGGCGGCGGCCGGCAGGGTCAGACCCCACGCGATGAACATCCGGGTGGCGGTGGACCAGCGGACCACGCCGCCCTTGCGGCCCAGACCCGCACCCATGACCGCGCCGGAGCAGGCGTGGGTGGTGGAGAGCGAGAAGCCGAGGGTGGAGGAAGCCAGGATGACGCTCGCCGCGGAGGTCTGGGCGGCGAAGCCCTGCTGCGGGTGGAGGTCGGTCAGGCCGCTGCCCATGGTGCGGATGATGCGCCAGCCGCCCAGGTAGGTGCCGGTCGCGATGGCCATGCCGGCCGAAATGATGACCCACACCGGCGGGTTCGCGCCGGAGTCCAGGGCGCCGCCCGCGACGAGCGCGAGCGTGATGATGCCCATCGTCTTCTGGGCGTCGTTGGTGCCGTGGGCGAGCGAGACGAGACCGGCGGAGGCGATCTGACCGGCCCGGTAGCCCTTGGTGGCGGTCTTGCCGCCCACCTTGCCGCCGAGCTTGTACGTGAGCTTCGCGGCCAGCATGGCGGCCACACCGGCCACGATGGGGGCGGCGACGGCGGGGATGAGGACCTTGGTGACGACGACGCTGCCGTTGACCGCGCCGAGGCCGGCCGAGGCGACCGCGGCGCCGATCAGACCGCCCATCAGGGCGTGGGAGGAGCTGGAGGGGAGTCCGACCAGCCAGGTGACGAGGTTCCAGAGGATCGCGCCGACCAGGGCCGCGAAGATCACTTCTGGCTGGATGCCCTGCTCGTTGACCAGGCCCTTGGAGATCGTCTTGGCGACCTCCACGGACATGAACGCGCCGACGAGGTTGAGCACGGCGGACATGGCCACCGCCGTCTTGGGCTTGAGGGCGCCGGTCGAGATGGTGGTCGCCATCGCGTTGGCTGTGTCGTGGAAACCGTTCGTGAAGTCGAACACGAGAGCGGTGATGATCACGATCCCGAGGAGAAGCGTTATGTGCTCCATTTACCCAGGCTTCTGTTTGGCGTCAGTGGCTCGGCGACCGTAGGCAACCTGGGTGAACGGAAGATGAACTGAGAGAGGTCGGGTGGTGTCTCGGGTCGAGGCGCGATCGGGACCTTCCTCCCGATTCGGCCCTAGATCCAGCGATAAGGGCACGTCAAGACGGGTGAACGGGGTCCTCGGAGAGCCGCCCCGGCCGCCCCGGCGGCGGCGCGTCCGCCTCGCGACGAGACCCAGATCACGTTCCGCGGCGGCCAAGCGGAACCGTTACCGGGCGTTACCCGGCGGTTGCGGAATGATCTCCTCCGGTGGCCTGCGGGGGCGCCCGCCCCGACACTGGAGCGGTGCGTACCGCCACAGCGACGGCAGCGGCCGTCACGACGACCCTGATCGGTGCCGGAGCGGCCGTCATCGCGGCCGGCCGGTACGCCGCCGACGCGGCCCTGCGTCCCCGGCCGGGTCGCCCTCTGCCCGATGCGCCCCAGCTGACCGTCCGGTCCACCGCGGCGGGCCGCGTCGTGCTGACCGTGCCCCGGCCCCCGGCCGGGGGCGCCCCCGCCCGCGGCCCCCTGCGCCCCGGCAGGTACGGCCTGGACGCCCCCGGCGTGCACGCCGTGGTCGGCCCCGTCCTCACCGACGTCCCGCACGGGGCCGACACCGTGGTCCGCCGCCTCCTCGCCGTGACCCACGGCAGCCTCGACCCCGGCACCCGGGTCGTCCTCACGCCCCAGGTCCACATCGGCAACCCGCGCACCGCCCTCGGGCTCGACCACGCCGACGTGGACGTCCCCGGCGAGCTCGGCCCGCTGCCCGCCTGGTTCGTCCCGGCGGCCCGCGACACCTGGGTCATCGCGGTGCACGGCCTGGGCGCCACCCGCGAACACCCGATGGTGGTCATGCCGTTCCTGCACCGCCACGGGCTGCCCGTACTCGACCTCGCCTACCGGGGCGACCTGGGCGCGCCCCGCTCCCCGGACGGCGTCGGCCACCTCGGCGAGTCGGAGTGGCGCGACCTGGACGCCGCGATCCGCTACGCCCTGCGCTACGGCGCCCGCCGCGTCATCCTGTACGGCTGGTCCACCGGCGCCACCATGGCCCTGCACGCCGCCGAGCGCTCGGCGCTGGCCGGCCGGATCTCCGGGCTGGTGCTGGACTCCCCGGTGCTCGACTGGCACGCCACCCTGCGCGCGCTGGCCGCGGCCCGGGGCACTCCGGCACCGCTGATGCCGTTCGTGGTCCGGGCCGCCGAAAGCCGCGCGGGCCTGCGCGTCGACCGGAGGCCGCCGGGGGCGAACCCGGGCGCGCTGCGGATGCCCGTCCTGATCTTCCACGGGCCCGACGACACCCTGGCTCCCTGGGGGCCCGCCCGCCGGCTCGCCGCGGACCGCCCCGACCTCGTCACCTTGCAGCCGGTCCGGGACGCCCCCCACGGGGCGATGTGGAACGCGGCCCCGGAGGAGTACGAGGAGACCTTGCGCCGCTTTTTGACCCCTCTTATGTGAAAGCCCTGTGGCGGACGGGGCGTCCGGGTCGGCTTGTCCCGGTATGCCTGCCGGGCGGTCCGTGGAAACGGTCCATTCCGTTTGGGCTTTCGGCCAGTGACGGGCGAGACTGCTTCCGTGACGTCCCGAAAGCCTGATGAGCAGTTGGCTCGCGACTCCAGACTCCGACTCGTCTCCCCGCGCTCCGTCGCCGCGGCCCGCAAGGCGGTGACCGACCGGCGGACGCGGACCGCCCCCCGGCCCCCGGCGGGCACCCCCGCGACGGCCGACCTGGCGAACCGGGCCCGGGCCTCACTCGCCGACGCGGTACGGCTGGCCCGCTGGGCCGAGCGGCACCTCGGGGCCGGTGACGGCGGCAGGCCCGCCCCGGCGGGCGCGCTGCCCGCCGCCGATGTCGAACGGGCCGCCGCAGAGCTGCGCCTGACCCACGGCCAGATCCGGGTGGGCTGGGACCGCGCCCGCCTCTCCGGCCTGGTCGAGGTGCACGGCGGCCACGCCCGGCCCGGCTGGCGCCTGCGCGCCTGGGACCGCGACGACACCGCCGTCCTGCGCGGCTGGGTCGCCCTCTTCGACGCCTGGTCGCTGGTCCACCCGGCCCCCGCCGACATCGCACCGGCGGTCGTGGCCGAGGTCGTCGAGGCCATGCCCCAACTCCTTTCCCTGCTCCAGCTGTCCGCAGGTCCGGTGACCGTCCCGGACCTGCTGGACCTGCTCGGCCAGCGGGTGACGGAACTGCGCGACGAGCGGTGCGAGGTCCCGTACGAGGGCGCCGCCGCGGACGCCTCCGGTACGGGCGCCTCCGCCACGGACGCCACCGTCGCAGCAGCCGCCACGGCCGCCGTCGCGCACCACGGCCCGGTGGCGACGGCGCCGCCCGCCCGGGCGGCCGCTCCCGCGCCCCCCGTCCCCCTCGCCCGCCTGCTGCGCTGGGCGCTCGGCGGGCTCGCCGCCGTCGACGCCGTCACGCTCGGGCCGGCCCAGGCCACCCTCACCCCGCTCGGCAGTTGGGCCGTATGGGTCAAGCTGGAGCAGATCTGCGTCGCCGCGCAGAGCCCGGCCGGGAACATCGAACAGTCCGCCGCCGCCATGCTGCACGGCTGTGCCCGGCTCACCCCGGGCCCCGCGCGCGCCGAGTACCAGGCCTGGCTCGCCGCCCGCCCCGTCGGACACGCGGTCGGCGAACTGCTCCAGGCCGCCCGGGGCGAGGACGCCCTGCTGCGCGGCCTCGCCTTCGAGGCGCTCCGCGTGGTCGGCGCCCCCGCCGAGCCCGACGTCCGCGCCGCCGTGCGCGATCCGGCGCTGCGCCCCTATGCCCTGCTCTGGCTCGCCGAGCACGACGGGGTGGACCCCGACGAGGCGCAGGACGTCCTGACCGCGGAGGAGTCCACCTGGCTGTGGGTGGACACGGCCGCGGCGATCGCCGATCACGGCGAGGCCGAACTGCTGGCCCGCCACCTCGATTCGGCCGTGCGCACCACCGTCCCCCGGCTGCTGGACGAGGTCCGCGCGGTGGGCCACCCCCGGACCGTGCAGGTCCTGGTCGCCCTCGCCGCCGCCCACCCCGACCCGGCCCTGGCCAAGGCGGTCCGCCGGGCCGCCTTCCAGGTCCACACCGGCGGCGCGTAACACCGGGGAGGAGCCGGGGCGTACCCGCCGCGGGCGTCAGACCTGCGGGGCGTACGTCCCGAAGCTCCAGATGTTGCCCTCGGCGTCGCGGGCCATGTAGTCCCGCGAGCCGTAGTCCTGGTCGGTCGGCTCCATCACGATCTCCATGCCGTGCTCCGCGGCCCGGCGGTGGTGCGCGTCCACGTCCTCCACCACGACGTAGACCCCGACGGGGCCGCCGTCCGCCATGGCCTTGTCGAAGACCCCGCCGCGGCCCTTGCTGCCGAGCATCACCGCGCCGTTCCCGTACGACAGCTCCGCATGCATCACGGTGCCGTCCTCCCCTTCGTAGACGGCGACCTGGGTGAACCCGAAGGCCTCGGTCAGCTGCCGGATCGCGGCCTTTGCGTCGCGGTAGAGCAGCGTCGGAACGATGGACGGAACACCTGCCATGACGATCACTTCCCCTCGTGCGGTGCGCGTGTGTGGATCTGCGGTCGGGTGACGGGGGCCCAGCGTCCCGTGTGACCCGCCTCACAGCATGGCAGGCACCGCTGACAGTCAGCGGAAGGTGTCGCACTGGGCCATGTCACCGGTCCGGTAGCCCTGGTAGAACCACTGCTGGCGCTGCTGCGCCGAGCCGTGCGTCCAGGACTCCGGGGTGACCCGCCCCTGGAACTTCTCCTGGATCCGGTCGTCGCCGACCGCGGCCGCCGCGTCCAGGCCGTCCCTGATGTCCTGGTCGGTCAGGCTGGTGATCAGCGGCCGGCCGGTGGACTCGTCCGGGGTCCGGGTCGCGTTGTGGGCCCACACCCCGGCGTAGCAGTCGGCCTGGAGCTCCACCTTGACCGAGTTGCTGTTCGCGCCCGCCCGCCCGTCCTGGGTCTTCTGGAGCGTGCCCGTCAGGTTCTGGATGTGGTGCCCGTATTCGTGGGCCACCACGTACGCCTGGGCGAAGGGGCCGCCGCTCGCGCCGAACTTCGTCCGCAGCTCCTGGAAGAAGCCCAGGTCGAGGTAGACCTTCCGGTCGACGGGGCAGTAGAACGGGCCGACCGCCGAGGTGGCCGCGCCGCAGGCGGTGTTCACCTGGCCGGTGAAGAAGACCGTCGAGGCCGGCACGTACCGGGCGCCCCGCCGCTGGAACTCCTGGCGCCAGTAATCCTGCGTGCTGTTCGTCACGGCGACGAGCCGGCAGTCCTCGCGGCTGTTGGCGTCGCGGCCGGTCCGGCAGCTCTGCTGCACCTGTGCGGCGGAGGAGGGGCTCGAAACCGGCTGCGGGCTCCCGCCGGACAGCCCCAGCTCGTCCGGCCCCACCCCCAGCAGCAGCCCCAGCACCAGGGCGATCACCCCGACGAGACCCCCGCCGATCGTGGCCCTGCCGCCCGGGACGCGGCTGCCGCGCTGGTCCGAGACCTCCGACGTGTCCAGATTGGCGTCGTCGTCGAACTGCATGCCGCACCGCCCTCGCTCCCACGTGTCCGCACCAGCGGCGGCCGTCGCCGTCGCCATCCTGATACGTGCCCCGGCCGGCCCGGGAGATCCGTGCGCCGAACGGACGACCCCGCGAGGACCCGGCGGGGGGCGGGGCGGTGGCGGCGCAGGCGGCCGGGCGGCCCGAAAAGTGGTTGCGCACCCCCGGTAGAATGTCCTCATGGCAAATCTCCTCGCGGATTAGCGGCGTCGAAGCCTCGCGCGTCCCTGCCCCCCTTCCGCCGTCCCCACCGCCCTGGAGTATTTCCGTGATCACCGCCACCGGCATCGAGCTGCGCGCCGGCGCCCGCGTCCTCATCGAGTCCGCTTCCTTCCGTGTCGCCAAGGGCGACCGCATCGGCCTGGTCGGCCGCAACGGAGCGGGCAAGACCACGCTCACCAAGTGCCTCGCGGGCGAGGGCCAGCCCGCCGCCGGCTCGATCACCCGCTCGGGCGAGGTCGGCTACCTGCCGCAGGACCCGCGCACCGGCGACCTCGACGTACTCGCCCGCGACCGGATCCTCTCCGCGCGCGGGCTCGACGTACTGATCAAGAAGATGCGCATGAACGAGGAGCGCATCGCCACCGGCAGCGGCGGCACCCGCGACAAGGCGATGAAGCAGTACGAGCGCCAGGAGACCGAGTTCCTGACCAAGGGCGGGTACGCCGCCGAGGCGGAGGCGGCCACCATTTCCGCCGCCCTCGGCCTGCCCGACCGGGTGCTCGGCCAGCCGCTGCACACCCTCTCCGGCGGTCAGCGCCGCCGGGTCGAGCTCGCCCGGATCCTCTTCTCCGACGCCGACACCCTGCTGCTCGACGAGCCCACCAACCACCTGGACGCCGACTCGATCGTCTGGCTGCGCGACTACCTCAAGAACTACCGCGGCGGGTTCATCGTGATCTCCCACGATGTCGACCTGGTCGAGACCGTCGTCAACAAGGTGTTCTACCTGGACGCCAACCGCGCCCAGATCGACGTCTACAACATGGGGTGGAAGCTCTACCAGCAGCAGCGCGAGGCGGACGAGAAGCGCCGCAAGCGCGAGCGACAGAACGCCGAGAAGAAGGCCGCGGCCCTCAACTCGCAGGCCGACAAGATGCGCGCCAAGGCGACCAAGACCGTCGCCGCGCAGAACATGGCCAAGCGCGCCGAGCGGCTGCTGTCCGGCCTGGAGGCCGTCCGCGTCTCCGACAAGGTCGCCAAGCTGCGCTTCCCGGACCCGGCGCCCTGCGGCAAGACCCCGCTGACCGCGGAGGGCCTGTCGAAGTCCTACGGCTCGCTGGAGATCTTCACCGACGTCGACCTGGCCATCGACAAGGGCTCGCGCGTGGTGATCCTCGGCCTCAACGGCGCCGGCAAGACCACGCTGCTGCGCCTGCTGTCGGGCACCGAGAAGCCGGACACCGGCACCGTGACCCCCGGCCACGGCCTCAAGCTCGGGTACTACGCCCAGGAGCACGAGACGCTCGACCCGGAGCGCACGGTCCTGGAGAACATGCGCTCCTCCGCGCCCGACCTGGACCTGGTCGCCGTCCGCAAGACGCTCGGTTCGTTCCTGTTTTCGGGCGACGACGTCGACAAGCCGGCCGGCGTGCTCTCCGGCGGTGAGAAGACCCGGCTGGCCCTGGCCACCCTGGTCGTCTCCTCGGCGAACGTCCTGCTGCTCGACGAGCCCACCAACAACCTCGACCCGGCCAGCCGCGAGGAGATCCTGGGCGCGCTGCGCACGTACAAGGGCGCGGTCATCCTCGTCACGCACGACGAGGGCGCGGTGGAGGCCCTGGAACCGGAGCGGATCATCCTGCTGCCGGACGGCGTGGAGGACCTGTGGGGCCCGGACTACCGGGACCTCGTGGCGCTCGCCTGAGTCCCCGCGCGGGCCCGCGCCGGCCCGCCGGGAGGTTGATCCAGTTCCTTATGGATCATTCGGCCCACGCGTGATCCATCATCTGAGTGAGGCGGTCTCATACCGTCGCACCGTGACGACGGCCCCGGCCGTACCCGCCGGGGTACGCGACCGGGGCCCGTCCACTTTCCGGCGCCCGGCCCCTGACCTGGTGATTCCTTGCGCGAGCGGGGGAGTGTGACGGAGGTCATGCGGCGGAAGGGGAAGTTCCGTTCTGCTCAGGTGTCCACTCCTCGGGAAATGCCGTCGTACCGACCTTGCTGAATGGGTGGCCAGGATCGCGGGGAGGGGTGATCATGAGAAGTCCAGAGCGCACTTCCCATGAGGAGGCACGGGTGGCCGAGACTCTGAAGAAGGGCAGCCGGGTAACCGGCGCCGCGCGCGACAAGCTCGCGGCAGACCTGAAGAAGAAGTACGACTCCGGTGCGAGTATCCGGGCGCTGGCCGAGGAGACCGGCCGGTCCTACGGATTCGTCCACCGGATGCTCAGCGAGTCCGGAGTCGTGTTGCGTGGTCGCGGAGGCGCGACGCGCGGCAAGAAGGCGGCCTCGGCCTGACCCTGGCCGTCAAGGACGGTTCTTCGGTGGCCCCCGGTCGGCCCTGCGGCCGACCGGGTGGTTACTGTGCAGTCACTTAGGCCGGGATTGCCGGCCGACTGCACACCGGAGGCACCGAGATGGCTCTGCTCGACAAGGACGGCGTACGGCTCACCGTGGACGACACGGTCGCCACGGTGACACTGACCAATCCGGCCAAGCGAAACGCTCAGTCCCCCGCGCTCTGGCGGGCTTTGGCGGAGGCCGGACGGTCGTTGCCGGGTAGCGTCCGGGTCGTCGTGCTGCGCGGCGAAGGCAAGTCCTTCTCCGCCGGACTCGACCGCCAGGCTTTCACGCCCGAGGGTTTCGAGGGTGAGCCGTCCTTCCTCGATCTGGCGCGCGGTTCGGACGAACTGCTCGACAGCACCATCGCCGAGTACCAGGAGGCGTTCACCTGGTGGCGGCGCAACGACATCATCTCCGTCGCCGCCGTGCAGGGGCACGCGATCGGCGCCGGCTTCCAGCTCGCGCTCGCGTGCGACCTGCGGGTGGTCGCGGACGACGTGCAGTTCGCCATGCGCGAGACCAGCCTCGGCCTGGTGCCCGACCTGACCGGCACCCAGCCGCTGACCTCGCTGGTGGGCTACGCCCGCGCGCTCGAAATCTGCGCGACGGGCCGCTTCGTGCATGCCGAAGAGGCCGAACGGGTGGGTCTGGCGAACCTCGTCGTCCCCGTGGACGAGCTCGACGCGGCCGTCCAGGACCTGGCGACGGCCCTGCTGGCCCCGCCGCGTGACGCGGTCATCGAGACGAAGGCGCTGCTGCGCGGGGCGACCGCGCGCTCGTACGACGACCAGCGCAGCGCCGAGCGGGCGGCGCAGGCGCGCCGGCTGCGCGACCTGGCCGGCCTTTCCGACTGAAACCGGCCGGCCAGCCGGCCCGCCGGCCCCCGCGATCCGGCCCGGCAACCCCTCCGATCCGCCCGGCGCACCCGCGTCCTCAGAGCGGCGGAGGGGTTTCGCGCTTACGGTGGTCGTGAGTCCGCACGCTCGAAGGGACACACGATGACCGAATTCGTGCCAGGGAGCTCTGCCAAGGACGCCGCCGACCGCGGCCGCACCTCCATCGCCGACGGGGTGGTCGAGAAGATCGCCGGACTGGCCGCCCGGGAGGTGGTGGGCGTCCACGCGATGGGCAGCGGCTCCGGCCTCTCCCGTACGTTCGGCGCCGTCCGCGAACGGGTACCCGGCGGCGCCAAATCCTCCGCCTCGCGCGGCGTGAAGGCCGAGGTCGGCGAGCTCCAGACCGCGCTCGACCTGGAGATCGTCGTCGACTACGGCGTGGCGATCCGCGAGGTGGCCCGGGCGGTCCGGGAGAACGTCATCTCGGCGGTCGAGCGGATGACCGGCCTGGAAGTCGTGGAGGTCAACATCGCCGTCACCGACGTCAAACTGCCCGACGAAGAAGACGAAGAGCCGGAATCCCGTCTCCAGTAGCCGAAGGAGCCCCGCATGAGCATGGCGGTCGTCGGCCTGGTGGCCGGCATGGCACTGGCGTTCGCCGGATACTTCGGCGGCTTCGGGGCCTTCCTGCTGGTGGCGGCCCTGGGCGCCATCGGCTTCGTGGTCGGCCGGTTCCTCGACGGCGACCTCGACGTCGCCGACCTGTTCCGTCCGCGCGACGGCCGGCGCAGGTGAGGCGCCGATGAGTACGAGCAGCACCAACACGCCGCGGGCCACCCCGCCGGGGGTACCGCCCGCGGAACGGGGAGCGACCCGGATCGCCGACCGGGTCGTGGCCAAGATCGCGGCCCAGGCGGCCCGCGAGGCGCTCGCCGGGACCGGTCCCGCTCCGGAGTCCCCGCACGCGAGCGTCACCGTGCACCACGACATCGCCCGGGTCCGGGTGAGCCTGGAGCTCGGCTACCCCTCCGACCTCACCGCCCAGTGCGCCGCCGTGCGCCGTGAAGTGACCGAGCGGATCGAGCGGTGCGCCGGGATGACCGTACCGGAGGTGGACCTCGACATCGAGCAGCTGCGCCCCTACCCGGCCGGGCCGGCCGCCCACGGGCGCAGCGGCCGGCGGCTGCGGTGACGGCCCGGCGCGCGCGGCGGTTCAGGTCGGCGCGGCGGATCCCGGCGGGGCTCACCGCACTGGCGGTGCTCGCGGTCGCGGGGCTGTTCCTCTACGACCTCGCGGCGGTACGGGCGCACCGGGCCGGCATGGGCTGGCGGCGGGAACTGGTGCAGCAGCTGGAGCGACGGACCCCCGCCGACACGGAGGTGATGATCGCCGGGGCGGTCCTGGCGGTGGCCGGGGCGGTGCTCCTGCTGCTGGCCCTCGCGCCGGGGCTGCGCGGGATCCTGGTCATGCGGGGCTCGGAGGTACGGGCCGGGCTCGGTCGCAAGGCGGCCGCTCTGGTGCTGCGCGACCGGGCGATGGAGGTGTCCGGGGTGCGGTCGGTCCGGGTGAAGACGGGCCGCTCCCGCGTCCGGGTCCGGGCCACCTCGCACTTCCGCGAGCTGGCCGACGTACGGGCCGACCTGGAGGCGGTACTCGCGGTCGGCATCGAGGAACTCGGGCTCGCGCACCCGCCGGTGGCGCGGGTACGGGTCCGCCGGAAAGGGTGACGGTGACGCGATGCTCGGGGTGGTGAACCGGGTCCTGCTGGCCCTGATCGGGCTGGTGCTGCTGGCGGCCGGGGTGTCGGTGCTGACCGCGTCGTGGCCGCTGGCCGGGCGGCACGCACCGCTGCTGTCGGCGCGGGCCCGGCGGGCCCACTTGCACGTCGAGGGCTGGTGGTGGTGGGCGGTGCTCGGCGGGCTGGCGCTGTGCGTGCTGCTGGCGCTGTGGTGGCTGCTGGCCCAGCTGCGCCGGCCGAGACTGGCGACGGTGGCGGTGGACACCGGCGACGGGGCCTACGCGCTGCTGCGCGGGCGCGCGCTGGAGTCGGCGGTGGCCGCGGAGGTGGGCGCGCTGGACGGGGTCGCCGGGTGCCGGGTCGCCCTGCGGGGCCGGCGGGATGCGCCGGCCCTCCGGGTGAAACTGGAACTGGAGCCGCACGCGGTCCCCTCGGACACCCTGGCCGCGCTGGCCGGCCCGGTCCTGGAGCACGCCCGCGCCTCGACGGGCCTGACCCCCCTGCCCACCGAGGCGCGCCTCGCGGTCACCTCCCACCGGGCGAGCCGGGTCACCTGACCCGGCCCCCCGACGGCCGTGGCCGGCCGGGGCCCACGGTCGGCCGCGGCCGTCGGGCACGGCGTCAGAAGCCGTGCCGGGAGCCGCCGTCGACGGGCAGCATGACGCCCGTCAGGTACGAGGCCGCCGGGGAGAGGAAGAACGCCGCCGTGCGGCCGAACTCCTCCGGCGTGCCGTAGCGCCGCAGCGGGATCCGCGCTTCGTTCGCCGCCCGCGCGGCCGCCGCGTCACCGGACAGGGCGTCCAGCTCCCGCACCCGGTCCGTGTCGATGCGCGCCGGGAGCAGCCCGACGACCCGGATCCCGCGCGGGCCCAGGTCCACCGACAGGGACTTCGCGAAGCCGGCCAGCCCCGGGCGCAGGCCGTTGGAGATGGTCAGACCGGGGATCGGCTCGTGGACCGAGCCCGACAGCACGAAGCCGATGACCCCGCCCTCGCCCAGCTCGGCCGCCGCCGCCCGGGCCAGCCGGACCGCGCCGAGGAAGACCGACTCGAAGGCGGCCGCCCACTGCTCGTCCGTGTTGTCCGCCGCCGCGCCCGGCGGCGGGCCGCCGACGCTGATGAGGATGCCGTCGAGCCGGCCGAAGCGTTCCACGGCGGTGGTCACGAGCCGCGCGGCCGCCCCGGGGTCGGAGTTGTCCGCCGCGATGCCCACCGCGTCCGGGCCCAGGGCGGCGGCGGCAGCGGCCGCGCGCTCCTCGTCCCGTCCGGTGATGACCAGCTTCGCGCCCTCGGCGGCCAGTTCGCGCGCGGAGGCGTGACCGAGGCCACGGGTGGCTCCGGTGACGATGTAGACACGGTCCTTCAGTCCAAGATCCATGCCGGACACGCTACGCCGCGGCGGTCGCCGGTTCCGAAGCGGCCTTCGCCGACTCCTCGTCGCGGTCCCGCTTCTCCCGGCGCACCAGGATCAGCCACCCCACCGGTACCGCCGCCGCGAACAGCCACCACTGCACCGCGTACGCCATGTGCGGGCCGATCGAGTCGTGGTCGGGCTCGGCGACCGGCTCGGGGCTGCCTCCCGCCGGGACCGGCGCGGTGAGCTCCAGGTAGCCACCGAGCACCGGCCTGCCCACGTCCGCCGTCTGCTGGGCGCTGTTGATCAGCATCACCTGGCGCTCCGGCAGGCCCTTGCGGTCCTTGATGCCGCTGTCACCGCTCGTCTCGTCGGCCTTGAGCCGGCCGGTGACCGTCACCTCGCCCGTGGGCGCGGCCGGCACCGGCGGGTACGCGCGCGAGTCCTCGCCGCCCGCCACCCAGCCGCGGTTGACCAGCACCACCCGGCCGTCGTCCAGCACCAGCGGGGTGACGACCTGGAAGCCGACCTTGCCGTCGTTGGAGGTGCGCATCCGTACGACCACCTCGTGCGCGGAGTCGTACGTACCGGTCGCGGAGACCGCGCGCCAGAAGTCGCTCCTCGGGACGGTGTGGCCGGGGGAGGTGAGCTCGCTCACGGGGACCGGCTTCCCGGTCAGGTTCCGTGCGATCAGCGCGTTCTGCGCGACCCGGTGCTCATGGCGGTGGTACTGCCAGAACCCCAGCTTGATCATCGCGGGGATGAGGGCGAGGGTGATGAGGGTGAGGCACACCCACTGCCGGGTCAGCACAAAGCGGTACACGCCCACGACGGTACCCCCACCCGTGCGGGCCCCGGCGGCCGGGTGGCGTCATCCCGCGGCGCCGGCCGCGCTGCCCACCTTGTCGACGATCCCCGCCCTCCCCTCGGCGCGGGCGCAGTGCGCTCCGCAGTACCAGTGGCCGTCCGCCTCGACGCCCTGTCCGATGATCTGCACGCGGCAGTGCTCGCAGATGGGCGCCATCCGGTGGATGGCGCAGGAGAAGGAGTCGAACACGTGCCGCGCACCGTCCTGGGTCTCCACGTAGAACGCCAGGTCGTAATCGTTTCCGCATACTTCGCAACGGGCCATGCGCCACAGGGTGGGACCGGGCGGGCGGCCCGGGGAAGAGGTCCCGTGGCGAGTCGTGCGAGGGTCACCCGTCTGCCGCAGCCACGTCCCGCAGGAGCTGGGTGAAGGCGGCCTCGTCCACCACGGGGGTCCCGAAGGACTTCGCCTTGACGGTCTTCGAGGTGGCCGAGTCCGGGTCGTTGGTGACCAGCAGGCTGGTGAGCCGCGACACGCTCGTCGCGACATGCAGACCGGCCTCGACCGCACGGTCCTCCAGGAGTTCCCGGTCCACGGAGGTGTCCCCGGAGAAGGCGATCCGCATGCCCTGCTTGAGCGGCTTGCCGTCCTCGAACCGGCCCGGGTTGGGGTACGGGCACGGCGGCCGCTTCCGGGAGGGCCGCCAGCTCGTCGCGCCGAAGGGACCCTGGTAGCCGACGCGGGGCGCGGCGGGCGAGTCCGACCACTCCGTGAGCGGGCGGCATTCCAGCAGCGGCAGCCGTACGCCGTCCCGGGCGGCGGCGTGCAGCGACGGACGGAAGGCCTCGGCCAGCACCCGGGCGTCGTCGAGGGCGTGGTGGGCGCGCTGCTGGACGACGCCGAAGTGCGCGGCGAGCGACTCCAGCTTGTGGTTGGGCAGCGGAAGGTTCAGCTCCTTCGACAGGGCGATGGTGCACAGCCGCTGACGGACCGGCGCCGCCGCGGCGGCCCGGGCGTACTCCCGGGCGATCATCTGCCAGTCGAAGATGGCGTTGTGCGCGACCAGGACCCGGTCCGCGAGGCGGCCGGCGAACTCCTCGGCGATGTCCTCGAAGAGCGGCGCGTCCTGGAGCATGTCGCTGGTCAGGCCGTGGATCCAGACGGGCCCGGGATCCCGGCGCGGGTTGACCAGGCTGTACCAGTGGTCCTCCACGTTGCCCTGCGCGTCGAGCCGGTAGACGGCGGCGGAGACTATCCGGTCGTCGCGCGCGAGCCCGGTGGTCTCCACGTCGACGACCGCGTACCCCTGGGGGTACGCGGTCGGCCACATCGTCTCTGCGGTCGTTCGGTCGTCGAGCATGGTCACAGAGGATATCGGCCCCTGCTGACACCCGTGCCCCCGACGGCCGGACGGGAGGCCGCCGCCCGGGTGCGTCAGCGGTGCCCCGGCGGGTCCGGCGCCAGCAGCGACCGCGTCAATGCCCGTACGGAAAGCAGGAACAGCCGCTCGGGTTCCGGCGGCCGGGCCAGGGCGCGCGCGAGGGCCGGATCACCGGGTGCCGCGGCCGGGTCCCAGAGCTCGCCCTCGGCGGGGGACTGGGCGGGTGAGCGTTCGCGGTTGCGTTCCACCAGCAGGAAGCCGACGATCTGGAACTGGATCGCGCGCACCGCGTCGGCGGCCCGGGCCCCGCGCAGCCCGGCCGCGCGCACCTCGTGCACGAGGGCTTGCTGGACGGGCAGGAACATCCGCTCGGTCAGCCCCCGTTCGTGGACCATCGCGATCAGGTGCGGGCGCTCGCGCAGTTCGCGGCGCAGCAGCCGGGCCACGGAGACGATCCGTTCGGCCGGGGTGCGGCCCGAGGGCCCGATCGCGCCCATCTCCCGCACGGTCCGCTCCACGAGGGCGTCGAGCAGCGACTCGCGGTTGCCGACGTGCCAGTAGATGGAGGTCACGGCGGTACCGAGGGCCGCGGCGAGCCCCCGCATGGTGAGGGCCGCCGGGCCGTGCTGTCTGACCAGGGACGCGGCCGCGTCCAGCACCTCCTCGCGGGTCAGCGGGCTTCGGGCCATGGATCGCCGCCAATCTGTCGGTCCGTCAGTTCGTCCGGTCGGGGGCCTTTACCCTTCATCCTCCGCGGTGTAACTGTGTTACAGAGCGCAGTCCGGGACGAGGACGACCCAGTGAAGGGTGGTACACCCATGGCACGCGTACGGTACGGAGCGCGCACGGAGGCCGAGATCGCGGCGTCGCGCGAGAAGAGTTCCCAGCTCCCCGACATCTGGTCGACGGGCGTGGTGGCGGTCTGGGAGAGCGACCCGGACGTGGTCGCCGCGGTCCTGCCGCCCCCGCTCAAGCCGGCCGAACGGCCCCTCGTGCGGGCCAACATCAGCAAGGTCGACCTGCCCGGGTACCCGCTCGGCGCCGGCTCGGTCGCCGTCGCCGCCCGCCACGGCGCGGTCGAGGGCTGGTACCCGCTGGTCATGCCGATGACCCACGAACGCGCGTTGATCGGCGGCCGGGAGGTGTTCGGCGAACCGAAGAAGCTGGGCGAGGTCACCGTCGAGCGCGACGGGCTGGTCGTACGGGCCGCCCTCGCCCGCCACGGCATCGCCTTCGTGGAGGTGCGCGGAGCCGTCGACGGCGTCCTGCCGCTGCCCGAGCCCGCCACCAAGACCGACTTCTACTTCAAGTTCCTGCCCGCCGTGGACGGTTCGGGCTTCGAGGCCGACCCGGTGCTCGTGCACTGCACGCGGCACGAGAAGGTCCGCAGGCTGGAGCACCTCACCGGCGACGTCGTGCTCCGCGAGTCCATGTACGACCCGGTGACGGACCTCCCCGTACGCCGCATCGTGGAGCTGACCATCGGCGAGAAGACCACCGACCAGCGGGGCCGGGTCGCCGAGCGGGTCAGCGCCCAGGCCCTGCTCCCGTACGTCCACCAGCGCTACGACGACCCGCTCCAGGTACTCGACGGGCCGCCCGAGGGGAGCGTGTGAGATGCGCCTCGAACCGGGACAGGTCGCCGTCGTCACCGGCGCGGCCAGTGGCATCGGGCTCGCCATGGCCCGCCGCTTCGCCGCCGAGGGCTTGCGGGTCGTCCTCGCCGACGTGGAGCAGGACGCCCTGCGCGAGGCGGCCGCCGGGCTCTCCACCGCCGGCGCCGAGGTGCTCGCCCGGCAGGTCGACGTCAGCGAACGCGACTCGGTCATCGCCCTCGCGGACGCCGCCTACGAGGCCTTCGGCGCCGTCCACGTCCTCTGCAACAACGCGGGCGTCGGCTCCGGCGCCGAGGGCCGGATGTGGGAGCACGAGCCCAACGACTGGAAATGGGCGTTCTCCGTCAACGTCTGGGGCGTCTTCCACGGCATCCAGGCCTTCGTCCCCCGCATGATCGCGGGCGGCGCCCCCGGCCACGTCGTCAACACCAGCTCCGGTGACGGCGGCATCGCCCCGCTGCCCACCGCCTCCGTGTACGCCGTCACCAAGGCCGCCGTGGTGACCATGACCGAGTCGCTGTACGCCCACCTCAAGGCGGCGGGCGCCGACGTCGGCGCCTCCGTCCTCTTCCCCGGACCGCACATGCTGCGCACCGGCCTGTGGGAGTCGCACCGCAACCGGCCCGACCGCTACGCGAAGCAGCGGCCGCGCAAGACCCCGTACCGCAGTCTCGACCAGTACGAGGCCGCGATGAAGCAGGCCGGCCACGAGGTGGAGTTCACCCCGGTCGAGGAGGTCGCCGAGCACGTGGTCGACGGCATCCGGGCCGGCCGGTTCTGGATGCTCCCGCCGAGCGAGCACAGCGACCGGCAGATCCGCGCCCGTTCGCAGTCGATGCTCGACCGCGCCAACCCCGCCTACCTCGAAGCCTTCATCCTCGACTGAGGAGCAGAGGAGCCCTGCCGTGAACGCGTACGAAGACCCGTACCTGATCATCTCCTCCGACTGCCACGCGGGACTGCCGACCGAGCGCTACCGCCCGTACCTCGACTCCCGCTTCCACCCCCAGTTCGACGAGTTCCTCGGACAGCGCGACGCCCGCCGGGAGGAGGCCACCCGCCTCGGGGTCCGCAACGAGGCCTTCGCCGAGAAGTGGTTCCACGACCACGAGGAGGGGCTCAAGGGAGGCTGGGACGTCGGGCAGCGGCTGAAGGAACTCGACGGTGACGGGGTGGCCGGCGAAGTCGTCTTCCCCGACGCGGACGCCGTCGACAGCCAGACCGCGGCCCCCTTCGGGGTCGGTCTCGGCCTCTCCGGCGACCAGGACCCCGAGCTGGGCATGGCCGGCGCGCAGGCCCACAACCGCTGGCTGGCGGAGTTCGTCTCCGAACACCCCGAACGGCACTGCGGGGTCGCCCTGCTGCCCATCACCGGCGAACCGGCGAAGGTCGTCGCGGAGATCCACCGGGCGAAGGAGTCCGGGCTCGGCGCGCTGATGATCCCCTCCATGTGGGTGGACCAGGCGCCCTACCACGACCGCCGCTACGACCCGGTCTGGGCGGCGGCGGCCGAGACCGCGATGCCGGTGGTCACCCACTCGGGCGCCGCGCCCCGCCACGAGTACGGGGACCACCTCGGCATCTACGTCTCCGAGGTCACCTGGTGGCCGGCCCGGCCCCTGTGGTTCCTGCTGTGGTCCGGGGTGTTCGAGCGGCACCCGGGGCTCAGGTTCGGGGTGGCCGAATCGGGCTGCTGGTGGCTGCCGAACCAGCTGTGGTTCATGGACCGGCTCTACCTCGGCGCGCACGGCGGCAAGAAGCTCTCCCCGTTCGCGGAACTGAGCCGTCCGCCGAGCGAGTACCTGGACCGCCAGGTCTTCGTCTGCGCGACGAACACCAAACGGCGCGAGCTGGCCCAGCGCTACGAGATCGGCGTGGACAACATCCTGTGGGGCTCGGACTTCCCGCACCCCGAGGGCACCTGGCCCGACACCCGCAACTGGCTGCGCAACACCTTCCACGACATCCCGGTCGGCGAGACCCGCCGGATGCTGGGCCTGGCGGCGGCCGAGGTGTTCGGCTTCGACACCGCGAAGCTGGCCCCGCTCGCCGCGCGGATCGGCCCGACCCCGGCCGAGCTCGGCCAGAGCGCCGACCAGGCCTCGGTGGAGGCGTCCTGGGCCCGCTCCCGGGAGACCGGCCGGCACTGGCTGACCGGCGAGGACTTCCCGGTGCTGGGGGTCTCGTCATGACACCGGACCGCTACACGGTCATCTCGGCGGACTGCCATGCGGGCGCGGACCTGCTCGACTACAAGCCGTACCTGGAGAAGCGCTACCACGACGAGTTCGACGCCTGGGCCGCCGAGTACGTGAACCCGTACGAGGACCTCCTGGCGGACAGCGCGGACCGCAACTGGAACTCCGCCCGCCGGCTGGCCGAGCTCGAAGCGGACGGCATCGTCGCGGAGGTGCTCTTCCCGAACACCATCCCGCCGTTCTTCCCGAGCGCCGCCCTGATGGCGCCCGCGCCGACGGCGGCCGAGTTCGCCCTGCGCTGGGCGGGGCTGCGGGCCCACAACCGCTGGCTGGCGGACTTCTGCGCGGACGCCCCGGGCCGCCGCGCGGGCGTGGTCCAGATCCTGCTGAACGACGTGGAGGAGGCGGTCAAGGAGATCCGCCGCACGAAGGCGGCCGGCCTGACCGGCGGGGTCCTGCTCCCCGGAGCCCCGCCCGGCTCCGGCATCCCGGAGCTCTACTCCCCGGTCTACGACCCGATCTGGGCGGTGTGCGAAGAACTGGACGTCCCGGTCAACCACCACGGCGGCTCGGCGTCCCCGCCCCTGGGCGACGAGCCCGCCGCCCGGGCGGTGTTCATGGTGGAGACCACCTGGTTCTCGCACCGCGCCCTGTGGCACCTCATCTTCGGCGGGGCCTTCCGCCGCCACCCGGGCCTGCGGCTGGTCCTGACGGAGCAGGGCTCCGGCTGGATCCCGGGCGTGCTGGACATGCTGGACTACTACCACGCCCGCCTGGTCGCCGCCTCGGCCACGGCGGAGGCCAAGTTCGGCGCGGGCCTCGCGGAGTCGATGGGCAAGGGCCCCGGCGAGGTCTGGCGCGACAACTGCTTCGTGGGGGCGAGCTTCATGCGCCCCCACGAGGTCCCGCTGCGGGAACGGATCGGCCTCGACAAGATCATGTGGGGCAGCGACTACCCCCACGACGAGGGCACCACGCCCTTCTCCCGCGAGGGCCTGCGCATCGCCTACGCCGGCCTGCCCAGGGCGGAGGTCGCCGCCATGGTCGGCGGCAACGCGGCCCGCGTCTACGGCTTCGACCTGCCCCTGCTGGACGCGCTGGCCGCCAAGTGCGGCCCGCTGGTCTCGGAGGTCGCCCGGCCGCTGACCGAGATCCCGCCCGAGGCCACCAGCCCGGCCTTCGCCCGCGGCGGCTCGGTCCGCGTCTGGTGAGAGCGCCCTCAGCCGGAGCGGCTCAGCCGATGTGGACGAGCCGCTCCGGCGCGATCAGCTCGGCGCCGGTGAAGGCGGACCTCCGGTCCAGCTCGATCCGCAGCCAGTGCAGCCCGGCCAGCGGGGAGAGGTCCACGACACCGGCGCACTCCACGAGCCGCAGCCGGCGGAGCCCCGGGAGGTCCACCAGCGGCCCCAGGCCGCCGGGGAAGCCGCAGCGCAGCAGCATCAGCTCGGTCAGCCTGCGGTACGGGGCGAGCACCCCGAGGTCCACCGACACGGTGTGCCGGATCTGGAGCGAGGTCAGGCCGGTCAGCGGCTGCCGTCTCGCCAGCTGCTCGTACTGCCGCTCGCCCGCGACGGTGAGGTCGTGCACCGCGGTCCAGCGCTCCAGCCCGTCGAGCGAGAGGCCCCGGGCGCCCTGCCAGAGGGTGAGCTTCACCAGCCCTGGCGCCGCGGGGACGTCCCCGATGTTCCGTTCCTTCGGCTCGAAGCCGATCACCAGCGACCGCAGGGCCGGGATCCCGGCGAGCGGGGCCAGCGACAGCCCGTCCGGCACGTACCCGAAGGCCAGGCTCTCCGGCGTCAGCTCACCGATCGGCTCGATCCCGGTCAGCCGCGGACAGTCGAAGACCCCGAAGTGTTCCAGCGCGCGGTGTCCGCCGAGGGCCGCCAGGTCCCGCAGCTCCGAATTGTGCTGCACGACCAGCCATTGCAGGTCCCGCCGGCCGGTGATCTCCGGGGGCAGCTGCCCGTTCCAGGTGAGGTGCACCCGGCGGACGTTCGGCAGCCCGCGAAAGGCCCGGAGCTGCTCCGGCGTGCGGATGTGCAAGTGGGCGGCCCGCATGGAGGCGCCCGCCAGGACCGCGTCCGCGTAGTCCCCGGTGGGGAAGCGGCCCCAGGACTCGGACAGCTCGTGGCCCACCTCGTAGCGGTCGTCGCGCCGGAATCCGGCGATCACCTGGAGCGCCCGGTCCCCGCCGATCAGCGCGGCCGTCCGCACGGTCGCCGCGGCCTCCTCCTCGCTGAGGTCCACCGGCTCCGGCAGCAGCTCCAGCACCAGCTCGCCCGCCTTGGCCAGTTCCTCCGCCTGGGCCGTGCTGTGCGGCGGCAACAGCCGCGCCGTGCGCGCCTGCACCTCGGCGCGTACCTGCGGATCCAGCTCGGGCGCGTGCTCCAGGCAGGCCGCAGCCAGCAGTACCAGCCGACTGCGGTCCCGCTTCACCTTGTCCGCGCGCCGCAGCAACTGGGTGAGCAGGCGCGCGCGTTCGTCGGGCCGGGCGTGGCCGACGGCCATCCGGACCACGTCGTCCCAGGCGTCCTCGTGGGCGTTGCGGATCAGTACGCCGAAGTCCCGGGACTCCACCGCGGCCTTGGCGCCCAGGTAATCCTGGAAGGTGCGGTGCACGAAGTGCACGGCACCGGGCACGGGCTCGCGCAGCAGCCCGCTGCGGATGAGCAGGTGCCTGAACACGCGCTCGGTGCTGCCCTGCGCCCGTACCTGGGGCATCGCGTCGAGCCATTCGTCGAGCATCAGCACGACCTCGTCCCGGGCCGCCTCCACCTGCCCGTTGCGGATGAGCCAGTACGCCAGCCGCTGGAGCAGCGCCGTCTGCTCGTCCCGGCTGAGGTAGACGCCCTCGACCCCCGCTATGTCCCGTTCGGTGTCGCGGCGGACCAGCAGCATGTCCAGCGCCGCGTCGTACAGCTCCTTGCGGGCGCGCGGCAGCTGCATCCGCCGGTCCCGGTTCAGGGCGCACAGCAGCGCGCACATCAGCGGGTTCGTCGCCAGCCGCCCGAGATCGCGGCGGGAGCCCACCGACTGGATCAGCGTCCGCTCGAAGGTGTCGAGCTGCGACCGCTCCTCGGCGGAGCCGCACTCCTCGCGCGCCGAGTCGTGCCAGTGCGTGATGAACGCCCGTACGTCGTCCCGCTCCATCGACACCAGCGACAGCGGGGCGAAGCCCTGTCCCCTGAGCCAGTCCTCCGGCACCGCGGACGGACGGGTGGTCACGACGTAACGCGCCTTCGGAAAGGCCGCGATCAGCGAGCGCAGCCAGGCCTCGGTCCGAGTGCGCAGCCGCTGGGGCACCTCGTCCACCCCGTCCACCAGCACCAGGGCCCGGCCGCTCGCCAGGAGGCCCTCGGTCCAGCCGGGCGGCGCGGTCAGCGGTACGCCGGAGGCCCGGAGCCAGTCCTCGGGGACGGGCAGCGCCTCGGAGGCGTGGAAGGAACGCAGCCGCAGGACGAAGGGGACCAGCGTGTTCCAGTGGGCCGGCCGGCGCCAGAAGCTCTGGCGCGCCGCGTTCAGTGCCAGCCACTGGACCAGCGTCGACTTGCCGGAACCGGCCGGCCCGCGCAGCAGCACCCGGTCCGAGCCCGCGATCGCCCGCTCCGCCTCGACGGTGGTCCGGTGCGAGCCCGGCTCCTCCGGCAGCGGGTCGCCGGTCACCGCGAGGCTGATGTACGCCAGGTCCAGCGGCCACTCCTGGCGGTCCTGGCC
Source organism: Streptomyces sp. NPDC026522 (assembly GCF_055567555.1). Taxonomy (NCBI): domain Bacteria; kingdom Bacillati; phylum Actinomycetota; class Actinomycetes; order Kitasatosporales; family Streptomycetaceae; genus Streptomyces; species Streptomyces sp. NPDC026522. Next base: position 496,395 of record NZ_JBVHQF010000005.1, read on the forward strand.
GAGCGTCAGGCCGTAGAGCTGGAGCCGGCCGTGGGCTTCGGCGATGTACTGGGTGTACTGCTGCTCGAAGCGGAGCTGCTTCGCGTCCGGGTACCCGGCCGGCTCCGCCGGCTGCCGCACGACGCGCTCCAGCCGGCCGGTGCGGCGGATCAGTTCCAGCTGGGCGTGGGGCCCGAAGGCCGGGAGGGTGGTGGCGTACTCCACCACGTGGAGGCAGCACAGGGCGGCCAGCCGCCGGTAGAGGGCCTCCGCCCGCTCGCTCAGGCCCCGTGGGGGCGGGGGCAGGGCCGCGGCCAGCGCCGCCGGGTCCAGGTCCACGGCGAAGAGCGCCTCCAGGTCCAGCGGCCCCAGCGCGGCGAAGGAGTCGGCGACCGCGTCCAGGGCAGCCAGGCGTTCGTGGCCGGGCAGTCCCGCCGCCGCCCCGTCCAGGCGGGCGGCCAGTCCGGCCGCCAGCGTCCGCATCTCGGCGTCGCCCAGTTCGGCGGGCCGCCGCCAGCGCGCCGAAGGTGCGGCCGGGTCGGGCGTCAGGCCCGCTCCCGGGGCGCGCGTCAGGAGCGACTTCACCAGCGCGCTCGCCGCCGTACCCGCCACCCGTAAGAGAACTGCCTCGAACCCGGTCACACGGCCTCCCCGCCCCGACCGACCAGTATGCGGGGTACCCCGGGTAACCCGGTCGGATACCGATCGGTAACAACCTCTAGCGGCAGCCCCGGAGGCGCCTCTATGGTGCGGGCATGCCGAACCTGCCCGATGTCGTGCTGTGGTCCATACCCGCCTTCGTGCTGCTCACCGTCGTGGAGCTGGTGAGCTACCGGATCCATCCCGACGAGGACGCCGCCGGATACGAGACCAAGGACGCCGTCACCAGCATCGGGATGGGCCTGGGCAGTCTCGTCTTCGACTTCCTCTGGAAGATCCCGATCCTCGCGGTCTACACCGCGGTCTACGAGCTGACGCCGCTGCGGGTGCCCGTCCTGTGGTGGACCGTGCCCCTCATGCTGCTCGCGCAGGACTTCTTCTACTACTGGCAGCACCGCGGGCACCACGTCATCCGGATCCTGTGGGCCTGCCACGTCGTCCACCACAGCAGCCGCAAGTTCAACCTCACCACCGCCCTGCGCCAGCCGTGGACCAGCGCCACCTCCTGGCCGTTCTACCTGCCGATGATCGCCCTCGGCGTGCACCCCGCGGCCATCGCCTTCTGCTACTCCGTCAACCTCGCCTATCAGTTCTGGATCCACACCGAGCGCATCGGGAAGCTGCCCCGACCGGTCGAGTACGTCTTCAACACCCCCTCCCACCACCGGGTCCACCACGCCTCCCAAGGCGGCTACCTGGACCGCAACTTCGGCGGGATCCTGATCGTCTGGGACCGGATGTTCGGCTCCTGGGTGGGCGAGGGCGACAAGCCCGTCTTCGGGCTGACCAAGAACATCGACACCTACAACCCGCTGCGGGTGGCGACGCACGAATACGCCGCCATCGCCCGGGACCTGCGCGGCGCCCGCACCTGGCGCGAGCGCGCCGGACGGGTCTTCCGCGGCCCCGGCTGGCAGCCCGCCCCGGCCGCCGGGCCCGCCAAGGCCCCGGCGGAGCAGGCCGCGTGAGCGCCACCGAGTCCCGTACGCCCTCCTGGGCCCGCCCCGTACCGGTCGACACCGCCGGGCGGACGCTGCTCGCCGCGTTCGCCGCCGCCGGGGCGGCCGACCTCACCTCGCTGCTCGCCGGCTGGCACCTCGGGCACGTCCTCGCCAAGCCGCTGCTGATGCCGCTGCTCGTCGCCTACGTCTGCTCCCGGCGCCACGGCGGCACCCGCCGCGCGCCGCGCCTGCTGGTGGCGGCCCTGCTCTTCGGCTGGGGCGGCGACCTGGCGCTGCTCTTCGGCGCCCCCGCCGCCTTCCTCATCGGCATGGGCTCCTTCGCCGCCGGGCACGTCTGCTACCTCCTGCTCTTCGGCAGGGGCAGGACGCACCCCGCGCTCGGGGGCGCGTACGCCACCGCGCTCGTCGCCACGGTCGCGCTGCTCTGGAACGACCTCCCGGCCGGGCTGCGGGTACCGGTAGCCGGGTACAGCCTGCTGCTCACCGCGATGGCCTACCGCTCCGGCGCCCTCGGGAGGCGCGCGGCGATCGGCGGTGCGCTGTTCCTGCTCTCCGACACGCTCATCGCCACGGGCGTCGCCGAGTGGCCGCAGCCGCCCCGGCCGGACTTCTGGATCATGGCCACGTACCTCGCGGCCCAGTACCTGCTGGCCACGGGCGCGCTCGCCTCCCGGCAGGCGTACGGTGGGTCAGTCATACAAGACTGAACCACACCCGATCCGGAGGGCTGCACCACCATGCGTGCCACCGTCATCCACGCCCCGCACGACATCCGCGTGGAGGAGGTGCCCGACGCTGCGATCCAGCGCCCCGAGGACGCCGTCGTCCGCGTCCTGCGTGCCTGCATCTGCGGCAGCGACCTGTGGGCCTACCGCGGCGAGGCCGCGCGCCGGCCCGGCCAGCGCATCGGCCACGAGTTCCTCGGCATCGTCGAGGAGACCGGCTCCGCCGTGTCCGGCCTGCGCGCCGGGGACCTCGTCGTGGCCCCCTTCATGTGGTCCGACGGCACCTGCGACTACTGCTCCGAGGGCCTGTACACCTCCTGCGTGCACGGCGGGTTCTGGGGCTCGGTCGGCTACGACGGAGGCCAGGGCGAGGCGGTGCGGGTGCCGCACGCCGACGGCACCCTGGTGAAGCTGCCCGCCGACGCCGCCTCCGACGAGCACCTGCTGACCGCGCTGCTCGCGCTGTCCGACGTCATGGGCACCGGCCACCACGCAGCCGTGGGCGCGGGCGTCCGCAAGGGCTCCACCGTCGCCGTCGTCGGTGACGGCGCGGTCGGCCTGTGCGGCGTCCTCGCCGCCAAGCGGCTCGGCGCCGAGCGGATCATCGCCATGGGCCGGCACGCCGTCCGTACGGACATCGCGAAGCTGTTCGGCGCCACCGACATCGTCGCCGAGCGCGGCGAGGCCGCCGAGGCGGCCGTCCGCGAGCTCACCGGCGGCCAGGGCGCCCACTGCGTCATCGAGGCCGTCGGCACCGAGGAGTCCATGCGCACCGCCGTGAACATCGCCCGCGACGGCGGGGCCATCGGTTACGTCGGCGTCCCGCACGGCAGCGGCACCGGCCTGGACCTCAGCGTGATGTTCGACCGCAACCTCACCCTGCGCGGGGGCGTCGCCCCGGTCCGGGCGTACATCCCGGAGCTGCTGGCGGACGTGCTGAGCGGCGCGATCGACCCGGCGCCCGTCTTCGACCGGACGGTCACCCTCGACGAGGTGCCGGCCGGCTACCGCGCGATGGACGACCGCAGCGCACTCAAGGTGATGATCACGCCCTGATTCTGACCAGCCGGGAACGGCCCGCGGGGGCCGGCCGGGGCACACTGCCCCGGGCCGGCCCCCGCCCGCGTTGCGCGGCCTCAGGGCCGGGTTACTTGACGGCCTTGAGCGCGTCGACCACGCCGTAGCCGTAGTAACCGGTCTGGCCCCACTTGCTCTGGCAGGTGGTGGCGTCGATCAGCGCGCCCGCGTTGTCGTAGATCTTGTCCGGGCAGGCCGTCTTCGTGGCCTGGGCCTTGAGCATCGCCTGGAGCTGGGCGGGCGTGGCCGAGGGGTGGGCGCTCTTGAGCAGGGCCGCGACGCCGGCGACGTGCGGGGAGGCCATCGAGGTGCCCTGCTTGTAGCCGTAGCCGCCGCCCGGGAGGGTGGACAGCACCCGGCCGTTGGCGTCCGGGGTGTCCGGCAGCTGCCACTTGTCCCCGCCGGGCGCCGCCACGTCGATGACGCCGAGGCCGTAGCTGGAGTAGTAGGAGCGCAGGCCCTTGACCCCGGTGGCGGAGACGGAGACCACGCCCGGCAGCTGCGTCGGCAGGTCCAGGCAGTCGTGCGGGTCGATCGTGCGCGGCGTGGGGGTCCCGTCGTCCGGGCTCGTGTCGTCCACGATCGAGTGGGACGCCAGGTCCCAGTTCTCGTTGCCCGCGGCGGCCACGTTGAGCACGCCCTTGCGCTCCGCGTACTTGCTCGCCCGGCCGAGGGCCTCCACCAGCGCCTTCTGGTCGTCGTCCGACTTGCAGTTGAAGTACCAGGGGTCGACGTAGTAGCTGTTGTTGGTCACCTCGATCCCCTTCTCGGCGGCGAACACGAAGCCGCAGACGACCGCTTCGGTGTAGAAGAGGCTGGACCCGGGCTCGCTCACCTTGATCGCGGCTACCTTCGCGCCCGGTGCGATGCCGGTGACGCCGATGCCGTTGCGGGCGGCCGCGATGGTGCCGGCCACGTGGGTGCCGTGGTCGCTGCCGTCCGGGTACGGGCGCCAGGCGCCGTCCGTGGTGTCGGCGACGCCGCCGACGCAGTTGGCCGACTGGCTCTTGGAGAAGTTCGCGGCGAGATCCGGGTGGGTGTCGTCGACACCCGTGTCGATGACGCCCACCGTGACGTCCGGGCTGCCGGCGTTGACCGCCTGCGCCTGATCGGCCTTGATCGCCCGCAGGTCCCACTGGTTGGGCTCCAGCGGCTCCTGACCGGCCTGCGCCGACGCCGCAGCCTTGGCCGCCTCCGCCGCGCTCAGGCGCTGCGTGGTGCCCTCCTCGGTGGTCTGCACCGTCGCGAGGGGGGCCGTGCGGGTGGCGCCGACCGATACGAACAGACCGCGCTGGGCGCGGAGCTGCTTGGCGAAGTCGGGGTTCTGCGAGTGGGCGACGATCACCCCGATCTGCTCGTACGACGCCACCACCGTGCCGCCGGCCCGTTCGACGGCCTTCTCGGCCGCCGTCACGGTCGCGTAGGTGTTGAGGTTCGCCACGTACGACAGCTTGGGGCCCGAGGTGTCGGGCTTCGCGGCGGCCGCCGCGCCCGCGGTCGTGCCGAGCGGTGCGGCGGAGGCCGCGACCGAGGGCAGGAAGGCGAGGGAGGCGGTGAGCGCCAGACCGACCGGTATGGCGAGACGGACGTGCCTCTTGGGGGATCGTGACCCCAGCTGAGCCATGGGTTCTCCACATCATCCGGGAAAGATCCGTCCCCGCGCGATCGCGCAGGGCGACGGGTTCATGACAGGCGAACCTAGTGCCGCCCTTCGTCTTTGCGCCATCAGTTCGAGGAATCAGGACGAAGAAGCCGACGGAGCGGCACGACGGAGAAGCCCGGCCGGGGAAACGGCCGAAGAAACGGAACCCGTTGAACCGTCCCGTCGCGCGAGCCGTGCCGTTGTCAGGGGGACCGGCGTTACCCCCCCCACACGGAGGTCGTCTTGTCCGTACCCACCCCCTCGCACCCGCGTCACAAGGAGAGCCCCCGGTGACAACCCAAGCAGCAGCGCAGCCGCCCGGCGGCGTGGAACCACTTCCGGCGGGCCGCACGGCCGAAGAGTTCGAACGCGTCCAGCAGAGCCCTGAGTTCGCCGAACTGCGCCGGTCCCACCGCTCCTTCGCCTTCCCGCTCACCGTCGCGTTCATCGCCTGGTACCTGCTGTACGTCCTGCTCTCGAACTACGCGGGCGGCTTCATGGGGACCAAACTCTTCGGCAACATCAACGTCGCCCTCGTACTCGGCCTCGCCCAGTTCGCGACGACCTTCCTCATCGCCTGGTTCTACTCGCGGCACGCCGCCACCCAGCTCGACCCCCAGGCCGCCGCCATCAAGGCCCGGATGGAGGCCGGCGAATGAGCGCTCCATTGCACCTGACCGTCGCCGCCGGTGCCACCGAGCACCGCCCGCTGATCATCACCCTGTTCGGGCTGTTCGTCGTCGCCACCCTGGTGATCACCATCTGGGCGGGCCGCCAGACCAAGGACGCCGCCGACTTCTACGCCGGCGGCCGCCAGTTCACCGGCTTCCAGAACGGCCTGGCCATCTCCGGCGACTACATGTCCGCCGCGTCCTTCCTCGGCATCGCCGGGGCCATCGCCCTGTTCGGCTACGACGGCTTCCTCTACTCCATCGGCTTCCTCGTCGCCTGGCTGGTGGCCCTGCTGCTCGTCGCCGAGCCGCTGCGCAACTCCGGCCGGTACACGATGGGTGACGTCCTCGCCTACCGGATGCGCCAGCGGCCCGTCCGTACCGCCGCGGGCACCTCCACCATCGTGGTCTCGATCTTCTACCTGCTCGCCCAGATGGCCGGCGCCGGCGTCCTGGTCTCGCTGCTCCTGGGCATCACCAGCGACGGCGGCAAGGTGGCCGTCGTCGCCCTGGTCGGCGTCCTGATGATCCTCTACGTGACCATCGGCGGCATGAAGGGCACCACGTGGGTCCAGATGGTCAAGGCCGTCCTGCTCATCGCGGGTGCCCTGCTGGTCACCTTCCTGGTACTGCTGAAGTTCCACTTCAACATCTCCGAACTGCTGGGCAAGGCCGCCGAGAACAGCGGCCAGGGCGCCAAGTTCCTGGAGCCCGGCCTGAAGTACGGCAAGGACGGGATCACGAAGCTGGACTTCATCTCCCTCGGCATCGCCCTCGTGCTGGGTACCGCCGGCCTGCCCCACATCCTGATCCGCTTCTACACCGTGCCCACCGCGAAGGCCGCCCGTAAGTCCGTGAACTGGGCCATCGGCATCATCGGCGCCTTCTACCTGATGACGATCGCCCTCGGCTTCGGCGCCGCCGCCCTGCTGAAGCGGGCCGACATCCTCGCCTCCAACAAGGCGGGCAACACCGCGGCCCCGCTGCTCGCCCAGGAAGTCGGCGGCGGTCCCGGCACCACCGGCGGCGCCGTCCTGCTCGCCGTGATCTCCGCGGTCGCCTTCGCCACCATCCTCGCGGTGGTCGCGGGCCTGACCCTCGCGTCCTCCTCGTCCTTCGCGCACGACATCTACGTGAACGTCATCCGCAAGGGCAAGGCCACGGAGAAGGAGGAGGTCCGGGCGGCCCGCTGGTCCACCGTCGTGATCGGCGCCGTGGCCATCGGACTCGGCGCCCTCGCCCGCGACCTCAACGTGGCCGGCCTGGTCGCGCTCGCCTTCGCCGTCGCCGCCTCCGCCAACCTGCCGACGATCCTCTACAGCCTGTTCTGGAAGCGCTTCACCACCCGGGGCGCGCTCTGGTCCATCTACGGCGGCCTGGTCTCCTCGGTCGTCCTGGTGCTGTTCTCGCCCGTGGTCTCCGGCAAGCCCACCTCGATGTTCAAGGACGCCGACTTCTACTGGTTCCCGCTGGAGAACCCCGGCATCATCTCCATCCCGCTGGGCTTCCTCCTGGGCTGGCTGGGAACCCTCCTGTCCAAGGAGCAGGCCGACCCCCGGAAGTTCGCGGAGCTTGAGGTCCGCTCACTGACGGGAACAGGCGCACACTGAAATACTCCGAACACCCGTCGTGGCCGTGTCGTAGTTCCCTACGACACGGCCACGCCGCGTCTCGTTCAATCGGGCACCACAACAAGTCACAGGCGTCGCGTAGGCTCGAAAGCAGCGCACACATGTCTCATCCGAGCTGCGCGACCTCTATGAACCGGACAGGGGAGGGGGCCCACAGTGCTTCTCGACACGTACGGCCGCGTGGCCACTGACCTGCGCGTCTCACTCACCGACCGGTGCAATTTGCGCTGCACCTACTGCATGCCCGAAGAAGGCCTGCAGTGGCTGCAGAAGACGGACCTGCTCAGCGACGACGAGATCGTCCGGCTGATCCGCATCGCCGTCACCCGGCTCGGCATCACCGAGGTCCGCTTCACCGGCGGCGAACCGCTGCTGCGCCCCGGCCTGGTCGGCATCGTCGAGCGCTGCGCGGCCCTGGAGCCGCGGCCCAGGATGTCGCTCACCACCAACGGCATCGGCCTCAAGCGCACCGCACAGGCGCTCAAGGCCGCCGGCCTGGACCGAGTGAACGTTTCGCTGGACACCCTGCGGCCCGAGGTGTTCAAGACCCTCACCCGCCGCGACCGCCACCACGACGTCATCGACGGGATGGCCGCCGCCCGCGCGGCCGGTCTCACCCCCGTGAAGGTCAATGCGGTGCTGATGCCCGGGCTGAACGACGACGAGGCCCCCGACCTGCTCGCCTGGGCCGTGGAGAACGCCTACGAGCTGCGCTTCATCGAGCAGATGCCGCTCGACGCGCAGCACGGCTGGAAGCGCGACGGCATGATCACCGCCGGTGACATCCTCGCTTCGCTGCGCACCCGCTTCACCCTCACCGAGGAAGGCGCCGACGAGCGCGGCTCCGCCCCCGCCGAGCGCTGGCTCGTGGACGGCGGTCCGGCCACCGTCGGGGTCATCGCCTCCGTCACCCGCCCGTTCTGCGGCGCCTGCGACCGCACCCGCCTCACGGCCGACGGTCAGGTCCGTACGTGCCTCTTCGCCACCGAGGAGTCGGACCTGCGGGCCGCGCTGCGCTCGGGCGCCCCGGACGAGGAGATCGCCCGTCTGTGGAAGGTGGCGATGTGGGGCAAGAAGGCCGGCTCCGGCCTCGACGACCCGAGCTTCCTGCAGCCCGACCGCCCGATGTCGGCGATCGGCGGCTGACCGCCGAGCTGTGCCACGAGGCCCCGTCCGGCGACCGGACGGGGCCTCGTCCCGTTCTCCAGCGGATCTCCGGTCGTCCTCTAGCGCTCGCGCTCCGAGCCCTCCGGCTGGACCCACTCCTCCAGCTTCACGACGTCCTTGAGGAACCCGCGCACGCCGAGGAACTGCGAGAGGTGCTCGCGGTGCTCCGCGCACGCCAGCCACGTCTTGCGGCGCTCCGGCGCGTGCAGCTTCGGGTTGTTCCACGCCAGGACCCAGACCGCCGCGGCGCGGCAGCCCTTGGCGGAGCAGGTGGGATCGGTGCCGGGAGCGCTGGTGTCCGTATCAGGGGAGTTCACAGCCTCAACCCTACAAACGGAAGGGCGACGCCGAGCAGCCACGGGGGGAGCTGCCCGGCGTCGGTCCGTCGCTCCGACGGGGGATGCGGAGCGCGTAGGCAGTATGTCACGCAGGACCCGGTGCGGTGCACCGGAACTTCATGATTGATCTGAGGTTTTCTTGAGGTTTCCCGCCTCCAGCGCCGGGTGCACAGGGGCGGGCACGAAGTGCGAGGGCAGCGAGGGCGCCGACTCGCGCCCCGCGTTGGCGATGACCACCGCGACGTACGGCAGCAGGGCCCCCGCCACCAGCGTCACGATCGCCACATGACGCTCCACGTTCCACAGGAGAACGGTCGCGATGACCGACAGGGTCCTGATCGTCATCGAGATCACGTACCGGCGCTGCCGGCCGCGCACGTCCTCACTGAGGCCCATCCGCGCTCCGGTGATCCGGAAGACCTCGGCCCCGTTCCGCTTCGACCGTTCCACTTTCCACCACCTGCTCCACCCGCCGGGCGCTCCCGGCCCGGACATCTCCACCGTACGCCGCCGCCACCAGGGCGAGGAGAGGGGGTGCCGCCCGAATGGCGCTACCGGGAATGCGGCCCGGGCGGGGCGGCCCGAGACTGGCCGCACCTGCGCACAACGCGCCACGAGGAGGCTCGACATGCATTGGTTGTGGGCGATCATCGTCGGTTTGGTGCTGGGGCTGATTGCCAGGGCCATCCTGCCGGGCAAGCAGCACCAGCCGATCTGGCTGACCGTGATCTTCGGCATCATCGGAGGCGTCCTGGGCAACGCCGTGGCCACGTGGATCGGTGTCCACGACACCAAGGGCATCGACTGGATCCGCCACCTGCTCCAGCTCGCCGGAGCCGTCCTCATCGTCGGACTCGGCGACATGGTCTACATGGCGCTCAAGGGCGACCGGCGGCGGCAGACGACCTGACCCCCCAGGCGCCCCCGTCCGTCCGGGCCATGGCGAAGGGGCCGGCCGGACAGACGTCCGTACCGGCCCCTCCGCGCGCGCCGTGGGGTCAGCCCGTGACCTCGACCGCCGCCAGGTTCTTCTTCCCGCGCCGCAGCACGAGCCAGCGTCCGTGCAGCAGCTCCTCCCGCGCCGGGACCGCGTCCTCGGCGGTCACCTTCACGTTGTTCACGTAGGCGCCGCCCTCCTTCACCGTCCGCCGGGCCGCGGACTTGCTGGCGACCAGGCCCGTCTCCGCGAGCAGGTCCACGACCGGGACGAGCTCGGCCACCCGGGCGTGCGGCAGCTCCGACAGGGCCGCGGCCAGCGTCGAGGGGTCAAGGTCCGCCAGCTCGCCCTGGCCGAACAGCGCCTTCGAGGCGGCGATCACGGCGGCGCACTGGCCGGCGCCGTGCACCAGCGTCGTCAGCTCCTCCGCCAGCGCCCGCTGCGCGGCGCGCGCCTGCGGCCGCTCGGCGGTCTGCTTCTCCAGCTCTTCGAGCTCCTCGCGGGACTTGAAGGAGAGGATCCGCATGTAGCCCGAGATGTCCCGGTCATCCACGTTCAGCCAGAACTGGTAGAACGCGTACGGGGTGGTCATCTCCGGATCCAGCCAGACGGCCCCGCCCTCGGTCTTGCCGAACTTGGTGCCGTCCGCCTTGACCATCAGCGGGGTCGCCATCGCGTGCACCTGCGCGTCCGGCTCGACCCGGTGGATCAGGTCGAGGCCGGCCGTCAGGTTGCCCCACTGGTCGGAGCCGCCCTGCTGGAGGACGCAGCCGTGGCGCCGGTACAGCTCCAGGAAGTCCATCCCCTGGAGCAGCTGGTAGCTGAACTCCGTGTAGCTGATGCCCTGGTCGGACTCCAGCCGCTTGGCGACCGAGTCCTTCGTCAGCATCTTGTTGACGCGGAAGTGCTTGCCGATGTCCCGCAGGAACTCGATGGCGGACATGCCCGCCGTCCAGTCCAGGTTGTTGACCAGGACCGCCGCGTGCTCGCCCTCGAAGGAGAGGAACGGCTCGATCTGCGAGCGCAGCCGGTTCACCCACTCCGCGATGACCGCCGGGTCGTTCAGGGTGCGCTCGGCGGTCGGGCGCGGGTCGCCGATCTGGCCGGTGGCCCCGCCGACCAGCGCCAGCGGCCGGTTGCCCGCCAGCTGGAGCCGGCGCATGGTCAGCACCTGCACCAGGTGACCCACGTGCAGCGAGGCCGCGGTGGGGTCGTAGCCGCAATAGAACGTGACAGGACCGTCCGCGAACGCCTTGCGCAGCGCTTCTTCGTCGGTGGACTGGGCGAACAGCCCGCGCCACTTCAGTTCGTCGACGATGTCCGTCACGGTCGTGACTCTCCTTGAACGAGGTGAAAAGAGGTGCTGAGGGGTATCCCCGCCAGTCTAGGCGGGCGGAGCCGACCCCTCAGACGCCCTCGCTGATCAGACGCCCTTGCTGACCGAGCTCATGTTGAAGTCCGGGATCCGAAGGGCCGGCATCGCGGTGCGGGTGAACCAGTCGCTCCACTCGCGCGGCAGGGTCTTCTCGGTCCGGCCGGCCTCCGTGGCCCGCGACAGCAGGTCCACGGGGGACTCGTTGAACCGGAAGTTGTTGACCTCGCCGATGACCTCGCCGTTCTCCACCAGGTACACGCCGTCCCGGGTCAGCCCCGTGAGCAGCAGCGTCGCCGGGTCGACCTCGCGGATGTACCAGAGGCAGGTCAGCAGCAGGCCGCGCCCCTGGTGGCCGGTGCCGGCCACCATCTCCTCCAGCGACTTCTCCCCGCCCCCCTCCAGGATCAGGTTCCCGAAGCCGGGGGAGAGCGGGAGCCCCGTCAGGTCCGCGCTGTGCCGGGTCGTGGTCAGGCGGGCGAGCTCCCCGCCGCTGATCCACTCCGTCGCCGGGACCGGCAGGCCGTTGTCGAACACCGAGGCGTCGTCGCCGGAACTGTGCGCGATCACGAACGGCGCGGACTCCAGGCCCGCCGCGTGCGGGTCGCTGCGCAGCGTCAGCGGCAGCCCGGACAGCTTCTCCCCGATCCGGGTGCCGCCGCCGGGCTTGGAGAAGACCGTCCGGCCCTCCACCGCGTCCCGGGCCGCCGCCGACCACATCTGGTAGATCAGCAGGTCCGCCACGGCCGTCGGCGGCAGCAGCGTCTCGTACCGCCCGGCCGGCAGGTCGAAGCGGCGCTCCGCCCAGCCGAGGCGTACGGCCAGCTCCGCGTCCAGCGCGGTCGGGTCCACGTCCTTGAAGTCCCGCGTGGCGCGGCCCGCCCAGGCCGAGCGCTGGCGGTCCGGCGACTTCGCGTTCAGCTCCAGCGTGCCGTTCGGCTGGTCGTGGCGCAGCCGCAGCCCCGTCGAGGTGCCGACGTACGTGGAGACCAGCTCGTGGTTGGCGAAGCCGTACAGCTCCCGGCCGCCCGCGCGGGCCCGGGCGAAGGCCTCGCCGAGGGCCGGGGCGAAGTCCGCGAACACCGCCGAGGAGGTCTCGGCGGGGGCGTCGGTGAAGTCCGGCGCGGCCGGGGTGCCGGTGATCAGGGGCTGGGCGTCCTCGGCCGGTCCGGCGTTGCGTGCGGCCGCCTCGGCGGCCCGCACCAGCGGCTCCAGGTCGTCCGCGGTGACGGCGGAGCGCGACACGACCCCCGAGGCCGTGCCCTCCTTGCCGTCGACCGTGGCGATGACCGTCAGGGTCCGGCCGCGGGTGACGCCGTTGGTGGTGAGCGCGTTGCCCGCCCAGCGCAGGTTGGCCGTCGACTCCTCGTCGGCGATGACGACGCAGCCGTCGGCGGTGGACAGCTCCAGGGCCCGCTCGACGATCTCGTGGGGCTTCGTACGAACCGACATCAGCGTCCGGCCTCCTGGGTCGTGTTCAGGATGTTCACGTCACGGAACAGCGCGGACGGGCAGCCGTGGGACACGGACGCGACCTGTCCCGGCTGCGCCTTCCCGCAGTTGAAGGCGCCGCCCAGCACGTACGTCTGCGGGCCGCCGACCTTCTCCATCGAGCCCCAGAACTCGGTGGTCGTGGCCTGGTACGCCACGTCACGCAGCTGCCCGGCCAGCCGGCCGTTCTCGATGCGGAAGAACCGCTGCCCGGTGAACTGGAAGTTGTAGCGCTGCATGTCGATCGACCAGGAGCGGTCGCCGACCACGTAGATCCCGCGCTCCACCCCGCCGATCAGGTCCTCCGTGGACAGGCCGCCCGGATCCGGCCGGAGCGACACGTTCGCCATCCGCTGCACCGGCACGTGGCCGGGCGAATCGGCGAACGCGCAGCCGTTGGAGCGCCCGAGCCCGGTCAGCTTCGCGATCCGGCGGTCCAGCTGGTAGCCGACCAGGGTGCCGTCCTTGACCAGGTCCCAGCTCTGCGCCTCGACGCCCTCGTCGTCGTAGCCGATGGTGGCCAGGCCGTGCTCCGCCGTGCGGTCACCGGTCACGTTCATGATCGAGGAGCCGTACCTGAGCTCGCCCAGCTGGTCGAAGGTGGCGAAGGAGGTCCCCGCGTACGCCGCCTCGTACCCCAGCGCCCGGTCCAGCTCGGTGGCGTGCCCGATCGACTCGTGGATGGTCAGCCACAGGTTCGACGGGTCCACGACCAGGTCGTAGCGGCCGGCCTGCACACCGGGCGCCCGCATCTTCTCCGCGAGCAGACCGGGGATCTGCTCCAGCTCGGAGTCCCAGTCCCAGCCGGTGCCCGTCAGGTACTCCCAGCCGCGCCCGGCCGGCGGGGCGATGGTGCGCATCGAGTCGAACTCGCCGGTGGCGGCGTCGACGGCGACCGCGGTGAGCTGCGGGTGGATCCGTACCCGCTGCTGGGTGGTGGAGGTGCCGGAGGTGTCGGCGTAGAACTTGTTCTCGTGCACGGCGAGCAGCGACGCGTCCACGTGCGTCACGCCGTCGGCGGCCAGCAGCTGCGCGCTCCACTCGGCCAGCAGGGCCGCCTTCTCCGCGTCCGGCACGTCGAAGGGGTTCACGTCGTAGGCGGAGATCCAGGTCCGGTCGGCGTGCACCGGCTCCGCGGCGAGCTCGACCCGCTCGTCGGAACCCGCGGCCTTGAGCACCTGCGCCGACAGCTTGGCCATCGCGACGGCCTGCGAGGCCACCTTGGCGGCGGCGTCCATGGTCAGGTCCACGCCGGAGGCGAAGCCCCAACTGCCGCCGTGCACCACGCGCACCGCGTAGCCGAGGTCGGTGGTGTCGGAGCTGCCGGAGGGCTTGGCGTCGCGCAGCCGCCAGGAGGCGCTGCGGATCCGCTCCAGCCGGAAGTCGGCGTGGTCGGAGCCCAGCGCGCGCGCCCGCGCGAGCGCCGCGTCAGCGAGCGCCCGCAAGGGCAGCGCGGTGAAAGCCGCGTCGATGGAATGGGGCACGGAATTCCTCCCGGGGTCGGGGCCGGTCGCCCCGATCATGTCGCGCCCGGGGCCGTTGTGCACACTTCTTTCTGTAGAGACTCGACAGAGGCCGCGGCAAGGCCCTGTGGGGCCCCGATTCTCCTTATCCGAGCCGGGACCGATAGGTTTTTGTTCATCACACAGCTAAGCGAAAGGGTGATCCGTTGAGCCGCTCGGTTCTCGTCACCGGAGGAAACCGGGGCATCGGCCTCGCCATCGCCCGAGTCTTCGCGGAGGCGGGCGACAAGGTCGCGATCACGTACCGGTCCGGCGAGCCGCCGCAGGAGCTCACCTCCCTGGGCGTCCTGGCGGTCCGCTGCGACATCACCGACTCGGAGCAGGTGGAGCAGGCCTACAAGGAGATCGAGGACAAGCACGGCGCGGTCGAGGTGCTGGTGGCCAACGCCGGCATCACCAAGGACACGCTGCTCATGCGGATGTCCGAGGAGGACTTCGCGTCGGTCGTCGACACCAACCTCACCGGCACGTTCCGGGTCGTGAAGCGGGCCAACCGCGGGATGCTGCGCGCCAAGAAGGGCCGCGTCGTCCTGATCTCCTCGGTCGTCGGCCTGCTCGGCGCCGCGGGTCAGGCGAACTACGCCGCCTCGAAGGCCGCTCTGGTCGGCTTCGCCCGCTCGCTCGCCCGTGAGCTCGGTTCCCGCAACATCACCTTCAACGTCGTCGCCCCCGGTTTCGTGGACACCGACATGACGAAGGTGCTCACGGACGAGCAGCGCGCGGTCATCATGCAGCAGGTGCCCCTCGGCCGCTACGCGCAGCCCGAGGAGATCGCGCAGGTCGTGAGCTTCCTGGCGTCCGACAACGCCGCGTACATCACCGGAGCCGTCATTCCCGTAGACGGCGGATTGGGCATGGGTCACTGATCACCATGAGTGGAATTCTCGAAGGCAAGCGCATCCTCGTCACGGGGGTGCTGATGGAGTCGTCCATCGCCTTCCACGCCGCCAAGCTGGCCCAGGAGCAGGGCGCCGAGGTCATCCTCACCGCGTGGCCGCGCCCCTCGCTGACCGAGCGCATCGCCAAGAAGCTGCCCAAGCCCGTGAAGGTGATCGAGCTCGACGTCACCAACGACGAGCACCTGGCCCGTCTGGAGCAGCTCGTCCGTGACGAGCTCGGCGGCCTGGACGGGGTCGTCCACTCCATCGGTTTCGCGCCGCAGGACGCCCTGGGCGGCAACTTCCTGAACACCCCGTTCGAGTCGGTCGCGACGGCCATGCACGTCTCGGCGTTCTCGCTGAAGTCGCTGACCATGGCGTGCAAGCCGCTGTTCCCGGCGGAGGGCGCGGCCGTCGTGGGCCTGACCTTCGACGCGCAGTACGCCTGGCCGCAGTACGACTGGATGGGTCCGGCCAAGGCCGCGCTGGAGGCCACCAGCCGCTACCTCGCCCGTGACCTGGGCAAGGAGAACATCCGCTGCAACCTGGTCTCGGCCGGTCCGATCGGCTCGATGGCCGCGAAGTCCATCCCGGGCTTCTCGGAGCTGGCGGACGTGTGGAACTCCCGCTCGATGCTGGAGTGGGACATGAGCGACCCGGAGCCGGCGGGCAAGGGCGTCGTCGCCCTGCTGTCCGACTGGTTCCCGAAGACCACCGGCGAGATCGTCCACGTGGACGGCGGCCTGCACGCCATGGGCGCCTGACCTCCGCGTCGGCTCCGTACATCCGTACGGCGGTGGCCGCGCTTCCCTCCGGGGAGGCGCGCCCACCGCCGTTTCGGCCCCCGGGGCACGGCTGCGTGGGGGCGTTCGACCGGATGTTCGTCGTCTGGCCGGATCTTCCCGAGTCGAAAACCGGGACATGTGCCTGCAAACTGACCGGGCCGGGACTTTCCCGGGTCCTTCGGGGAGGAGGTACGGGCGTGGGCGTGAGGCCGAGCCGAGCGGTGTCACTGCTGGTCACCCCCGTGGCGCTGGCCGCCCTCCTGATCCCGGGAGCCGTCGCACAGCCCGCGCGCGGCGAGCCCGTGCCCGGGGCCCCGGCCGCCGGGGGCCCGGCCGCGGAAGGACTCGGCTCCCCGGACGTGGCCGTCGTGGACCTGGCCGAGATCCCCGCCGAGCCGCCCGTGCCGACCGAGCCGCCCGGCCGGGAGCTGTTCGGGGCCGACTGCGACACCGTGATCGAGGCCTCGCAGGTGACGGCGTACTGCCACAACAGCTTCCCGCGGACCGACCTGGTGCGGCTGCACGTGGAGTGCGACCGGTGGTGGGACATCGACGGGGACGGCGCGGCCGTCGCCGTGGGGCCGGCCGGCCGGGTCGAGCTCAGCGGCCGCTGCTGGAAGGAGGTCCGCTCGGCGTGGGTGAGCCACGAGCGCGGCTGAGCTGACGGCTACCGCTCGCGCAGGCAGGCGAACGGGTAGCCCGCCGCCTCCGACGCGGCCGTGTCCGCGTCCCCGCGCCGGATCGCCTCGACCAGCCGGCCGTGGTCCAGGTGCGTCCGCGCAGTAAGTTCCGGGCCGACGTCCGCGCGCAGCCAGTCGGCCACCAGGTCGCCCAGGTCCGCGTACAGGCCGACCAGCACCTCGTTGTGCGAGGCCGCCACCACCGCCATGTGCAGACTGACGTCCGCCGCGACGAACAGCTCGGCGTCCCCGCTGTGCCAGGCCTCCTCGCGCCGGGCCAGCAGCGCGTCCAGCTGGGCGAGGTCCCGCTCGGTACGGCGCTGGGCCGCCAGCCGGGCCGCCGAGGACTCCAGCGTCGAGCGCAGTTCCGCGATGTGCCGGGGGTCCGCCGCGGCGAAGCGCCGGTGCATCACCCCGGCCAGCTCGCTGGTGGCGAGCACGTACGTGCCCGAACCCTGGCGGATGTCGAGCAGGCCGTTGTGGGCGAGGGCCCGGACGGCTTCGCGCACCGTGTTGCGGGCGACGCCCAGCAGCTCGACCAGTTCGGGCTCGGTGGGGATGCGGGCGCCCACGGGCCACTCACCCGAGGTGATCTGGTTCCTGAGCTGGGCGATCACTTGGTCGACGAGCGCGGATCGCCGGGGCGAGGTCAGCGGCATGCGGTCGGGGTCCTCTCGGGGCACGCGGGCGAAGCGTGGGGGAGCGGGGCTGGACAACCAATCATCCCATGATTCTATGATGGAGCAATGTCCGAGGATGAAGTCCAGACCATGAACCGGCCCGGAGCCACCCGCTCGGCGCCCCCGCAGCCCCTCGCCGCCTCCGCCACCCCCGAGCCGGCCTGGCTCGGACCCGTACTCATCGTCGGCATCGTGATCGCCGCCCTCAACCTGCGGCCCGCCATCACCAGCCTCGGCGCCCTCTTCGAGGAGACCCGTACCGGTCTCGGGATGAGCGGCACCGTCGCCGGACTCATCACCTCGGTCCCCGCCCTCTGCTTCGCCGTCTTCGGCGTCACCGCGCCCCGCCTCTCCCGCCGCTTCGGACCGGCCGCGGTCGTCTGCGCCGGCATGGCCGCCGTCGCCACGGGCCTGCTGATCCGGCCCTTCGCGACCAACGCCGCCGGGTTCCTCGCGGCCAGCGCCCTGACCCTGGCCGGCATAGCCCTGACCAACGTGCTGCTCCCGGTGATCATCAAGCGCTGGTTCCCGGACCGCGTCGCCGCCATGACCGGCCTGTACTCCATGTCCCTGGCCGCCGGCACCTCCCTCGCCGCCGCCGCGACCGTCCCGCTCACCTCCGCCCTCGGTGGCAGCTGGCGCACCGGACTGCTGGTCTGGGCCGTCCTCGCCGTGGCCGCCGTCCTGCCCTGGCTGCCCATCGCCGTCGCGAGCCGCCGGGCCGCCCGGGCCGCCACCCCCGCCGGGAGCGGCACCGACACCGGCCCGCGCGTCGTGCGCAGCCGCACCGCCTGGGCGCTGGCCTGCTACTTCGGCCTCCAGGCCACCGGCGCCTACGTCACCATGGGCTGGCTCGCGCAGATCTTCCGCGACGCCGGCGTCTCCGCCTCCACGGCCGGCGTACTGCTCGCCGTCACCATGTTCATGGGCGTCCCGCTCGCCTTCGTCATCCCCCGCCTCGCCGGGCGGATGCGCCACCAGGGCCCCATTGCCGTCACCCTCGGCCTCTTCGGCCTCCTCGGGTACGCGGGCCTCTGGTTCGCCCCGGCCGCCGGGGCCTGGGCCTGGGCGCTCCTGCTCGGCGTCTCCAACTGCGCCTTCCCGCTGGTCATCACCATGATCGGACTGCGGGCCAAGTCGTCGGCCGGGGTCGTCAAGCTCTCCGCCTTCGCGCAGAGCGTCGGCTACCTGATCTCCATCCCCGGCCCGCTGCTCATCGGCGCCCTCTACCAGCACAGCGGCGGCTGGGGCCTGCCCCTGGCCCTGATGGCCGGGCTGCTGGTCCCCCAGATCGTGCTCGGCGTGCTCGCCGGACGGGACCGCACGATCGAGGACGAATGCGGCATGGGAGACTGACCGGCATGTCGCCCGTACTCGAACCGAACCCCCAGAACGGCCACCGCAAGCTCGGCCTCGTGCTCGGCGCGATGCTCGTCGTGACCGTCATCATCGCTGTCATCGCCACGATCGCCTCCCCGTGACTCCCCGCCCCGCGAGGGGCGGAAGGTAGGGCCAGCCCCCGTACCCCTAGGGGGTCAGGCTCAGGGTGAACTGGGGTGTGCCCCGGATGGGAGCCGCGGCGCCGGATCAATAGATTCGACACCGCGAGCCAGTCCCACCCGCACACCCACGGAGGCGGCCATGTCGGCCCCCACGCACACGCCGTCCGGTACCCGCCGGCGCTCCCTCGGACCGGGTACGGGAGCCAACGCCCGGCTGCACTGGTGGGCGCTGGCACTGCCCGCGCTCGCCTTCTGCCTCCTGCTGCTGCTCCTGGCCGGATCCGGTGAGGCGCACGCGGCGAGCGGGGGCGGCCCCTCGCTGCTCCACGTCACCGCGCAGCTGCTGCGCGCGGTCGGCTGACCGGCGTACGCCGGGGCGTGCGGGGGGGCGCAGGCAGGCGTCGTGTCCCGGCCGCGAACCCCTCAACACCCCGCGCCCCATGGCTCGTTTCATGCGAAGCTGGGATCCATGAGCGCCGACACACCCCGCAGGATCGTCCTCCTCCGGCACGCCAAGGCCGAATGGTCGGACGGTACAGACCACGAACGCCCGCTGGCGGAACGCGGCCGGCACGACGCCCCGGCTGCCGGCCGCAAGCTCGCCCGGACGGGCATCGGCTTCGACCTGGCCCTCTGCTCGACGGCCGCCCGGACCCGCGAGACCTGGAAGCTCGCCGTCCAGGAGCTGCCGCACCGGCCGCGGACCGCGTACGAGGAGCGGCTCTACGACGCCTCGCTGGGCGAGCTCATCGCCCTGCTGAACGAGACCCCCGACGAGGTGGCCGACCTCCTGGTCATCGGCCACAACCCCGGGATGCACGCCCTCGCCGACGCCCTGTCCGGCACGGCCCAGGGGGACGCGCTCCAGCGGATGAGCCGCAGCGGCTTCCCCACCTCCGCCCTCGCCGTCGTCTCCTTCACCGGTACCTGGAAGTCCCTGGAGCACGGTGTGGGCACCCTGCTCGACTTCTGGACCCCGGCCGACCACTGACAGCCCGACGACGCCGTGCGGCCCGGCCGGCCCCTCGTGGCCGGGCCGCACGGGTCGGCCCTCAGCGCCCGGACCCCGCTCCCGGCAGCGCCGCGTCCCGCGCCTGCCACAGCTCCGGGTAGAACCGCCGGTGCACCGCCGCCCGCAGGTGGGCGACGCCGGTGCTGCCGCCCGATCCCGGGCCCGCGCCGATCTGGCGCTCGACCAGCAGCGCGTGGCAGGCCCGCCACTCGGTCCAGGCCTCGTCCAGGTCCACCAGCGCCTCGGCCAGCTCGGCCAGCTCCGCGAACTGCGCGGGATCCCCGTCCGCCGCGGGCGCCGCCAGCCGTTCGTACGCCGCCCGCCGGCCCTCCTCGTCCGCCACCGCGAAGCCCGCCTTGCCCAGGAGCGCCACGAACGCGTCCCACACCGTGGCCTGGGCCAGCCGCTCGCGCAGCCGCTCCTGCTCCGGCCCGCTCAGCCCCGCGACGGCCCGGGCCCCGTACGCGCCGTGCACCCAGTCGGCGCCGCACAGCGCGGCGATCTCGACGTACTGCGCGGACTGGGCGCCGCTGCTGCTGCCCAGCACGCCCCGGAAGGCGTGGAACTCCCGGGGCGGCATGCCGCGCAGCGGACGGATCCCCGCGATGAGCACCCGGGTGATCGCCACGCACCGCACGAGCCGGACCCGGGCCGTGCGGGCGTCCCCGTCGAGCATCCGCTCGCGGGCGTCGGCCAGTTCGGCGAGCAGCTGGCCGAACCACAGCTCCTGCACCTGGTGGACGGTGATGAACAGCCGCTCGTCGTGCACCCCGTCGGCCAGCGGAACCTGGAGCGAGAGCAGTTCGGGCAGCCGCAGGTAGCCGGCGTAGGTCACGGGCCCGGCCACCGGCGTCCCCCCGGAGATCGGATCAGACATCGGAGTCCTCCGGCGCGCGCAGTCCGTACGCCGCGAACGCCTCGGTGACGCCCGGCAGGTCGAAGGCGTCGACCTGGGCGCACAGCCGCAGCGTCGAGCGGGAGATGGTCTGGATGCGGTCCGCGCCCGCGCCGCCGCCGTAGCCGTCCTCCAGGACGGCCTCGACGCGGTCGCCGTCGAGGCCCGCCAGCCGCAGCGACACCCGGACCGGCTCCAGGTCCCAGTCGAGCGCCGCGCGGATCATGGCCGGCAGGGCCCGCGCCGCCGCGATCCGCCGGCCCGGGTCGAGCCGCGCCCACAGTTCGAGGAAGAACGCCGAGAAGAAGCGGTGGTGGCGGCCCTCGTCCTTGGCGTGGTCGCGCATCAGTTCGCGGACGGTGCTCACCACGGTCGGGTCCTGCGGCACCTCGTTGAGCACCGCCGTGATCAGCGTCTCGAACACCACCGCCTGCAACTGGCCCGCCAGGACCGGGTCGTCGGGCAGCAGCCGCCGCCCGCTGTCCTGGAGGGCGGTGACGAAGCCGCCGTAGTCGACCTCCGGGACCGGGATGCCGGTGACGGCGGCGATCTGGTCGGCCAGGTCGAGGCTGTACAGGGCGTGGTAGCCCTCGTCGCAGTACACCTTGAAGGCGTCCATCCGCAGTGCGGTGGGGAAGTGCAGTCCTGAGATGCCGTTTGCCACGGGCTCGGCCGCCCCGTTGACCACCCGGGTCTCCAGGTGGGTCGTGGAGTGCAGGAACTGGTAGAGGTGCCGTACGGAGACCTCCCGGATCCGCTCCGGGGCCAGCGCCTTCACCTCCGGATGGGACAGGTGGGGCACCAGCGCGTCGGGGAAGAAGACCCGCCCCTGCTCGGCCTCGGCGTGGAAGATCCGCCGGACCCCGCCGCGTACGCCCGCGCTCTCGTACCAGCGGTCCAGGGGTCCCGGTGCGGCGCTCATGAGCGGCCTCCGCTCGCGGCGGTCTGCGGGGCGGCGGCGGGCGCGGCGGCGGGCGCGGCGGCGAGGTGGTCGGCGATCCGCCGGACCGCCTCGGCGACCAGCGGCGCCTCGACGGTGTGGCACAGCCGGAACCAGCCCGGCTCCGGCGACCGGAACGCCCCGCCCGGCAGGATGCTGACCCTCGCGGAGTCGAACAGCTCCCGCCACAGCCGTTCCTCGGCGTCGAAGCCGGGGCCGGGCAGCCACCGGCGCAGGTCCAGCCAGACGGAGAACCCGGCCTCGGCGGCCGCGTACGGGATGCCGTGGGCCTCCAGCCGGGCGACGAGGTGCCCGTACGAGGCGGCGAGCCGCTCCCGGCCCGCTTTCAGGAAGCCGGCCGTCCACTCCCCGTCGGCCAGCAGGGCGGCCAGCGTCTCCTGGGTCGCGGTGGAGACGGGCGCGAAGTAGGCCATCGCGCGGGCGGCGGCCAGCACCTTCGGGTCGCGGGTGTGCAGGACGCCGGTCTTCAGCCCGGGCAGCCCGAAGTCCTTGGCGAAGCCCCAGACGACGTGGGTGCGCCCGGCCCAGTGCGGATTGACCGCCGGATCGGCGGCGCTGGTGAACTCGCGGTCGCCGAAGACGGCGTGCGCGTAGATCTCGTCGGAGATCAGGTCCACGTCGTGCGCGCGGACCACCCGCAGCAGCTCGGCCAGCACCTGCGGCGGATGCACCTCGCCGACGGGATTGGAGGGGGAGGACAGGGCCACGGCGCGGACCGTCGTGCCGGCCGCCCGGGCCTCGCACAGCGCCCGGTCGACGGCCTCGGCGCTCAGCCGGAAACCATCGGCGGGGGAGAGCGGCGCGGGCAGGATCCGGGCGCCGGAGCGGCCGCCGAGATCGGTGTCGAAGGCGCCGTAGTACGGGGCGGGCACCACGATCGCCTCGCCCGGATCGCACAGGACGGAGGCGATCGCGTCCAGCGCCCCGGTCGCCCCGCTGATCACCACCAGGTCCCGCGCGGCCGGGGGCGCGCCGAAGGCTTTGGACAGCAGGGCGGCGACCCGCTCGCGCAGTACCTCCGTGCCGTGCAGCGGCGCGTAGCGGGCGGTCGCCTCCCGCATGGGGGGCAGCGCGGCCAGCCGGTCTTCGAGCAGGTCCCACAGCAGGCGGTTCTCGGCGGTGCCCAGGTTGAGGTAGCCGTCCGGGCGCAGCAGGGCGTCGTACGGTTCGGCCTCGGCGCGGAAGTGCGCCTCGGCGATGGCGGGGGTGTCGGCGAGGAGCCGGGCGGCCTGGCGGGAGACCATCAGGCCCTCCCGCTGTCGAGGCCGGCGGCGGTCAGCAGCCCGGGGTTGACGCCGAGGCCCATGGAGGCGTCGATGACCGCGCCGTGCAGGGCGGCGGACTGGTCACCGGCCAGCCACCACACGAACTCCGCTATCTCCTCGGGGCGGATCATGCGGGAGCCGGGCAGCTGCGCGGTGAGCGCGGCGCGCTCCTCGGGCGTCAGCCGGTCCAGGGTGCTGGCCTGGAACATGTTGGTCTCGACCACCCCCGGGCACAGGGCGAAGACGTCGACCGGGTCGTGGGCCAGCTCGGCGGCGAGGTGGCGGGTGAGGTAGGTCAGGGCGGCCTTGCTCATCCCGTCGGCGGGGTGGAAGCCGGGGAACTGGAAGATCCCGCCGCCCACGCTGGAAATGTTGACGATCTTGCCGTAGCCGCGCTCCAGCATCCCCGGGAGCAGGCCGTCGACGAGCCACAGCGGGCCCACCGCGTTGATCTGGAAGAAGGCCGACGCCTTGGTGTGCCGGGGGCCGTCGGTGTGCTGTTCGACGGTCTTGGAGCCGACGGCCGCGTTGTTCACCAGGACGTCGACGGGGCCGGGCAGCCGGTCCAGCAGCCGCTCGTGCTCCTCCCAGTCGCCCTGGGCGAACGGGAAGGCCTCCACCTTGGCCCGTCCGGTCAGGGCCAGCTCCTGTACGAGTTCATCGGCCCGCTCCCGCCCATGACGGTAGGTGAACCAGACCGTCCAGTCTTCTTCGCGGGCGAACCTCTCCACGCAGGACCGGCCGATACCGCCCGACCCTCCTGTGATGAGTACGCTTCGAGTCATTGCGGCTCCCCCTTGAACGACACGGCCGAATACCGCTTTTCTAGCGAAGGCGGCTTGAGAACGGCTCAGTAGAAGGCCGGTCGAGGACGGCTCGGAGAGGGCTGGGAAGCGGTTGACACGCACAGGTGCCCGGCCGGAACGTCCGGCCGGGCACCTGTGGTCAGCAGACCGCTCGGTAGGGAAAGGCGTGGGGAGAAGGGCGGCCCGTCAGGCCAGATCGGCGGCTTCCACTTCCTCGCGCGTGATGCCCAGCAGGTACAGCACCGCATCCAGGAACGGTACGTTCACCGCCGTGTGCGCGGCCTCGCGGACCACCGGCTTGGCGTTGAAGGCCACGCCCAGCCCGGCCGCGTTCAGCATGTCCAGGTCATTGGCGCCGTCGCCGATGGCCACGGTCTGGGCCAGCGGCACACCCGCCTCCGCCGCGAAGCGGCGCAGCAGCCGGGCCTTGCCCGCCCGGTCCACGATCTCGCCCGTGACCCGGCCGGTCAGCTGCCCGTCCACGATCTCCAGCGTGTTCGCCGAGGCGAAGTCCAGACCCAGCCGCTCCCGCAGGTCGTCCGTGACCTGCGTGAACCCGCCCGAGACCACCCCGACCTGGTAACCCAGCATCTTCAGCGTCCGGATCAAGGTCCGGGCACCCGGGGTGAGCCGCACCTCCGAGCGCACCTTGTCCACGACGGAGGCGTCCAGCCCCGCGAGCAGTGCGACCCGGGCGTGCAGCGACTGCTCGAAGTCGAGCTCCCCGCGCATCGCCCGCTCGGTGACCTCGGCGACCTCGGCCTCACAGCCGGCGTGCGCCGCGAACAGCTCGATGACCTCGTCCTGGATCAGTGTCGAGTCCACGTCCATCACGACCAGGCGCTGCGCCCGGCGGTGCAGCCCCGCCGAGACCACGGCCACGTCGACGCCGATCTGCGCTGCGGCGGTCGCCAGCGCGGTCCGCAGCGGCTCCGTCTCCGTGCCGGACACGGCGAATTCGACGGCCGTCACCGGATACTTCGCCAGGCGGAAGATGCGGTCGATGTTGCCGCCCGTCCCGGTGATCCTGGCCGCTATGGCCGCCGTCGACTCGGCGGTCAGCGGGTGTCCCAGCACGGTCACGTGCGAGCGGCCACTGCCGCGCGGCCGGTTGTCGCCGGTGCCGGACAGGATCTCGGCCTGCATCTTGAGCGACTCGGCCCAGCTGTGGACGGTGGCCCGCAGCTCGCCCTCGGTGCCGCCGGCGGGCATGGTGACGAGGGCGCACAGGACGATGCGGCCACGGGTGACGACCTGCTCGATGTCGACCACGTCGACGGAGTAGGCGGCGAGGGTGTCGAACAGCCCGGCGGTGATCCCGGGACGGTCCTTGCCGAAGATCTTGACGAGGAGGGTGGGGACCTCGGAGGTCTGCGAAGCGCTCATGGTCCTCTCACCGTATCTTGGCCGCCCCCGCACCAGGACCCCCGTCCCACCCAGCGGTCACAACGTTCCCCGGGCGTTCCCCCGCGCGCCATCCGGGCGTGGTGGCGCAGTGTCCCGGCGCGGCCTTCCGCACGAGGGTCCTCCCGGTGGCTTTCGACCGGGTCTGCGCCCCTACGCGAACGCCCGCCAAGGCCTCGATTCCACATGTGGGCCCGGGCCTGAAATAGTTCCCCCGGATGTTCGCCATCCCTAGACTCCCTGACGTCGGACTCCCTGACGGCCAGGGGGATTCTCGGGGGACTTAAGTGGGGCTGGAGTGCCGGAACTCGTACTGGAATTGAATGGCAGGACCTGGACGCTCGATCCGTCCAGGTCGTACTCACTGGGGCGCGATCCCCAGGGAGACATGGTGATCGATGACGCCCGGGTGTCGTGGCGGCACGCCACCATCACCTGGAACGGCCGTGGTTGGGCCCTGGAGGACCACGGCAGCACCAACGGCACCTACGTGCACGGGACTCGGGTCCAGCAGACCGAACTCGTGCCCGGTACGCCGGTCCACCTCGGCAACGCCACCGACGGCCCGAGGCTGAATCCGAGCGCCGCCGTCGCGGCGGCCGCGGCGGCGCCCGCGTACCAGGGCCAGGCCCCCGCGTACGAGGCCCCGCTCCAGCAGCAGCCGCCGCAGCAGCAGGCCTGGCAGCAGCAGGTGGCGCCCCAGCAGCAGGTGCCGCAGCAGGCCCAGCCGCACTTCCCGCAGCAGCAGGCGCAGCCGCACTTCCCGCAGCAGCAGGGCGCGGCCCCCGGCTACAGCGACCGCAGCCCGACGACGTTCCACCAGATCGCCGTCGGCCGCGTCATGCGCATCGGCCGCGCCCTGGAGAACGAGCTCGTCGTCTCCGACCTCCAGGTCTCGCGCCACCACGCGGAGTTCCGCTCCACCGGCGGCCGCTTCGAGATCCACGACCTCGGCAGCCACAACGGCACCTACGTCAACGGCCAGCCGCTGCCCAAGTCCGGCACCGCGCTGCTCGGCCCCAACGACATCGTCGGCGTCGGCCACTCGACGTTCCGGATCGTCGGGGACCGGCTGGAGGAGTTCGTCGACACCGGCGAGGTCTCCTTCTCGGCCCGCCACCTCACCGTCACCGTCGACGGCGGCAAGCAGATCCTCAAGGACGTCACCTTCGGCGTCCCGGAGAAGTCGCTCATCGGCGTCATCGGCCCCTCCGGCTCCGGGAAGTCGACCCTCCTCAAGGCGCTGACCGGGTACCGGCCCGCCAACCAGGGCGACGTCCTCTACGACAACCGCAACCTGTACAAGCAGTTCGCGGAGCTCCGCCAGCGCATCGGCCTGGTCCCGCAGGACGACATCCTGCACAAGGAACTCAAGGTCAGCACCGCCCTCAAGTACGCGGCCAAGCTCCGCTTCCCCGGCGACACCGCCGAGTCCGAGCGCGCGGCCCGCATCGACGAGGTGCTGCGCGAGCTCAAGCTCGACATCCACAAGGACAAGAAGATCACCTCGCTCTCGGGCGGTCAGCGCAAGCGCGTGTCCGTCGCCCTGGAGCTGCTCACCAAGCCCTCCCTGATCTTCCTCGACGAGCCCACCTCCGGCCTCGACCCGGGCATGGACCGCGACGTCATGCAGCTCCTGCGCGGCCTCGCCGACGACGGCCGCACGGTCCTCGTCGTCACCCACTCCGTCGCCGAGCTGTCCATCTGCGACAAGCTGCTGGTCATGGCCCCCGGCGGTTCGGTCGCGTACTTCGGCCCGCCGGCCGAGGCGCTGAACTTCTTCGGCTACTCCACCTGGGCCGACGTGTTCTCCGCCTTCGAGAACTTCCGCGACTACGACTGGGCCGGCCGCTGGAAGGGCTCGCAGCACTACCAGCTGTACGCCGCCGACATCGACGCGGTGGCCCCGCAGTCGGTCGCGATGCCCTCACAGCAGCAGATGAACCCGCCCAAGCCGCAGGCCTGGGGCTCGCAGCTGTGGACGCTGATCCGCCGCTACGTGTCGGTGATCGCCTCGGACAAGGGCTTCCTGGCCCTGATGGTGCTCCTGCCCGCGGTCCTGGGTGTGGTCTCCATCGTGATCCCGGCGAAGTTCGGCCTGGCCCCGCCGACCCCGCCGAGCCGCTTCAACGGTGACGCGGGCACGATCATGCTGATCCTCTGCGTCGGCATGTGCTTCTCGGGCGCGGCGAACTCGGTGCGAGAACTGATCAAGGAACGGGTCATCTACGAACGGGAACGGGCGACGGGCCTGTCCCGGTCGGCGTACCTGATGTCGAAGGTCATCGTCCTCGGTGTCATCACGGCCATCCAGGGCGTGATCATCTGCGCCATCGGCTTCACCCCCCGCAAGCTGCCGGCCGAGGGCCTGATCATGCCCCCCGCCGTCGAGCTCTGCATCGCGGTCACCGCGCTCGGCTTCACCGCCATGATGTTCGGCCTGGTGATCTCCTCGCTGGTGAAGACCGCCGAGAAGACCATGCCGCTGCTGGTCATGTTCGCGATCATCCAGGTCGTCTTCACCGGCATCCTCTTCCAGCTGTACGACAAGATCGGCCTGGAGCAGTTCGCCTATCTGATGCCGTCGCGCTGGGCCGTCGGCGCCGCCGGCACCACGCTCAACCTGGGCAAGCTGATGGCGCCGTGGGACCCGGAGAACCCCACCAACACCGACCCCCTGTGGGACCCGAGCGCCGGCCAGTGGTTCCTGGACGTCTTCGTCCTGCTGGCCCTCGGCGTCGCCTGCGGCTTCGCGGTGGCCCGCCTGCTGCGCCGCCACGAGCCCGAGGTCATGCGCAAGTAGCACGACCCGCGCCGCAGCACGCTGCGCGAACGCCTCAGGGCGGCACCCGGATCACCGGGGGCCGCCCTGAGGCGCATGGGGGGCTGCTCAGCCGCCAGCGGGCCTAGTAGGCGCTGTTGACGTTGTCCATCGAGCCGTAGCGGTCGGCCGCGTAGTTGCAGGCGGCGACGATGTTCGCGACCGGGTCGTACAGGTCGAACTTCGTGCCCTTGACGTGGTAGGCGGCGAAGGTCGGCTGGATGACCTGGAGGAGGCCCTTGGAGGGGATGCCGTTCTGGGCGTTGATGTCCCAGTTGTTGATCGCCCGGGGGTTGCCACTGGACTCACGCATGATGTTGCGGTGGATGCCGGCGTAGGTGCCCGGGATGCCCTCGCGCTTCATGATGGAGAGGGCTTCCTTGATCCAGCCGTCCAGGTTGTTCGCGTAGACGGGGGTGCGGACCGCAGAACGGCTGGCGGCGGCCTTCTGCTCGCGCGCCTTCTTCGCGGCGGCCTCGGCGTCGGCCTTGGCCTTGGCGTTCTTGTCGGCGATGGCGAGCTGCGTGCCGAGGTGCGCCTGCACGGTCTTCGTCTGGGCGCCGTCCACGACCTTCGTCCACGCCACGGGGGCGAGGGCGACCGTCGTCCCGCCCTGCTCGGCGGCGTTGGCCGGGACGAGGGAGAAGGCGAGGGCGGCGGCGCCGAGGGCGGCGACGCCGGCGAAGGAAAGCTTGTGGGCCTTGGTCAGACGAAGACTGTGGCCGGGGGTGCTGGTCTCGGACATGCGTGAGCAACCTCTTCGAATAGCGGGGGCCGCAGGAAAGCGCCGCGGGATCCGGAGATCGCGGCGCTGTGCGACGTCGACATTCTTAGCGGCGGCAAAATGGCATGGCAAAGGTGTGACGTACGATCCCGCTTAGTGGATCACGACTGTCCGACGAGGCCGGATCCGCGGGATCGCCGCTAGGCGCAGCAGTGCTGACAGCGCCTTTACGTACGTACTACGCAGCTTCGTAAGTGACCTGCGTCCTATGCCCGGGCTCACATCGGGCACGTTTCGGTCTCACCGTGCGTTGCCGTTGCAATGCAATCGGTGAGCGGTCTCATCCCCAGGTAGCAGGCGAAGGTCCCGCCCCTCGTCCCGGAGGCCGACCCGGCCCCGCCCCCGCGGGCCGTCAGGGCCCCCGTACCCCCCTCCTCCTGACGTATGCGGCGCTCCGCACGCCCGGGGACCGCCGGACCGGTCCCTGCGGCCTACGTCCCAGGACCGATCCCGCAGGTCAGGGCCGCCGGTACGGTGAGCCCATGCACGCCAACGGACCCCGTACCGGACTGGCCGCGGTCAGCACCGCGCTGCTGGCCATGAGCCGCCGCCTGGAGGTCCACGACGTCCTGCGGACGATCGTCGTCTCCGCACGCGAGCTCCTGGACGCCGAATACGCGGCCCTGGGCGTCCCCGACGACCACGGGGGCTTCGCCCAGTTCGTCGTGGACGGCATCAGTGAGGAACAGTGGCGGACGATCGGGCCGCTGCCCCGCCAGCACGGGATCCTCGCCGCGATGCTCCACGACGAGGGCCCCGAGCGGCTCAGCGACGTACGCGAGGACCCGCGCTTCGGCGGCTGGCCCGCCGCCCACCCCGACATGTCCGACTTCCTCGGCATGCCCGTCCGGGACGGCGAGGAGACCCTCGGCGCCCTCTTCCTCACCAACAAGCGGCACCGGGCCGACCGGCCCGGCGGCCGCGGATTCACCGACGAGGACGAGGACCTGCTCTCCCTCCTCGCCCAGCACGCCGCGATCGCCCTCACCAACGCCCGCCTCTACGAACGCAGCCGCGAGCTCACCATCGCCGAGGAGCGCTCCCGGCTGGCCCACGAGCTGCACGACGCCGTCAGCCAGAAGCTCTTCTCCCTGCGCCTGACCGCCCAGGCCGCCGCCACCCTGGTGGACCGCGACCCCGCCCGGGCCAAGGGCGAACTCCAGCAGGTCGCCGCCCTCGCCGCCGAGGCCGCCGACGAGCTGCGCGCCGCCGTGACCGAGCTGCGCCCCGCCGCCCTGGACGAGGACGGACTCGTCGCGACCCTGCGCGACCACGTCCGCGTCCTCGACCGCGCCCACACCGCCCACGTCACCTTCACCTGCGACGGCATACGGGCCCTCCCCGCGACCCAGGAGGAAGCCCTCCTGCGCGTCGCCCAGGAGGCCCTCCACAACGCCCTGCGCCACTCGGACGCCGACCGCGTCGACGTCACCTTGAACCGGCACGCCACCGGCGCGCTGCTGTCCGTACGCGACGACGGCCGCGGCTTCTCGCCCGAGGCGGTCCGCACCGCCGGCCGCCACCTCGGCCTCGTCTCCATGCGGGACCGGGCCGGCGGCGTCGGGGGCCGGCTCGAAGTCCGCTCGGAGCCCGGAGCGGGCACCACGATCGAGATGGAGGTCCCCGGTGGCTGACACACCCATCCGCGTCCTGCTCGTCGACGACCACCAGGTGGTCCGGCGCGGCCTGCGCACCTTCCTGGAGGTCCAGGAGGACATCGAGGTGGTCGGCGAGGCCGCGGACGGCGAGGAGGGCATCGCCCGCGCCGAGGAACTGCGCCCCGACGTGATCCTGATGGACGTCAAGATGCCGGGCACCGATGGCATCGAGGCCCTGCGGCGGCTGCGCGACCTGGCGAACCCGGCGCGGGTCCTGGTCGTCACCAGCTTCACGGAACAGCGGACGGTGGTCCCCGCCCTGCGGGCCGGGGCCGCGGGGTACGTCTACAAGGACATCGACCCCGACGCGCTGGCCGGAGCCATCCGTTCCGTCCACGCGGGCCACGTCCTGCTCCAGCCGGAGGTCGCGGGGGCGCTGCTCGCCCAGGAGGACCAGCCCTCGTCGTCACCGCGCGCGGGCGCGCTGACCGAGCGGGAACGGGAGGTCCTCTCCCTCATCGCGGACGGCCGGGCGAACCGGGAGATCGCCCGCGCGCTGGTCCTGTCGGAGAAGACCGTCAAGACGCACGTCTCGAACATCCTGATGAAACTGGACCTCTCCGACCGCACCCAGGCCGCCCTGTGGGCGGTCAGGCACGGGATCGTCGACGCCTGAGGCCGGTTCCACTCGCGGTGTGAGATTCATACGGTCGGGTGTATGTCGCCCACATGGCGTATCCCGGCGGCGGTGCGGGCGTTCTCCATACATGCCGCGGCGGCTGGCCGCGGTGGACGTACTGGAGGAAAGAAGAACGTGAAGAACTTCAAGAAGGCCACTGCCGTCACCATGATCGCGGGCGGCCTCCTCGCCGCCGGCGCCGGTGTCTCCTCGGCGCACGGCGGTGCTGCGGCGATGGGCGAGGCCCAGAACTCGCCGGGCGTGGCCTCGGGGAACCTGGTCCAGGCCCCGGTGAACGTCCCCGTCAACGTGGTCGGCAACTCGGTCAACGTGATCGGCCTGCTGAACCCCGCCTTCGGCAACACGGGCCTCAACGCCTGACCCCTCCGCCCCACCGGCCCCGCTTCCCCTTCTCCCCGGAAGCGGGGCCGTCCCGTCACAAACACAGCCCCGTCGGCGTTTGAGGCTCGGGGCCCGGGGCGGAGCCCCGGAAAGCCCGGCGCAGCCGGGGCCGCGCAGTGCAACGGCGCCGCACCGGGCTTCCGCCCCACCCCCGGAGGGACCGGCAGCCGGGGCCGCGCAGCGCAACGGCGCCGCATCGGGCTTCCGCCCCACCCCCGGAGGGGCCGGTCAGCCCCGCTCCCGCTCCTCCACCGCCGCGTTGTACGCCGCGACCAGCGCCCGCCGCGCCACCCGCTCCACGGGCCGCAAGGCCTCCGCCCGCGCCGCCATCTCCGAGGCGGCCACCGCACCCCCGTGCCCGTTCTCGTACGCCAGCGACACCATCAGGTCCACCCGCTGCGCCAGCGCCAGCACCCGCACCGCCCGCGCCGGATACCCCGGCGCCAGCACCTCCCCGCCGGCCTCCGCCCGCGCCCGGTACGCCGACAGCGCCGCCTCCGCCACCGGCCCCGACCCCGCCACGTCCAGCCGGGTCAGCACCACCGTCGCCTCGCGCAGCGCCTCCGCCAGCTCCCGCTCCGCCTCGCCGAGGGACGGCACGTCCGCCGGCGGGGCCTCCCGTACGGGCAGGCAGTGCCAGACCACCTCCACGTGCAGGTCCCCGGCCGGCCCCGCCTCCGTCACCTCCGGCACCAGACCCAGCGCCGCCCCCACCGCGACCACCGCCTCCCCGGACTCCAGCGCCCGGGCGTTGAACTCCGGCGGCCCGCTGAGCCCCAACGGATGCCCCGGCGCCGGCAGCGCCACCCGCAGCCCGGTCACCCCCAGTGCCCGCATCCGGCCCAGCGCCAGCGTGAGCCCCACCGGCCCGGACTCCCCGGGCAGCTCCGCCACCCGGTGCACGGCGTCCTCACCCACGATC
The DNA here is from genome assembly GCF_055567555.1 of Streptomyces sp. NPDC026522. Lineage (NCBI taxonomy): Bacteria > Bacillati > Actinomycetota > Actinomycetes > Kitasatosporales > Streptomycetaceae > Streptomyces > Streptomyces sp. NPDC026522. The sequence continues at coordinate 528,644 of NZ_JBVHQF010000005.1, forward strand.
GACAGCACGGCCTCGTCGGGCGAGACCAGACCGGCCAGCAGCGCGTTCCCCCAGGCGGCCAGCCGCCCTGAACGTGGTTCGAAAAGCATCCCCCCACTTTACGGATCGGGCCGGGGGACCGGCCTGGCGCCCGGACCCCTCCGCCAGTGGCGTAGGTTTTCCCCTGGGGCTGCGCCTACCGGTGCACAGACGAACCGAGACTGCAAGGGGAGACAACACGCTCATGAGCGATGTTCTGGAGCTGGTGGACGTATCCGTGGTCCGCGAGGGCCGGGCGCTGGTGGACCAGGTCTCCTGGTCGGTGAAGGAGGGGGAGCGCTGGGTGATCCTCGGCCCCAACGGCGCCGGGAAGACCACCCTGCTCAATGTCGCCTCCAGCTACCTCTTCCCCACCAGCGGCGAGGCCGCCATCCTCGGCAGCACCCTGGGCAAGGTCAACGTCTTCGACCTGCGCCCCCGCATCGGAGTCGCCGGCATCGCGATGGCCGACAAGCTCCCCAAGCGGCAGACCGTCCTGGAGACCGTCCTCACCGCCGCCTACGGCATGACGGCGACCTGGCAGGAGGAGTACGAGGACATCGACGAGCAGCGCGCCCGCGCGTTCCTCGACCGCCTCGGCATGACGGACTACCTCGACCGGAAGTTCGGCACCCTCTCCGAAGGCGAACGCAAGCGCACCCTGATCGCCCGCGCCCTGATGACCGACCCCGAGCTGCTGCTCCTCGACGAGCCCGCCGCCGGGCTCGACCTCGGCGGCCGCGAAGACCTCGTACGGCGCCTCGGCCGCCTCGCCCGCGACCCGCTCGCCCCCTCCATGGTCATGGTCACGCACCACGTCGAGGAGATCGCCCCCGGCTTCACGCACGTCCTGATGATCCGCCAGGGCAAGGTCGTCACCGCCGGTCCCATCGACCTGGAGCTCACCTCCCGCAACCTCTCGCTGTGCTTCGGCCTCCCGCTCGTCGTGGAGCGCAACGACAGCGACCGCTGGACCGCCCAGGGCCTGCCGCTCCGCTAGAACGGGTCGGTCCGCGGCCAGCACGCGCCCTGTCCCGACCGCGGCCGCCGGAACTACCATGACCATGTGACCAACATCGACGCATGGGTGTGGTGGCTCGTCGGCGCGGTCGGACTGGGCATCCCCCTCGTCCTCACCGCAATGCCCGAGTTCGGCATGTTCGCCGTCGGCGCCGCCCTCGCCGCCGTGACGGCCGCGCTCGGCGGGGGAGCGGTGGCCCAAGTCCTGGTGTTCGTGATCGTGTCGGTCGCGCTCATCGCCGTCGTCCGCCCCCTCGCCAACCGCCACCGCGACCAACGGCCCCAACACCGCAGCGGCATCGACGCGTTGAAGGGCCGCAGCGCCGTCGTCCTCGAACGCGTCGACGCCGGCGGCGGCCGGATCAAGCTCGCCGGCGAGATCTGGTCCGCGCGCACCCTCGATTCGGACACCAGTTTCGAACCGGGCGAGTCCGTCGACGTGGTGGAGATCGACGGAGCGACCGCGGTCGTCATGTGAGAACCACCCGACTCGCGGGCCCAGGGTCTGCGAGACTCCGATCAACGGGGCAGCACAGACAGCCGGAAGGGCACGGGGAACCGCATGCAACCGATCATCATCGTCCTGATCATTCTGGTGGTTCTGGTCTTCATCGCACTGGTCAAGACGATCCAGGTGATCCCGCAGGCCAGCGCCGCCATCGTCGAGCGGTTCGGCCGCTACACCCGCACCCTCAACGCGGGCCTGAACATCGTCGTCCCGTTCATCGACTCGATCCGCAACCGGATCGACCTCCGCGAACAGGTCGTCCCCTTCCCGCCGCAGCCCGTCATCACCCAGGACAACCTGGTCGTCAACATCGACACCGTCATCTACTACCAGGTGACCGACGCCCGGGCCGCGACGTACGAAGTCGCCAGCTACATCCAGGCCATCGAGCAGCTCACCGTCACCACCCTGCGCAACATCATCGGCGGCATGGACCTGGAGCGGACCCTCACCTCCCGCGAGGAGATCAACGCCGCCCTGCGCGGCGTGCTCGACGAGGCCACCGGCAAGTGGGGCATCCGCGTCAACCGCGTCGAACTCAAGGCGATCGAGCCGCCGACCTCCATCCAGGACTCGATGGAGAAGCAGATGCGCGCCGACCGCGACAAGCGCGCCGCGATCCTCCAGGCCGAAGGTGTCCGGCAGTCCGAGATCCTGCGCGCCGAAGGTGAGAAGCAGTCCTCCATCCTGCGCGCGGAAGGTGACGCCAAGGCGGCCGCCCTGCGCGCCGAGGGCGAGGCCCAGGCCATCCGTACGGTCTTCGAGTCGATCCACGCCGGCGACGCCGACCAGAAGCTGCTCGCCTACCAGTACCTCCAGATGCTCCCGAAGATCGCCGAAGGCGACGCCAACAAGCTCTGGATCGTGCCCAGCGAGATCGGCGACGCCCTCAAGGGCCTCTCCGGGGCCATGGGCAACTTCGGCCCCATGGGCGGCGGTTCCGGCTTCAACCCGGCGGGCAACGGCAAGGACGGCGTGGGCGCGGCCGACAAGGCCGCCGCGGACCGGCGCGAACAGCCCCCCATCGACTGACCGCCCGCCACCTCCTGCATGATCAGTGAGGCCCCCCGACCTTCACGGCGGGGAGGCGACTCACTCATGCGAAGGGGATGGCAACGTCCATGTCCATCTGGGAATCACTCGCGGTCTTCGCCGCAGGTGTCGGAGCCGGCACCATCAACACCATCGTCGGCTCCGGCACCCTCATCACCTTCCCCGTCCTGCTCGCCACAGGACTCCCGCCGGTCACCGCCAACGTGTCCAACACCCTCGGACTGGTGCCCGGCTCGATCAGCGGCGCCATCGGCTACCGCAAGGAACTCGCGGGCCAGCGCGGCCGCATCCTGCGGCTCGGCGCCGTCTCCCTCGTCGGCGGACTCGGCGGCGCGATCCTGCTCCTCACCCTGCCGTCGGACTCCTTCGACACGATCGTGCCCGTCCTGATCGGACTGGCCCTCGTCCTCGTCGTCCTCCAGCCCCGCCTCGCCGCCGCGCTGCGCGCCCGCCAGGAAGCCGCGGGCGGCGATACCGGGCACCCCGACGGCGGCCCCGTCCTGCTGACCGGGATGCTGCTCTCCAGCGCGTACGGCGGCTACTTCGGCGCCGCCCAAGGCGTGCTCTACCTCGGCCTGATGGGGCTGCTGCTCCACGACGACCTGCAACGGATCAACGCCGTCAAGAACGTCCTCGCCGCCCTCGTCAACGGCATCGCGGCCGTCTTCTTCCTCTTCGTCGCCGACTTCGACTGGACTGCCGTGGCCCTCATCGCCGTCGGCTCCACCCTCGGCGGCCAGATCGGCGCGAAGGTCGGCCGCCGACTGCCCCCGACCGTGCTCCGCGCCGTCATCGTGGCAGTCGGCATCATCGCCATCGTGCAACTGCTGCTCCGCTGAACTGCGTAGGCGATCTACGCAGCCCAGCGCACCCCCGTACGTCGACGGGAGGCTAGGCGGTACGCGCCAGCCACTCCGGCAGCACCTCGCGGCCGCCCGAACCCATGGCGAGCAGCATCGCGTCCGCCGGCGACGGCACGAACGGCTTGCGGAGCAGCGGCATCCCCGCCTCCTCCGGAGTACGGGCCGCCTTGCGGTGGTTGTCCTCCGCACAGGAAGCCACCGTGTTCAGCCAGGTGTCCCCGCCCCCCTGGGCCCGCGGCAGCACGTGGTCCACCGTCGTCGCCCGCTTCCCGCAGTACGCGCACCGGTGCTGGTCGCGGGCCAGCACCCCCCGCCGCGACCAGGGAGCATGTCTTCGGAAGGGCACCCGGACGTACCGGCAGAGCCTGATCACCCGCGGCAGCGGGAGTTCCATGGCCGCCGCCCGGACCCGCAGCTCGGGATGCGACTGTTCGACCACGGCCTTGTCCTGGAGCACCAGCACCACAGCCCGGTTCAACGTCACCGTCGACAGCGGCTCGAAGCTCGCATTCAGCACCAGCGTGTCCCGCATCTCGCCCACCTCCCGTGTGCAGGCCCGCGACCTCCCTGGCGGCAAGGCCCGGAACCACTCTGGCCGCGCGCGCCACGCGGGACAACGCAATAAAAATGCCCGGTCCTGGCCGTCTTTAGACCAGGACCGGGCAAACGCTCGGGAAACGATCAGCTCGCCGGAGCCCCGTACTCACCGATCAGCTGCGCACGGCCCAGCGTGTGGAACCTCAGGTTGAACCCGACGACCGCCGGCGAGACGTCCGGCCCGGGCCCGAGCTTCTCCTGGTCCACCGCGTACACGGTGAACACGTACCGGTGCCGCTCCCCGGGCGGCGGGGCGGCCCCGCCGAAGTCCTTCGTCCCGTAGTCATTGCGCACGTGCACCGCTCCGGCCGGCAGCCCCTCGAACTTCCCGCCGCCCGCCCCGGCCGGCAACTCGGTCACCGAGGCCGGGATGTCGAAGAGCACCCAGTGCCAGAACCCGCTGCCCGTCGGGGCGTCCGGGTCGAAGCACGTCACGGCGAAGCTCTTCGTCCCCTCCGGGAACCCCTCCCACCGCAGGTGCGGCGAGCGGTTCCCGGCCGACTGGACCTGCGCCTCCCCCAGCTCCGCGCCCGGAGCCAGGTCGTCACTCACCACGGAGAAGGCGTGCACCTCCGGATGGAAGTCGTGCGGAAGGGGCGCCCTGCTCTGCTCGGCCACTGCTGAACCTCCTGATCACCTAACCAGTACTTCACCGAGCGTAGACATCCATCAGAACCAGTTGCGTTGCGAACCCACGGAGGCGATCCACTGGTTCAGATACGCCGCCCAGTCGGTCCCCTCGTACGACTGCAGACCGACCTGGAAGCAGCGGTAGGTGTCGCTGCCCTCGGAGAAGAGGCCGGGCTTCTTGTCCATCTCCAGGACGACGTCCATCTCGCGTCCGTCCGAGACGAACGTCAGCTCCACCTGGTTCAGCCCCCGGTACTGCGACGGCGGCAGGAACTCGATCTCCTGGTAGAACGGCAGCGTCTGCCGCGTCCCCCGGATGTGCCCGCGCTCCATGTCCGCCGAGCGGAACGAGAACCCGAGCCGGCGGAACGCGTCCAGGATCGCCTGCTGAGCCGGAACCGGGTGCACGTTGATCGGGTCCAGGTCACCGGCGTCCACCGCCCGCGCGATCTCCAGCTCCGTGCTCACCCCGATGTTCATCCCCCGCAGGTGCTGACCCTCGAAGTGGGTGATCGGCGTCTCCCACGGGATCTCCAGCCCGAACGGCACCACGTGCAGCGCACCCGGCTGGACCTGGAACGCACCGCCCAGCCGCTGCTTCGCGAAGACGATGTCCTGCTTGTGCTCCTGGTCGCCGCCCTCCACCTCCACCCGCGCCTGGAGCCCGACCGACAGCCCCTCGATCTGCTGCTCGACCGAACCGCCCTGGATCCGGACCTCGCCCTGGACGATCCCGCCCGGGACGACGTTCGGCTCGGTGATGACGGTGTCCACCGAGGCACCACCGGCACCCAGCGCCGCGAACAGCTTCCTGAACCCCATGCTCTGACTCCCCTTTGAAGCTCTGTGATGTGAAGGCTCTGGCGATGACCCCGACCCTCGGGTGATCACCCCTACAAACGCGGAACCCTAGGCCCCGGTTGCCCGCGCGCGACCTCCAGTACGCTCGACCGGATGAGCGCGCGACCCGACCGTACGCCCCTGCCCCGGTCCTTCTTCGACCGCCCGGTCCTCACCGTGGCCCCCGACCTGCTCGGCCGCACCCTGGTCCGGCGCACGGCCGACGGCCCCCTCGAACTACGCATCACGGAAGTGGAGGCGTACGAGGGCGAGGCCGACCCGGGCTCCCACGCCTACCGCGGCCGCACCCAGCGCAACGCGTCGATGTTCGGGCCGCCCGGACACGCGTACGTCTACTTCATCTACGGCATGTGGTTCAGCCTCAACCTGGTGTGCGGCCCGCGCGACCACGCGAGCGGTGTCCTCATCCGCGCCGGCGAGATCACCCTGGGCGCCGACCTGGCCCGCAAACGTCGGCTTTCCGCCAGAAACGACCGAGAACTCGCCAAAGGCCCGGCCCGCCTGGCCACGGCCCTCGACATCGACCGCTCCCTGGACGGCACCGACCTCTGCGACGGCCCCGACTCCCCACTGTCCCTGCTCACTGGCGCACCCACCCCGCCCGACCTGGTGAGCAGCGGACCCCGCACGGGAGTGGGCGGCGCCGGCGCGGACCATCCGTACCGCTTCTGGATCACCCACGACCCCACGGTCAGCCCCTACCGCGCCCACGCGCCACGCCGCCGCCGAACTTGACTCGGCCCCGGCGGACGCCTAACGTAGCCCGAGCCGCTTGAACGGGTCCTGCGTTCGCAGACTCCCGGAGCGGCGAAATCCACTACCTACGACTTACCCCTGGCGGGGACGATTTCGGCATGCCCGAATTCGAATCCGACGGCCCGATTATGAGCCCCGGGGGAAAAGCGCTAACGTGGTGGAGCGCCGAAAGGCACAGGCCCCCAACGGCCACCGAATTCAAATCCCGCCGACTGCGACTTCCGAGAAGCAGGGCGCGGAAATGATCTGGTAGGGTTGGAAACGAAGGAAGCGCCCGGAGGAAAACCCGCGAGGGTGAGTACAAAGGAAGCGTCCGTTCCTTGAGAACTCAACAGCGTGCCAAAAATCAACGCCAGAAGTTGATACCCCGTCCACTCCGG